>NZ_CP110128.1:752500-1392500 GCF_028471945.1 Pseudomonas sp. WJP1
GGTGGCTCATCTCAATCCGCTGATGGGGCTGTACGGTGCGTTCATCCTTTGCACCCTGACCGCGCTGTTCGGTGGTCGGCCGGGCATGGTGTCCGGTGCTGCGGGGTCGATGGCAGTGGTGATCGTCGCGCTGGTGGTGCAGCACGGAGTGCAGTACTTGCTGGCGACGGTGCTGCTGGGCGGGTTGATCATGTCGGCGTTCGGACTGCTGCGCCTGGGCAAACTGGTGCGCATGGTGCCGCACCCGGTGATGCTCGGTTTCGTCAACGGCCTGGCGATCATCATTGCCCTGGCGCAGCTTGAGCATTTCAAGAGTGGCGAGACCTGGCTGAGCGGTACGCCCCTGTACTACATGATCGGGTTGGTGGCAGTGACGATGGCGATTGTCTATGTGCTGCCGCGCCTGACCCGCGCGGTGCCGCCGGCATTGGTGGCGATCCTGGGGGTGGGTCTGGCGGTTTACTTGCTTGGCCTGCCAACCCGCACCCTGGGCGACATGGCACATATCGCCGGCGGCTTGCCGACGTTTGCCTTGCCAGACATTCCCTGGACCCTGGAAACCCTGCACATCATCGCGCCTTACGCGATCCTGATGGCGATGGTCGGTCTGCTGGAGACGTTGCTGACCCTGAACCTCACCGACGAATTCACCGAGAGCCGCGGCTACCCCGATCGCGAGTGCGTGGCGCTGGGCGCGGCCAACGTGGTGTCCGGACTGTTCGGTGGCATGGGCGGTTGCGCGATGATCGGCCAGACTGTGATCAACTTGAGCTCCGGGGGCCGCGGCCGGTTGTCCGGTGTGGTTGCCGGTGTGTCGATCCTGCTGTTCATCCTGTTCCTGTCGCCGCTGATCGAACGTATTCCATTGGCGGCGTTGGTGGGGGTGATGTTTGTGGTCTCGCAGCAGACCTTCGCCTGGGCTTCGCTGCGGGTGCTGAACAAGGTGCCGTTGAACGATGTGCTGGTGATCATCGCGGTGACGGTGATCACGGTGTTCACCGACCTGGCCACGGCGGTGTTGTGCGGGATCATCATAGCGGCGCTGAATTTCGCCTGGCAGCAGGCTCGGCAGTTGTACGCCGACAGTCACCTGGAAAACGACGGCAGCAAACTTTACCGTGTCCATGGCACGCTGTTCTTCGCCTCGACGACCCCTTTCCTAAATCAATTCGACCCAGCCAACGACCCTGCGCAGGTGACTCTCGATTGTCACCACCTGAGCTTCGTCGACTACTCCGCCATCGCTGCACTGGATACCTTGCGTGAGCGCTACAGCAAGGCTGGCAAGCACCTGCGGGTGCTGGGCCTGTCGGAGCGCTGCAAGAAACTGCTCAAGCGTGCCCGGGTGCAACACGACTGAAATCCGCCTGCCTGATGATCGTTCCCACGCAGAGCGTGGGAACGAGCAGTGTGGTCATGAAAATCCGCCTGCCTGATTTTCATTAATCGCGACACTGCATATCTCTAAGCGACATCCCTTACCTCTGCACGAAAATTACTTTCACCTCGTTTGAAAATTACGCCTCGAAATGTTTTAAGAGTTTCACAAAACTTTCGACGTGACCCTCTCGAGGAGTACCGCATGACCCTGTCCTTCGGCTATTGGCTGCTGGTGTACGCCGCCATCGCCATCATCGCGCTGATCGTGCTGATCGCCCGTTACCGGCTCAATCCGTTTATCGTCATCACCCTGATCTCCATCGGCCTGGCGCTGGTGGCGGGCATGCCGCCGTCCGGCGTGGTCGGGGCCTATGAGGCGGGCGTCGGCAAGACCCTGGGGCATATCGCCCTGGTGGTGGCGCTGGGCACCATGCTCGGCAAGATGATGGCCGAGTCCGGCGGCGCCGAGCAGGTGGCGCGGACCTTGATCGACCGCTTCGGCGAAAAGAACGCGCATTGGGCAATGGTCTGCATCGCCTTCCTGGTGGGGTTGCCGTTGTTCTTCGAGGTCGGTTTCGTGTTGCTGGTGCCGATTGCGTTCACCGTGGCGCGGCGGGTCGGCGTGTCGATCCTGATGGTCGGCTTGCCGATGGTCGCCGGCCTGTCGGTGGTGCATGCGCTGGTGCCACCGCACCCGGCGGCGATGCTGGCGGTGCAGGTGTACCAGGCGTCGGTGGGGCAGACCTTGCTCTATGCGATTGCGATCGGCATTCCCACGGCGATCATCGCCGGTCCCCTGTACGCCAAGTTCATCGTGCCGCGTATCCAGCTGCCGGCGGAAAACCCGCTGGAGCGGCAGTTCCTCGAGCGCGAGCCACGCGACAGCCTGCCAAGTTTCGGCCTGACCATGGCGACCATCCTGTTGCCGGTGGTGCTGATGCTGATCGGCGGCTGGGCCAACCTGATTTCCACCCCGGGCACGGGTTTTAACCAGTTCCTGCTGTTCATCGGCAACTCGGTCATCGCATTGCTGCTGGCGACCTTGCTGAGCTTCTGGACGCTTGGCCTGGCCCAGGGCTTCAATCGCGAGTCGATCCTCAAGTTCACCAACGAATGCCTGGCGCCGACCGCCAGCATCACCTTGCTGGTGGGCGCCGGCGGCGGCCTGAACCGGATCCTGGTGGACGCTGGCGTCACCGACCAGATCGTCGGCCTGGCCAACGAGTTTCACTTGTCGCCGTTGCTGATGGGCTGGTTGTTTGCCGCGTTGATGCGCATCGCCACCGGCTCCGCCACCGTGGCCATGACCACCGCCTCGGGCGTGGTCGCGCCCGTGGCCATCGCGATGGGGTATCCGCATCCGGAGTTGCTGGTGCTGGCGACGGGGGCGGGCTCGGTGATTTTTTCCCACGTCAACGACGGCGGCTTCTGGCTGATCAAGGAATACTTCAATATGACGGTGACCCAGACCTTCAAGACCTGGACGGTGCTGGAGACCCTGATCTCGCTCGTCGCCTTCGGCCTGACCGTGGGCCTTTCCTACCTGATTTAACCGGAGCCGCCTGCCATGGACATCCTCTACCAGATCCGCGCCCGCCAGGATTCCTTCAGCGCCGGAGAAGGACGCATCGCGCGCCTGATGCTCGACGATGTGGGGTTTGCCGCCTCTGCAAGCCTGGATGAGCTGGCGCTGCGCGCAGAAGTCAGCACCGCCACGCTGTCGCGTTTCGCCCGTACGGTCGGCTGCAAGGACCTGCGCGACCTGCGTTTGCAACTGGCCCAGGCCAGCGGCGTCGGCAGCCGTTTTCTCGACCCGGCGGGCACACCGGATCAGTCGGCGTTCTACGGGCAAATCGTCGGCGACATCGAATCGACCCTGCGCCAGCACCTGACGGCCTTCGACGAGTCGCGGTTCGCCGATGCGGTGAAACTGCTGGGCAAGGCGCGGATGATTCACGCCTTCGGCATGGGCGGCTGCTCGACCTTGTGCAGCGATGAGTTGCAGGTGCGCCTGGTGCGCCTTGGCTACCCGATTGCGGTCTGTCACGACGCGGTGATGATGCGGATCACGGCGGCCAGTCTCAGCGCCGATCAGGTGGTCATCGTCTGTTCATTGACAGGTATCACCCCCGAACTGCTGGAAACCGTGGAGCTGGCACGCAGCTACGGTGCGCCCATCCTGGCCATCACCCGAGGCGATTCGCCGCTGGCGCAACTGGCCGACATCGTGCTGCCGCTGCAAAGCGCCGAGACCTCGTTCATCTACAAACCGACAGCGGCACGCTACGGCATGCTGCTGGCCATCGATGTGCTTGCCACCGAGCTGGCACTGGCCAATCCTCAAGACAATCAAGAGCGCCTGCGGCGGATCAAACTCGCCCTGGACGATTACCGCGGCGGCGACGATCACTTGCCGCTGGGAGACTGACATGATGTACGACACGCTGATTCGCAATGCCCTGGTCATCGACGGCAGCAACAGCCCTGGCTACCCGGCCGACGTGGCGATCCGCAACGGTCGCATCGAGCGCATCGGCGACTTGCAGGATGCCCGTGCCACCGAAGAAATCAACGCTGCCGGCCGCGTGCTGGCGCCCGGCTTCATCGATGTGCACACCCACGACGACACGGTGGTGATCCGTCAGCCGCAGATGCTGCCCAAGATCAGCCAGGGCGTGACCACGGTGATCGTCGGTAACTGCGGGATCAGCGCATCGCCGGTGAGCCTGCGCGGCGATCCGCCGGACCCGATGAACCTGCTTGGCAGCGCTGCGGCGTTTGTCTATCCGAAGTTCAGTGATTACCGTGCGGCGGTCGAGGCGGCGAACACCACGCTGAACGTCGCCGCGCTGGTGGGCCACACCGCGCTGCGCAGCAACCACCTCGACGACCTGTTTCGCACCGCTACGCCCGATGAAATTGCCGCGATGCGCGAGCAGTTGCGCGAAAGTCTCGAGGCCGGCGCCCTGGGCTTGTCCACCGGTCTGGCCTACGCCAGTGCGTTCTCGGCATCCACCGAGGAAGTGATGCAACTGACCGAAGAGCTGACGGCGTTCGGCGCGGTCTACACCACCCATTTGCGCAGCGAATTCGAGCCGGTGCTGGAAGCCATGGACGAGGCGTTCCAGATCGGCCGCCATGCGCAATCCCCGGTGATCATTTCCCACCTAAAATGTGCCGGCGCCGGTAACTGGGGGCGCAGCCCGCAGCTGTTGGCGTCCCTTGAGCAGGCTGCGAAAACCCACCCGGTGGGCTGCGATTGCTACCCCTATGCCGCCAGTTCCTCGACCCTGGACCTCAAGCAAGTCACCGATGCCCACCGCATCACCATCACCTGGTCAACGCCGCACCCGCAGATGGGCGGGCGCGACCTGATGGATATCGCCGCCGAGTGGAACCTGCCCTTGCTCGAGGCCGCCCGCCAGCTGCAACCGGCTGGCGCTGTGTACTACGGGATGGACGAAGCCGATGTGCGACGAATCCTGGCGCACCCGTTGTCGATGGTCGGCTCCGATGGCCTGCCGGAAGATCCGTTTCCCCATCCACGCTTGTGGGGCGCCTTCCCGCGGGTGCTCGGCCATTTCAGCCGTGACGTAGGCCTGTTTCCCCTGCACACCGCCGTGCACAAGATGACCGGGCTGTCGGCGTCGCGATTTGGCCTGAAGGAAAGGGGCGAGATCCGTGAAGGCCATTGGGCCGACCTGGTGCTGTTCGACCCGGCGACCATTCGCGATGTCGCGGACTTCAATGATCCGCAACGGGCGGCTGAAGGCATCGATGGGGTGTGGGTCAACGGGGTGTTGAGTTACCAGGACGGTCAGGCGAACGGGCGCAGGGAAGGGCGGTTTTTGGCGCGGGAAGGGGATTTGCGCGTGGGATTTGCGTGACGCTAAAAGATCGCGGCCAAGCGCGCAGAATCGTTAACCGCTTCGTGGTAGTGTCACTCGATCGTTTTGATGGATATGGGAGGCGCCCGTGGCCAGTATCACCATTAGTAATCTTGACTCTCGGCTTTTTGAGCTGTTGCGCGTAGCGGCAGACATCAACGGTCGGTCGATGGAGGAAGAGGCTCGCATTATTCTTGGGCACTCACTCAATCAGAAGGATTGTGTGAGTGGCTTGGGGACTCGAATACACAATCGGTTCAAATCCGAAGGTGGTGTGGAGTTGAATCTGCCTGCTCGCTAATTCGGGCATATCGGTTGTTTGTCATATCGCATTCGCGAGCAAGCCCGCTCCCACATTAGATTGATGCAATGCACAAAACTTGTGATCGCAGCAGATCGAGTGTGGGAGCGGCGGTGCGACGATTCGACTTGCTCGCGAATGGATCTTTCATTCCCCGCGCAATGAACGTCAGACGCGGAAGTGGCTCACCATCATCTGCAACTGATTCCCCAGTCGCGCCAGTTCAACACTGGATTTAGCGGTCTCATCGCTGGCCGCAGCGGTCTGTTCCGACACGTCGCGTACGTTGACGATGCTGCGGCTGATCTCTTCGGCCACCGCGCTTTGCTGTTCGGCAGCGGCTGCGATCTGCTGGTTCATCGACTGGATGTTGGACACCGTGCGGGTGATGTTCTCCAGTGAGACACCGGCCTTGCGGGTCAGGGCCACGCTGCTGTCGGTCAGGGTGCGGCTGTTGTTCATTACGGTCGCCACTTGCTGGGTGCCGTTCTGCAGGGCGGCCACCAGGCCTTCGATTTCCTCGGTGGATTTCTGCGTGCGTTGGGCCAGGCCCCGCACTTCGTCGGCCACCACGGCGAACCCGCGACCGGCTTCCCCGGCGCGTGCCGCTTCAATGGCGGCGTTGAGTGCCAGCAGGTTGGTCTGTTCGGCCACGGCCTTGATCACGTCCATGACGCTGCCGATCTTGTCGCTTTCCTGTTGCAGCAGGCCCATGGCTTCAGTGGAGCGCGCCACCTCGTTGGCCAGGCGCTCGATCTGGGTGATGGCTTCGCCGACCACCTTGTCGCCTTCGCGTGCTTCACCATCCGCCGCGGCGGCGGCCTGGGAGGCTTGCTCGGCATTGCGCGCGACTTCCTGCACGGTGGCGGTCATCTCGTGCATGGCGGTGGCGACCTGGTCGGTCTCGACTTTCTGGCTGTTGACCCCGGCGCTGGTCTGCTCGGTCACGGCCGACAGTTCTTCGGCCGCGCTGGCGATCTGGGTGACGCCGTCGCGGATACCGCTGATCAGGTCGCGCAGGGTCACGCCCATGCGCGCAATGCCTTGTTGCAACACACCCAGCTCATCGCGGCGAGTCACCTGGACGTCCTGGGACAGGTCGCCGCTGGCAATGCGATCGACCACGGCCAAGGTCTCGCGCAATGGACCTGTGATCTGCCGGGTAATGATAACGGCGGCAATAATGCCCACCAACAACGCCAGCAGGGTGCTGATCAGTTGCAGGGTACGCGCCTGGGCGCTTTCGGCGTCACGACGGTCGAGTTGGATCTGATACAGCTGCTCGCTCAGGCTCACGATGGCCGCACCCTGGTCGGTCATTTCCTTGCGCGCCTGCACGGCATCGTTGTTCGCGGCTTTGTAGGCCTGCAAGGCGCTGCGGTAGTTGCCCAGCGCGGTCTCCAGTTGACGCAGGGCCTCGGGCTGGATGTCAGTGAGGTGCACGTTGAGCTGTTTCAGGCTGGCAATGGCGGCGTCCAGTTGGGCGACGGCCTTTTGCTCGGTTTCGGCATTGGTGGTCGCGGTGTAGCCACGTACTTCGTAGCGGGCCTGCAAGAACGCTTGTTTGGCGGCGGTGATGGCCTGGAACTGTTCGAAGCGCTGATCGCTCGGTGGCAGTTGTTGCACGCGGCGGCTCAGATCGTCGATCAACGTGCTGGCCGTTTCGGCGTTGACGCCCATGACGTCGCGGGCGCTGTTGCCGGTGCGGTAGGCGCCACGCATCTTGGCGAGGGACGTCTTGTAGGCATCAATGACGGTGCCTTGCTCTCTGAGCAGCTTGAGGTTTTCCGGGCTCTTGAACTTCGCCAGCAAGGCTTGTTGCTGATCGGAAAAGGCCTGCAGCGTGGTCTGGACATTCTGCGCGGTGGCTTCGTCACCGTTGGTCAGCATGTACTGCAGGCGCACCACGCGCAGCTTGGTCAGGCCGGCGTTGAGCTGGGTGATGTCGCTCATCCAGTTGCTGCGGTCGATCAAACTGCCCAGGCTGGTCCAGCCGGTCAGGGCGAGGATGCAGGTCAGGGCCAGGACCAGGCCGAAGCCCAGGCCCAGTTTCAGGTTCACGCTGATGTTGCCGAACCAGCTATTCATCAAAATTCCTCCAGGAACGTGTGTTTCTTGATCGTCGGTTGGCTGGAAGATTGTTGTTTTTAGGCGCCAGCAAGGTGGGTTGCAGGTCTGTATCGGCAGCAATCACGAGAGCTGAAAGGATTTTGTCGGACGGAATCTGTAACAAGTTTTTTGCCGCAGGCTTAAGCTTTTTTTCACATCGGTTTCACTGGCTGCCGACGCCCCCCTCATTACCCTCGCGGCATCGAATGAAGGCTGCATGCCGGCGAGGCGGCTTGATGTGGAACTGAGACTGAGTCTGTTCGGAATAAACCGCTCGATCGACCTGGGTCGGTTTACCCGTTATCGCAATACGCTGGTGGTGCTGGCCTCGGCGCTGCTGGCGATCCCCTTGACGGTATTGCTGTTACGGCCCGCCGCCGTGCCGGACCTGGCCCATGGCAATGTGCAGGGCGCGCGGGCACTGTTTGCGGGTTGGGCCAAGGGCGACATGATCGTGTTGGTGCGCCATGTCGAGCGTTGCGATCACTCCAGCGCGCCCTGCTTGAGTGGTAACGATGGCATTACCGATCGCTCGCGCAGCGTTGCGGTGGCCGTCGGTGCACGGTTCGAGCAGTTGGGGCTGGGTCGCGCCGACATCTACAACAGCCCGATGGTGCGTACGGCACAGACGAGCGGGTACATGTTCAACAAAGTCGGCACCGGCGACGACTGGCTGATTAACTGCAAAGGCACGATGTTGCGCGACGCCCTGGCGCACAAGGTTGCCGGGCGCAACCTGATCCTGGTGACGCACAGCGAATGCATGGCGCAACTGCAAAAGGATCTCAAATTACCGACTTCGACCCTTGGCTATGGCTCCGCGCTTTTCGTCACCGCCCAAGCGCAGCAAGCGCCACGCATCCTTGGTTTCATCGAAGCCTCGGACTGGCAATCGGTGACCACCGAATGAATTCACTCTCTGAATCAGGACGCACCATGCAGACGGCTTCCCGTTCCCGTTTTTACTGGCTGAACTTCGGTATCCCACTGGCCTGCGCGGTCGTGGTGTTCCTGATGTTCGACCTGACCCGGATCGACATCGCCTTCAACGATCTTTTTTTTGACCCGGTGACGCAGACGTTCCCGCTGGACCATGTGCACCTGTTCGAAAAAATCACCCATAAATGGGCGCGGATCATTCCGAACTGGACCGGCGAGATCGCCATCATCGGTGCCTTGCTGTCGTTTCTCTGGCCGCGGTTGAAGGCCGAAAAACACGCGAAAATCATCGCCTTCCTGGAGAAGATCAAAGTCGCGCCGGTACTGCGCTTTGCCTGCAAGCATCGTCGGGATTTCCTCTACGTGGTGTTTGCGTTCTCCATCAGCACCGGCGTGATCCACTACCTCAAGGGCCATACCAGCGTGTATTGCCCGATCGAGACCACCCAATACGGCGGGAAGATCGAGCACAAGGAGTGGTACGAGAATTTCGATTTGCTCAAGGTCGCAGGTGACGGTCGCTGCTGGCCAGGTGGGCATGCCTCCGGTGGTTTCACCATGCTTGCGTTGTACTTTGTTGCACGCCGTTACCGCTGGCGCCATGCCAAGGCACTCATGTATGGCTCACTGGCCCTGGGGTTCGTGTACGGCACGACGCGGGTGGTGCAGGGCTGGCACTACATGTCCCACACCTTCTGGGCCGGGATCTTCGTGTGGCTGGCGTGTTTGCTGACGGCGCTGGCGTTTTACGGGCGAGCACGGTTGGAGATGCCGGTGCTGCGCAAGGCTGAAAAACCGGCATTGGTGGCTCAACCTGTCGGACTTGCTCCTGCGGATCAATAGTATCCAGTGCCCGGTTCACAGCCAGCTCCGCCAGGGATTTTGCCCAGGGGGCTGTCCCGGGGCAGGACTTTTCGCCAGACAAAAAAAAGCCCGCGGGAGGGCGGGCAAACCGTAGTTTCTTGAATGAGCGAGACAAATGTACAGCGAGTGGCCTGAACGCGGGGTGAAGAAAAGTTCATGTCGTTCCCGAGGCGCACTCCACCGCGCCTAAGGCAGATGATCCGTTGCAAAATCCGCTTCCGAGCGCGCGTGCAATTTTCCCTTGCGACACGCTTGCTGGAAGTGTTCGAAGTCGCGCTCGTTCTGTTTGGCGTAGCCTTGGGCATACTGATAGAGGGCATCGGCCAGTGCCTGGCTCTTGCCGATGTAGCCGCTGATGTACGCGGCCTGTCCTGAAGACTTGGCGTGCGCGCGGGCCAGGGCGCGGCCACAAATCCGTGCGTAGGCTGCGAACGCTTCCCCGTCGAAGGTCTCGAGTTCGGCCGAGATCTTCATATCGCGCAACTGCCGCACATGGAAGTGACGCCCGCTGGGGCCGGTGGTCCAACCAAGGAACAAATCGCTGGCTGATTGCATCAGGCGTTGGCCGTCAACCACGCGCTGCCCCTCATGCCGGGCCCGTGATTTGGTCTTCACGAAGCCGGCGAGCACTGAGCGTCGTGCTTCCTTGAATTGCAGGAACAACGGGAATTCCTGCTCGTCGGTCAGCAGCGCCACCAGGCAACGCTTACCGACGCTGCCGACACCCACCACCTTGAACGCCATGTCCTGCACCTCAAAGCGCGACAGCAGCTCGCGACGGTCGGTTTGCAGCGTGCCTCGGTAGTCGCGCAGGAAGGTGTCATACAGCGGTCGCCAGTCCGAAAGGCGCAGCCAGTCATCGTCGGCATCCAGCAAGGTGGTGTGGTTGTGCAGGTGGAAAATTTCCGGCAGGTCGTCGCGAATGATCAGGCGGCCCTGTTTGTCGCGCTCGCTGATTTTCGGCAGCAGCTGCGCATGGGTACGACGTTCGGCTTTCTCCATCGCCCGTTGCACATGCTCCAGGTTTTTTTTGCTCGCCTGTGCACGTAAGTCGTCATAAGTGATGGACTCATACCAGGTGTCCATCGCGCTTTGTTCGGCGCACTCGAGCATCGTTTGCTGATAAGCGCCCACCAGTTGGTGGCAGACCGTATCTTCCACCGAGCTGCCATGGCGCAAGTCACGGGTGGCCACCAGGAAACTGGCCACCAGCCGTTTCAAGTCCCATTCCCAGGGACCGGGATGCACCTCGTCGAAATCGTTGACGCTGAACAGCAGCTTGCGCTCGGGGGTGGCAAATCCGCCAAAATTCATCAGATGACAGTCGCCACAGATCGGAGCAACCAGCCCCATGTCCGGCGTCCCCGCCAGGTCGTGCGCCTGTAGCAACGCATTGCCGCGAAAGAAGCTGAAAGGCGATTCCAGCATGCGCCCATACCGCAATTCGACCAGCGATCGGATGCGACCCTCACTTGACGCCTTGATCAGCGGAACAGGGTCGCGCCTGGTTTTGCCCATCGACGCCTGCTGATTGCGCGGACACTTCTTGCGGGCTTCCTTGCCTTGCTTGAGGCGATCTTTGAGTGCAGTCATGTGGACTCTTTCGGTGGGGGAGGGAGGAGGTGTGCGATTGAGTGTAGAAGGGGTTTGGGGGCGAAGCCGGTGTTACACCCATCATCCTCAATACTCCGTCACCTTCTGCCTGCGCAAGATCCATCCCGCCTCCCCAGGCATCAACCGGTACTGGATCTCGCGCATCTTCCCGGTCCGACCCGCCGAGGCGTCCGCGCTGTCATACAGCACAAACCGTTGCACCAATGTGTTTTCCACCACGGCAAACTCGTCCTCGCCCCGATACCCCTCGGCGATTTTCGGGTCTTCGCTGACCGGTGGCAGATAGATCGCGCTGAGGGATTTTTTCCGGTTGGCGGAGTAGGCAACAAGCTCGCCGGGCAATCCGCGCCCTGGAGACCTGACGAACACGTAGATTTCCGGTGAGCCATCCCGATCAATGTCTGCAACTTCTGCCCTGGAGATGTCGCTGGCCAGGGGATGAGTCATGGCTGAATTATCTATTTCCAGCCCTTGGGGAGCGATGCGCATTACCCGGCTGCTATCGACTGACGCCTGCGTCACATGAAAAGTAATTCCCTGCAGTTCGAGCGTCTGGTCGAAAGGCTGCGTGCCGTTACCGGCATAGGTATCAACGCCGTTGTTGAAAGAAACATGCTCGACCTGAGGGGCGATTTCGCTGGCGGCCTGTGCCGGCAGGGCGACCATCGCCGTCAGCAGGGCCAGAATCCGGATGTTCATGTTCTGCGTCCTGAATGCTTCCGTTCAGTGGAGGGATGAGCATAGATCCGCTTGCCAGTTCGCACCGCTCACGACTGGCCAGTGACCTATTCTTTGATTCTGGCCAGCATTGAAAGGGGGGGCAGACCCCATGAACGATTTGCTGAAAAAAGTACTCGACGCCCATGGCGGCCTGGAGCGCTGGAACAGGTTCACCACGCTCAACGCCACCATCGTCACGGGCGGGGAGCTGTGGGCAATCAAGGGCGTGGTGCAAGACACGATGCCCCGCGAGATGACCGTCAGCCTGCACCAGCAAAGCGCCAGCGTCACACCGTTCGGCAACCCGCACTGGCGCACGGTATTCCGTGCCGACTACATCGCCATCGAAACCACCGATGGAGAAATCGTGCGCGAGCGAGCGAACCCGCGAAAATCATTCGACGGGCACGCCATGGACACCCCCTGGGACCCGCTGCACCGCGCGTACTTCAGCGGATACGCCATGTGGACCTACCTGACGACGCCGTTTTTCATGGCGATGCCGGGGTTCAACGTCACTGAGATCGCGCCCTGGCAGGAAGGCCCCGAGATCTGGCGCGGTCTGCGGGTCGAGTTTGCGCAACACATCGCCAGTCATAGCCGTTTCCAGGATTTTTACTTCGCAGATGACGGCCTGTTGCGTCGACACGACTATCACGTCGACGTGGCTGGGGGCTTTGCAGCCGCCCAGTACGTGAGCGAGTACGTTGAAGCCCAGGGCTTTGGTTTTCCTTCCCGGCGTAGAGCCTACCTGCGGGGCGAGGATCTGCAGCCGGTGCGCGAGAGGGTGATGGTGTCGATTGACTTGAGCGAGTTTCATTTGAGTTGAGGGATAAAGCGCGGCTAACAAAAAAGCCGTAAAGCGTTGGCTTTACGGCTTAATACTTGACCGGTTTACTTGTCCGAGTAGTCAGTTAGCTCGTTTGGTTTGAGCTTCCATCATCACAAGGTTCTGCTGCTTGGTAGCCTCAGTCAGTACTTCGCTGTAGACACGCTTTTTCTGCTCTGATTTAGCATTGCGAATGAAATCAGCAAAGGGGCTCTTGGTGCCCTTGGATAAGCCTGGCTTGATCGAAATCATTGATTCGCTCCTGATCCTAACCCGAGCACGGCCATTAAGTCAGCCCGCGTGTGTCGCTCAGGGATATGGTAGTCAATTTTATCGACTCCAGCCTTGTAAAGACGTCCTGAATTATCGATATGCTTGAGCAGTAAATCCACGTGCACGTCGCCTCCGTACTCTAGCTTAATAGTGTTTACCACGTCACGCGCGGCGAAATACTGATCGATGAAGTGCTCGGGCCGGATTCTTCTCCCTTCAGCGGCTTCGCGAGCTTTGACAAAGTCCCATGCGAGGAGTGGATTTTGGTAGACGTAGAGGATTTGTACGAATCGTCCCTTGCGCAGTGATCGCTCCACATTCCTTCTTGCCACTTCGATATTGGAAAGTGTTCCATCCAGGACAAATGACTGTCTCTGATCGAAGGCGCAATCCAGAATTTTTTCGACCAGAATCGACACTCCACTCTGGAAAATCCAGGCGTTTCCCCCGGAATACTCACAAAATTCGTTGCGAAGCTCATCAGGATCAATTCTTAGGATTGCTGTATCAGCAAAAAGATTCACTAGAGCGATTGACGCTTCTGTCTTCCCTGCTCCCGGCGAGCCAGCCATAAATACTGATACAGGATCTTGCTCCGGAGGGTATATCGCTATGTCGGTTCGACGCCTGGCTATGGGTTTCTTGTTCGACCGGGCAAAGGAAATCGCTTCATTCTGCAAGAGCTGTTCATCAGGAGTCATCGCCAGTCCTTTGGTATGGAGTACATCAAAGGTGAAGCACAGATTGGAGACCGAAACGTTGTGAAACAAAGCATACAGATTTACTTATCGCGCTCCAGTGCCTGGCGGGCGACACGAGTTGAAGGAAATTTCCTAGGACTGGAACCATATACTTGGCATGGCAGCTTCCGCTCTAACCTTGTCGAATTGCTCCCAACGTCACCGTGTGCTTGAAATGATGTTCCCAAAGCCTCACCCCCAATGCCCCCGTGCGATCCAGCGATGACCCCACCGTCAAATCCGTGATCAATGTCGGCTGCAACCCCGCATCGAACAACGCGAACCCGGCCGCCAGGCAGCAGGTTTCGGTTTGCAGGCCGCACACCAGTACCCGTTCCACCTTCAGGCTTAGCAAATATTCGATGGTCTCCGGCGACGGTGCGTAGCCGTGCTTGATAAAGGTACGGTCGGCCTCGATCAGGCTGTCGTCGTCTGGCGCGGGGTGCCAGCCGAGCTGTTTCTGGAAGGGCGTTACGGATTCGTCGTGGCGTTCGACGGTGGCGACGCTGGGCAGGGTGCCGATCAAGCTGCGGATGCCGTCGATGAGCCATTGGGGTGGGGTGAAGCTGGGTTGTACGTCGATGATCAGGAGGGCTTGGCGCATGGGCTTCTCCGAGGGGGCGTTGCGACGGTGGCTGATGTGGCCACGATTGTTTTGCGGTGGTCTGGCTGGCGCCTTCGCGGGCAAGCTCCGCTCCTACAGGGGGGCGTGTGAGTCCGGGATTACGAACCCCCAGATGCAACAAAACCCGCACTGGGCGGGTTTGTCTTGCTTCGTATTTGGTGGAGCCGGGGGGATTTGAACCCCCGTCCGCCAGTACTCCGCTGTCGGTACTACATGCGTAGCCGTGTCTATTAAGTTAACCCTCAGCGACCCGACGGGCAGGGTGCTTTGGGCGAGTTGTGTAAGTTTTAGCCGCTTCGTCCACAACGTACTGCACGGCGATTCTGTTCTATATGACAATCACTTTGGGTTTACAGACATCCCCTGGTGATTGCTGGACCCGAAGGTACCAGAAGCTCAGGGCTAAGGCTGCTTACGCAGCGAGAGCGAATTCCTGGCCGTAGTTTTCGTCATTGGCAACTATAAGTAGTTGCAACAGTGGATTTACGAGTTCTGTTACCAACTCGGCATGCACCTAAAGTTTCGCAACCGGCGTCGAATCCTAAACGGCCCCGAACTCATTGCCCGAAAATCTCGTTGAGCAACAAGCCTGTACAGTGTACGCCAATGAGGCGCGGAAGGCCAACCCGAAGGTTGGCCTTGCCTGTGTTCACTTTTTGGTTGGGCTGCGCTGCTGAATTTTCTCTAGCATCTGACCGGAGATCTCGATGCAGTCCTTGTCGTTACCGGATGCCTGAGCCTTTTTCGCATCGGCCAGCGCGGTTTTCGCGTTATCCATGGAGTTCTCGGATACAGCGGGTGCGGTGGTGATTGCGTCGTCCAGTTTTTGAAGTTGCGCGTCACAAAGATCTTTGTCCGCCGCAAACACCGGCGAGGCCAACAGTGCAGCAGAAATGAACAATCCAGCCAATGCAGAGTGCTTCATGGGTATCTCCTTGCGCATGAGGGCTCGGTGCTGCCGGTCGATGGGGCTGCTGGCCGAGGGGGTTATAAGCCCGTTTGCAGGGCCTAGCTAAATGACTATAGCCGCGCGCAGGAATTCGGTTTTCTTTTGCTGGAAGTGAGTACGAATGCAAAAAGGGGCGAAAACGCCCCTTTTCATTGCGTCATCCTCAAGCCGGGCGCGCTTGTGTCACGCGGTCTACCAGGTAGACCAGGCCGTGATAATCGATCCCGCCGTGCTGGCTGAGGCCGATTTCACAGGTGCGGCTGGTGGAAATGCCTTCGCTGCAATACTGCACCGCATCCTTCAAGGTGCGCAGCGAATGGGCGTTCAGCTCAGGGGTGGTGAAGCCCTTGTCACCGGCAAACCCGCAGCAGTGGATGCCTTCGGGGATGACCACATTTTTGCTGCATTTGCGCGCCAGATCGATCAGCGCCTGGCTTTCGCCCAGATGCTGGGTGCTGCAGGTGACATGCACCGCGATGGGCGCTTCCTGCGGCGTGAACTGCAGTCGATCCATCAAGTACGTACGGATGAAACGTACCGGATCGTACAGGTCCAGGCGCACATCACCTAGATCCTGGGTCAGGCGCAACGTGCAGGGGCTGGTGTCGCAATAGATCGGATCGAGCCCGCCGCGGCTGGCGTGGAGCAGGGCGCCGATCAGTTCCTGGCGTTTGTGTTCGGCCTGTTCGGCATAGCCTTTGGAAGCGAACGGCTGGCCGCAGCAGAGGTTGTCCAGGTTGTCCGGGAAGACCACCTGATAACCGGCTTTTTCCAGCAGGCCGCGGGTCTTGTCGTAAAGCGACATTTGCTCCTTGTCGCCCGCCGCCGGGCCCATGGCCCGTGAAACGCAGGCCGCCAGGTACACCACGCGCGGTCGTTCGTCGGTCACCGATGGGCTGAAGCGAATGGCTTTTTCCGGCTGCGGCATCGCGTTGGTCCATTGCGGGACCTGGCCTTTGGACAAACGGGTCAGTGTTGCCGATAACTTTGCCAGGCGTGGCGCACCCAGCAACATCCGTGCACCGTTGGCCACGTGCAGGGTGAAACGAGCGCCTTGCAGCGCCGTGGCGAAATTGCCTTCAATCCAGGTGGCGGTTTTCTTATGGGTGGCATGCTGCCCACGCAGCTTTTTCACCAGCTCGCCGGTGTTGATTCCTACAGGGCAACGTTGCGCACAAAGACCGGTGGCAGCACAGGTGTCGATGCCCTGGTATTCATAGGCCGCCTCGAGTTCGCGGGTATCGACACCGGCGCGTTTCTTCGCCTGGATGTCACGCCAGATCACGATGCGCTGGCGTGGGCTCAAGGTCAGGCCTTTGGAAGGGCAGACCGGTTCGCAGAAGCCGCATTCGATGCACTTATCCACAATCTCGTCGGCGGCTGGCAGTGGTTTCAGATGCTTGAGGTGGATCTGCGGGTCTTCGCTGAGCACTACGTCCGGATTGAGAATGCCGTTGGGGTCGAGCAGGCGCTTGAGCTGCCACATCAACTGGTAGGCGTCGCTGCCCCATTCCAGTTCGACGAAGGGTGCCATGTTGCGCCCGGTGCCGTGCTCGGCCTTGAGCGAACCGCCGAACTCGACAGCCACCAGTTGCGCCACGTCATCCATGAACGCCTGGTAGCGTGCGACTTCCTGCGGGTTGTTGAAGCCTTGGGTGAAGACGAAGTGCAGATTGCCTTCCAGTGCATGTCCGAAAAGGATCGCTTCGTCGTAGTGATGTTTGTCGAACAGCTCGATCAGCCGGTTCACACCAATGGCCAATTGTTCCACCGGGAAGGTCACGTCCTCGATGATCACCGTGGTCCCGGTTTTACGCACCGCGCCGACAGCGGGAAAGGTGTCCTTGCGGATCGCCCAGAGCCGGGCGTTTTCCAGCGGGTCTTCGGTGAAATCGACTTGTTTCTCTACCGGGAACGCGGACAGTGACGCCATGATCTGCGCCAGTTGTTCCTGCAGCAACGAGGAAGAGGCCGCGCGGGATTCGATCAGCAGGGCGCAGGCATTGTTCGATAGGTGTTGTACGAAAGCGGGCATGCCGGGCTTGTTCTGCACCGAGCGCAGGCTGCGGCGGTCCAGCAGTTCTACCGCTGACACCGGTTGGCTTTTGAGCACGGTGACGGCGTTGCAGCAGGTTTCTACGTCCGGGAATACGATCAGTGCCGAGGCCTTGTTCGGGTGATCGATCACCGTGTCGTAGGTCACCGCGCTGATGAAACCCAGAGTGCCTTCGGAACCCACCAGCAAGTGGCTCAAGATATCCACAGGCTCGTCGTAATCCACCAGAGCGTTGAGTGACAGCCCCGTGGTGTTTTTCAGACGATATTTGTGGCGAATTTTCGCAGCCAGTTCGGCATTGGCGCGGGTCTCGCGGCCCAGGGTCGCAAGACGCTCCAGCAGGTCGCCATGACTGGCCCGAAACGCCGCGACACTGGCAGCATCTTCGGTATCGAGGCGGCTGCCGTCGGCCAGCACCAAGCGGATGCCCGCCAGGGTGTGATAGGTGTTTTGCGCCGTGCCGCAGCACATGCCGCTGGCATTGTTGGCGACGATGCCGCCGATTTTGCAGGCGTTGATCGAGGCAGGGTCCGGGCCGATCTTGCGCCCGAACGGTGCCAGCCAGGCATTGGCCTGCGCGCCGATCACCCCTGGTTGCAGGCGGATTTGTGTGCCCTGGCCACGGATCTCGCGACCGTTCCAGTTATCCCCCAGCACGATCAGCACCGAATCGCTGATGGCTTGCCCGGACAGGCTGGTGCCCGCGGCGCGGAAGGTCACGGGAACCTGATCGCGCTGCGCCAGTTTCAGCAGCGCCACCACTTCGTCTTCGGACTCGACGCGAATCACCAGTTGCGGAATCAGGCGATAGAAGCTGGCATCGGTGCCGAAGGCCAGCGTCGACAATGGATCGTCGAAACGCCGTTCCCGGGGAATCAGTTGCTGCGCATCGCGCAGGAAAGCGGCCGGTAGACTCATTGGTCCTCCAGGATCAACACCACCAGGTCTTTCGGACCGTGGGCGCCGTAGGCCAGGACTTGTTCGATGTCAGCGGTTTTCGACGGGCCGGAAACCAGCAAGGCATTAGTCGGCATGCCTTGCGCCCATTCGAACTCCTGTTGTACCTGATAGAAGTTATCGCGGATTTCACTGGCCTTGAGCAAGGCGAAATGCACCGGCGGCGCCAGGCTCATCAGGCGCGGTTCTTCCCGCGTCGGCCAGATGATCAGGCTGCCCGTGGCGGCGATTGCGCCCAGGGTGGTGGTCAGGCTCGCCGGGGTGTCGTTGAACAGTTCCGCTTTCCATTCTTCAACCGGACGGTCGTAGGCCTTGAGCGCCGGCAGGTCGGGATTTTTCGCCCAATGCTGTGTGACACGTTGCCCGTGCGGGGTAGTCGGGGCGATCAACAGGCTGGGCAATTGGCGATCTTGCAGCAGTGTTGCCAGCAAAACCGGCCAGTGTTCACCGCAAGTCAGGTGGATTTCCGTGTGCACGGCTTCCATCAGTTTGCGCAGTTGCGGGATGCGTTGATCTGGCGTGTAAGTGTAGGGCTTGGTCACCAGCCCGACGTCGAAGTTGTCCGCCACCGGAGTGGTGCCTGTCAGGCTTTTGCGCAGCTTGGCGAGGATATTTTGCTTGGCGCTCATCAACGATCTCCCTGTTTGGCCAGATGCTCGCGGGCCATGTCATGCAGTGAGCGGGCGGCGGGTTTCGGGGCGCTGTGGTTTTGTGTCCAGGGGCCGACATTGCTTGGCGTAAGGGCACGCAGGCGGGTAGCGGCCAAGCCGAACAGGCGATACAGCGTCGGTGAACTGTGCAGTCTGGCCCAGGCGTTCCAGATGAACCGTTCCTTGCGCGAGTACTTGCTGCCCTGGCCACGCATCACTTGATTCGGGCTGTCCGGCGCCTTGACGTTTTCTTCGCGTAAACGGCGCAGCAAAGCAGGAATCGGGATTTTTACCGGGCACACTTCGCCGCAGGCACCGCACAACGAAGAGGCGCTCGGGTGGTCTGGGACTTTCGCCAGGCCAACCATGTGCGGGGTGATGATTTTGCCGATAGGGCCAGGGTAGACCTCGCCGTAGGCATGGCCACCGATTCGAGTGTAGACCGGGCAATGATTCATGCAGGCGCCGCAGCGGATGCAGTTCAGGGTCTGGCGCAGTTCGCTGTCGGCAAAGGCCTGGCTGCGACCATTGTCGAGCAATACCAGGTGCACTTCCCGGGGGCCGTCGAGCTCATGCTCCTTGCGCGGGCCGGAGATCATGTTGACGTAGGTGGTGATCGGGATGCCCAAGGCCGAGCGGGTCAGCAACGACAGCAACGGCACCACGTCGCGCAGGTTCTCCACGACTTTCTCGATGCCGGTGACGGCGATGTGCACCGGTGGCACCGTGGTGGTCATGCGGCCGTTACCTTCGTTTTCCACCAGCAGCAGGGTGCCGGTTTCAGCCACGGCGAAGTTGACGCCGGAGACGCCGATGTCCGCTTCGAAGAATTTCTGCCGCAGGACCCTGCGACCGATCTGAATGAGTTGGTCAACGTCCTTGGTGTATTCCACACCCAGTTTGTCGTGGAACAAGGACGCGACCTGACCGGCATTCTTGTGGATCGCCGGCATGATTATGTGTGAAGGCTTCTCGTGGTCGAGCTGGACGATGTACTCGCCCATGTCCGATTCCAGGCATTCAATGCCCTGTTCAGCGAGGACATGGTTCATCTCCATCTCTTCGCTGACCATCGATTTACCCTTGATCACTTGCCGCCCCTCGTGAGCGCGGATGATCGAGAGGACGATGCCATTGGCCTCGTCCACCGTTTCCGCCCAGTGCACTGTCACACCGTTGCGGGTCAGGTTCTGTTCAAGTTGCTCGAGCAACTCGGGCAACTTCGATAACGCACGGGCGCGGACAGCATTGCCCAGCGCTCGCAGATGTTCTCTTTCATGGGCATCGCTGAAAGCCGTTGCCCGTTTGGTCATCAGTGAATCCATCGCCTTGCGAAAGTTGCCTCGCAATTGCGCATCACCCAGCGCCTCGTGCGCTCGGGTGCGGAAGTCTTCTTCTACGGCAACCGTAGGAATAATCTCGGCGGCACTCATTGGGCACCCCCGGTACGCTGCCAGAGGAAGCTGGCCAGGTGTTGACCGCGCAACGCCTCCTTCTGTTTCTCCAGCGAGCCGTTGATGTTCATCAGGCAACCGCAGTCGGCACTGAGTACCTGGTGCGCGCCGGATTCCTTCAACGAGCGGGTCTTGTCAGCCACCATCGCGCCGGAAATGTCTGGCATACGGACGCTGAAAGTCCCACCGAAGCCACAGCATTCGCTTTCGTGACTGTGCTCGACCCGTTCCACGTTGCCCAGTTGCGACAACAACTCGCGGCCGTGCAGGTGGGTGTTCATTTCACGGCGTGCCGAACACGACGTGTGCAACGCTACCTTTACCGGTGTGCCGCTGTCCTTGAGCTGCACCTTGCAGACGAACAACAGAAACTCGGCCAGCTCATAGGTCCTGGCCGCCAGGGCCTGGACCTGTTGCAACGTGTCCGGCTCATCCTTGAACAAGTCGGCATAGTGCTCGCGCAACATGCCCGCGCAGGAACCGGAAGGCACCACCACCGGATAATCCCCGGCGAACAGCGCCAGTTGCGAGCGCGCGACGGTCCTGGCCTGCTCGGTGTAGCCCGAGGTGTAGGCCGGTTGACCGCAGCAGCTTTGCCCTTGCGGGTACTCGACACGAATGCCCTCGCGTTCCAGCAGGTGGATCGCGTCCATTCCGGCTTGCGGGTAGAACAGATCCACTACGCAGGTCCCGAACAGGTACACCCGTTGCGGTTTCTCGCTGGGGTATTGCCGAGGCTCGGGCAGTGGCGGGGCGACACGGGTCGCATTCGGCACAGCGTTGTAAAAAAGCTCGCTCATCGGGCGTGTCTCTCGGCGGGTTATCCGTCCGTCGAGGCTGCTGAATATAGAGAGAGATTCTTTCAGCAGCCTTACAGACCGGGTAGTGAACAGCTGACGCCGGGGTCGTGGCCCGACGTCGGTTTTTTCCATGTCGCTTGTGGTGCTTAGTGCACCAGCATGCCGGTGAACCAGTAGGCCTGGGCCAGGGTGATCAGGCCGACAATCGTTGCAAAGAACAGGCTGTGCTTGAGGGTGAAGCGGAACAGGTCCGATTCCTTGCCCACCAGGCCGGTCGCCGCGCAGGCCACGGCGATCGATTGAGGCGAGATCATCTTGCCGGTCACGCCGCCACTGGTGTTCGCCGCCACCAGCAAGGTGTCGTTGACGCCGATCTGGTGGGCGGTGGTGGCCTGCAACGAACTGAACAGCGCGTTGGACGAGGTATCGGAGCCGGTCAGGAACACGCCCAGCCAGCCGAGGAATGGCGAGAAGAACGGAAAGGCTGCGCCCGTGCCGGCCAGGACCAGGGCCATGGTCGACGACATGCCCGAGTAGTTGGTGACGAACGCGAAGGCCAGCACCATGCCGATGGACAGGATCGGCCAGCGCAGCTCGTAGAAGGTCTCTTTCAAAGTGGTAAGACCAGTTTTGAGATTGATCTTCAGGACCAGCATCGAGATCAGCGCCGAGAAGAAAATCGCGGTGCCGGTGGCGGAAATCGGGTCAAGCTTGAACACCGCCGGAAGGGCAGTCGGTGCGGCCACGATCGGTGCCACTTTGATTACCAGCTGGTCCAGGTGCGGGATGGCGAAGTTGAACACGAAGCTGTACATCGAACCGCCAGCAGCAAACATCGCCTTGAACGGCTTGAGCGTCCAGATGGTCACCAGCACGGTCAGGATCAGGAACGGCGACCAAGCCTTGAAAATCTCCCCGAGGCTGTAAGGCGAAGCCACGGTGGTGCGCTTCTGGCCGAAACCACCGACGCTGGCGCTGACCACGGAAGCCGAGACGGCGCCGACGATGTGTTGGCCGGCGGCGCGTTTTGGCTGCCAGACCTTCAGGAACAGGGTCAGGGAAATCAGGCTGGCCAGGGCCGACGTGATGTCCGGCAGTTCCGGGCCGATGAAGTTCGAGGTGAAGTACTGGGTCACGGCAAAGCTCAAGCCGGCAACCAGCGCAGCAGGCCAGGTTTCGCGGACGCCGCGCAGGCCATCCATCATGAACACCAGCCAGAACGGCACGAACAGCGACAGCAGCGGCAGCTGGCGACCGGTCATGGCGCCGATCTTGAAGGCGTCGATGCCGGTCACTTGCCCGGCAACGATGATCGGAATACCCAGGGCGCCGAATGCGACCGGTGCGGTGTTCGCGATCAGGCACAGGCCGGCGGCGTACAGCGGGTTGAAGCCCAGTCCTACCAGCAGCGCCGCGGTAATCGCTACCGGAGCGCCAAAACCGGCCGCGCCTTCGAGGAACGCGCCGAAGCAGAAACCGATCAGCAACACCTGCAGGCGCTGGTCGTCGGTGATCGACAGCACCGAGCTGCGGATCACTTCGAACTGGCCACTCTTGACCGTCAATTTGTAGAGGAACACGGCCGCCACGATGATCCAGGCGATTGGCCACAGACCGTAGGCGAAACCATAGCCGGCGGCGGCGAACGCCATGTCGACCGGCATCTTGAACGCAAGGATTGCCACCAGGATCGACAAGGCCAGGGTGATACTGCCGGCCACGTGTCCTTTGAGGCGGAACACGGCCAGGGCCAGGAAGAAGAACACGATGGGAATGACGGCTGCGAGTGCGGACAGGCCGAGGCTGCCGAGCGGGCTGTAGAGCTGTTGCCAGGTTTGCATATGGGGTGGCCCCTAATTGTTGTTGGTCAATGCACTGATCAGCGTTCTTGGTTAATTGGTAATACCAATTTACAATCGCTGTTGGCTAGGGTAAAAGCCTTGTAGGCGGTGTGTCAATTTGCCGCCCTAAAACTTTTGTCGTAGGCAGGGTTTTGCACAGGATCTGGCCTGTCCGGGTAATGGTCGTGTGGCAGGTGCCTGCGTCGTATGGATAGGCCAGAATAGAGCCCCGGCGCACCGTCGGGATGGTGGAGAAATCGAGTTATGGGGTTTGATCAGATTCGGCAGCGCCGTTTGTCTGACGATATTGTCGAGCAACTCGAGGGCATGATTCTCGAGGGCACGCTGAAAGCGGGTGAGCGCTTGCCGGCGGAACGCACGCTGGCCGAACAATTTGGCGTTTCTCGGCCGTCGCTGCGGGAAGCTATTCAGAAACTGACCGCCAGGGGGCTGTTGGTCAGTCGCCAGGGGGGCGGCAATTACGTGGTGGAGTCCCTGGGCACGACGTTCAGTGATCCACTGCTGCAGCTGCTGGAAAGCAACCCCGAAGCGCAGCGCGATCTGCTGGAGTTTCGCCACACGCTGGAAGCGTCCTGCGCCTATTACGCCGCATTACGCGCCACCGCCGTTGACCGTGAGCGATTGGCCGCGGCGTTCAATCAGCTGCAGGACTGCTATTCGCGTCACGATGAAGTCAGTCGGGCGGAAGAGGGCGCGGCGGATGCAAATTTTCATCTGGCGATCGCCGAAGCCAGTCATAACGCGGTGCTGCTGCACACCATTCGTGGATTGTTCGACCTGCTCAAGCGCAACGTGGTCACGAACATCGGCGGCATGTACAAGCAGCGCACCGAGACCCGCGACATGCTGATTACGCAGCACCGGGAGTTGTATCAGGCGATTATCGAAGGTCGTGCGGAACAGGCGCGTGAAGTCTCCAGTCGACACATTCTGTATGTGCAGGAAGTGCTGGAGGAGGTGCGTCAGGAAGTGCAGCGCGTGGCTCGGGCGGAGCGGCGCAAGGGGATGTAGTCAGTTGGTGATCGTTCCCACGCAGAGCGTGGGAACGATCAGGCAGCGGAATTAATCTTCCTTGCCCTTGTTGCGAACCGCGCGCTGCAACTCGCGGCCGGCGTCGCGTTCGCGCTCGGTATCACGCTTGTCGTATTCCTTCTTGCCCTTGCCCAGGGCAATTTCGCACTTGACCATGTGCTTGCTCCAGTACCAGGACAGGCACACGCAGGCGTAGCCTTTTTGCTGCACGGCAGCGGCGAGCTTTTCCAGCTCCCGCCGGTTGAGCAGCAGCTTACGCGTGCGCACCGGATCGGCGATGACGTGGGTGCTGGCGGTCGTCAGGGGCGTGATGTGACTGCCGAGCAGCCAGGCTTCGCCATCCTTGAGCAGTACGTAACTGTCAACCAGTTGCAACTTGCTTGCCCGCAGACTTTTTACTTCCCAGCCGGCCAGGACCAGACCAGCCTCGAACCGATGTTCGATGAAGTAATCGTGTCGCGCCTTTTTATTTTGCGCGATGGTCCCTGTTGGGTGTTTCTTCTGTTTAGCCATAGGGGCGGCATTATAGGGAGTTGCACGCGAGTCGGCTACGGGATTGCTACATGCTTGAGCAGGTTGATTGAATCCCGGACAATGCGGCCTCTTTTTTGAACGCTTGGTCGTAATATCGATGTCGACAGACAAGGTTTCTGTCCACGGCAGTTGGGCTAGCCGCTGGGTCTTCATACTCGCCGCGACCGGTTCGGCCGTGGGCCTGGGTAGTATCTGGAAATTTCCCTACATGGTTGGCGTCTACGGCGGCGGCGCCTTCGTGCTGATGTTCCTGGCCTGTATTGCGTTGATCGGTGTGCCGGTCATGCTCGCGGAAACCCTGATCGGCCGGCGTGCCCGGCAGAGTCCGGCCAACGCCTTGAAGGTGCTGGCGCTGGAGGCTGGGCATTCGGGCAAATGGTCCTGGGGGGCGTTTGCCGGGATGATCACGGCGCTGCTGATCCTGTCTTTCTATAGTGTGGTCGGCGGCTGGTCGCTGGACTACATCATCGACATGGGGCGTGGCGACTTCCAGGGGGCGACGCCCGATCAGGTGGGCGCGTACTTTGGCAATGTGATCGCCGATCCGTGGCGCCTGACACTTTGGCACACGATTTTCATGCTGCTGTCTGCCGTGGTGATTGCCAAGGGCGTGGTCGCGGGGCTTGAGCGCAGCCTGCGCATCATGATGCCGTTGCTGTTCGTGATGGTGCTTGTCCTGCTGGGCTACAGCATGACCACCGGGCATTTCATGGAAGGCGTACATTTCATGTTCGACTTCCATCCGGAAAAAGTCCTCGACGGCTTGCTGCCGGCCATGGGGCACGCCTTCTTTTCGTTGAGCGTCGGGGTCGGTTCGATCATGATCTACGGCGCCTACATGCCCAAGCATTCGTCGATTTCAGGAACCATCGTTGGTGTTGCGCTGCTGGATACCTTTGTATCCCTGGTGGCGGGTCTGGCATTGTTTCCGATTGTGTTTGCCGGCGGTCTGAACCCGAGCGAAGGTCCTGGCCTGATGTTTGTCAGCCTGCCATTTGCCTTCGGTAACGTAGCGTTTGGCCAGTTGATGGGCGTAGTGTTCTTCGTGTTGGTCGCGATTGCAGCCTGGAGTTCGGCCATTTCCTTGCTCGAACCCATGGTGGCTTACCTGGTCGAGCGCTCGAAAATCAGTCGAGCCTGGGTCACCTTCTGGCTGGCTTTCAGCTGCTGGTTTGTCGGGCTGGGCACTGTGTTTTCCTTCAATATCTGGAAGCAGGCCAAGTTTTTCGTGAACGAAGACGGGCTGTTTCACCTCTATCAATGGGGTGCAGCGGGCGGTCTGGACTTCTTTGGTGTGATCGATTTCTTCACCTCGCGAATCATGTTGCCACTCGGTGGTTTGTGTTTCGTGGTGTTTGCAGGCTGGGTGATGGGCCGGGAAGCGGTGCGCGACGAATTGTCGATCCGCAACCCTGCGTTGTTCGCCTTGTCCTTGTTCTTGATGCGCTATGTGGCGCCTATCGGCATTCTCATAGTGTTTGCCGCCCAGCTCTGGAAGTGATGCCGACATGACGACACACATTTCACGTTCGGCCTTGCTGCCGTACCCCGCGCAGGCGCTGTATGACCTGGTCAACGACGTGGCGCGTTATCCGGAATTCCTGCCTTGGTGCTCATCGGCTGAAGTCCTGGAAAGCTCTGCCGATCACATGCGCGCGAGCGTTGGAGTGGCCAAGGGCGGGCTCAGCCAGCATTTCGTGACGCGCAACACCCTGGTGCCCGGTCAGTCGATCGAAATGAACCTCGAAGAGGGGCCGTTCACTCAGTTGCATGGCGTGTGGGTGTTCAAGCCGTTGGGTGAGAAGGCCTGCAAGATCAGCCTGGACCTGTCGTTCGATTACGCCGGCCCGATCATTCGCGCGACCCTGGGGCCGTTGTTCAATCAGGCGGCCAATACGCTGGTGGACGCCTTCTGCCAGCGCGCAAAGCAAATTTATGGTTGAGGCGATGATAGAGGTCGAGGTGGTCTATGCCGCCGTTGATCATCAGGTGCTCCTGCCGGTGAGGGTGCCGGCAGGGATCACCGTTCGCGCCGCGTTGCTGAACTCTGGGGTGGGTCAGTCATTTCCGGAGCTGGACCTGCTCCAGTGTCCGGTGGGGATCTTCGGCAAGGTGGTGGTCGATCCAGAAAGTCGTCTGGTTGAACCGGGCGATCGCATCGAGATTTACCGGCCATTGCTGGCGGATCCGAAAGAGGTGCGTCGACTGCGTGCGGCAAAGGCCGCCGAGGCCAAAGCGCGAAATCAGTGAGCCCGGTAAAAGCCAGGCAATAAAAAACCCGGACATGCCGGGTTTTTTTACGTCGCAAATTATTGCGGCGAGGTTTCCAGAGGTTCTGGAGTGGGGACTGGCACGGTTTCGACACCGTCCACTTCCTTCTGGATCTGATCGAGCAACGAGCCAGGCTTGACCGGTTTTTCCGGTTTCGGCTGCTCGACCTGCTCTGCTGGCGCGGTGACGGTAGTGCCAGTGTCCTTGCCCAGAATGGCCTCATCGCGGCTCACGCCGGGCATGAAGTCGCCAGACAGGCTGACAAGCTGGTCATTTGGGTTGAAGATAACGCTAATGCGTTCCTGTTGGCGTTCGCCGCCACCCGGTTGCAGGCTATACAAGTAATCCCAGCGATCGGCATGGAACGTATCAGTCAGCAGGGGGTTGCCCATGATAAACCTTACTTGCTTACGGGTCATTCCCGGGCGTAACTGGTCTATCATGTCCTGCGTGACGACATTGCCCTGCTGGATGTCGATTTTGTAAACCCCGGGGAATGAACAACCGGCGAGTGCGAGCAGTCCCACAAAGGTGAAACTGGTTAGCAAGAGCTTGGTGTTTTGCATCGGTGGGCGACTTCCACTATCTTGGCTGGGACAACGTAAACGCCGATCATACCCGCATTAAGAGAAGCTGCGAAGCAGCATCGCGAGAAAGCTGACCATGGTTGAAAATAGCGAACTACGCAAAGCCGGCCTCAAAGTGACCCTGCCACGGGTCAAGATTCTGCAAATGCTCGACTCTGCCGAGCAGCGCCACATGAGTGCCGAGGATGTCTATAAGGCATTGATGGAGGCTGGCGAGGACGTCGGTCTGGCCACGGTTTACCGTGTACTGACCCAGTTCGAGGCAGCTGGACTTGTGGTGCGGCACAACTTCGACGGAGGCCATGCGGTCTTCGAACTGGACGACGGCAAGCATCACGACCATATGGTCAATGTCGAAACCAGCGAAGTGATCGAATTCTTCGACGAAGAAATCGAGCGCCTGCAGAAAGCCATCGTCGACAAGTACGGCTTCGAGATGGTTGATCACAATCTTGTGTTGTACGTGCGCAAGAAAAAGTAAGCATGTCGCGCGAACCCAGGGTTCGCGAAACGAACGAAGGCGACCCCAGGGTCGCCTTCGTGCTTTCTGTCGTTGCTAGATTTTTGCCGTAACGACCATTTTTTTCGCGTGGGCCAGGGATTCCTTGGTGAGATCGATCCCGCCCAGCATTCGCGCCACTTCTTCCACGCGATCGTTCTTGCTCAATTTGGAGACGGCCGTGCGAGTGGCATCTTCGCCGCGTACTTTATGTACAAACAAATGCTGATGGCCCTGCGCCGCCACCTGTGGCAAGTGAGTAACTGTCAGAACTTGTCCACGCTCGCCGAGGCGGCGCAGCAACTGGCCAACGATTTCGGCGGTTGGGCCACCGATGCCCACGTCCACTTCGTCGAACACCAGGGTCGGTACGCGGGAGGTCTGGGCGGTGATGACCTGGATTGCCAGGCTGATACGCGACAGTTCACCACCCGATGCTACCTTCGCCAAAGCTTTTAAAGGCTGCCCCGGGTTGGCGCTAACCAACAGTTCCACCTGTTCGAGTCCGTTCGGAAGCAATTCATTGCTGCTGTTCGGTCGCAGTTCGATGGCAAAGCGCCCACCGGGCATGCCCAGGCGCTGGATCTCCTGTTCCACCGCGCTGGCCAGGCTGCTGGAGGCTTGTTGGCGCAGGTCGCTCAACTCTCGAGCCTTCTCCTGATAATGACGGGCATAAGACGCCAGCTCGTCACTCAGTCGCTCGATGGATTCATCGTTGGCGTTCAGGGTTTCGATTTCATCCAGTAAGCGCTGCTGCATCTCTGCGACCTCGGTCGGCTGGATGCGGTGCTTGCGCGCCATGGTGTAGATCGCATCGAGGCGCTCTTCCAGGTATTGAAGGCGCGCCGGGTCTGCGTCGAAGTTATCCAGGAAGCGGTTCAGTTCACCCACGGCTTCTTCAACCTGGATCTGCGCGCTGGTCAGCAGGCTGCTGGCTTCACCCAGCGCGCCAATCGAGTTGTTCACGCTCGACAGGCGATTAAGGCTTGCAGTCAGGGCGTTCAGGACATTGCCGGAATCACTCTCGCTGCATTGTTCGACGACTTGCCGGCAGATACCCAGCAAGGTTTCCGCATTTGTCAGGTTCTTGTGTTCCTGTTCCAGCTGCTCCAGCTCGTTGTCGCCGAGGCCAAGGTTTTCCAGCTCTTCAAGCTGATAGCTCAGCAACTGATGGCGAGCGCGCTGCTCATCGCCGGAGTTGGACAGTCGCTCAAGCTCCTGATGAGTCTGGCGCCAGCGTTGGGCAGCAAGCTGTACCTGGCGGGCAAGGTCCGTGGCGCCAGCGTATTCGTCGAGCAAGCGGCGATGGGTATCGGTCTTGAGCAGGGACTGGTGTTCGTGCTGGCTGTGGATGTCGATCAACAGTTCGCCCAGCGCCTTGAGGTCGCCCAGCGGGCAGGGAGTGCCGTTGATGTAGCCGCGCGAGCGCCCTTCGGCGGTGATGACCCGGCGCAGGATGCACGGGCCATCGTTCTCGAGGTCGCGTTCGGCCAGCCAGGCACTGGCTTCCGGAATATCGGCCAGGTCGAAGGTTGCCAGGATATCAGCCTTGTCGGCACCGGGGCGCACCACGCCGCTGTCGGCCCGGTCGCCGAGAGTCAGGCCCAGGGCGTCGAGCATGATCGACTTGCCGGCGCCGGTTTCCCCTGTGATCACGCTCATGCCTCGATCGAGTTCCAGGTCGAGATGTTCAACGATGGCGTAGTTATGTACGGACAGGTGCACCAGCATAAAGGCCGCTCCCAGGCTTTAGGTCTGGTTATTTATACAGTGTTTTATTTGCGGCTGACAATGCCCCTCGTTAGCTCGATTTGCTTGATCCGACGAAATCCTTAGTACTGGGGGGCATGACAATGCAGCTGTTTTTTGTAGGGTTAATGTTTGGTTGCCCCTTGAAGCCGGATTTTGCGGCCCCATATACCTGGGCAGAAGCGCGAGTCAGGCTCGCGGACGATATTGAAAGGAGAATTCTATGGCTGACGAACAGACAGTGGATACGCAAAATCTAGACGCCGATCAGGCTCCCCAGGCTTCGGGTGATGACCTGGCGGCTCGTGTACAAGTGCTCGAAGAGCAACTGGCAGGTGCGCAGGATCAGGCTTTGCGTGTAGCCGCCGATCTGCAGAACGTCCGCCGTCGCGCCGAGCAGGATGTAGAAAAGGCTCACAAGTTCGCCCTGGAAAAATTCGCCGGCGACCTGCTGCCGATCATCGACAGCCTGGAGCGCGGCCTGGAGTTGTCCAGCGCGGAAGACGAAAACATCCGTCCAATGCGCGAAGGTATCGAGCTGACCCTGAAAATGTTCCAGGACACCCTGAAGCGTTATCAGCTGGAAACGATCGATCCGCACGGCGAACCGTTCAATGCGGTCAAGCATCAGGCGATGGCCATGCAGGAAAGCGCCGACGTCGAGCCCAACAGCGTGCTCAAGGTTTTCCAGAAGGGCTACGAGCTCAATGGCCGCCTGCTGCGTCCGGCAATGGTCGTGGTCAGCAAGGCGCCGGCAGCTGTGTCGCCTTCGATTGACGAGCAGGCTTGAAATTAGCCGCAAGGCCCCCATTTAGAAGTCAAGCGTTTAAGTGCTACCGCAGTTAGCCACCACTGCTGCGGCAACCAAATCCAAAGTTTCGGGAGAGTGAACATGGGCAAAATTATCGGTATCGACCTGGGGACTACCAACTCCTGCGTCTCCGTGCTGGAAAACGGCACAGCCAAAGTTATTGAAAACGCCGAAGGCGCGCGCACCACGCCGTCGATCATCGCTTACGCCAACGATGGCGAAATCCTGGTTGGCCAGTCGGCCAAGCGTCAGGCAGTGACCAACCCGCACAACACCCTGTACGCGGTAAAGCGTCTGATCGGTCGTCGCTTCGATGAAGAAGTGGTTCAGAAAGACATCCAGATGGTCCCTTACAAGATCGTCAAGGCTGACAACAGCGACGCCTGGGTTGAAGTGAACGGCCAGAAAATGGCGCCGCCACAAATCTCGGCTGAAATCCTGAAGAAAATGAAGAAGACCGCCGAAGACTACCTCGGCGAGCCTGTGACTGAAGCGGTAATCACCGTTCCGGCCTACTTCAACGACAGCCAGCGTCAAGCCACCAAAGACGCCGGCCGCATCGCGGGCCTGGACGTAAAACGTATCATCAACGAACCAACCGCGGCCGCTCTGGCATACGGCATGGACAAGGCCAAGGGCGACCACACCGTGATCGTTTATGACCTGGGTGGTGGTACTTTCGACGTTTCCGTGATCGAAATCGCCGAAGTCGATGGCGAGCACCAGTTCGAAGTGTTGGCCACCAACGGCGACACCTTCCTGGGTGGTGAGGACTTCGACATTCGTCTGATCGACTACCTCGTCGACGAATTCAAGAAAGAAAGCGGCATGAACCTCAAGGGTGATCCGCTGGCGATGCAGCGCCTGAAAGAGGCCGCTGAAAAAGCCAAGATCGAGCTGTCGTCCGCTCAGTCGACCGACGTGAACCTGCCGTACATCACTGCAGACGCCACCGGTCCTAAGCACCTGAACGTGAAAATCTCCCGCGCCAAGCTGGAAGCGCTGGTTGAAGACCTGGTTCAGCGCACCATCGAGCCTTGCCGCATCGCCATGAAAGATGCCGGTATCGATGTTGCCAAGATCAATGACGTGATCCTGGTCGGCGGTCAGACCCGTATGCCGCTGGTTCAGAAGCTGGTGACCGAGTTCTTCGGTAAAGAGCCTCGCAAGGACGTGAACCCGGACGAAGCTGTTGCCGTTGGTGCTGCGATTCAGGGTGCCGTTCTGGCCGGTGACGTGAAAGACGTTCTGCTGCTGGACGTCAGCCCGCTGACCCTGGGTATCGAAACCATGGGTGGCGTGATGACTGCGCTGATCGAGAAAAACACCACGATTCCTACCAAGAAATCGCAAGTGTTCTCGACTGCCGACGACAACCAGGGCGCCGTGACCATTCACGTGCTGCAAGGTGAGCGTAAGCAGGCTGCACAGAACAAGTCCCTGGGCAAGTTCGACCTGGCCGAGATTCCACCAGCACCACGTGGCGTGCCACAAATCGAAGTGACCTTCGACATCGACGCCAACGGCATCCTGCACGTAGGTGCCAAGGACAAGGCTACCGGCAAGACTCAGTCGATCGTGATCAAGGCCAACTCCGGTCTGTCCGACGAAGAGATCGAGCGCATGGTGCGTGATGCCGAGGCCAACGCCGAGGAAGACCGCAAGTTCGAAGAGCTGGCCGCTGCCCGTAACCAGGGCGACGCACTGGTTCACTCGACGCGCAAAATGGTCGCTGACGCTGGCGACAAGGTAAGCGCTGAAGAGAAGACTGCGATCGAAGCTGCCGTGGTTGCCCTGGAAGCCGCTGTAAAAGGCGACGACAAGGCTGCTATCGAAGCCAAGGTTGAAGAGCTGTCGAAAGTCTCTGCTCCAGTGGCGCAGAAGATGTACGCCGAACAGGCTCAGCCTGCTGAAGGCGCGGCACCGCACGACGACAAGGCGGAAAAGGCTGACGACGTTGTCGACGCTGAGTTCGAAGAAGTAAAAGACCACAAGTAAGTTGTTGGTCGGCCGGTTGACTGCCTTGCGGCGGTGACTGGTAGGATGTCGCCGCGCGGGAGCTTGCTCCCGCGTTGGCGTGTCTGGAATACGCGAATTTTTACAGCATGCGACAACGTTCGCTTGTTGGCGGCATGGTCGGAAATGCTCCTGCTTTCCGAGCCGAAAGTGCCACATCGAAACAAAGACCAGGATCGTTGAATTGACGTGAGTTGGGTCCGGGCCTGTATTGGGGCTCAACGAGTTTGACGAGGCTCAGGAGAGGTTTGTCGAACGTCCTCAAGAGTGCAGAGACTTATGGCAAAGCGTGACTATTACGAAGTATTGGGTGTTGAACGAGGCTCAAGCGAGGCGGACCTGAAAAAGGCCTACCGTCGCCTGGCGATGAAGCACCACCCGGACCGTAATCCTGATGACAAGGCATCGGAAGAGATGTTCAAGGAGGCCAACGAGGCCTACGAAGTGCTCTCCGATTCCAGCAAGCGTGCGGCATACGACCAGTACGGCCATGCCGGTGTCGACCCGAGCATGGGTGGCGGCGGTGCCGGTTTCGGCGGTCAGAATTTCTCCGACATCTTTGGTGATGTCTTCAGCGACTTCTTCGGTGGCGGTCGCGGTGGTTCCCGTGGCGGCGCCCAGCGTGGCAGCGACTTGCGCTACACCCTGGAGCTGAACCTGGAAGAAGCGGTGCGTGGCACCAGCGTGAATATCCGCGTTCCGACATTGGTCAACTGCAAGCCGTGCGACGGCTCGGGTGCCAAGAAAGGCTCTTCGCCGGTGACCTGCCCGACCTGTGGCGGTATCGGCCAGGTGCGCATGCAGCAAGGCTTCTTCTCGGTGCAGCAAACCTGCCCGCGTTGCCATGGTCAGGGCAAGATCATTTCCGACCCTTGCGACTCCTGCCATGGCGAAGGTCGTGTCGAAGAGTACAAGACCCTGTCGGTCAAAGTGCCGGCCGGTGTCGATACCGGTGATCGCATTCGCCTGTCGGGCGAGGGCGAGGCGGGTGCCCAAGGCGGGCCGACCGGCGATCTGTACGTGGTGATCAACGTGCGCGAGCACTCGATCTTCCAGCGCGACGGCAAGCATCTGTTCTGCGAAGTGCCTATCAGCTTCGTCGATGCGGCGCTGGGTGGCGAACTGGAGATTCCGACCCTCGATGGTCGGGTCAAGCTGAAGATCCCTGAAGGGACTCAGACCGGCAAGCAGTTCCGCGTGCGTGGCAAAGGCGTTGCGCCTGTGCGTGGCGGCGGTGCGGGTGACTTGATGTGCCGTGTGGCAGTTGAGACGCCGGTCAACCTGAGCCGTCGTCAGCGTGAAATGCTCGAAGAGTTCCGCAACTCCCTGGCGGACGACAACAGTCATTCCCCGAAAACCACGGGCTGGTTCGAAGGCGTGAAGCGCTTCTTCGGCGATTTGTAAGGAGACAGGCATGCGACGTATAGCTGTGATGGGCGCCGCCGGGCGCATGGGCAAAACTCTGATCGAAGCCGTGCAGCAAGCACCGGGTGCCGGCCTGACGGCGGCAGTGGATCGTCCTGACAGTACGCTGGTCGGCGCGGACGCCGGTGAGCTGGCGGCTATCGGTCGTATCGGCGTGCCGTTGTCGGGCGATCTGGATCGTGTGGTCGATGAATTCGACGTGCTGATCGACTTCACCCATCCGACGGTGACCCTGAAGAACCTCGCTTTCTGCCGCAAGCACAACAAGGCGATGATCATCGGCACTACCGGCTTCAGTGTTGAAGAGAAGCAGTTGCTGGCAGAGGCGGGCAAGGATATCCCGATCGTCTTCGCAGCCAACTTCAGCGTCGGTGTAAACCTGTGCCTGAAGCTGCTCGACACCGCCGCTCGCGTGCTGGGTGACGATGTCGATATCGAGATCACCGAAGCTCACCATCGGCATAAAGTCGATGCGCCGTCCGGTACGGCCGTGCGCATGGGTGAAGTGATTGCCGATGCCCTGGGTCGCGACCTGAAGAAAGTCGCGGTTTACGGTCGTGAGGGCCAGACCGGTGCTCGCGAGCGCGAGACCATCGGTTTTGCCACGGTACGCGCTGGTGACATCGTGGGCGATCACACCGTACTGTTCGCCGCTGACGGTGAGCGTGTCGAGATCACTCACAAGGCCTCCAGTCGCATGACCTTCGCCAAGGGTGCGGTACGTGCTGCTTTGTGGCTCGACGGACGTGAAGCGGGTCTTTACGACATGCAAGACGTGCTCGACCTGCGGTAAGATGCACCCGAAATCGGGCTCGCGCACAGCGTTTGAGCCCGGTTTTACCCCGCCAAGCGACGTCCTGTCGCATTCTCCAGCCTTTAAGGCTCATTGGCGGTAGACCAAAAATGCCTTTTTCTGTAAGCTACAGCTTTAGTGTGTCCACTAAAAGCGCGCAGAATAATTCAGTGAAGAAGCGGGGTGACGTGTCCATACGTCACTCCGCTTTTTTACAACCTGCGATCGCCCTTTCAGGCTTTATTTACGGGAGGTCTTCTTGACTAAGCCAGCCATACTCGCCCTTGCTGATGGCAGCATTTTTCGCGGCGAAGCCATTGGAGCCGACGGTCAAACCGTTGGTGAGGTGGTGTTCAACACCGCAATGACCGGCTATCAGGAAATCCTTACCGATCCTTCCTACGCCCAACAAATCGTTACCCTGACTTACCCGCACATCGGCAACACCGGCACCACGCCGGAAGACGCCGAATCCAACCGCGTCTGGTCTGCCGGCCTGGTCATCCGTGACTTGCCACTGGTGGCGAGCAACTGGCGTAACACGATGTCCCTGTCCGACTACCTGAAGGCCAACAACGTTGTGGCCATCGCCGGTATCGACACCCGCCGCCTGACGCGCATCCTGCGTGAAAAAGGTGCGCAGAACGGTTGCATCATGGCCGGTGACAACATTTCCGAAGAAGCCGCCATCGCCGCTGCCCAGGGCTTCCCTGGCCTCAAAGGCATGGACCTGGCAAAAGTCGTCAGCACCACTGAGAAATACGAGTGGCGTTCGACTGTCTGGGATCTGAAAACCGACAGCCACGCGACCATCGAAGCCTCCGAGCTGCCATACCACGTGGTCGCCTACGACTACGGCGTCAAGGTGAACATCCTGCGCATGCTGGTCGAGCGTGGTTGCCGCGTGACCGTGGTGCCTGCACAGACGCCTGCCGCCGAAGCGCTGGCCCTGAAGCCGGACGGCGTGTTCCTGTCCAACGGCCCTGGCGATCCTGAGCCTTGCGACTACGCGATCCAGGCGATCAAGGACGTGCTGGAAACCGAGATCCCGGTATTCGGTATCTGCCTCGGTCACCAACTGCTGGCCCTGGCCTCCGGCGCCAAGACCCTGAAAATGGGTCACGGCCACCACGGTGCCAACCACCCTGTCCAGGACCTGGACTCTGGCGTTGTGATGATCACCAGCCAGAACCACGGTTTCGCGGTAGACGAAGCGACCCTGCCTGCCAACGTTCGCGCGATTCACAAATCGCTGTTCGACGGCACCCTGCAAGGGATCGAGCGTACCGACAAGAGCGCCTTCAGCTTCCAGGGTCACCCTGAAGCCAGCCCTGGCCCGAACGACGTAGCACCTCTGTTCGATCGCTTCATCAACGAGATGGCCAAGCGACGCTGATCGCTCGCCCTGATGTTGCAAAGCTTGAGGGCGGTCCCGAGATCGGCGACCCCCTCAAGTCTTCACAGATTGAACAAGACGGCTTGCCGACTGACCTGCGGATTTGAGTGACAAACCCATGCCAAAACGTACAGACATTAAAAGCATCCTGATTCTCGGCGCTGGCCCGATCGTGATCGGCCAGGCCTGCGAATTCGACTACTCCGGCGCCCAGGCCTGCAAAGCCCTGCGCGAAGAGGGCTACCGCGTCATCCTGGTGAACTCCAACCCGGCCACCATCATGACCGATCCGGCCATGGCCGACGCCACCTACATCGAGCCGATCAAGTGGCAGACCGTTGCCAAGATCATCGAGAAGGAGCGTCCGGACGCGCTGCTGCCAACCATGGGCGGCCAGACGGCTCTGAACTGCGCCCTGGACCTGGAGCGCGAAGGCGTCCTGGAGAAGTTCGGCGTAGAAATGATCGGTGCCAACGCCGACACCATCGACAAGGCTGAAGACCGTTCGCGCTTCGACAAGGCGATGAAATCCATCGGCCTGGCGTGCCCGCGTTCCGGCATCGCCCACAGCATGGAAGAGGCCAATGCGGTCCTCGAGAAGCTGGGCTTCCCATGCATCATCCGTCCGTCCTTCACCATGGGCGGCACCGGTGGTGGTATCGCCTACAACCGTGAAGAGTTCGAAGAAATCTGCGCCCGTGGTCTGGACCTGTCGCCGACCAAAGAGCTGCTGATCGACGAATCGCTGATCGGCTGGAAAGAATATGAAATGGAAGTTGTCCGTGACAAAAAGGACAACTGCATCATCGTCTGCTCCATCGAAAACTTTGACCCGATGGGCGTGCACACCGGTGACTCGATCACCGTGGCACCGGCACAGACCCTGACCGACAAGGAATACCAGATCCTGCGTAACGCCTCCCTGGCGGTACTGCGTGAGATCGGCGTGGAAACCGGTGGTTCGAACGTGCAGTTCGGCATCTGCCCGAACACCGGCCGCATGGTCGTGATCGAGATGAACCCGCGCGTATCCCGTTCCTCGGCACTGGCCTCGAAAGCCACCGGTTTCCCGATCGCCAAGGTCGCGGCTAAGCTGGCTGTGGGCTACACCCTGGACGAACTGTCGAACGACATCACCGGCGGCAAGACCCCGGCGTCCTTCGAGCCGTCCATCGACTACGTCGTGACCAAGCTGCCACGTTTCGCCTTCGAGAAATTCGCCAAGGCTGACGCGCGCCTGACCACTCAGATGAAATCGGTCGGTGAAGTCATGGCCATCGGCCGTACCTTCCAGGAATCCCTGCAGAAAGCCCTGCGCGGCCTGGAAGTGGGTGTTTGCGGTCTGGACGAGAAGGTTGACCTGAGCAATCCGGAAAGCATGAGCGTCCTCAAGCGCGAACTGACCGTGCCGGGCGCCGAGCGTATCTGGTACGTGGCGGACGCGATGCGCGCCGGCATGAGCGTTGAAGACATCTTCGGCATGACCATGATCGACCCTTGGTTCCTGGTGCAGATGGAAGATCTGATCAAGGACGAAGAGAAGGTCAAGACCCTGGGTCTGACCAGCATCGACCGCGACCTGATGTTCCGCCTCAAGCGCAAGGGCTTCTCCGACATGCGCCTGGCCAAGCTGCTGGGTGTGACCGAGAAGAGCCTGCGTGCCCATCGTCACAAGCTGGACATCTTCCCGGTCTACAAGCGCGTCGACACCTGCGCCGCCGAGTTCGCCACTGATACCGCGTACCTGTACTCCACGTACGAAGAAGAGTGCGAAGCCGCGCCGTCGGGCCGCGACAAGATCATGATCCTGGGTGGCGGTCCTAACCGTATCGGCCAGGGCATCGAGTTCGACTACTGCTGCGTACACGCGGCACTGGCCCTGCGCGATGACGGTTACGAGACCATCATGGTCAACTGCAACCCGGAAACCGTTTCCACCGACTACGACACCTCCGATCGCCTGTACTTCGAGCCAGTGACCCTGGAAGACGTGCTGGAAATCGTCCGCGTCGAGAAGCCAAAAGGCGTGATCGTCCAGTACGGCGGCCAGACCCCGCTGAAACTGGCTCGTGCCCTGGAAGCTGCTGGCGTGCCGATCATCGGTACCAGCCCTGACGCCATCGACCGTGCTGAAGACCGTGAGCGCTTCCAGCAAATGGTCCAGCGCCTGAACCTGCGTCAGCCGCCAAACGCCACCGTGCGCAGCGAAGACGAAGCGATTCGTGCTGCCGCGAAGATCGGTTACCCGCTGGTGGTGCGTCCGTCCTATGTACTGGGCGGACGTGCGATGGAAATCGTCTACGAAGAAGAAGAACTCAAGCGCTACCTGCGTGAAGCGGTTCAAGTGTCCAACGACAGCCCGGTGCTGCTGGACCACTTCCTCAACTGCGCCATCGAAATGGACGTGGATGCGGTCTGCGACGGTAAAGACGTGGTGATCGGCGCGATCATGCAGCACATCGAGCAGGCCGGCGTTCACTCCGGTGACTCCGCGTGCTCGCTGCCGCCGTACTCGCTGCCAGCGCACATCCAGGACGAGATGCGCGAACAGGTCAAGAAAATGGCCCTGGAACTGGGCGTAGTCGGCCTGATGAACGTACAGTTGGCGCTGCAAGGCGAAGACATCTACGTCATCGAAGTCAACCCGCGCGCCTCGCGTACCGTACCGTTCGTGTCCAAGTGCATCGGTGTTTCCCTGGCGATGATCGCAGCCCGCGTGATGGCCGGTAAAACCCTGAAGGAACTGGGTTTCACCAAGGAAATCATTCCGAACTTCTACAGCGTGAAAGAGGCGGTGTTCCCGTTCGCCAAATTCCCTGGCGTTGACCCGATCCTCGGCCCAGAAATGAAGTCCACCGGTGAAGTGATGGGCGTGGGCGACACCTTCGGTGAAGCATTCGCCAAGGCCCAGATGGGCGCCAGTGAAGTGCTGCCGACCGGCGGTACTGCGTTCATCAGCGTGCGTGATGACGACAAGCCACTGGTTGCAGGCGTGGCCCGTGATCTGATCAACTTGGGCTTTGAAGTGGTTGCCACTGCCGGTACTGCCAAGCTGATCGAAGCCGCAGGCCTGAAAGTGCGCCGCGTGAACAAGGTGACCGAAGGGCGTCCGCACGTAGTCGACATGATCAAGAATGACGAAGTCACCCTGATCATCAACACTACCGAAGGCCGTCAGTCTATCGCTGACTCCTATTCCATTCGTCGCAATGCCCTGCAGCACAAGATCTACTGCACCACCACCATTGCTGCTGGCGAAGCGATCTGCGAAGCGTTGAAGTTCGGTCCCGAGAAGACCGTACGCCGCTTGCAGGATCTACACGCAGGATTGAAGGCATGAGCATAACGAAGTACCCGATGACCGTTCAGGGCGCTCGCGCCCTGGAAGAAGAACATGCTCACCTGACCAAGGTCGTTCGTCCGAAGCTCAGCCAGGACATCGGTACGGCCCGCGAGTTGGGTGACTTGAAGGAAAACGCCGAATACCACGCTGCCCGCGAGCAGCAGGGTATGGTCGAGGCGCGGATTCGTGACATCGAAGGCCGGATTCAGAATCAGGTCATCATCGACGTCACAACCATTCCTCACACTGGCAAGGTTATCTTCGGCACCACCGTCGAAATCGCCAACGTCGAGACTGATGAAAGCGTCACTTACCACATCGTGGGTGAGGATGAGGCTGACTTCAAACTCGGCAAGATTTCGGTCGGTTCACCCTTGGCCCGAGCCTTGATCGGCAAGGAAGAGGGTGATGTGGTCGTCGTCAAAACGCCTGGTGGCGTTATCGAGTACGAGATTGTCGAAGTCCGTCACATCTGAAGTAAGGCGCCCGCTGAATGCGGGCGCCATGCTCTGGCAGCTGGCCCAGATGTTGTGGGTCGGCGGTCTGTGGCTGGTGCATCTTGGTTTGCAGCCGGTGTTGGGCCGAATTGGCCTGGCGCCGTTGCTGATCGAAGAGATCGCCGGCATGTTCGAGACCATGGTGGTGGGGTTTGCCACCGTGTGCGTGATCTTTCAGGCTTTGGTGCTGGTACAGGCCAAGGGCCTTGCCAGTCTATGGCGGGATTTTCGTGGGCAGGTTCTGCTGATCGCGTTGTGCGCCTGTGCGATGTTTGTCGTCGTGGGTATCGGCTGGCCGAATGCGCAGCGCTGGCAGGTGTTCAGCTATCTGGTCCTGGGGTTCTCGGGGCTGGTCCTGGTCATGCAACCGGTGCCTGGATGGAGTGGCAGGGTGCGCGAAGCACACCCTTGACCCTTGTCATCACTTGAAGCGATGGACGTTCGACAGCTGCTTGTTGACGCTGAAGTTCTTGCGGTAAATCAGTGCCATCTTGCCGATGACCTGAACCAGATCCGCTTTACCAACCTTGCACAGCTCGGCAATGTTTGCCAGGCGCGATTCGCGATCGAGGATGTTGAGCTTGATCTTGATCAGCTCGTGATCCGCCAAAGCGCGTTCAAGTTCGGCTAACACACCTTCAGTCAAACCGTTGTCAGCCACAATCAATACTGGTTTCAGATGGTGGCCAATGGATTTGTACTGTTTCTTCTGCTCTTGAGTGAGCGGCATAATCTGACCCTTTCGTCTGGATTCTGTAAAATGGCGGCCATTTTACCCGAGGGTTCGTGGATCCGCCCAACTAATCACGACCCTTATCATCGAGGTGCCCAATGGCGCGTTCCAAGACAAGCCTTGGTTGGCTGAAAAGACATGTCAATGATCCCTATGTGAAGCAGGCGCAGAAGGATGGCTACCGCTCGCGTGCGAGTTACAAGCTTCTGGAGGTCCAGGAGAAATACAAGCTGATCCGTCCGGGTATGACCGTTGTCGACCTGGGGGCGGCGCCCGGTGGCTGGTCGCAGGTCACTAGCCGGCTGATCGGTGGGCAGGGGCGCCTGATCGCCTCGGACATCCTGGAAATGGACAGCATTCCGGACGTGACTTTCATCCAGGGTGACTTCACCCAGGACGAAGTGCTCGCTCAGATCCTGGACGCCGTGGGTAATTCGCCGGTGGACCTTGTGATTTCCGATATGGCCCCCAATATGAGTGGTACGCCTGCCGTAGATATGCCCAAAGCCATGTTTCTTTGCGAGCTGGCGCTTGATCTGGCGGCCCGGATACTCAAGCCGGGTGGTAATTTCGTGATCAAGGTTTTTCAGGGCGAAGGGTTTGATGCTTACGTGAAGGACGCTCGTCAGAAATTCGACAAGGTCCAGATGATCAAGCCGGACTCTTCCCGTGGCAGTTCCCGCGAGCAATACATGCTGGCTTGGGGCTACCGCGGCCGGAGTGAATAAAGCGGTTTTTTTTGCGGGGCGATAGGAATTTCGTATTTCGCCCTGTGGGAAATTGCGAATATTGTGTAGGAAGTGTTTCACAAAGGGTTACAGACGGCGCCTGCCAGAGTTGTAGGTAATGTAGTAAGTTAGGCCGGTGAATATCATGCGAAGCGCGCGCCAACAGCGGCGCTTGCTTCAGAGGGTAGTTAATTGAACGATATGGCAAAGAATCTGATCCTGTGGTTGATCATCGCGGCTGTCCTGGTGACAGTGATGAACAACTTCTCCAGCCCTAACGAGCCGCAGACCCTCAACTATTCCGACTTCATCCAGCAGGTCAAGGATGGCAAGGTCGAGCGCGTGGCGGTTGATGGCTACGTGATTACCGGCAAGCGCAACGATGGCGACAGCTTCAAGACCATTCGTCCGGCGATCCAGGACAATGGCCTGATCGGCGACCTGGTGGACAACCATGTCGTGGTCGAAGGCAAGCAGCCTGAACAGCAAAGCATCTGGACCCAGCTCCTGGTTGCGAGCTTCCCGATCCTGGTGATCATCGCCGTGTTCATGTTCTTCATGCGGCAGATGCAGGGCGGTGCTGGTGGCAAGGGCGGGCCGATGAGCTTCGGCAAGAGCAAGGCGCGCCTGCTCTCCGAAGATCAGGTGAAAACCACCCTGGCAGACGTTGCCGGTTGCGACGAAGCCAAGGAAGAAGTGGGTGAGCTGGTCGAGTTCCTGCGTGATCCTGGCAAGTTCCAGCGCCTGGGCGGCCGCATTCCTCGCGGCGTGCTGATGGTCGGTCCTCCGGGTACCGGTAAAACCCTGTTGGCCAAGGCGATTGCCGGCGAAGCCAAGGTGCCTTTCTTTACCATTTCCGGTTCCGATTTCGTCGAGATGTTCGTCGGTGTCGGTGCCAGCCGTGTTCGCGACATGTTCGAGCAGGCCAAGAAACACGCACCATGCATCATCTTCATCGATGAAATCGACGCCGTCGGTCGCCACCGTGGTGCTGGCATGGGTGGTGGTCACGACGAACGCGAGCAGACTCTCAACCAGTTGCTGGTGGAGATGGACGGTTTCGAAATGAACGACGGCATCATCGTGATCGCCGCGACCAACCGTCCAGACGTACTGGACCCTGCGCTGCTGCGTCCGGGCCGTTTCGACCGTCAGGTCGTGGTCGGTCTGCCGGATATCCGTGGTCGCGAACAGATTCTCAAGGTCCACATGCGCAAAGTGCCAATGGGTGATGACGTCGCTCCGGCGGTGATCGCTCGTGGTACGCCTGGTTTCTCCGGTGCCGACCTGGCCAACCTGGTCAACGAAGCTTCGTTGTTCGCTGCCCGTGCCGGCAAGCGCATCGTCGAAATGAAAGAGTTCGAACTGGCCAAGGACAAGATCATGATGGGCGCCGAGCGCAAATCCATGGTTATGTCCGAGAAAGAGAAACAGAACACCGCTTATCACGAAGCTGGTCACGCCATTGTCGGTCGCGTCGTGCCTGAGCATGATCCAGTGTACAAGGTCTCGATCATCCCGCGCGGTCGTGCGCTGGGCGTGACCATGTTCCTGCCGGAAGAAGATCGCTACAGCCTGTCCAAGCGCGCGCTGATCAGCCAGATCTGCTCGCTCTACGGTGGCCGTATCGCCGAAGAAATGACCTTGGGCTTCGATGGCGTCACCACCGGTGCGTCCAACGACATCATGCGCGCCAGCCAGATTGCACGGAACATGGTGACCAAGTGGGGTCTTTCCGAAAAACTCGGTCCGCTGATGTACGCTGAAGAGGAAGGTGAAGTGTTCCTCGGTCGCGGCGGCGGTGGCCAGGCTGCAAGTTTCTCCGGTGAGACAGCCAAGCTGATCGACTCCGAGGTGCGCAGCATCATCGACCAGTGCTACGGCACCGCCAAGCAGATCCTCACGGACAACCGTGACAAGCTCGACGCCATGGCCGATGCCCTGATGAAGTATGAAACCATCGATGCAGAGCAGATCGACGACATCATGGCTGGACGCACACCGCGCGAGCCTCGCGACTGGTCGGGTGGTACGGGTACGTCCGGTACGCCTCCAGCGGTGCAGGGTGAACGTCCGGAAACACCTATCGGCGGTCCCGCTGCTGACGTTTAAGGTTTGAAATGACTTTTGTTCAGTCCTCGACCCGGTTGCCTTGCGGCAACCGGGTTCTTGATTTGGCCCAGACGCATGTCATGGGCATTCTCAATGTCACTCCCGACTCTTTCTCCGATGGTGGTCAGTTCAGCCAGCTCGATGCGGCGTTGCGCCATGCCGAGGCCATGGTCGCGGCGGGCGCCACATTGATCGATGTCGGCGGCGAGTCCACGCGCCCGGGCGCCAGGGCGGTTTCACCGCTCGAAGAGCTCGAGCGCGTGGCGCCGATCGTCGAGCGGATCCACCGTGAGCTGGATGTAATCATCTCGGTTGATACCTCCACCCCCGTCGTCATGCGCGAAGCGGCGCGACTGGGGGCGGGCCTGATCAACGACGTGCGCTCGTTGCGTCGCGAAGGTGCGCTGGATGCGGCAGCGGCTACCGGCTTGCCCGTTTGCCTCATGCATATGCTCGGTGAGCCGGGTGACATGCAGGACAGCCCGCACTACCAGGACGTCACCCAAGAGGTGGGCGAGTTTCTTGCCGAACGCATGGTTCAATGCGCCGCGGTGGGGATTACAGCTGACCGGATCATTCTCGATCCGGGTTTTGGCTTCGCAAAAAACCTGCAGCACAATCTAAGCTTGTTCAAGCACATGGAAGCCTTGCATGCCTTGGGGCGCCCGTTGTTGGTTGGGGTGTCGCGAAAGAGCATGATCGGCCAGGCGTTGAGTCGCCCCGTGGGTGAGCGCCTGTATGGCGGTCTTGCCCTCGCGGCGCTGGCAGCGCACAAGGGCGCGCGTATATTGCGTGTCCATGACGTAGCTGAAACAGTTGATGTGGTGAAGATGATCGCCGCAGTGGAATCAGCCGAATAAGAATATGGAGTACTTATGACTAAAAAATATTTTGGCACCGACGGCATTCGCGGTCGGGTCGGCGTGTATCCGATCACTCCTGACTTCATGCTCAAGCTGGGCTGGGCTGCCGGCATGGCGTTTCGCAAGATGGGCGCTTGCAAGGTACTGGTCGGCAAGGACACGCGGATTTCCGGGTACATGTTCGAATCGGCACTCGAGGCCGGGCTGACGTCGGCGGGTGCCGACGTGATGCTCCTGGGCCCGATGCCGACGCCGGCCATCGCCTACCTGACGCGTACCTTTCATGCTGAAGCCGGCATCGTGATCAGTGCTTCGCACAATCCCCATGACGACAATGGCATCAAGTTTTTCTCCGGGAAGGGCACCAAGCTTCCCGATGAAATCGAGCACATGATCGAAGAGCTGCTCGATACCCCGATGACCGTGGTTGAGTCGAGCAAGATCGGCAAGGTCTCGCGAATCAACGACGCCTCTGGTCGCTATATCGAATTCTGCAAGAGTAGCGTGCCGACTGGCACCAGCTTTTCCGGTCTGAAAATCGTCATCGATTGCGCCCATGGTGCCGTGTACAAGGTGGCGCCGAGCGTGTTCCGCGAGCTGGGTGCCGAGGTCGTGGTCCTGTCCGCGCATCCCAATGGCCTGAACATCAACGACAACTGCGGTTCGACCCATATGGGTCCACTGCAGGCTGCCGTGTTGGCCGAGCATGCGGACCTGGGTATCGCGTTCGACGGTGATGGCGATCGGGTACTGATGGTTGATCACACCGGTGCCGTCGTCGATGGCGATGAGCTGCTGTACATCATTGCTCGCGATCTGCATGAGCAAGGCAAGCTGCAAGGCGGTGTGGTCGGCACGTTGATGAGCAACCTGGGGCTGGAGCTCGCCCTGGCGGACCTGGCGATTCCCTTTGTGCGCGCCAACGTCGGTGACCGTTATGTGATCGCCGATCTGCTGGAGCGCAACTGGCTGGTGGGTGGCGAGAACTCGGGGCATATCGTGTGCTTCAATCACACCACCACCGGTGACGCGATCATCGCTGCGCTGCAGGTGCTGATGGCGCTGCAGACTCGTTCACAGGGGCTGGCAGAGGCGCGTCAGGCGTTGCGCAAGTGTCCTCAGGTATTGATCAATGTGCGTTTCGGTGGCGGTGCAAACCCGCTCGAGCATGCATCGGTCAAGGAAGCCAGCGAGCGTGTCACCCGGGCCATGGCGGGTCGCGGGCGCGTGTTGTTGCGCAAGTCCGGGACAGAGCCGCTGGTGCGTGTAATGGTCGAAGGCGAAGACGAAAAGCAGGTTCGCGCCTACGCCGAAGAGCTGGCAAAACTGGTTACTGAAGTTTCTGCCTGAATTCGGCTTGCCAGCCTCGATTGTGTTGGGTAACATCTGCGCCCACTTTGACCGACGAGGTACAGCATGCGTCGCCCTATGGTAGCTGGTAACTGGAAGATGCACGGTACCCGCGCCAGCGTCGCTGAGCTGATCAACGGCCTACGTGACTTGGCCTTGCCGAGCGGTGTTGAAGTAGCGGTATTCCCGCCTTTGTTGCATATCAGCCAAGTGGTTGATGGCTTGAAAGGAAAGCCGGTTTCGATCGGCGCGCAGAATTCTGCGGTGGAAGTCGGACAAGGCGCACTGACCGGTGAGGTCTCGCCAAGTCAGTTGGTGGATGCAGGTTGTTCCCTGGTGCTTGTCGGGCACTCCGAACGCCGCCAGTTAATGGGCGAGCAGGACGAAGTGCTGGTTCGCAAGTTTGCAGCGGCTCAGGCAAGTGGCCTGGTTCCGGTGTTGTGCATAGGGGAGACCCTTGAGCAGCGTGAAGCCGGGAAGACCCTTGAGGTCGTTTCGCAGCAGCTGGGTAGCATCATCGAAGAGCTGGGCGTCGATGTGTTTGCAAAGGCAGTAATCGCTTACGAGCCGGTCTGGGCCATTGGCACCGGGCTGACTGCTTCACCGCAACAGGCGCAGGATGTGCACGCAGCCATTCGCGCACAGTTGGCGGCAGAGAATTCTGAAGTCGCACAAGGTGTGCGGCTTCTATACGGCGGCAGCGTGAAGGCGGCCAATGCGGTCGAACTGTTCGGCATGCCGGATATCGATGGGGGCCTCATTGGTGGGGCTTCCCTGAATGCAGATGAGTTCGGTGCGATTTGTCGCGCCGCGGGAAACTGAAAAAATGCTGGAAACAGTCGTAGTCGTTTTTCATCTGCTGGGTGCATTGGGCGTAGTGGCTCTGGTTTTGCTGCAGCAGGGTAAAGGTGCGGACGCTGGCGCGTCTTTCGGAGCAGGTGCTTCAAATACTGTGTTCGGAAGCCAAGGTTCCTCTACCTTTCTTAGTAAGTTTACTGCTATACTTGCCGCAGGTTTCTTCATAACCAGCTTAGGGTTAGGTTACTTTGCTAAAGAGAAAGCTCACCAGCTGACTCAAGTAGGTTTGCCAAACCCGGCAGTGTTGGAAGTTCCAAAGCAACAACCGGCTTCTGATGATGTCCCGGTGCTTCAAGAGCAAAAGTCGGCTACTCCAGCGACTGACGTACCTCCAGCTCAAGAGCAGAAGTAAGAAGGGTTTCAAACGTAGTATTGCCGAGGTGGTGGAATTGGTAGACACGCAACCTTGAGGTGGTTGTGCCCATAGGGTGTAGGGGTTCGAGTCCCCTTCTCGGTACCAATTAGTCAGGAGAGCCCGCTGTTGCGGGCTTTCTTGCAGGTGGAAGGTTACATTGACCCCGTCGGGGTTCGGTCGTATACTTCCGCCCCAGCTTTGTCGCGGGGTGGAGCAGTCTGGTAGCTCGTCGGGCTCATAACCCGAAGGTCGTCGGTTCAAATCCGGCCCCCGCAACCAGTTTAAGGAGCCCCTTTTCAGGGGCTTTTTGTTAGCTGGACACTTCCAACGCCGCTGTTCGACGGCGTTTCAAGGATGGGCGCTTCGCCCATTTTTTTATTTTGCATAGCATGCACATACATGCACGAGGGGGTTCAGGTGTCGAGCAAGCTAGAAGAGTTGCAGGCCTTGCTGGCCCCGGTGGTCGTGGCCCTAGGCTATGAATGCTGGGGTATCGAGTTTTCGGCTCAGGGTCGTCACTCGATGTTGCGCGTTTATATTGATAAAGAGGGCGGTGTGTTGGTGGACGATTGTGCCATCGTCAGCCGTCAGATCAGCGGTGTGCTGGATGTTGAAGATCCAATCTCCGTTGAATACACCCTCGAAGTTTCCTCGCCAGGCATGGAACGCCCGCTGTTCACTCTTGAGCAGTTTGCAAAATTTGCCGGTGAACAAGTGAAGATCAAGCTGCGCTCGCCTTTTGAAGGACGACGCAACTTTCAGGGCCTTCTGCGCGGTGTAGAAGAGCAGGACGTCGTGGTGCAGGTAGATGACCATGAGTTCCTGTTGCCGATCGATATGATCGACAAGGCCAACATTATTCCCAGTTTTGACTGAGGCGTGCCAGATACTGCGGATCCCGCGGATCCAATGGCTTGCGAAAGGCGAGGCGTACGATGAGCAAAGAAGTACTGCTGGTTGTTGAGTCGGTATCCAATGAAAAGGGCGTACCGGCTAACGTAATTTTTGAAGCGCTGGAGCTCGCTCTGGCCACGGCTACCAAAAAGCGTTTCGAGGACGAAGTCGATCTGCGTGTGGAAATCAACCGCCACACCGGTGCCTACGAGACTTTCCGTCGCTGGACGGTTGTCGAAGAAGCCGACCTGGACGATCCGGCCATCGAAACCTGGCCGAGCAAGGTTGCTGAAACGCATCCTGGTGCCAAAGTTGGCGATGTCGTCGAAGAGAAGATCGAGTCCATCGAATTCGGCCGTATCGCTGCACAGACTGCCAAGCAAGTCATCGTGCAGAAGGTTCGCGAAGCCGAGCGCGCCCAGGTTGTTGACGCTTACCGCGAGCGCCTGGGTGAAATCATCTCCGGCACCGTGAAAAAAGTCACCCGCGACAACGTGATCGTCGATCTGGGTAACAACGCCGAGGCGTTGCTGGCCCGTGAAGACATCATTTCTCGCGAAACTTTCCGGGTTGGCGTGCGCTTGCGTGCGCTGCTCAAGGAAATCCGCACCGAGAACCGCGGCCCGCAGTTGATCCTGTCGCGTACCGCGCCGGAAATGCTGATCGAGTTGTTCCGCATCGAAGTGCCGGAAATTGCCGAAGGCCTGATCGAAGTGATGGCTGCGTCCCGTGATCCGGGCTCGCGCGCCAAGATCGCCGTACGCTCCAAGGACAAACGCATCGACCCGCAGGGCGCGTGCATTGGTATGCGCGGTTCGCGCGTCCAGGCAGTGTCGGGCGAGTTGGGCGGTGAGCGTGTGGACATCGTCCTGTGGGACGACAACCCGGCTCAGTTCGTGATCAACGCCATGTCCCCGGCCGAGGTTGCGGCAATTATCGTTGACGAAGATGCCCATGCAATGGACATCGCCGTCGGCGCAGACAATCTGGCTCAGGCCATTGGTCGTGGTGGTCAGAACGTGCGTCTGGCCAGCCAGTTGACTGGCTGGACCCTGAACGTGATGACCGAATCGGACATCCAGGCTAAACAGCAAGCAGAAACCGGCGACATCCTGCGCAACTTCATCGACGAGCTGGAAGTCGACGAAGATCTGGCACAGGTGCTGGTTGATGAAGGCTTCACCAGCCTGGAAGAGATTGCCTACGTACCGCTGGAAGAAATGCTCAACATCGACGGCTTTGACGAAGACACCGTCAACGAGCTTCGCGCTCGTGCCAAGGATCGTTTGTTGACCAAAGCCATCGCTACTGAGGAAAAGCTGGCAGACGCCCATCCGGCCGAAGACCTGCTCTCGCTTGAGGGTATGGACAAGGATTTGGCGATGGAACTGGCGGTGCGCGGCGTAATTACCCGCGAAGACCTGGCCGAGCAGTCTATTGACGACCTGCTCGACATCGACGGCATTGACGATGATCGTGCCGGCAAGTTGATCATGGCCGCCCGAGCCCACTGGTTCGAGTAATTAGGCGCGGCCTGAGGAGAGAAATGCATGACGCAAGTCACGGTGAAACAACTGGCCGATGAGGTCAAAACACCGGTAGAGCGCCTGTTGCAGCAGATGCGTGAGGCAGGTCTGCCGCACACCGCCGCCGAAGAAAGTGTGACTGACAGTGAGAAGCAATCGTTGCTGACTCACTTGAAGAGCAGCCACAAGGCGAAAGTGGAAGAACCACGCAAGATTACGCTGCAGCGTAAAACCACCAGCACCCTGCGTGTTGCTGGCAGCAAGAGCATCAGCGTTGAAGTACGCAAGAAGAAAGTCTTCGTACAGCGCAGCCCGGAAGAAATCGAAGCCGAGCGCAAGCGTGAACTGGATGAACGTCGCGCAGTAGAAAATGCTGCACGTCAGAAGGCTGAAGAAGAAGCCAAGCGTCGCGCCGAAGAAGAAGCGCGTCGCCAGCCAGCTGCTGCGCCGACCGCCCCAGCCCAACCTGTTGCAGCGCCAGCTGCGGTGGCCGAGCCTGTGCGCGAAAGCGCGCCGGTCGTGGCAGCCGCTCCGGCACCTGCAGCCGATGCCCGCAAGCGCGACGAACAGCGTCGTCCGGACAAACCACGTGCCGACGACAACAATCGTCGCGGTGGCGGCGATGGCGAGCGCAAAAACGCTCCGCATCGTGCTTCGGTCAAGGAAAAGGCGCCTGCGCCACGCGTTGCCCCACGTACTACCGACGAAGAAAGCGATGGCTTCCGTCGTGGTGGTCGCGGCAAGGCCAAGCTGAAGAAGCGCAACGCCCACGGTTTCCAGAGCCCTACCGGCCCTGTCGTGCGCGAAGTGAAGATCGGCGAGACCATCACTGTGGGCGATCTGGCCCAGCAGATGTCGGTCAAGGCAGCTGAAATCATCAAGTTCATGTTCAAACTGGGTACTCCAGCGACCATCAACCAGGTACTGGACCAGGAAACTGCCCAGCTGGTTGCCGAAGAGCTGGGCCACAAAGTGACCCTGGTCAGCGACACCGCCCTGGAAGATTCCCTGGCCGAGTCCCTGAAGTTTGAAGGCGAGGCTGTTTCCCGTGCGCCGGTCGTGACCGTAATGGGCCACGTTGACCACGGTAAGACTTCCCTGCTCGACTACATCCGTCGTGCCAAGGTAGCTGCTGGCGAAGCCGGTGGTATCACCCAGCACATCGGTGCGTACCACGTTGAAACCGACCGTGGCATGGTGACGTTCCTCGACACCCCTGGTCACGCCGCGTTTACCGCAATGCGTGCCCGTGGTGCCAAGGCGACCGACATTGTGATCCTGGTGGTTGCAGCGGACGACGGCGTAATGCCGCAAACCATCGAAGCTGTTCAGCACGCCCAGGCTGCTGGCGTTCCGCTGGTTGTCGCTGTGAACAAGATCGACAAGCCAGGTGCTGACCTCGATCGCATCCGTAGCGAACTGTCGGTACACGGCGTGACGTCGGAAGAGTGGGGTGGTGACACTCCGTTCGTACCGGTTTCGGCGAAGATGGGTACTGGCGTCGACGAATTGCTCGAAGCGGTACTGCTGCAAGCCGAGGTCCTGGAACTGACTGCAACGCCATCGGCTCCTGGCCGTGGTGTGGTGGTTGAATCCCGCCTCGACAAGGGCCGCGGTCCGGTGGCTACCGTGCTGGTTCAAGACGGTACCCTGCGCCAGGGCGACATGGTCCTGGTCGGTTCGAACTATGGCCGTGTTCGCGCCATGCTCGACGAGAACGGCAAGCCAATCAAGGAAGCCGGTCCGGCCATCCCTGTCGAGATCCTCGGCCTGGACGGTACCCCGGACGCTGGCGACGAGATGAGCGTGGTTGCCGACGAGAAGAAGGCCCGTGAAGTGGCTCTGTTCCGTCAAGGCAAGTTCCGCGAAGTCAAACTGGCTCGCGCTCACGCCGGCAAGCTGGAAAACATCTTCGAAAACATGGGTCAGGAAGAGAAGAAGACGCTCAACATCGTCCTCAAATCCGACGTCCGTGGTTCGCTGGAAGCGTTGAACGGTGCCCTGAACGGCCTGGGCAACGACGAAGTGCAAGTGCGCGTGGTCGGTGGCGGTGTCGGTGGTATCACCGAATCCGACGCCAACCTGGCACTGGCTTCCAACGCTGTACTGTTCGGCTTCAACGTGCGTGCCGATGCCGGCGCTCGCAAGATCGTCGAGCAGGAAGGTCTGGATATGCGTTACTACAACGTGATCTACGACATCATCGAAGACGTCAAGAAAGCCCTGACCGGTATGCTCGGCAGCGACGTTCGCGAGAACATCCTGGGCATCGCCGAAGTGCGTGACGTGTTCCGTTCGCCGAAGTTTGGCGCGATCGCCGGTTGCATGGTGATCGAAGGTGTTGTTCACCGTAACCGTCCAATCCGTGTACTGCGTGAAGACATCGTTATCTTCGAAGGCGAGCTGGAATCCCTGCGCCGCTTCAAGGATGACGCTTCCGAAGTACGTGCCGGCATGGAATGCGGTATCGGCGTGAAGAGCTACAACGACGTCAAGGTCGGTGACAAGATCGAAGTCTTCGAGAAGGTCCAGGTTGCTCGCAGCCTCTAACTCGCGCACTTCAAGAGCCGTGATGGCCAGCCGCATGCAATTGCGCGGCGCATCGCCCGGACTCTAAACGCAACGCCCGGTCTGGCTTTTGTCAGGCCGGGCGTTTGCCGCTTTCAGACCTCACGGGTTTCACCGTGGGGCAGTAACAGGTAACAAGACATGGCAAAAGAATACAGCCGTACCCAACGTATCGGCGATCAGATGCAGCGCGAGCTGGCACAACTGATCCGTCGTGAAGTCAAAGACCCGCGCGTCGGCCTGGTCACCATTACCGCTGTGGAAGTCAGCCGTGACGTCGGTCACGCCAAGATCTTCATCACCGTTATGGGTCAGGACAGCCACGAAGACATCGCGCAAAGCATCAAGGTGCTCAACTCCGCCGCCGGTTTCCTGCGCATGCAGCTGGCTCGCGAGATGAAGCTGCGCAGCGTTCCGCAGTTACACTTCCACTACGATGAAAGCGTCGTGCGCGGTGCGCATCTGTCGGCCTTGATCGAGCGCGCAGTGGCTGAAGACAACCAGCACTCGGTTGCGGCACAAGCCGAAGACACCAAGGAGTAATCGGTGGCTCAGGTCAAACGTATCCGTCGTAACGTCAGCGGCATCATCCTGCTCGACAAGCCGCTGGGGTTCACCTCCAACGCCGCCTTGCAGAAGGTCCGCTGGTTGCTCAACGCCGAGAAGGCCGGACACACCGGCAGCCTCGATCCGCTGGCCACCGGCGTGTTGCCGCTGTGCTTCGGTGAGGCCACCAAGTTCTCGCAATACCTGCTCGATTCCGACAAGGGTTACGAAACCCTGGCGCAACTGGGCAAGACCACCACCACGGCAGATGCCGAAGGTGAGGTTTTGCAGGAGCGCCCGGTGACCGTTGGTCGCGCCGATATCGAAGCTGTGTTGCCGCAATTTCGTGGGCAAATCAGTCAGATACCGCCGATGTACTCGGCTCTCAAGCGTGATGGGCAACCCCTGTACAAGCTGGCCCGTGCAGGTGAAGTAGTGGAGCGCGAACCGCGTTCTGTTACTATTACGCGCTTGGAATTGCTGGCCTTCGAAGGGGATACTGCGCGGCTTGCGGTGGATTGCACCAAAGGCACCTATATTCGCACCCTGGTGGAGGATATCGGTGAGCAACTCGGTTGTGGCGCTTACGTTGCAGAACTGCGACGTACCCAGGCCGGGCCATTCACCCTGGCGCAGACCGTTACCCTCGAAGAGCTGGAAGCGGTACATGCCGAAGGCGGCAACGAGGCGGTCGACCGCTTCCTGATGCCATCGGACAGCGGCCTGCTGGATTGGCCACTGTTGCAGTTCTCGGAAGCGAGCGCGTTCTACTGGCTCAATGGCCAGCCGGTACGCGCCCCGGATGCCCCGAAGTTCGGCATGGTACGGGTACAGGATCACAATGGTCGCTTCATCGGTATCGGTGAAGTGAGCGAAGACGGGCGCATCGCGCCACGTCGATTGATTCGGTCAGAATGACCGGACGAGTGTGGCTGTCAGCAGGCACGGTCACTACTCATTTTTAGATACAGGGATTTGTCCCTGGCCTGTTGAAACTGTTTTTGAAACAGTTTCCTGATAAAAGGATTGCCACATGGCTCTCGACGTTCAAGAAAAAGCTCAAATCGTAGCTGACTACCAGCAAGCTGTTGGTGACACTGGTTCGCCAGAAGTGCAAGTTGCACTGCTGACCGCCAACATCAACAAACTGCAAGGTCACTTCAAGGCCAACGGTAAAGACCACCACTCCCGTCGTGGTCTGATCCGCATGGTTAACCAGCGTCGTAAGCTGCTGGACTACCTGAAAGGCAAGGACGTGAGCCGTTACAGCGCTCTGATCGCTCGCCTGGGTCTGCGTCGCTAATAAGCGATTGCGCTAGAGGTTGGTTGTCTGTCGTGCGTCAGCGGGTTTCCGCGGGCGCATGGCAGGCTCCCAGCCTCAAGTTTTATCTGGATACTCGTTTTGCCCGTGTAAGAGCACCCAGGACAACCCGTCGGGCCGATTCCCGGCGTTGCCCAAGAATTTCGCAAGAACCCAGTTTCCCCAAGAGCCACAAAAGAAGGTAGGACACCGTGAACCCGGTAATCAAAAAATTCCAGTTCGGTCAGTCGACCGTTACCCTCGAGACTGGCCGTATCGCCCGTCAGGCCTCCGGCGCAGTATTGGTCACCGTTGACGACGACGTCAGCGTATTGGTGACCGTCGTTGGTGCCAAGCAAGCCGATCCAGGCAAGGGTTTCTTCCCTCTGTCCGTTCACTACCAGGAAAAGACTTACGCTGCCGGTAAGATCCCTGGCGGTTTCTTCAAGCGCGAAGGCCGTCCTTCCGAGAAAGAAACCCTGACTTCCCGACTGATCGACCGTCCGATCCGTCCGCTGTTCCCTGAAGGCTTCATGAACGAAGTGCAGGTTGTCTGCACCGTCGTGTCCACCAGCAAGAAGACCGATCCGGACATCGCTGCGATGATCGGTACCTCGGCTGCCCTGGCCATCTCCGGCATTCCTTTCGATGGCCCGATCGGCGCTGCCCGCGTTGCCTTCCACGAAAGCACCGGCTACCTGCTGAACCCGACTTACGAGCAGCAAGCTGCTTCGAGCCTGGACATGGTCGTTGCCGGTACTTCGGACGCTGTGCTGATGGTTGAATCGGAAGCCAAAGAGCTGACCGAAGACCAGATGCTGGGCGCGGTACTGTTCGCTCACGACGAGTTCCAGGTTGTGATCAACGCCGTTAAAGAACTGGCCGCTGAAGCTGCCAAGCCAACCTGGACCTGGGCTCCTGCGCCAGAAGCCACCGAACTGCTGGGCGCTATCCGTGCCGAGTTCGGCGAAGCGATCTCCCAGGCCTACACCATCACCGTCAAGGCTGACCGTTACGCTCGCCTGGGTGAGCTGAAGGATCAGGTTGTTGCCAAACTGTCCGGTGAAGAAGGCCAGCCTTCTTCCAGCGAAGTCAAAGCGGCTTTCGGCGAAATCGAATACCGCACCGTTCGCGAAAACATCGTTAACGGCAAGCCACGTATCGACGGTCGCGACACCAAGACCGTACGTCCGCTGAACATCGAAGTCGGTGTTCTGCCAAAAACCCACGGTTCGGCTCTGTTCACCCGTGGCGAAACCCAGGCTCTGGTAGTCGCGACTCTGGGTACTGCCCGTGATGCACAGCTGCTGGACACCCTGGAAGGCGAGAAGAAAGACCCGTTCATGCTGCACTACAACTTCCCTCCGTTCTCGGTAGGCGAGTGTGGTCGCATGGGTGGCGCCGGTCGTCGTGAAATCGGTCACGGCCGTCTGGCCCGTCGTTCGGTTTCGGCCATGTTGCCTGCCGCTGCCGACTTCCCGTACACCATCCGTGTGGTATCGGAAATCACCGAATCCAACGGTTCGAGCTCGATGGCTTCCGTTTGCGGCGCTTCCCTGGCGCTGATGGACGCTGGTGTACCGATGAAGGCGCCGGTTGCCGGTATCGCCATGGGTCTGGTTAAAGAGGGCGAGAAGTTCGCCGTCCTGACCGACATCCTCGGTGACGAAGACCACCTGGGCGACATGGACTTCAAGGTAGCCGGTACGGCCAAAGGTGTGACCGCGCTGCAGATGGACATCAAGATCAAGGGCATCACCGAAGAGATCATGGAAATCGCCCTGGGCCAAGCCCTGGAAGCGCGCCTGAACATCCTCGGCCAGATGAACCAGATCATTGGCCAGTCGCGTACCGAACTGTCGGCCAACGCTCCTACCATGATCGCGATGAAAATCGACACCGACAAAATCCGTGATGTCATCGGTAAAGGCGGCGCGACCATTCGTGCGATCTGTGAAGAGACCAAGGCTTCGATCGACATCGAAGACGACGGCTCGATCAAGATCTTCGGCGAAACCAAGGAAGCTGCAGAAGCTGCACGTCAGCGCGTTCTGGGTATCACCGCTGAAGCCGAAATCGGCAAGATCTACGTGGGTAAAGTTGAACGCATCGTCGACTTCGGCGCATTCGTCAACATCCTGCCTGGCAAGGACGGCCTGGTTCACATCTCCATGCTGAGCGATGCTCGCGTCGAGAAAGTGACCGACATCCTGAAAGAAGGCCAGGAAGTGGAAGTGCTGGTACTGGACGTGGACAACCGCGGCCGTATCAAGCTGTCCATCAAGGACGTAGCAGCAGCCAAGGCCTCGGGCGTTTAATCACCCGCCGCGCCTGATCGATGCCCCGCCGTGAAAACGGCGGGGCATTTTTTTTGTGTACGCAAACGTCAAAAGATCGCAGGCCGTAATCTTTTGATTTTAACGGTGTTCGAAGTTGCCTGACCCCATGGTCAGTGCTAGGTTTAGCCCACTGCCCGTGTAGCTCAGTCGGTAGAGCAGCGCACTCGTAACGCGAAGGTCGCAGGTTCGATTCCTGTCTCGGGCACCAGCGACACGTTGTTTTCAGATGATCCCGAATGGTTCTGAAGGCCAGAAAAGCCGGGCTTCAAGCGGTTTTTTTGCGTCAGAGAGATCCTTGATGATCCAGATCCATCTTCCATTCCCCAGATCAACGAGAACGCCATGACCGTTAAAGAACTGACTCAAGAAGCCAGACACGAAGAAGCCCTCAAGAAGTACGTGCTGGACGTGCCCCATTTGCTGGAAGAGATCAAGGACTTGCCACCCGAAGATCAGAAGGACCAGATCCAATGGGCGTTCGAGGATGAAGCTGAAGCCCAGGGCTTGCAGCCGTGGGAGCTGACGCTCAAGTACACCTCGACCCCGGAAGAATACGAGGCAAAGCGCCTGGAGCTGCACAGGGAAGCAGCCGAGGTGCTGGGTGTTGAGTGGGAGGAGTACTGCGAGATGAACAATCTGGTGGTCTGACAAAAGCGCTCTTGTAGGAGCACGGCTTGCCGGCGATAGCGTCCTTCAGATTGCCATCGCCGGCAAGCCGTGCTCCTACAGGCGTTATCAGAGGCTCAGTCGCATCGACAGATCGACAGCCTTCACATCCTTGGTCATCGCACCAATCGAAATGTAATCCACCCCGGTTTCGGCAATCGGCAGCAACGTGCTTTCGTTGATCCCGCCGCTGGCCTCCAGCTTTGCCTTGCCGTTGTTCAGGCGTACGGCTTCGCGCATGTCATCCAGGCTCAGCTCGTCCAGCATGATGATGTCGGCACCTGCCTCCAGGGCTTCCTTGAGCTCATCCAGGCTTTCCACTTCGATCTCTACCGGCTTGCCAGGTGCAATCTTGTGTGCGGCGGCGATGGCCTGCGGAATGCCACCGCTGGCGGCGATATGGTTTTCCTTGATCAGGAAGGCGTCATACAGGCCGATGCGGTGGTTGTGGCAACCGCCGCAGGTCACGGCGTACTTCTGCGCCAGGCGCAGCCCCGGCAGGGTCTTGCGGGTGTCGAGCAGTTTCACCTGGGTTTGTGCAACGAAGTCTGCCAGTTGCTGCGCGCGAGTGGCGACGCCGGAGAGCATTTGCAGGAAGTTCAGCGCGCTACGTTCGCCCGTCAGCAGCGAACGGGCCGGCCCTTCGAGGTGGAACAACACCTGGTTGGGCTTGACCCGCTCGCCATCGGCGACCTGCCAATGCACCGCAACTCGTGGGTCCAGCTGGCGAAACACGTTATCCACCCACGCTGTGCCACAGATGACGGCAGCGTCGCGGGTGATGATGGTGGCTTTGGCCAGGCGTTCGGCCGGGATCAGCTGTGCGGTGATGTCGCCGCTGCCGATGTCTTCGCGCAACGCGCGGCGCACGTTGGCTTCGATTTCGGCGTTCAAGTCGGCGAGACGTAGATTCGGCATAAGGCACTCCACAAACAAAGTGCCTCGATTATAGGGCCATGGTACTGAGCAACCCAAGGCGTCAGCACAGATCCCAGTGTTCTGAAGCCTGCATTTGGTCGATTGCGTGTGTGATCGACATTCAGGAGTCGCCTCCTTTTCCAGCTCAGTGCGCACCGGGGTGGCGCAAGGGCTCCCTTTACCCGATAATTCGCCTTGGATTTGACGTCATGACTTTGACGGCTGAGAATTTCAGGAGGCTGGATGCACAACGACGGGAATGTAGTGCCTTTGCGCAGGGTCGCCAGCGACCAGGCGACGCAACCGCCACTCGCCCGCTTGCCTGTCATTGTGCTGCAGGTTCGCGACAAAGCTACGCAACAGCTCAGGCAGGGCTTGCAGGCGCTGTTTGATAATGCCGACGGTACCCTCTTCGAAATGGCCGACCAGGCACTCGATGATGCCGAGCAGAACCTTTTCTTTGAAGCGATGCGCGACTTGCGCTTGAAGCGAAAAAGTATCGAACGATTGTTTTTCGAGCAATTGTTCAAGGCGTTCATCAACCTCGGCCAATGCGACCTCGCTTACAGGGTCCTGCCTCGCTCATTGTCTGCCAATGCCAGCGCTGCGCCGCGGGATGACGGGCCTGAGCGCAACCTGGCCGTTCAAGCGATGGTCAACAAGACGCTCTACCGCGACGGCTTCGCCCTTGATCAACTCACCGCCCGCCTCAGTACGTTGTTGGGCAGGACGCTGATCGAGCAGCACAATCCCCTGGGGCCGACGGTGCTCTGCAAGTGCTTCCTGGCGGCCGCGCGCCATCTGGGCGTGGACATCGAGGTCAAGCTGATCATCCTCCAGCTGTTCGATCGCTATGTGCTCAGTGGCGCTGGCCAGCTTTACGCCCAGGCCAACCAACTGTTGATCGCCACCGGCGTATTGCCCGGCCTCGCGCCTCCCCCTACAAGCGACACGATGGATAACAAAGCAGCTGGTGCGCTTCCTCCTGACGAACGCCGTCGCAGCGAACTGCTGGAGCAGCGGATTCGTGATGCCGAAGAAGAGTGTGCCCAGACCTCTGTGGCCCGCCAGCAAGTCGAGCAGGCGTTGAATCAGGCACTACTGGGCAAGAGATTGCCCCACAGTGTGCTTGCGTTCGTGCACGAGGCCTGGAGCAACGTGTTGTTACTGACCTGCCTCAAGCATGGCCATCTGTCGATGCAGTGGCAGGCTGATGTGCAGACCATGGAGCAATTGATCTGGAGCGTCCGGCGTCATGACTCGCCCGATGCTCGTGAGCATTTGTTGACGATGGTTCCGGGGTTGCTCAAGTCATTGCGCGAGGGGCTGGGCAGTTCGGCGTTTGATCCGTTTGCCACCCGCGCGTTTTTCAGCGAGCTGGAGCGCTTGCACGTTCAATTGCTCGAGCATCCGGGGCATCCGCCAGCAAGTGCGACGATGGTGGTCGAGGTTTTGGAGCCATTCCTTCTGTCAGCGGCTGAGGACGGTCCCTGCGACACTGCTCGCTTGCCCGACGTGCAGCGTCTCAATCGCGTCAAGTGATCGCTCCCGATGGGCTATCGCGGCATACTGGGCGCCAACACAGTCGTCGTTGAAGGAAACTGTATGCAGCTGGACCCTGCGAGCGGTTGGTGCAAAGGCGTGCATTTATGCCCCTCGCCCAACTTCAATGCGCGCCCCGAGGGCGAAATTTCCCTGTTGGTGATCCACAACATCAGCCTGCCGCCAGCGCAGTTCAAGACGGGTAAGGTGCAGGAATTCTTCCAGAACCGCCTGGATGTCACCGAGCATCCCTACTTTGAAGGGATCGCCGACCTGCGGGTGTCTGCGCATTTTCTGATCGAGCGTGATGGCACCGTCACCCAGTTTGTCTCATGCCTTGAGCGCGCCTGGCATGCGGGCGTTTCGAGTTTTGAAGGGCGGGAAACCTGTAACGATTTTTCCATAGGCATCGAACTCGAAGGCACGGATGATCTGCCATTCGACGATGCGCAATATCGAGCGTTGACGACCCTGACCCGGAAGTTGCAATCGGCGTTTCCAGCCATCACCACGCAACGCATCTGTGGGCACAGCGATATCGCCCCTGGACGCAAGACCGATCCGGGACCCGCGTTCGACTGGACACGCTTTCGCGCAGCCTTGGCACAAGAGGAAGGATAATGAGTTTTCTGGTGCTGCTGTTGGCAGTGTGGATCGAGAAATTTTCGGCCCTGCGCCACCGGGTTCAACACGACGGTGGCTGGGTTCGGGAACTGAACAAGCTTGAACTCAGCCCGCGTCTGGTGAAGCGTCCGTGGCTGGTCCTGGCTGTGCTGGTGTTGTTCCCAGTGGCAGTGCTGGGCTTGCTGCTGGTGGTGCTCGACCCTGTAGCCTACGGTCTATTGGCGCTGCCGGTGCATTTGCTGGTGGTCATCTACAGTCTGGGGCGCGGTGATCTGCTGGGCGCTCTCGGGCCCTTCCGCGATGCCTGGCGTCGTGAAGACCTGCAAGCGGCGGCTCATGTGGCCAAGCGTGATCTGGACATCTGCGCCGACAATGCCGAGCAACTGCTGGAGCGGGTCGAAGGGCATTTGCTGTGGGAGGCCTACCAGAGCTTTTTCGCGATAATTTTCTGGTACTTCCTGCTGGGGCCGGTCGCTGCGCTAAGTTATCGATTGCTGGCCCTGGCCGAAGAGCACGGGCAAAACCCGGCCGTGGTCGTGCGCGCCGCGCAACTGCGGCATGCATTCGACTGGGTCCCGGTGCGCCTGTTGGCAGCGAGCTTTGCCCTGGTCGGCAACTTTGTCGCGGTCAGCCGGGTGATGTTGCACGAGCTGTTGAACTGGAACATCAGCGCTGCCCAATTGATCGAAAAGGTCGGACTGGTAGCCGGTGAAATTCCAGCCCCGGTGGTAGGGCCCGAAGGCATCCATAATCTCGACCGTATCTGGGAGTTGCTACTGCGGGCGGCAGTGCTCTGGTATGCGGGTTTTGCGTTGTGGACGGTTCTGCCGTAGGGGCCGGCTTGCCGGCAAATCGGCCGTTGCGGTGTACCTGTAGCACCGCGTCATTTCTTCGCCTTGTAGGAGCCAGGCTTGCCGGCGAACCAGGCGCTGCGGTGTATCTTTCGCACCGTGTCATCGTTCTTCGCCTGTAGGAGCCAGGCTTGCCGGCGAACCAGGCGCCGCGGTGTATCTGTCGCACCGCGTAATCGTTCTTCGCGGGCAAGTCGGATCGCCGCCCGCTCGCTCCTACAGGCGAACCAGACGAAGGGGGGTGTCGGTCATGCCACCCTCCACAGATTTTGCATTCCGTTAACCTTAAGTTACAAAACACTCCCCTGATTTACGCTATACAGAGCTAGCGCCGAATACTGGCTATCTGCTTTCTCGCTGCGCTCGCCAATAAAAATAAGAAATCCAAGGGAGACTTCCAGTGAAGAGCTTGCTCTATCCCGCCGTCGCACTGATGAACCGCCTGAGCTTCGGCATGAAGTTCAGCCTGATCAGCGTACTGTTCCTGGTGCCGATGCTGGTAACCAACTTCTACCTGGTACGTGATTCATATCGCGAGTTCCAGGGCACCCGGGTCGAACTGCAGAGCCTGGACCTGTTGGGCAGCAGCCTCGCGTTACGGCGTGATCTGGAAACCCTGAACAATCTTGTCCAGATCAACGTCGCCCTGGGCCAGTCGGGCAAGGCGGGGAATGTCGAGACGCAGATTAGTACCCTTGAACAAGGTGTCCTGGCACGCTTGCAGGGGTTGACGGCGATGGCCCGCGATCCCGAGCAGATCGTGCTGTTCAATGCCAAGCGCGATGAAATGATCAACGCGTTCAAAGCTCAACAAACGGAAAAGTCCCTGCAAAGCAAAAGTGCGCTGATCGGCAAACTGCTCGGCAATGCGCAAGTTTTCGGCCAGATCATCGCCAGCCAGGCCGGCCTGAGCCACGACAGCCAGAGTGACATGCGCCAGCTGAGCGAACTCGTCACCAACGTCACGCCGCGCATCACCCAGATGCTCGGCGAAGGGCGCGCATTGGGCGCCTCTTCCCTGGGCCAGGGGTTTCTCAATTCGTCGTCGAGCACGCGTTTCGATGAGTTGCTGGCACAAATCGACAAGCTCCATGCCGAGTACGGCTTGAAACTGCAGGACGCAACGGGCTCGAGCCACGCCGCGCGCGAAACCCTGGCTGCCCAGGCTGACAGCAGCAAGGTCTCGTTGAAAAAGGCCAGTGAGCTGTTCGAAGAACAGGTGGTGATGGCCGACACGCTCGATGCACCGTGGCAGGCCTTTTACGATCAGGTCTCGGCGCTGATGGGCCAAACCTATCAACTCAATGAAGCCACCTTGAAATTTCTCGGCACGCAGTTGCAACAGCGCCTGGAACAGAACCGCACGCACATGATTTTGCAAGCCGTGGCACTGTCGGTGGTGTTTGTGCTGATCTTTTACCTGTACGGCGGCTTCTACGCCTCGACCCGCACCACCCTCAAGCGTCTTGGCGAGGTCATGGATAAAGTGGCGGCCGGCGACATGACGGTCACTTTCAACGCCCATAGTCGCGATGAGCTGGGCGAGTTGGGCGAGGTGTTCAACGGCACCGTGAAACAGATCCATGACTTGATCGAGCGTGTCGGGCAAACCGTCGGCGAGGTCGAGCGCCAGGCCGGACAAGTCGAGAGTGTCTCGGCGCAAAGCAACCAGGCCGTGGCCGGGCAGCGCTCGCAGATCGAGCAGGTTGCCACGGCGATGAACCAGATGTCGGCCACCTCCCTTGAGGTGGCGCGCAGTGCTGCCGCCGCCGTCAGCAGTGCCCACAGCGTCAACGACGAAACGGTGAGCGGTCGTGGGCTGGTGGAGTCGCAGCAGGGCAGCATCGCCGCCCTGGCCAGCGAAATCGATCAATCGGTGCAGGTGATCAACCAGCTGGCCAGCGACAGCCAGTCAATCAGTCGTGTGCTGGAAGTGATCAAGAGCATCGCCGAACAGACCAACTTGCTGGCACTCAATGCCGCCATCGAGGCCGCCAGGGCGGGTGAGCAGGGGCGCGGGTTTGCGGTGGTGGCGGATGAAGTCCGCACCCTGGCCAAGCGCACCCAGCAATCGACCGAAGAGATCGAACAGATGATCGCCAAGCTGCACGGCGGTGTCGGGGCCGCGGTCAAGGCGATGGGCGTCAGTCATGAGATGGCTAACGGAACGGTAGGGCAGTCGGAAAAGGTCCAGAAGGCCCTGGATAATATCCTGGGGGCTGTCGGCATGATCGTCGACCAGAATCAGCAGATTGCCGCGGCTGTGGAACAGCAGACCGCCGTGGCCCACGATATCGACCAGAACATTGTCGAGATCAATCGTGCCGGCGAACGCACGGCCGAAGGTGCGCACCAGACGGAGGATGCCAGTCGCGCGCTGTCGGCGCAGGTGGTGGAGCTCAAACAGTTGATCAGCGCGTTCCGGGTCTGAAAACTCTGTAGTACCCCTTCCCAATGCCCGCAGGAAAGCTCCTGTTTTCCTGCGGCTTCTTGTTTTTCGTCTTCAATGAAGGATTATCCACGTCACTGACCGCATGGAGGAGGCACGGTTATGGCTGTCGCAACACTTGGTATCCAGGGTCGCTGTGCACATTGCCAGCGCACGCTATTGCTCAAGCCCTGGCAACTCAATGCCATTGCAATCAACGAAGCATTCACCTGTACCCACTGTCAGAAAGCCCTGCAACTGTGCGATCCGAAACAGATCAGGCGCTTCAAGTCCCTGGACTCGTTGGCCATGTTGAAGGCCAGCCTGCTGATCATGATTTGCAGCACATTGCTGGTGGCGTTGGTATTGGAATGGATCGGAATGCTCAGCGTCGTGGAGCAACTGAATGTTTCGCTGGTGGCGATTTTCGTCTACTTCGTTGCCCTTCGATTCGCTCGCCAGCGTCAGCACATGACGCTGATTCTCGAGGCCGCCAAGGCCCACGTCGACTAATTACCAGTTGAACAATTCACGGGCATTGGCGCTGCTGGCGCTGGCCAGCTGTTCGGGGGCGAGCGACATGATTTGCGCCAGTGCCCCACAGATCGCCGGCAAGTGCACCGGGCTGTTGCGCTGGCCGGGGAACATGGCGGGCGCCATGTCCGGCGAGTCGGTTTCCAGTACCACCGATTCCAGCGGCAAGCGGGCGAGCACGCGGTGCATGCGCAGTGCCTGGGGCCAGGTCGCAGCGCCTCCAAGACCGAGTTTGAAACCGAGTTTGATGTATTCGCGCGCTTCTTCCTGGCTGCCCGCGAAGGCATGGATGATCCCGGCGCGTTTCAATTTGAAACGCTTGAGCGTGGCAATCACCGCCGCATGACTGCGGCGCACATGGATCAGGGCGGGTAAATTGAAATCCACCGCCAGTTGCAACTGCACGTCGAACAACGCTTGCTGGCGTTCACGGTCCAGGGTTTCGATGAAGTAGTCCAGGCCGATCTCGCCCACCGCACACAGCTGGCGATGGCCGGCCAATCGCGTCAACCAGTCGCCCAGTTCGGTCAGATGTTCGGGGCGATGATCCTCCAGGTACACCGGGTGCAAACCGAATGCCGCATGCAGGTCGGGATCGCTTTGCACCAGTTCCCAGACGCGCTGCCAATTGCCCTGGTAAACCCCCAGCACCACCATCTGCCGCACCCCGAGCGCTCGGCTTTGGGCCATCAGCGCCTGACGATCCGCGTCGAAGTCGGGGAAGTCCAGGTGGGTGTGGGTGTCGATCAGGTCCATGGCTCAGTCCTTGCGAATACGTTGTTTGAACGTCCGCGCGATGGCCAGTACACCGGGTTGGTAATCGGATTGTTCAATGGCCGCCAGCGCGAGTGCCAGGGCCTTGTCGGCAATCAATTGGTGTTGCTGTGCCATGGCGTTCACCGGCAGCGGCAGGAAATCCAGCAACTGGGTGTCACCAAATGTGCCGAGGCGCAGCGGGCGGGTTTTCAGCGGGAAGTCGTGCAACGCATCGAACACACCCTGCAGCAGTACATAGGACGTGGTCACCAGTGCCTCGGGCAAATGCCCGACGCGCTGGATCAGTTCTTCCATCAACTGCTTGCCACACTCACGGCTGAACGAATCAGCGTGTTCGATCAGCACCTCGCCGTCGTAGCCGACCAGGGCCTCCTTGAAGCCGGCGGCCCGTTCCTGGCTGATGCTCAATTCGGGACGGGCGCCGATCAAGGCGATCTGTTTGGGCAACGGATCAAGCAGGCTTTGGGTCAGGTGCAGGCTGGCCTCGCGGTCGTCGCTGATCACCGAGCAGAAGTATTCAGGCTCCATGACCCGGTCGATGGCGATGATCGGAATGCCTTTGGATTGCAGCTGGCGGTAGCTATCGTCACCGGGCGGCAGGCAACTGGCGACGATCAGGGCGTCACAGCGGCGGGCGCGGAACAGTTGCAGCAGTTGCCGTTCACTGTCCGGTGCATCGTCGGAGCTGGCAATCAACAGCTGGTAGCCACGCGCCCGGGCGCCTTGTTCCAGGAGCTTGGCGATCCGCGCGTAACTGGGGTTTTCCAGGTCCGGCAGAATGAAGCCCAAGGTTCGGGTGTGGCGACTGCGCAGGCCGGCCGCCTGGGGGTTAGGCGTGAAACCATGTTCTTCGACCACCGCACGCACGCGCTCAACGGTGGCGCTGCTGATGCGTTGCTGTTCGGCCTTGCCATTGATGACGTAACTGGCGGTGGTGACGGACACACCGGCCAGCTGGGCTATATCACTGAGTTTCAACCCGCTATTCCTTGTTTTTTCGAGCTTGCCTCGACATTTTCACCAATCCTACCCGATTCAGGCAGGCGACCTGGGTCACAACGCATCCGACAAGTTGGACTTCAACGATGCAACATTATCGAGTAACGTGCCAATCACTCTAGATTAAACGATTCAGCAAGCGTATTTTCTACGTTAATGGCTGCTTTGGCTGGATCTGCCGTGAAACCGCCGAAGATTGTTTTAAGACAAAGGCCTAAGCTGAATCATTCAAAAACAATACCTGGCGCCCCAAGGGTGCCAACAGGAGACAGCATGCTCGAGCTCACCATAGAGCAGATATCCATGGGCCAGTCGGCTGTGGATAAATCCGCCGCGCTGCAACTGCTGGCCAGGCACCTGGTTGCCGATGGCCTGGTTGACGAGGGCTACCTCGCTGGCTTGCAGGCACGCGAAGCCCAGGGCTCGACCTTTCTCGGTCAAGGTATTGCCATCCCCCACGGTACGCCTGAAACCCGCGACCAGGTGTTTTCCACAGGCGTGCGCCTGATGCAATTTCCCGACGGCGTGGATTGGGGCGACGGACAGATCGTCTACCTGGCGATCGGCATTGCCGCCAAATCCGACGAACACCTGCGCCTGCTGCAACTGCTGACCCGCGCCCTCGGCGAGACCGACCTGGGCCAGGCCTTGCGTCGCGCCAGCAGCGCCGAGGCCTTGCTGAAACTGCTGCAAGGCGCGCCGCAAGAACTGGCACTGGATGCGCAGATGATCGGCCTGGGCGTTGCTGCCGAAGATTTTGAAGAGCTGGTCTGGCGCGGCGCGCGTTTGCTGCGTCAGGCCGACTGTGTCAGCAACGGTTTTTCCGCCGTGTTGCAGCAAGTCGAAGCGCTGCCGCTGGGCGATGGCCTGTGGTGGCTGCACAGTGAACAAACGGTCAAGCGTCCAGGGTTGGCGTTCGTCACGCCGGACAAACCGCTGCGCTACCTCGGTCAACCCCTGAGCGGCCTGTTTTGCCTGGCCAGCCTCGGCGAGGCCCATCAAGCGTTGCTCGAACGCCTGTGTGCATTGCTGATCGAAGGTCGCGGCCATGAGCTGGGCCGTGCCACCAGTTGCCGTGCGGTGCTTGAAGTGCTCGGCGGTGAACTGCCGGCGGACTGGCCAAGCGCACGCATTGCGCTGGCCAACGCCCACGGCCTGCACGCCCGTCCGGCGAAGATCCTCGCGCAGCTGGCGAAAAGTTTCGAGGGCGAGATCCGCATCCGCATCGTCGATGGCCAGGACAGCGCGGTGTCGGTAAAGAGCTTGAGCAAACTGCTCAGCCTCGGCGCCCGTCGCGGTCAGGTGCTGGAGATCATCGCCGAGCCGAGCATCGCTGCCGATGCCTTGCCCGCCCTGTTGGCCGCCATCGAAGAAGGCCTCGGTGAAGAAGTCGAGCCGTTGCCAGCGGTGAGCCAGCCGCGTGAAGAAGCGGTCGAGCAAGTCCAAGTGCTGCTCGCCCCGGCGTCCGGCAGTCTGGTGCAGGCCATCGCCGCCGCCCCGGGAATCGCCATTGGTCCGGCGCATATCCAGGTGCTGCAAACCATCGATTACCCGCTGCGCGGAGAGTCCGCCGCCGTCGAGCGTGAACGTCTCAAGCAAGCGTTGACGCACGTGCGCCAGGACATCGGTGGCTTGATCGAGCGCAGCAAGGCCAAGGCCATCCGCGAGATTTTCATCACCCACCAGGAAATGCTCGACGACCCGGAATTGACCGATGAGGTCGACACCCGTCTCAAGCAGGGCGAAAGCGCGGAAGCGGCGTGGATGTCCGTGATCGAAGCCGCCGCCAGGCAACAGGAATCCTTGCAGGACGCCTTGCTCGCCGAGCGCGCCGCCGACTTGCGCGACATCGGCCGTCGAGTGCTGGCGCAACTTAGCGGTGTCGAAACCCCGAATGAACCGGAGCAACCGTACATTCTGGTGATGGACGAAGTCGGTCCGTCCGATGTGGCGCGTCTTGATCCAACCCGTGTCGCCGGCATTCTCACCGCCCGGGGTGGCGCCACCGCCCACAGCGCGATTGTCGCGCGGGCCTTGGGGATTCCAGCGCTGGTCGGCGCCGGTGCGGCAGTGTTGCTGCTGGCACCGGGCACGCCGCTGTTGATCGATGGCCAGCGCGGTCGTTTGCATGTGGACGCCGACGCGGCGACCTTGCAGCGTGCCACCCAGGAGCGCGACACCCGCGAGCAACGCCTGAAAGCCGCTGCCGAACAACGCCATCAACCGGCGTTGACCACCGACGGGCATGCCGTCGAAGTGTTCGCCAATATCGGTGAAAGCGCCGGCGTCACCAGCGCGGTGGAGCAGGGCGCCGAAGGCATCGGTCTGCTGCGCACCGAGCTGATTTTCATGGCCCACCCGCAAGCGCCGGACGAGGCGACCCAGGAAGCCGAATACCGCCGCGTACTCGATGGCCTGGCCGGTCGACCGCTGGTGGTACGCACCCTTGATGTCGGTGGCGATAAACCGCTGCCGTATTGGCCGATCGCCAAGGAAGAAAACCCGTTCCTCGGCGTGCGTGGCATTCGCCTGACCCTGCAACGGCCGCAGATCATGGAAGCCCAGTTGCGCGCCTTGCTGCGTGCCGCCGACAACCGCCCGCTGCGGATCATGTTCCCGATGGTCGGCAGCGTCGACGAGTGGCGCCAGGCACGGGACATGACTGAACGCCTGCGCCTGGAAATTCCGGTGGCGGACCTGCAATTGGGCATCATGATCGAAGTGCCCTCGGCGGCCTTGCTGGCGCCGGTGCTGGCCAAGGAAGTCGACTTTTTCAGCGTCGGCACCAATGACCTGACGCAATACACCCTGGCCATCGACCGTGGGCATCCAACCTTGTCGGCCCAGGCCGATGGCTTGCATCCGGCGGTGCTGCAACTGATCGACATCACCGTGCGCGCGGCCCATGCCCATGGCAAGTGGGTCGGCGTGTGCGGCGAGCTGGCGGCTGATCCGCTGGCGGTGCCAGTGCTGGTCGGCCTGGGTGTGGACGAGCTCAGTGTCGGCGGGCGCAGCATTGCCGAGGTCAAGGCGCGGGTTCGCGAACTCAGCCTGGCCCAGGCTCAAACCCTTGCCCAACAGGCACTTGCCGTGGGCAGCGCGAATGAAGTGCGCGCATTAGTGGAGGCTTTGTAATGGCCAGGATTTTAACCCTGACTCTCAACCCGGCGCTGGACCTCACCGTCCAGCTTGCGCACCTGGAACCGGGTCAGGTTAACCGCAGTGACACCATGCACACCCACGCCGCCGGCAAAGGGGTGAACGTGGCGCAGGTGTTGGCGGACCTCGGGCATCAATTGACCGTCAGCGGTTTTCTCGGTGAGGACAATCTGCAAGCGTTCGAAACGCTGTTCGCCAAACGCGGTTTTGTCGATGCGTTTATTCGTGTTCCTGGCGAGACGCGCAGCAACATCAAGCTGGCGGAAAGCGATGGGCGCATCACCGACCTCAATGGCCCGGGACCGCTGGTCAGTCCGTCGGCGCAGCAGGCATTGCTCGAGCGCCTCGATCGGATTGCGCCGGGGCATGATGCGGTCGTGGTTGCCGGCAGCCTGCCACAGGGCATCAGTGCGCATTGGTTGCAGGCATTGATCCTGCGCTTGAAAAGTCTCGGCCTTAGGGTCGCTCTCGATACCAGTGGCGAGGCATTGGCGGCGGCGCTCAAGGCCGGTCCGTGGCTGATCAAGCCCAACACCGAAGAACTGGCCGACGTGCTCGATCGCGAGGTGATTTCCACCACGGCCCAGGCCGAAGCGGCGAGCCGCCTGCACGCGCAAGGCATCGAGCATGTGGTGATTTCCCACGGTGCCGAGGGTGTGAACTGGTTCAGCGTCGGCTCGGCGTTGCATGCCACGCCGCCGAAGGTCAGCGTCGCCAGTACGGTAGGCGCGGGCGACTCATTGCTGGCCGGCATGCTCCACGGGTTGCTCAGCGCCGATACGCCTGAACAAACCTTGCGCACCGCCACGGCGATTGCCGCGATGGCGGTCACCCAGATCGGTTTCGGTATCAGCGATGCGGCGCAACTGGCGCAGCTCGAACAGGGTGTGCGCGTGCGCCCCCTGACAGAACAATAAGAGGGTTGGTCATGAAGTTAGCCATTGTTACTGCCTGCCCGAACGGCATGGTCACCAGTGTGCTGTGTGCCCGTTTGCTCGATGCAGCGGCCCAGCGTCAGGGCTGGAGCACCAGCGTCGAGATCAGCGATGCGGCGCATCCCGAGCGGCAACTGTCCACCGCCACGATCGAGGCTGCCGAATGGGTGTTGCTGGTGACCAGCGCGCCTGTGGATATGTCGCGTTTCGTCGGTAAGCGCTTGTTCCAGAGCACCCCGGCCCAGGCGCTGCAGGATGTCGAAGCGGTGTTGCGCCGCGGTGCTGAAGAGGCCCGGGTGTATGTCGCACCTACAGCTGTGGTCGAGCCGGTTGCCGTCGTAAAAAACGCGCCGCGACTGGTTGCCGTGACGGCCTGTCCGACCGGTGTCGCCCACACCTTCATGGCCGCCGAAGCCTTGCAGCAAGCAGCCAAGCGCCTGGGCTATGACTTGCAGGTGGAAACCCAGGGCTCGGTCGGTGCACGCAATCCGCTGAGCAGCGACGCGATTGCCGACGCCGACGTGGTGCTGCTGGCGGCGGACATCGAAGTCGCCACCGAGCGTTTTGCCGGCAAGAAAATCTATCGCTGCGGCACCGGCATTGCCCTCAAGCAAGCTGAAGCGACCTTGAAAAAAGCGCTGGCGGAGGGCAAGCAGGAAACCGCCTCAACCGGTCCCAAGGGGCCGGCCAAACAAGAGAAGACCGGGGTCTACAAACACCTGTTGACCGGCGTGTCGTTCATGTTGCCGATGGTGGTGGCCGGCGGTCTGATGATCGCCTTGTCGTTCGTGTTCGGTATCACCGCTTTCAAGGAAGAGGGAACACTGGCGGCGGCGCTGATGCAGATCGGCGGCGACACCGCGTTCAAGCTTATGGTGCCGCTGCTGGCAGGCTACATCGCCTATTCGATTGCCGACCGTCCGGGCCTGGCGCCGGGAATGATCGGCGGCCTGCTGGCCAGCACCCTGGGCGCCGGTTTTATCGGCGGGATCATTGCCGGTTTCCTCGCCGGTTATGCGGCCCAGGCGATCAATCGTTATGCGCGGTTACCGCAGAGCCTTGAGGCGCTGAAACCGATCCTGATCATCCCGTTGCTGGCGAGCCTGTTTACCGGCCTGGTGATGATCTACGTGGTCGGCAAGCCGGTGGCGGGCATGCTCTCCGGGCTCACGCATTTCCTTGACAGCATGGGCACCACCAACGCGATTCTGCTTGGCGTGCTGCTGGGCGGCATGATGTGCGTCGACCTTGGCGGGCCGATCAACAAGGCCGCGTATGCGTTTTCGGTCGGGCTGCTGGCGTCCCAGAGTTATGCACCGATGGCGGCAACCATGGCCGCGGGCATGGTGCCGCCGATCGGCCTGGGCATCGCCACGTTCATCGCCCGGCGCAAGTTCGCCCAGACTGAACGCGAGGCGGGTAAAGCGGCCTTGGTGCTGGGGCTGTGCTTCATCTCCGAAGGCGCGATTCCGTTTGCCGCGAAAGACCCGCTGCGGGTGATCCCGGCGAGCATTGCCGGCGGTGCGCTGACCGGTGCCTTGTCGATGTATTTCGGCTGCAAGTTGATGGCGCCCCATGGTGGGTTGTTCGTGTTGGCGATTCCGAATGCGATCAACCATGCGCTGCTGTATCTGCTGGCGATTGTCGCGGGGAGTTTGTTGACTGCGGTGGTGTATGCGCTGGTCAAGCGACCGGAGGTGGTGGAGTTGGCGGTGGAGCCCGTCAGCGCCTGACCCCGGTGCCTTGTAGGAGCGAGCATGCTCGCGATGGTCGTGAACGATAGCGCGTAAAACCAGATGCCCAGCGGTGCCTGTTGATCTTTCGCGAGCAGGCTCGCTCCTACAGAGGTCGAGAGCACCATGAGCGAATTAGATCCTGGCCGCCGACGTGTCATGCAAGCGCTCGGTGCCGGTTTGTTACTGCCGGGCCTGGCACCGGCGGTGATCGCATCGGTCAAGGATCGACCCCAACTCACCGACGGCGTGCAGTCCGGCGACCTGCTGGGCGATAAAGCGATCGTCTGGAGCCGCTGCGATCGCCCCGCACGCATGGTGGTGGAATGGGACACCCGCAGCCTCTTTTCCAATCCCCGGCGATTCGTTTCGGCCCTGGCCGACGCCCGCACCGACTTTACGGCGCGGGTCGAACTCAGTGGGCTACCTGCCGATCAGGCGATTTTCTACCGTGTGCACTTTGAAGACGCCCAGAGCGGCGTCGCCAGCGAACCGTGGTTCGGCCACCTGCGTAGCGTGCCCCAGACCCGGCGCGATATTCGTTTCGTCTGGAGCGGCGACACGGCCGGTCAAGGCTTCGGGATCAACCCGGACATCGGCGGTATGCGCATCTACGAAGCCATGCGCCTGCGCCTGCCGGACTTCTTTATCCACAGCGGCGACACCATCTACGCCGACGGCCCCATACCCGCGCAACTCGCCACCGAGAGCGGCCGGGTGTGGCGCAACATCACCAGCGAGGCGAAGAGCAAGGTCGCCGAAACCCTCGACGACTACCGTGGCAATTATCGCTACAACCTGATGGACGAAAACGTCCGCCGCTTCAACGCCGAAGTCCCGCAAATCTGGCAATGGGATGACCACGAAGTCGTCAACAACTGGTCACCGGGCACCGTGCTGGATGTGCGCTACACCTACGAAGATATCCACAGCCTGGTGAGTCGTGGGCGCCGGGCATGGCTTGAATATGCGCCGATGCGCTGGCAGACCGCCGAGGGGGGCAAACGGATTTATCGTCAACTCGATTACGGGCCATTGCTCACTGTGTTCGTGCTCGACATGCGCAGTTATCGCGGGGCCAACGACGCCAATCTTGGCGACGCCAAGGCGTTTCTCGGACGTGAGCAACTGGACTGGCTGAAGGCTTCGTTGAAGGCGTCCAATGCCCAATGGAAAGTCATCGCCGCCGACATGTCGATTGGCCTTGGCGCACCGGATGGCGAGGTCAGTCCTGGCGTGACGCGCTGGGAAGCAGTGGCCAACGGTGACGCCGGACCGGCCCAGGGGAGGGAGCTGGAAATTGCCGAGTTACTGGGTTTTCTGCGGGGGCAGCAGGTACGCAATTTTGTCTGGCTGACGGCGGATGTGCACTACTGCGCGGCGCATCACTATCACCCGGACCGAGCGGCGTTCCAGGACTTTGAGCCCTTCTGGGAGTTTGTCGCCGGTCCGCTGAATGCCGGGAGCTTTGGCCCGGACACGCTGGACAAGACCTTCGGCCCTGAAGTGGTGTTCGAGAAAGCGCCACCTGCGCAAAACATCTCGCCGTTTGCCGGATTTCAGTTTTTTGGTGAGGTGAACATTGACGGGCAAAGCGGGGCGTTGAGTGTGGTGTTGCGGGACCTGGATGGGGGGGCGGTGTTTGAGCAGACGTTGCAACCAGTCTAGTTCCGCACGTTGATCGTTCCCACGCAGAGCGTGGGAACGATCAGGCCGTAGTGTCAGTAAACGTCGCGGCGGTAGCGGCCTTGTTCGATCAGGCGCTCGACTTCGGCACTGCCGAGCACATCGTTGAGCACTTGATCGACGCCGGACGCCATCCCCTGAAGGCTGCCGCAAATGTAGATCACCGCACCGTCCGCCAGCCATTTCTTCAGCTCTTCGGCCGATTCGCGCAAGCGATCCTGCACGTAGATCTTCTCGGCTTGATCGCGCGAGAATGCCAGGTCCAGGCGCTCCAGATCGCCGGCAATCAACCACTCTTGCAGTTCATCGCGACACAGGAAGTCGTGCTCGCGATTACGCTCGCCGAACAACAACCACTGGCGTTGCTGGCCATCGGCAATCCGCGCCTTGAGCAAACTGCGCAGCCCGGCCAATCCGGTGCCGTTGCCCAGCAGGATCATCGGCACCGGTTCATTGGGCAGGTGGAAACCGCTGTTGCGGCGCACCCGCAGGCTGATGCTGCCGCCCACTGGTGCGTGCTCGGTGAGCCAGCCGGAGCCGACCCCCAGGCTGCCATCGGGGTGCAGTTCCTGGCGTACGATCAATTCCAGGATGCCGTCGGCGGCTATCGAGGCGATGGAATACTCGCGCATGGCCAATGGCACAAGGGCATCCACCAATGCCTGCGCATGCAGGCCGACCAAATGGCTGCGGTTCGCGGGCAGCTGCCGAGCGGCGAGGGCTTGCTCCAGCGGTTGCGACAAACCATCGTGGGTAATCGTCGCGCGACCGTCGATCCCCAGTCCTTCGAGGAAGTGCTCGATGGCCCACGGGCAATTGCGCGGCAACACCTCCACCAGGTCGCCGGCCAGCCAGCTGCTGGTGGTCGGCGCGTTGAGGCCGAGCAAATAGACAGGCGAACCGCTGCTGTCCGGGTTGAGCAGCTCCCGGCGAGTCAGGGTCCAGTTGTCGTAACGCGGTGCCTGCCAGGTGTCGACCGGCGCCTGGCCGGTCAACAGGCCCAGTTGCTGCTGCCAGTGACGCAAGGCATAGGGGTCGCCGCTGTCGACTTCCACCGGCGCGAACAAGGTCTTGCCGCCGTGCTCGCCGAGCCATTTGTGCAGGCGCTGGGCGAATCCGCAGAAGTGTTGATACTGCCGGTCGCCGAGTCCCAGCACGGCATAGTTCAGGCTATCGAGGCTCAACGCCCGGCCCAGCACCTTGCGTTCGAAACCCCGGGCGCTGTCTGGCGCTTCGCCGTCACCGAAGGTGCTGACCACAAACAGCGCGTTTTTCGAAGCATGCAGGTCCTGCTCGCTGACATCCGCCAGCGGCTGCACCTTCACCGGCAGGCCCGCCGCCTGCAACTGGCCAGCGGTCTGCCAGGCCAGTTGCTCGGCAAAGCCACTCTGGCTGGCAAAACCGATGAGCCAGGCCGGGGTGTTGCTGCCGGGTTGCGCCAGGCCTTTGCGGGCGTCCTTGATCTGGCGTTTCTTGCGTCGACGATCAAGGTACAGCAGCCAGCCGGTGACGAAGAACAGCGGCATGGTCAGGGCCGTGAGCGTCAGGATGATGCGCCCGACGATGCCGAAGTAGCTGCCCACGTGCAGCGCATAGATGCTGGTCAGCAGTTGCGCGTTGAGGCTCTTGTCGCTGTAGCGGTCATGCCGTTTGATCGCGCCGGTCACCGGGTCGAGGGTGATCTGGTTCAGCGCACGGTCGTGGGGCGAGTTTTTCAACAGGTAGAAAACGGTTGCCGGTTGCCCGGCCACGGGCGGCATGCGGGTGTTGTAGAAGCTCAGGTCGGGACCGGCAGCGCTGTAGATGCTGCTCCACATTGCCGAGTAATCGGCCACCGGAGCAGGGCCACTTGGCGCAGGGCCACGGCCGCCGCGTACACGTTCGTTCTGCGGCGAATCGGAGAGCAGGCGAGTCAGGCCCTTGTTGTACCACTCGTAGGACCAGGACAAGCCGGTCAGCGCGGCCAGGAGGTAAAACACCAGGCACCAGGTGCCGGCAATCGAGTGCAGGTCCCAATTGAAGCTGCGACCTTTTTTCTTCCAGTCGAGGGTCAGCCAGGCGCGCCAGCTTTTCCACTGGCGAGGCCAGCGCAGGTACAGGCCGGACAGGCAGAAGAACACCAGGATCAGGGTGCAGGCGCCCGTGATCTGCCGGCCGGTATCGCCCATGGCGAGGAAGCGGTGCAGTTGCAGCATCAGGCCGAAGAAGCCTTGGCCGCTGGCGTCGCCCAGGAGTTCACCGGTGTACGGGTCGACGTAACGCATGGGGCCGCGACGCTCGCCCGCTGGCGGGGTGAAGAACACTTTGGCGGCAACGTCGCTGTCGATGCCGACCGAGAGCATCGCGACTTTCATGCGCGTCGACGCTTCGATCTTTTCCACCAGATCGGCGGGTGGCAGCACGCCGGCGACCTGTTTCTGGACCTGCAGCACGGAAGGGTTCAGCGCATACAGGATTTCATCCTGAAACGAGACCGCCGCACCGGTGATGCCCATCAGGGCCAGGACCAGTCCGGCGCTGATGCCAAAAAACCAGTGCAACTGGAACAGGGTTTTCTTCAACACGTCGCTCGCCTTGTTCGTTCAAAAGTAATCATCACGGCGCGCATTATGCCGTGGGTTGTCGAGAAACATTCCCTTTACACACAAAAGCCCCGTTCACCTGGATGAACGGGGCTTGGGTTTCACACTTCCATCAGAAGTGGAAGTTGGTGCTCAGCAAGGCAGTCCGGCCCGCCGCCTGGTTGGCGAAGTGGGTGGAGAACGCCTTGTCGTAGTAGGTGACGTCGGTCAGGTTCTGCACGTTCAGCTGCAGGTCGATGTTCTTGGTCAGCTTGTAGGCGGCCATGGCGTCGTAGCGCACATAGTCATTGACCATGGTGGTGTTGGCCACGCTGCCGAACACGTCATCGACATAGAACGCACCGCCACCGATGGTCAGCTTCGGCGTGACCTGGTAGGTCGTCCACAGGCTGGCGCTGTTTTTCGGGGTGTTAGGCAGTTCGTTGCCGTCGGTCACGCTGAGCGGGCCGCCATCGACTTGTTCGCTGTCCATGTAGGCGTAGCCGGCGAAGACTTGCCATTTGTCGGTGAGCTTGCCGGTGGCCGAGAGCTCGACGCCCTGAACGCGGGTCTTGCCGGCGTTTTCGTACGAGGTGGTATCCACTTGAACGCGCGCGTTGTCTTTCTCGGTGCGGAAGATATCGGCAGTCAGCGACAGGCGATCGTTCAGCAGGTCCCACTTGGTACCGATTTCGTAGTTCTTGGTGGTTTCCGGCTCCATGTCGCTTTTCAACAGGTTGCCGTTGCGATCCGGGGTGCCGCCCAGCGGGTTGCCTTCCTGCCCTTCACCGAGGGTGTTGCCCGGAGGTGTGGCGGAAGTCGCGTAGGACGCATAGATGCTGCCGTTTTCCGCCGGCTTGTAGACCACGCCGAACTGGCCGGTGACGAACTCGCTGACATCATCGCCCTTGGAGGTGGTGGTGCCGGCGGCGTTGTAGGTCTTGTAGTCAGTGTCGAAATGGTCGTAGCGCAGGCCCATGTTCACCAGCCACTGCTCGGACAACTCCAGGGTGTCGAACACATACAGTGCGTAGGTGTTGGCCTTGGTGTCGGTGCCGGCGTAGTTGCGGCTGATCGAACCGTTCCATGGATCGTTCGGGTTCGGGTTCGACAGCGAGGTGCAGTTGTAGCCACTTGGTGCGCCGACGATTGCCGGGTTGCAGGTGGTGGTGACTGGGGTGGTACCCGGAGTAGTGTCGGTATTGACGGTGTACGAGGACTTCTGGCTTTCCTCGCGGCTCAACTCGATACCGGTCGAGAAGCTGTTCTTGAAGCCGGCGATGTAGACATCACCAAACAGGTCGGTCTGGTTGGTCGTCGTATCGGTGTTGCTGACGCGGGTGTTGGCCCGACGCCACACGGTACCGTTGTTGACGTTGCCCTTGCTGTCGTCCGGCTGGGTCAGGATGTAGTCCTGCATGCTGCTGCCGTGGCGCAGGGTGTTCTTGACGGTCAGCGCGTCGTTCAGGTCGTGCTCGATGGCGATGGTCGCGGTGTCGGTACGGCCTTTGCGGAAGTCACGATCGGTCAGGCCGTAGAAGTTGCTGCTGTCGCCGCCGGCGTAAGGCTTGTCCGGGTTGGACTTGGTACGGTCGGCAGTTTTACCCGAAGCTGGAACTGTGTACGGAATACCCGAATCCGGAGTGTCGTTGCTTTCCAGGTGGTAGTAGTCAAGGTTGACGCGGGTGTCGGTGCCCAGGCCGAAGGCCAGCGATGGCGCGACGCCCCAGCGATCGTAATCGACGCTTTCGCGGCCGGCGACATTGCTTTCGTGGCTCATCAGGTTCAGACGACCGGCAGCGGTGTCGGAGAACTGGTAGTTGCCGTCCATGGTGTAGCGCTGGGTCTGGTCCGAACCCCAGGTAAAGCCACCGTCGAAGGAGTCGCCCAGGTGCGCTTTCTTGCTCACCAGGTTGATGCTGCCGCCGGCAGCGCCGCGACCGCCAATGGCCGAGTTGGGGCCCTTGCTGACTTCGATCGACTCAACGGCGAAGATTTCGCGGCTCTGCGAACCGGTATCGCGCACGCCGTCCAGGTAGGTATCGCCTTGGGCATCGAAACCGCGGATGAACGGACGGTCGCCCTGTGGGTTGCCGCCTTCACCGGCACCGAAGGTGATGCCCGGGACGGTACGCAGCGCGTCCTGCATGTTCAGGGCGCCGGTGTCCTTGAGGACTTGTTGCGGGATGACGGTGATCGAGCGCGGCGTATCTACCAACGGCGCGGTGTACTTGGGCGAGGAGGCTTTTTCGACGTTGTAGGAGGTCGCGTCCTGGGCTTCGCCGGTGATCGCGGTAGCGCCCAGGGAAATCGTGTTGCCCGGCGCTTTCTCGTCGGCTTTTTCAGCGGCGAAAACCATTTGGCCCGCAGAGCCGGCAGTGATTGCCACGCCAATTGCGCAAGTGAGCAGACGCGGTGAACTGACCGGTAGTTGTGGGTGTTGACGTGACATTTTTTATTCCCCTCCCCAAGGATTTGAGGCGGCGGAATATAGGGTAAACACGTATTTGTATCAATTGCGAAAAATTACTATTCGCACTGAATTTACAATCTTTACAATTTAACCTTACGGTTTTTACTGTTTCGTTCGTCTAGCGGGTTTTACACGAGCAATAAGAATCAATACCATTGGCACCCCTTTGCTTTCTGGTGCTTGCCCCATGCTGCTGCACATTCCCGGCTTGTTCGAAAAAGAAGAAGTGCAGCGCATTCGCGAGGCTCTGCAACAGGCCGATTGGGCCGATGGCAAGATCACCGCCGGTTACCAGTCGGCCAAGGCCAAGCACAATCTGCAGTTGCCCGAAGGTCACCCGCTGGCCAAGGAGATCGGCGCGGCCATGCTGGAGCGGTTGTGGAAAAATCCGCAGTTCATGTCGGCGGCGTTACCGCACAAGGTGTTTCCTCCGTTGCTGAACTGCTACACGGCCGGCGGCAGTTTCGACTTCCACATCGACAACGCCGTGCGTCAGCCCAAGGGCAGTATCGAACGGGTGCGCACCGATCTGTCGGCCACGCTGTTCTTCAGTGAACCCGAGGATTACGACGGCGGCGAACTGGAAATCCAGGACACCTACGGCACCCAACGCGTGAAGTTGCCGGCTGGCGACATGGTGCTGTACCCCGGCACCAGCCTGCACAAGGTCAACGCCGTCACCCGTGGTACGCGCTACGCCTCGTTTTTCTGGACCCAGAGCCTGGTGCGCGAAGACAGCCAGCGTGCGCTGTTGTTCGAGATGGACGGAGCGATCCGGCAGTTGACCCAGGATGTGCCCGATCACCCTTCGCTGATTCGACTGACCGGTACCTATCACAACCTGTTGCGTCGTTGGGTCGAAGTATGAGTTTTCAATTGCGCCGCGAGGAAGTGCTCGACGGTGAACGCCTCAAGTCCATGCTCGATGAAAGCCCGGCGCGTGCTGCCCAGGCGATTCTGATGGCGGCCCGTGAAGGGGTTGTCGATGCCCAGGCGTTGCTCGGGCAGATCCTGCTGGACGGGCGAGGGATCGCACAGGATCAGCCGCTGGCGCTGCGCTGGTTCGGGATTGCCGCCCAAAGTGGACATCTGATGGCGCGTAACATGCTCGGACGTTGTCATGAGCATGGCTGGGGGTGTGCTGCGAATACTTCAGTCGCCGCCAGGCATTACAAAGTTGCAGCTGATGCTGGATTGGATTGGGCGATGTACAACTACGCCAATCTGCTGGCGACCGGGCGTGGGGTGGCCGAGGATCAGGTCCAGGCACTGAATCTATATCAGCGTGCTGCCGAGCTTGGCCATGCGAAATCGATGAACCTGCTGGGGCGCTATCTGGAAGAGGGGCGCGCTTGCCCGGCAGATCCCCAAGCGGCTCGGGACTGGTATCGGCGCTCGGCAGAGGGAGGGGATTTTCGTGGGCAGTTCAGTTTTGCGGCGGTGTTGGCCGCAGAGGGGAGCATCGACACGGCATTGGGCTGGCTACGCAAGGCATTGGCCAAAGGCAATCTGAACTTTCTTCGGGTGGCGAGCCAGGCGCTCATGGGCGCAACCGAGCCCCGGATTCGCGCAATGGCCGACGACTACGCCAAACGTTGCGCCGAACTGTAGGCACACCTGAAGACAGATCGTTCCCACGCAGAGCGTGGGAACGATCAGGCACAAAAAAGCCCATGACTCGTCATGGGCTTTTTGCTTTCAGCGTATAGCGCTTACACGTAGAACGATTTCAACGGCGGGAAGCCATTGAACTCGACTGCGCTGTAGCTGGTGGTGTACGCACCGGTCGACAGCCAGTACAGGCGATCACCGATGGCCAGGTTCAGTGGCAGGCCGTACTTGTAGTTTTCGTACATGATGTCGGCGCTGTCGCAGGTTGGGCCGGCGATGACGACTTCTTCCATCTCGCCTTTCTTTTCGGTCCAGATCGGGAACTTGATGGCTTCGTCCATGGTTTCGATCAGGCCGGAGAACTTGCCCACGTCCGTGTACACCCAACGCTCGACCGCGGTACGGGATTTACGGGCGACCAGCACGACTTCACTGACCAGGATGCCGGCGTTGGCGATCAGCGAACGGCCCGGCTCAAGGATGATTTCCGGCAGGTCGTCACCGAAGTCTTCCTTGAGGAAGCGGATGATTTCTTCGGCGTAGGTTTCCAGGCTGTTGGTGCGGGTGATGTAGTTGGCGGGGAAGCCACCGCCCATGTTGATCAGCTTCAATACGATGCCGTCTTCTTCCTTCAGGCGTTCGAAGATCACCTTGACCTTGGCGATCGCGGCGTCCCAGACGCTGATGTCGCGCTGCTGCGAACCTACGTGGAAGGAGATGCCGTACGGCACCAGGCCCAGGTCACGGGCAAGGATCAGCAAGTCCATGGCCATGTCGGTCTGGCAGCCGAATTTGCGCGACAAAGGCCAGTCGGCGGTGGTCGAGCCTTCGGTCAGGATGCGTACGTAGACTTTCGCGCCCGGTGCGGCCTTGGCAATGTTGCGCAGGTCGGCTTCGGAGTCGGTGGCATACAGGCGCACGCCCTTCTCGTAGAAGTAGCGGATGTCCTTGGATTTCTTGATGGTGTTGCCGTAGCTGATCCGGTCGGCGCTGACGCCGCGGCTCAGTACTTTGTCCAGCTCGTAGATCGAGGCGATGTCGAAGCTCGAGCCTTTCTCCTTGAGCAGGTCGATGATTTCCACGGCCGGGTTGGCCTTGACGGCGTAGTAGACCTTGGCGAATTCGAAACCGGCGCGCAGGTCGTCATAGGCCTGGCTGATCATCGCGGTGTCGATCACCACGAACGGGGTTTCTTGCTTGTCGGCGAACGCCTTCATTTTCTGAAAGGTATCGCGCGCGAAATAGTCTTCGACCTGGATCGACATGCTGGGAACTCCTACTGGCAAACTGAAATTATCAATGGGTGCAAATGAACGTCCTCCGTATCCCCACTTTGGTTCGCCTACTTCCCAAGGCATGTCGCCGAAAGCAAAAAGGCCATGGGAAGCGCTGCTTTCCCTTGGCCTTGCTGTCTCGTCGTCAGTACTTGAGCCGGATGGATCGTTTCCAGCATGGACGTTCGGCGCGAACTTTAGGGCGTGAGGGGCTTGAGATCAACAAAAAATGTCGCGTTTTTGCACGCATCCGTCGTGCGGTCCCTTACAACTACTGATGTAACGGACCTGTGTGACGGTGTGATGTTCCCCTTGGAGGGATATTTGAGGTGTGTCAGCGGGAATTGAGGTGCCCCATTCGCGGGCAAGCCTCGCTCCTACAGATTGGGGGGTGCGTTATTGTTTGCACGACACCGAATCCGTAGGAGCGAGGCTTGCCCGCGAAGGCGTCAGTCAGGCCAGCGCTACCTCGGCAGGCGAAACAATGCTGGTCTTGCCCCCACGGGACTTGCCGGAACTCAGATACTCGGCAATCGATTCCTGCGTCACTTCCCCAAGGAACACCCGCTCGGCATCCATCACCGGCAACCACGACCGGTTGAACTCGTACATCCGCGACAACAGGATGCGCAAATGCTCGTCATACGCCGCCGTGGCGTTGAACTCCCGCAGGTACTGCCCGCAAGTGCCGGCCTGACGGTGCAGGTCGCGACGGCGCACATAACCCAGGGCCTTGTTATCGGCGCAGGTGACCACCACGTAGCGTCGGTCATGCTCATCCATCAACTCCAGCGCATCGGCCACCGAGGTTTCCGGACTGACGGACGGTGCGTTGTCAGCTGCGTCTTCGGCTTTAACCAGAAGTAAGCGTTTAAGCGTGCTGTCCTGGCCAACGAAGTTGCTGACGAAGTCGTCCGCCGGGTGCGCCAGCAGGGTATCCGGGTGGTCGATCTGCAGCAGTTTGCCAGCGCGGAAAATTGCGATCTTGTCGCCGAGCTTGATGGCTTCATCAATGTCGTGGCTGACCATGATCACCGTCTTGTTCAGCGCCCGCTGCATCTCGAAAAACTCGTTCTGGATCATCTCGCGGTTGATCGGGTCGACCGCGCCGAACGGTTCGTCCATCAACAACAGCGGTGCATCGGCGGCCAGCGCGCGAATCACGCCGATACGCTGTTGCTGGCCACCGGACAGTTCCCGAGGGTAGCGATGCAGGTATTGCTTGGGTTCGAGCTTGATCATGCTCATCAACTCGCGGGCGCGGTCGTGGCACTTCTGCTTGTCCCAGCCCAGGAGTTTAGGCACCACCACGATGTTCTCTTCGATGGTCATGTTGGGGAACAGGCCGATCTGCTGGATCACATAACCGATGTTGCGGCGCAGGGTCACGGCGTCGAGACCGGTGGTGTCTTCGCCATTGATCAGGATCTTGCCCGAGGTCGGTTTGATCAGGCGGTTGATCATTTTCAGCGTGGTGCTTTTGCCACAGCCCGAAGGCCCGAGGAACACGCAAATCTCGCCTTCATTGACGGTCAGGCTTACCGAGTCCACGGCTTTCACGTCTTTGCCGTTGCTTTGGAAGGTCTTGCTGAGGTTTTGAAGTTCGATCATTTGAGCAGTCCTTTTGGAGTCAGCGAGCGTTGCAGCCATTGCAGAAGCAGGTCGGCGAAGATGGCCAGCAGGCTGACCAGCACGGCGCCGACGATCAGCATCGACATGTCGCTGCGGCTGATGGAAGCGAGGATGAGTACACCGAGGCCACCGGCGCCGATGGTGGCGGCAATGGTCATGACACCGATGTTCATGACCACGGCGGTGCGTACGCCGGCGAGGATCACCGGCACGGCGATCGGCAGTTCGACCATGCGCAGGCGCTGGCCGAAGGTCATGCCGATGCCGCGCGCGGCTTCGCGGATGCCCGGTTCGACGTTGGTCAGGGCCAGGTAGGTGTTACGCATGATCGGCAGCAGCGAGTAGAGAAATACCGCGGTGATCGCCGGCATCGGCCCCAGGCCCTGGCCGAACTTCGAGTAGAACGGCAGCAGCAGGCCAAACAGCGCGATCGACGGCACGGTCAGCAGCACCGTGGCGCTGGCTTGCAGGGGGCCGGCGAGACTGGGGAAGCGCGTCATCAGCACGCCCAGCGGCACGCCAACCACAATCGCCAGGGTCACGGCGATGCCGACCAGGGTGATGTGTTGCCCGGTCAGCTGCAGCACCTGCTGCCAGTCGAGATGGGAAAAGGCGTTGAACAATTCCATGAGTCTTGCTCCTTCAGTTCAATGGGTGTTGGCGCAGGAAATCCGCGGCAACGGCTGAAGGACTCTGGTGCTCGACATCGACCCGCGCGTTGAGCTCGCGCATGGTGTTGTCGTCGAACAGTTCAGCCAGTGGCTTGAGCTGTTCGGCCAGTTGCGGATGCGCATCGAGGTAGGCCTGGCGAACCACGGGCGCTGCGGTGTAGTCGGGGAAGTAATGCCTGTCGTCTTCCAGCAACTTGAGCTTGAAGGCGTTCAAGCGACCGTCGGTGGTGTAGACCAGACCGGCAAACACCTGGCCGTTGCGCAGGGCGGTGTAGACCAGGCCTGCGTCCATCTGCCGGATGTTCTTGCGGGTCAGGTTCATGTCGTACAGCTGCACCATGCCGTCGAGCCCGTCCGAGCGATTGGCGAACTCGGTGTCGAGCGCTATCAGATTGTTGGTCCTGTCTTCCTGGCGCAGCACCTTGTTCAGCTCGCTGATGGTGTTGATTTGGGGGTACCGGTCGGCGACGTTCTTGGGCAGGGCCAGGGCATAGGTGTTGCTGAATTTCGACGGCGTCAGCCAGACCAGGCCTTTTTTCCCATCGAGTTCTTTCACCCGGGCGTAGGACTGTTGGCTGTCGAGTTTTTCGCTGACATGGTTGTAGGCCACCAGCGACACGCCGGTGTATTCCCAGAGCATGTCCAGTTGCCCGCTTTCGTGGGCGCTGCGGGCCAGATTGCTGCCCAGGCCGCCGGTCACTTGTACCTCATAACCCTTGGTGCGCAGGTACTGGGAGGTGATTTCCGCCAGCAGCGTCTGTTCGGTGAACACCCGGGCGCCGATGCGGATCAACGGTTTTTCCGCGGCTTGGGCAAATCCTGCGCACAGCAGGACGCAGCCTAGTAAAAAGCTTGATGTCTTCATGATGATTCCTTTGCCGAGGCTTAAGACGGGCGCAAACCGCGTTCGAGCCAGAGACGGCTGGCGAGTGTCACCAGTGCGTCGAGCAACAAGGCCAGCAGGGCGGTGCAGGCCGCGCCCAGCAGCAGTTGCGGCTGGTTGTTCAGGGCGATGCCGGGGAAGATCAGGCTGCCCAGGCTGTTGGCGCCGATCAGGAACGCCAGCGGCGCCGTCCCGACGTTGATCGCCAATGCCACGCGCACGCCGCCGATGATGATCGGCATGGCGTTCGGCAGTTCGACCCGCCACAGCACTTGAGACGGGGTCATGCCAATGCCGACGGCCGCTTCCTTGAGCGAACCCTGGACGTTTTTCAGGCCTTCGTAGGTGTTGCGCACGATTGGCAACAACGAGGCGAGGAACAAGGCGAAGATCGCGGGACCGCTGCCGATGCCGAGCACGCCCAGGGCGATGGCCAGCACGGCCAGAGGCGGCACCGTGTTGCCGATGTTGAAGATCTGCATGAAGCGTTCGGCGCGTCCAACCATGGTCGGGCGGCTGAGGAAGATGCCGGCAGGAATGCCCACGACAAGGGCGGCCAGCATGGAAGCGAGGACGAGAATCAGATGAGCTTGCAGGTAAAACAACAAATCGTCGCGGTAGTGTTCGATCGTGTTGATGCCGATCCAGTGGACCAGCAGGGCCAGAAGGGCGATTACCAGCGCGCCTCCTATCAGCCCTTTGCCATAGCGAATAGCCACAGGCGGACTCCTTTTTTTTCCGTCGGCGAACGCAATTCCGTGTGGCATGCCATGCCTGGCTGCCGGAAAACGTTCGCGAGAAGCAGCTCGTCAGATGCTGGTAAAACAGCATGCAAACGAACCATGAGCACAGCCTCGTCAGGCTGAATAGCGGGTGTTTCAGGCCCCCGACGAGTGGTCGTTACGGGGGAGTGGACGTCTCCGTGCTTTAAAAGGTTCCCATCTGAGGCAGCATTTGGCCACCCCTAATGTGCTCAACGGTTCGGTTATTGAATCAACTTGGGCTATAATCTGCGCCCTTTTTTGAATCACCTGCCAGGCGATTTCCCATGACCAAACAGGCCGCCGAAGTCGCGAAACGCCGCACTTTCGCCATTATTTCCCACCCCGATGCCGGTAAGACCACCATCACCGAGAAGCTCTTGCTGATGGGCAAGGCGATCGCGGTGGCCGGTACGGTGAAATCCCGTAAATCCGATCGCCATGCCACCTCCGACTGGATGGAAATGGAAAAACAACGGGGTATTTCCATTACCACGTCGGTCATGCAGTTCCCGTATCGCGAGCACATGATCAACCTGCTCGACACCCCGGGCCACGAAGACTTCTCCGAAGACACCTACCGCACCTTGACAGCGGTGGACTCGGCCTTGATGGTCCTCGACGGCGGTAAAGGTGTAGAGCCACGGACCATCGCGCTGATGGACGTCTGCCGCCTGCGTGACACGCCGATCGTCAGCTTCATCAACAAACTCGACCGTGACATTCGCGATCCGATCGAACTGCTCGACGAGATCGAAGCGGTCCTCAAGATCAAGGCGGCGCCGATCACCTGGCCGATTGGCTGCTACCGTGACTTCAAGGGCGTTTACCACCTCGCCGACGACTACATCATCGTCTACACCGCCGGTCACGGTCACGAACGCACCGAAACCAAGATCATCGAGAAACTCGATTCCGATGAAGCCCGCGCCCACCTGGGTGACGAGTACGAGCGTTTCATCGAGCAGCTGGAACTGGTGCAGGGTGCCTGCCACGAGTTCAACCAGCAGGAATTCCTCGACGGCCAGTTGACCCCGGTATTCTTCGGTACCGCACTGGGCAACTTCGGCGTCGATCACGTGCTCGATGCGGTGGTCGACTGGGCGCCGCGCCCGCTGGCACGCGTAGCCAACGAGCGCACCGTGGAGCCGGTGGAAGAGAAGTTCTCAGGCTTCATCTTCAAGATCCAGGCAAACATGGACCCGAAACACCGCGACCGTATCGCCTTCATGCGCATCTGCTCCGGCAAGTACGAAAAAGGCATGAAGATGCGCCACGTGCGCACCGGCAAGGACGTGCGGATCGGCGATGCGCTGACCTTCTTCTCCTCCGAGCGCGAGCAGCTGGAAGAAGCGTTTGCCGGCGACATCATCGGCCTGCACAACCATGGCACCATCCAGATCGGCGACACCTTCACCGAAGGCGAAGTCCTGGGCTTCACCGGCATCCCGCACTTCGCCCCGGAACTGTTCCGCCGCGTACGCCTGCGTGATCCGTTGAAATCCAAGCAACTGCGCCAGGGCCTGCAACAACTGGCCGAAGAAGGCGCGACCCAGGTGTTCTTCCCCGAGCGCAGCAACGACATCATCCTCGGTGCCGTCGGTGTGCTGCAGTTCGACGTGGTCGCCAGCCGCCTGAAAGAGGAATACAAGGTCGAGTGCTCCTACGAGCCGATCACCGTGTATTCCGCGCGCTGGATCGAATGCAGCGACAAGAAGAAGCTTGAGGAATTCTCCAACAAGGCCGTGGAAAACCTGGCACTGGACGGCGGCGGTCACCTGACCTACCTCGCGCCGACCCGGGTCAACCTGGCACTGATGGAAGAGCGCTGGCCGGACGTGAAATTCCGCGCGACGCGTGAGCATCACTAAGCGTTGAGTTGCAAATCCAAAGCCCCGACGCGAAAGCCTCGGGGCTTTTTTTGGGTCTGCGATTATCCCTGTGGGAGTGAGCTTGCTCGCGATGGCGGTCTGTCATTCAGCAAAGATGTTGCCTGTGAGTCAGTCATCGCGAGCAAGCTCGCTCCCACATAGGGCGTCGGTGTTAATCGGTTTGGATATATTCCTTATTCAAAACCAATCTCTACATCTGCGGCATTTCGGTCTCATCGTTAGCGTCCTATCTGGAGAACCGGGCTGATCGGAACTAAATTTTAGTGAGGCTAGTCAGGCACAGATGTTTCACCTGCGAAAGGATGGATTCGACTATGAACAGGTTGCTACGCGTTGTGTTGCTGTTGAAGGTTTTGCTGATGCTGGCCCTCGGTAGTTCGGCGGTCTGGGCCGAGTGTGAGGATCACGAAAGCCAGGCGTCTAGCGGGCAGGGAACCCACGGTGATCTGATGATTGCCAAGTCCGAATCGGAACCGGGCGACAAGGGGCAGGGCGGTAGTGCGGGTGACGATGACTCGACCACCGATGAACCGGACTCCGATGAGGAAGGTGATAGCCAGACGTAAAGCACGGACAAAATAAAACCCCTTCTCTCCCGATTAGTACGCAATCGAAATAGAAGGGGTTGGATGAACGAGCAATATCCCTGTGGGAGCGGGCTTGCTCGCGAAGGCGTCATGTCAGTCACTGTCTTTGTCGACTGATAGAGCGCCTTCGCGAGCAAGCCCGCTCCCACATTTTTATGCCGGGCCGTGCACGAATTGCTCGGCGTAGTGGCAAGCCACCTGCCGGTTATCGAGAGGGCGCAGGGCCGGCTCTTCGGTTTTGCAGCGCTCGGTCGCATACGGGCAGCGCTTGTGGAAAGCGCAGCCAGGCGGCGGGTTCAGCGGGTTGGGCAATTCGCCGACGATCTTGATTTTCGGCTTGTTGGGGTCCGGGTGAATGGTCGGGGTGGCCGACAGGAGCGCCTGGGTGTAGGGGTGCAGCGGGCGCTCGTAGATGTCGTTCTTCGGACCGATTTCCACCGGGCGGCCGAGGTACATCACCATCACGTCATCGGCGACGTGTTGCACCACCGCCAGGTTGTGGGAGATGAACACGTAGGCGGTGTTGAACTCCTGCTGCAAATCCATGAACAGGTTCAGCACCTGCGCCTGGATCGATACGTCCAGTGCCGAGGTCGGTTCGTCCGCGACCAGCACTTTCGGTTGCAGCATCATCGCGCGAGCCAGGGCGATCCGTTGGCGCTGGCCGCCGGAGAACATGTGTGGATAGCGCTGGTAATGCTCAGGGCGCAAACCTACCTGCTTCATCATCGCCTGGACTTTTTCGCGACGTTCGGTGGCCGACAGGTTGGTGTTGATCAACAGCGGTTCAGCCAGCTGGTCACCGATTTTCTGCCGGGGGTTCAGCGAGGCGTACGGGCTCTGGAACACCATCTGCACGTCTTTGCGCAGTTGCTTGCGCTGGGCCTTGTCGGCGCCGGCGACTTCCTGCCCGGCGATTTTCAGGGAGCCGGAGGACGGCTCTTCGATCAGGGTCAGGGCACGGGCCAGGGTGGATTTTCCGCAGCCCGACTCACCCACGACGGCGAGGGTCTTGCCGGCTTCCAGTTCGAACGACACGCCGTTGAGGGCGCGAACGGTGGCGTGACCCTTGAACAGGCCACGGGACACTTCGTAGTGACGGGTCAGGTCGCGGGCGGTAAGTACGACGGCCATTACGCCACCTCCTGGTTCAGCGGGTAGAAGCAGCGGGCGAGGCTGTGGCTTTTCGGATCAAGGGCTGGACGCTGCACGCGGCAGTTTTCCTGCACGTAGGGGCAGCGCGGCGACAGCAGGCAGCCCTGCGGACGGTCGTAGCGACCCGGGACGATGCCCGGCAGGGTCGACAGGCGCGAGGCGCCCAGGCTGTGTTCCGGAATCGCCTTGAGCAGCGCTTCGCTGTACGGGTGTGCCGGGATGTCGAACAGTTGCGGCACCTGGCCGACTTCGACCGCTTGCCCTGCGTACATCACGCACACGCGCTGGGCGGTTTCGGCCACCACGGCGAGGTCGTGGGTGATCAGCACCAGGCCCATGTTCTGTTCTTTCTGCAACGCCAGCAGCAGGTCCATGATCTGCGCCTGGATCGTTACGTCGAGGGCAGTGGTCGGTTCGTCGGCGATCAGCAGTTTCGGTTCGCCGGCAATCGCCATGGCGATCGCGACACGCTGGCTCATACCACCGGACAGTTGGTGCGGGTAGGCGTCCATACGGCTGGCGGCGCCCGGGATTTCCACTTTTTCCAAGAGTTCGATGGCGCGTTTGCGCGCTTGCTTGCCGGACATTTTCAAGTGCAGGCGCAGCACTTCCTCGATCTGGAAACCGACGGTGTAGCTCGGGTTCAGCGCGGTCATCGGATCCTGGAAGACCATGGACAGGTCTTTACCGACGATTTGCCGACGCTGGCGATTGTTGAGCTTGAGCATGTCCTTGCCGTCAAAGCTGAGCGAGTCGGCGGTGACGATGCCTGGATGTTCGATCAGGCCCATCAGCGCCATCATGGTCACGGATTTACCCGAACCCGACTCGCCAACGATGGCCAGCACTTCGCCCTTGTCGACTTTCAGGTCGAGGCCATCGACCACGGGCGTAGCGTTCTTGTCGCCGAAGCGAACGTTGAGATTCTTGATTTCTAGCAGTGACATGGGAATCTCCTCAGGCGGCGTTCTTGAGTTTCGGGTCCAGCGCGTCGCGCAGGCCGTCACCCATCAAGTTGATTGCCAGCACGCTGAGCAAAATGGTCAAACCAGGCAGACTGACTACCCACCAGGCGCGTTCGATGTAGTCGCGGGCCGAGGCCAGCATGGTGCCCCACTCAGGGGTTGGCGGTTGTACGCCAAGGCCGAGGAAGCCCAGGGCGGCGGCATCGAGAATCGCCGAGGAAAAGCTCAGGGTGGCCTGTACGATCAACGGTGCCATGCAGTTGGGCAGCACGGTGACGAACATCAGGCGCGGCAGGCCGGCACCAGCCAGGCGCGCGGCGGTTACGTAGTCGCGGTTCAGCTCGCCCATGACCGCAGCGCGGGTCAGGCGCACATAGGACGGCAGGGACACCACGGCGATGGCGATCACGGTGTTGATCAGGCCAGGGCCGAGGATGGCGACGATCGCCACGGCCAGCAGCAGGGACGGCAGGGCCAGCATGATGTCCATCAGGCGCATGATGGTCGGGCCGACGGCTTTGGGGAAGAAACCGGCGAGCAGGCCCAGCAGGATCCCCGGGATCAGCGACATCACCACCGACGACAAACCGATCAGCAGCGACAGGCGCGAGCCCTGGATCAGGCGCGACAGCAGGTCGCGACCCAGTTCATCGGTACCCAGCAGGAACTGGATCTGCCCACCTTCCAGCCAGGCTGGCGGGGTGAGCAGGAAGTCGCGGTACTGCTCGCTCGGGTCATGGGGCGCAACCCACGGGGCGAAGATGGCGCAGAAAATCACCAGCAGCATGAACATCAGGCCGGCAACGGCACCTTTGTTCTTGGAAAACGCTTGCCAGAATTCTTTGTACGGCGACGGGTACAGCAGGCTTTGATCCACGGCGGAAGTGGCGGTGGCTACTGAGGATGTTGGAGTGCTCATGGGTATTGACCTCAGCGCTGATGACGGATGCGTGGGTTGGCAAAGCCGTAGAGGATGTCCACTACGAAGTTGACCAGAATCACCAGGCAGGCGATTAACAGGATGCCGTTTTGCACGACCGGGTAGTCCCGGGCGCCAATGGCTTCGATCAGCCATTTGCCGATGCCCGGCCAGGAGAAGATGGTTTCGGTCAGGACCGCACCGGCCAGCAGAGTGCCGACTTGCAGGCCGACCACGGTCAATACCGGAATCAGCGCGTTGCGCAGGCCGTGCACGAACACCACGCGCGACGGCGACAGGCCCTTGGCCTTGGCGGTACGGATGTAGTCTTCACGCAGCACTTCGAGCATCGACGAACGGGTCATCCGCGCGATCACCGCCAGCGGAATGGTGCCGAGCACGATGGCCGGCAGGATCAGGTGGTGCAGCGCATCGAGGAACGCGCCGACGTCATCGGCCAGCAGCGTATCGATCAGCATGAAGCCGGTGCGCGGCTCGATGTCATAGAGCAGGTCGATCCGCCCGGAGACCGGGGTCCAGCCCAGGGAGACCGAGAAGAACATGATCAGGATCAGGCCCCACCAGAAGATCGGCATCGAGTATCCCGCGAGGGAGATGCCCATCACTCCATGGTCGAACAGGGACCCTCGCTTGAGTGCCGCGATCACCCCGGCCAGCAGGCCCAGGATACCGGCGAACAACAGGGCGGCCATGGACAGTTCCAGGGTCGCGGGGAATAGGGAGGTGAACTCGTTCCAGACGCTTTCACGGGTACGCAGGGATTCCCCGAGATCGCCGTGGGCCAGTTTACCGATGTAATCCAGGTACTGGGCATACAGGGGTTTGTTCAGACCAAGGCGTTCCATTGCCTGAGCGTGCATTTCCGGGTCGACTCTGCGTTCGCCCATCATGACTTCCACGGGGTCGCCAGGGATCATGCGAATCAACGCGAACGTCAGCAAGGTGATGCCGAAGAACGTGGGGATCAGTAACCCCAGTCGGCGGGCAATAAAACTAAACATCGTAAGGTGTACCTCATCAGCCGGTTAGGCGTGCCCGGCATGCCTGGGTCAGGGATGCCGGGAGTTTCTTATCTACTTCACCTGGGTGGTGGCGAAGTTATTGGTGGTGAGCGGGCTAATTTGGTAGCCCTCTACGTTGTTGCGCATTGCTGTGAACATTCTAGTGTGCGCCAGGCTGATCCATGGCTGGTCCTGGTTAAAGATAACCTGTGCCTGTTCGTACAGCGCTGCACGCTCGGCCGGGTCGGTTTTTTCCCGGGCCTGGTCAAGCAGGGCCTGGAATTTTTCATTGCACCAGCGAGCGTAGTTTTCGCCGTTCTTCGCCGCCTCGCAACTGAGCATAGGCGTCAAGAAGTTATCCGGGTCGCCGTTATCGCCCGCCCATCCGGCGGAAACCATATCGTGCTCGCCGTTTTTCGCGCGCTTGAGCATTTCGCCCCACTCCATGACGCGGATGTCGATCTTGATCCCGACCTTGGCCAGGTCGGCCTGCATCATCTGCGCGCCGAGCATCGGGTTGGGGTTGGTCGCACCACCGCCGTTGCGGGTGAACAGGGTGAACACGGTACCTTCCGGTACGCCGGCTTCCTTGAGCAGGGCGCGGGCCTTGTCCAGATCGCGGGTCGGGTTCTTCAGGTCGTGGTTGTAGCCCAGCAGGGTGTCCGGGAACGGATTGACCGCAGCGGTGGCATTGCCTTTGCCGAACAGCGCGTTGACGGCCGCTTCCTTGTCGAAGGCGATGTCGATGGCTTTACGTACGCGCACGTCACTCAGGTATTTGTGCTGGGTGTTGATGGCGATGTACGCGACGGTCATCGCGTTCAGTTCATCGACCTTCAGCTTGGTGTCTTTCTTGATGCTCGGGATGTCATCCGGCTTCGGATACAGCGCGACCTGGCATTCGTTGGCCTTGAGCTTCTGCAGGCGCACGTTGTTGTCGGTGGCGATGGCCAGGATCAGCGAATCAGCCGGCGGCTTGCCACGGAAATAGTCCGGGTTGGCCTTGAAGCGAACCTGGGCGTCCTTGTTGTAACGCTGGAAGACAAACGGACCGGTGCCGATCGGCTTGTTGTTCAGGTCGCCAGTCTTGTTGGCCTTGAGCAGCTGGTCGGCGTATTCGGCAGGGTAGATCGAGGAGAACGCCATGGCGATGTCAGCCAAAAACGGCGCTTCGCGGCGGGTCAGGGTGAACTTGACCGTGTTGTCGTCGACTTTTTCGACGTTTTTCAGCAGTTCCTTGAAGCCCATGCTTTCAAAGTACGGGAAGCCCACGCTCGACAGTTTGTGCCATGGGTGGTTCGGGTCCAGCTGACGCTGGAAGCTCCAGACCACGTCGTCGGCATTCATGTCGCGGGTCGGCTTGAAGTATTCAGTGGTGTGAAACTTGACGCCTTTGCGCAGGTGGAATGTGTAGGTCAGACCGTCTTCGCTAATGGCCCAGGATTCGGCCAGTGCCGGAATCACATCAGTGGTGCCGGGCTTGAAGTCCGCCAGGCGATTGAAGATGGTTTCGGCCACCGCGTCGGCTGTGACTGCAGTTGTGTACTGGACCATGTCGAAGCCTTCGGGGCTGGCTTCGGTGCAGACCACCAGCGGCTTGGCCGATACACCCACCGCGACACTCAGCAAGGCGGCCGCGATGGCCGCACGTAGGGGAAGCATTTTCATCAAGAACCCTCTGCAATCGGTTAAAGGACAAAAGCCGAACGGCTGACTCTTCGTGGAATCAGCCGTTTGGCCGGTGCATTACAGAATGTTGAACGGAACGGTGGTCACAAGACGGAACTCGTTGATGCTGCCATCCAGCTGGTTTTCACTGGCACGGTGCGCGGTGTAGGTCGCGCGTACGGTCGTTGCCTTGAGCGGACCGCTCTGTACGGCGTAGGAAGCACCGATGCCGTATTCGTAGTGATGTTCGCCGTCCATCGTCAGCACGCTGTCGTAGGCGCCGCCTTTGTAATGCGTACCGTCAATACCCCAGCCGCGAGCCTGGTAGATATTGAACTTCAGGCCTGGTACACCGTATTCGGCCATGTTCAGGCCGTAGGCGATCTGGAAGGACTTCTCGTTCGGGCTGTTGAAGTCCGACAGCAGGGAGTTGGCCAGGTAGATGCCGTTGGTTTCGTGCAGGTAGTCGAAGTACTCGTTACCGTTCACTTCCTGGTAGGAGAACGTCAGGCTGTGGGCCTGATGAGTCAGCCCGAACGACAGGGAGTAGGTGTCGTTGTCAATCTGGCCCAGTTTCGCTTTACCTTCGTCGACGGTCTTGTAGTAGTTCAGGCCAGTAGTCAGGCTCAATACCGAACTGTCACCCAACACGTGAGTGGCGCCGAAATAGTACTGGTTCCACATGTCTTCGGCCTGGGTACCCCACAGGCTGGTGGTCAGGCTGGCGAGTGGCTGGTAAGTAATACCAGCGGTGTACACGTGATCGATTTCGATAATCTCGTCAGCGTATTCGGAGCGGAATTTACGCTGGCTTTCTTCGGTGCGTGGCGAGTTGCGGTCGAACGTGGCCAAGTCAAACGTCAGGTTTTCCAGTTCTTCGCTGTGCAGGCTTACGCCCTGAAAGCTGGAAGGCAGGGCACGGTTGCCGATTACATCGACCATCGGGCTGCTGAAGTTTTGACGACCAGCAGTCAATGTGGTGTTCGAGAAGCGTGCCTTGACGTTAGCCAGGCCCAGTTTGCTCCACTGGCCAACTGCATCGCCGCCATCGTGGGTCAGGGTACGGTTGTTACCCGCCTTGACGCGGCCTGGTTCTGGAGCGCCGCCGTTACCGGACGCCAGGTCCTTGCGATCCTGGTCCAGGGCGATGGCGTTGTAGACCGCGGCCTCGGTGCTGAAGCCAACTGTGCCTTCGGTGAAGCCCGAGTTGTACTTGAAGATGGTGCCCTGAACCCAGTTGATACGGCGATCCGTATCGAGCAGTACGCCGTCTTTTTTGTATTTGAAGTGCGCGCCACGCTTCAGCTGTTCGTTGGCGTACCAGTTACGGGTCGTGCCGGTGATCGACTGGCCTTCGACGAAACCCGTGGCTTCACTTTGAGCACTTTTCTCTTTCACGGTAACCGGGGTGAACGCCTGGCTCTGGCTTTCAGCGTAAGCCGTGGCGGTTACGCTGCTGATGGCCAGGGCCAGTATCGCGGTGCTGCTCAGTTTCATGGGTGAAGCTCCTTACTTTCTATTATTAATGCCGGCCTTTTTTGGTGGTTCGGCTATTTGCTTTGGAACTCTTGCACGCATCGCAAACGTTTGCTGGATGCCGGATTGGCGAATTACGGCAATACGCTTGCGTGAGGGCGCAATGCGCCCCCAGCGTTTTCAGCTACACGGTTTTATTTTTCGATGCTGACACCCGAGAAAACGTTGCGACCGAAAGGGCTGACCTTGAACCCTTCGATTTTGGCGCTCAATGGCTGGTTGACCGTCGAGTGGGCGACCGGCGTGATCGGTACCTGCTGCTTGAGGTATTGCTGCGCCTGTTTGTAGAGCACGGTGCGCTGGTCGCGGTCGGTCACGACCTTGGCCTGCTTGATCAGCTTGTCGTAAGCCGGATCACACCACATGGAGTAGTTGTTGCCACCGATGGCATCGCAGCTGTACAGGGTGCCGAGCCAGTTGTCCGGGTCACCGTTGTCACCGGTCCAGCCGATCAGGCTGATGTCGTGCTCACCGTTCTTGGTGCGCTTGATGTACTCGCCCCATTCATAGCTGACGATCTTGACCTTGAGGCCGATCTTCGCCCAGTCAGCCTGGAGCATTTCGGCCATCAATTTGGCGTTGGGGTTGTAGGGGCGCTGTACGGGCATGGCCCACAGGGTGATTTCGGTGCCTTCTTTCACGCCGGCAGCCTTGAGCAGTTCCTTGGCTTTTTCCGGGTTGTAGGCGGCGTCCTTGATGGTGTCATCGTAGGACCATTGGGTCGGCGGCATGGCGTTGACCGCCAGTTGCCCAGCGCCCTGGTAAACGGCGTTGAGAATGCCTTGCTTGTTCACCGCCATGTCCAGCGCCTGACGCACTTCGAGCTGGTCGAATGGCTTGTGACGCACGTTATAGGCGATGTAGCCCAGGTTGAAACCGGGCTTTTCGATTAATTGCAGCGCAGGATCGTTCTTCAGCGCGGTCACGTCGGCGGGGCGCGGGTGCAGGGTGATCTGGCACTCATTGGCCTTGAGCTTCTGCACGCGCACCGAGGCGTCGGTGTTGATGGCGAAAATCAGGTTGTCGAGCTTGACCCGGCTCGGGTCCCAGTAATGCTTGTTGCCGGTGTAACGGATGTTCGAGTCTTTCTGGTAACTCTTGAACACGAACGGTCCGGTGCCGATGGGCTTCTGGTTGATGTCGCTCGGCTTGCCTTCGGCGAGCAGCTTGTCGGCGTACTCGGCGGAGAGAATCGCGGCAAAGCTCATGGCGATGTTCTGGATGAACGCGGCGTCGACGCTGTTTAGCGTCATGACCACGGTCAGCGGCCCGGTCTTTTCGACCTTGGCGATGTTCTTGTTCAGGCTCATCCCGTTGAAATACGGGAATTCGGTCGGGTAAGCCTTACGGAAAGGTTGTTGCGGGTCGAGCATGCGATTGAACGTGAACAGCACGTCATCGGCGTTGAAGTCGCGAGTCGGTGTGAAGTACTTGGTTGTATGAAACTTCACCCCCGGGCGCAGGTGAAAGGTGTATGCGAGGCCGTCCTCGGAAATATCCCAACTGGTGGCCAGGCCCGGTACGACATTGGTCGAGCCTTTTTCAAACTCTGCCAGGCGGTTATACAGCGGTTCGGCGGCGTCGTTATCGGTCGCGGTGGTGTACTGCGCGGTGTCGAAGCCGGCGGGGCTGCCTTCGGAGCAGAACACCAGGCTGTTGGAGGCGGCCTGGCTCATGGACGTGGCGGCCAAGAGGCCAGTGCCCAGCAATGCGGATAAAACCAAGGTATGGCGCATGACGCTCTCTCTTGTTCAGTGTTGTGACAATGAGCCTTCGTCCCGTGCGCAGACGGGGAGGCTTCACTGGTTTCCAGCCATGGCGTGCAGCAAAAAAAAACCGAGGACCCACGCATTAGCTGGTCAGATCCCGACGGTATGTACCGTGGGTCCGGCAGTAAATACGAAAAGTCCGAAAGACTTGTGGGAAAAGACGACGCGTCCTGGCGCTCTGCTGTAGTCAGCGGGCGATTTGGATGTAGGTAATTTCCTGCTTTCTCGGTAGGCAACGTAACGGCGACGTCATGAACGTCGCCGTTACCCAACCTTATTTGCTGACGCTGACGCCGTAGAAGGAGTTCAAGCCAAACGGGCTGATCTTGAAGTCCTGCACATTGGCGCGCATGGGTTGGAACACCGTCGAGTGAGCGATAGGTGTCATTGGCGTCTGATCTTTAAGGATGTGTTGCGCCTGCTTGTACAGTTCGGTGCGCTTGCCTTGATCCGAAGTGCGCTTGGCTTGCTTGACGATGTCGTCAAACGGCTTGTAGCACCACTTCGAGAAGTTGTTGCCTTCCAGCGAGTCGCAACCGAACAGCACGTTCAGCCAGTTGTCGGGATCACCATTGTCGCCGCTCCAGCCAATCAGCATCGCCTGGTTCTCGCCGCCTTTGGAGCGCTTGATGTACTCGCCCCACTCGTAGCTCTGGATCTTGACCTTGAGACCGACTTTCGCCCAGTCGGACTGCAGCATTTCTGCCATCAGCTTGGCGTTCGGGTTATACGGACGCTGTACCGGCATGGCCCAGAGAACGATTTCGGTGCCGTCTTTCACGCCAGCTTCCTTGAGCAGCTCTTTGGCTTTCTCAGGGTTGTACGGCGCATCCTTGATGGTGGTGTCGTAGGACCACTGGGTCGGCGGCATGGCGTTGACGGCCAGTTGGCCAGCGCCCTGGTACACGGAGTCGATGATCTGTTGCTTGTTGACCGCCATGTCCAGTGCCTGACGCACTTTCAGTTGGGCCAGCGGGTTTGGCTCGTTGCTGCCCTTGACCTTATCCATCACGTTGTAGGCGATGTAGCCCAGGTTGAAACCTGCCTGGTCAGGCAGCTTCAGGGTCTTGTCTTCGCGCAGCGCTTTCAGGTCGGCCGGACGAGGGAACAGGGTGACCTGGCACTCGTTCTTCTTCAGCTTTTGGATACGTACCGACGGGTCGGTGGTGATGGCGAAGATCAGGTTGTCGATCTTGACGTCGTCTGGCTTCCAGTAGTCCTTGTTCCCGGTGTAGCGGATGTTGGAATCTTTCTGGTAGCTCTTGAACACGAACGGACCAGTGCCGACCGGCTTCTGGTTGATGTCGGCAGCCTTGCCTTCTTTCAGCAGCTGGGCTGCGTATTCGGCGGACTGGATCGAAGCAAAGCTCATCGCCATGTTCTGGATGAACGCGGCATCAACGTCTTTGAGGGTGAACTTGACGGTTTTGTCGTCGACTTTATCGATCTTGGTGATGTTGGTGTCCATCCCCATGTCGGTGAAGTACGGGAATTCGGTCGGGTACGCTTTGCGGAACGGGTCATCCTTGTTAATCATGCGATTAAAGGTGAACAGCACGTCGTCGGCGTTGAACTCACGAGTCGGCTTGAAATACGGGGTGGTGTGGAACTTGACGCCTTCGCGCAGGTGGAAGGTGTAGGTCAGGCCGTCAGTGGAGACGTCCCAGCTGGTCGCCAGGCCAGGAATTACGGCGGTACCGCCGCGCTCGAACTGGGTCAGGCGGTTGAACATGGTTTCGGCAGAGGCGTCGAAGTCGGTTCCGGTGGTGTATTGACCTGGATCGAAACCGGCCGGGCTCCCTTCGGAGCAGAACACCAGGTTAGTCGCAGCTTGAGCGAACGGTGCACTAGCCAACAGGCTGGCGCCGACTAAAAACGGAATGACCGCGTGTTTAAGCATGGTGGCCTCATGATTTGTTGTCATTTTTTGATTTTGAGGACGACCTCGTGAGTCGTGCCTGCGGATACTTATGCAGGGGCCATACCCAATGCAAGATCCAGAGCGACTACAAGTGTTAAACAGTGGCACGAACGTACCTTAATGTCGCATTTGTATAAAACTTGACGCATTTGACCGTTTGCGCGGCGTTTTTGTAGTGCAACTGGCGCACTTTAATGGTGCGTTAAAGCCTTGGGTTGCCCGTGAGTGGGGCGGGGTGTTACCTATTTATACCCCGTCCTTGACGGGTGTGTGGGGTTGAATGGGAGTGCTTATCGTTGCACTGGTATTGGTCGCGGGTTGCGAGTAGTACAAGGTGCAACTTTTCATTTCAGTGTGTAGGTCATCTCTGTAGGAGCTGCCGCAGGCTGCGATCTTTCTGGTAGCCACTGAAATGTTCAGAGAGCATAGATCAGGATCAAAAGATCGCAGCCTGCGGCAGCTCCTACAGGGATAAAAAAAGGCGATCACTTGGGTGATCGCCGTTTTTGTTCAGAGGTTATCTATTCAAGGCATCAGCACTTCAATCGATCCATCGGCCGTCATGCTGACCTGGCTGGTGCCGGCCTCAACTTCCGGCGTCACCGGAGCGGCGTCCATGCTGGCGGCTTTCATCATCATCGGCCCGCGCATGTACGGTTGCGGGTAACCAATGCTGTTGAAGTTCAGATTGACGATTTTGTAACCCTTGCCGCCCAGGGCATCGGTAGCCAATTGTGCACGGGCCTTGAAGGCCGTCACGGCCTCTTTGAGCAAGGCGTCTTCGCTGGCCTTGCGCGTAGGCGTGGCGATGGCGAAATCCATGCCGCCCATTTTCAGGTCGGTGAGCAGTTCGCCGGTCAGCTTCGACAGTGCGGCGAAGTCCGGGCTTTCCAGGCGCAGTTCGGCACGCTCGCGCCAGCCGGTGATTTTCTGGCCTTTGGCGTCGTAGATCGGGTAGCTGTTGCGACTGCCCTGGCGCAAGGTGATGTCCTTGACCTGCTTGGCCTGGGCCAGGGCCTTGTTCATGGTGGTGCTGACGTCCGCGGCGAGTTTGGCCGGGTCGGTATTCTGTTCTTCGGTGTAGAGGGTCACGATCATCAGGTCGCGAGCCACTTCCTGGCTGACTTCGGCGCGCAGGGAAATCTGGTTGTAATGCAGCTCGTCGGCGGCCAGGGCCGGAAGGGCGGCGAGGGTGCCGGCACTCAGGGCGAGGAGGGCGGCGCTGCGGCGGAATGTGTGCATGAAGGCTCCTAAGTGGGGGCGCAGGTTGATGGGCCGGGCCTGCGTGAAACCATCAGACTCTATGGAGCGGCGGCAAGTTTCAAGCGGCAGGCTGCAAGCTTATTACTGGATGTTTGCAGCTTTAAGCTTGCCGCTGCTTCTCTGTGTCCTTTTGCCGCACTTTCGCCTGCCAGCCCCCGCGCTTGGTTATACTCCCGTCGATCCGCCTGGAGCGCTCATCAGGAGAGCTCATGCTCGCCCCCGTTCAAATCACTTCCGCCACGCGCCAGAATCTCTGGCGGTTGACGTTCATCCGCACTTTGGTCCTGGCCGCCCAAGCCGGTTCCGTAGGCCTGGCCTACTGGCTCGAACTGTTGCCGTTGCCCTGGTTCCAACTGGCCGCGACCCTCGGCTGCTCGATGCTGCTGTGTGCCTTCACGGCCATTCGGCTGCGTACCAGCTGGCCGGTCACCGAGCTCGAATACGCGGTGCAGCTGGCCTGCGACCTGTTTATCCACAGTGCGTTACTGTATTTCTCGGGGGGGTCGACCAACCCGTTCGTCTCTTATTACCTGGTACCGCTGACCATCGCGGCAGTGACCTTGCCATGGCGTTACTCGGTGATTCTGTCGGGCATTGCCCTGGCCATGTATACCTTGCTGCTGGCGCGCTTCTACCCGCTGCAAACCTTCCCGATCGCCCGGGAAAACCTGCAGGTGTACGGAATGTGGCTGAGCTTCGCCCTGGCGGCGGCAGTGATCACGTTCTTCGCCGCGCGCATGGCCGAGGAGCTGCGTCGCCAGGAAGAGCTGCGGGCCATTCGCCGGGAAGAAGGCCTGCGCGACCAGCAACTGTTGGCCGTCGCTACCCAGGCGGCGGGCGCCGCCCATGAGCTGGGCACGCCGCTGGCAACCATGAGCGTGTTGCTCAAGGAGATGCAGCAGGATCATCCTGACCCGATGCTGCAGGATGACCTGAAGGTGCTGCAGGACCAGGTCAAGCTGTGCAAGGAGACCTTGCAACAACTTGTTCGGGCGGCTGAGGCCAATCGCCGGCTGGCGGTGCAGATGCAGGACGTCACCGACTGGCTCGACGAAGCGCTCAATCGCTGGCACCTGATGCGTCCGGAAGCCAGCTATCGCTTCCAGCGCCTGGGCCAGGGCACGGTACCGCGCATGGCGCCGCCGCCGGACCTGACCCAGGCGCTGCTCAATTTGCTCAACAACGCGGCGGATGCCTGCCCTGAAGGGCTGCAGGTGACCCTGGACTGGAATGCCGAGGACTTGACCATCAGCATCCGCGACCACGGTGCTGGTGTGCCGCTGGCCATCGCCGAGCAGATCGGCAAGCCATTTTTTACCACCAAGGGCAAAGGTTTCGGCCTGGGCCTGTTTTTGAGCAAGGCCAGCGTGACACGCGCCGGCGGCTCAGTGAAACTCTATAGTCATGAGGAAGGCGGCACGCTCACTGAGCTGCGCCTGCCCCACGGCGCCCGAGGAGACCAACATGAGTGACGAAATCCAAGTCGAAGGCGAAGAACTGCCGCATTTGCTGCTGGTCGACGATGACGCGACCTTTACCCGGGTGATGGCCCGCGCCATGGCCCGCCGTGGCTTCCGTGTCAGCACCGCCGGTTCCGCCGAAGAGGGGCTGACCATCGCCCAGGCCGATCTACCGGACTATGCCGCCCTGGACCTGAAGATGGATGGCGATTCGGGCCTGGTGCTGCTGCCCAAACTGCTGGAAATGGACCCGGAAATGCGCGTGGTGATCCTCACCGGTTATTCGAGCATTGCCACCGCCGTGGAGGCGATCAAGCGTGGCGCCTGCAACTACCTGTGCAAACCGGCCGATGCCGACGACGTATTGGCCGCGCTGTTGTCCGAACACGCCGACCTCGACAGCCTGGTGCCGGAAAACCCGATGTCCGTGGACCGCCTGCAGTGGGAACACATCCAGCGCGTGTTGACCGAACACGAAGGCAACATCTCCGCCACCGCCCGTGCCCTGGGCATGCACCGCCGCACGCTGCAGCGCAAACTGCAGAAGCGTCCCGTTCGTCGCTGAACCTGCGCTGAACGAATGCCGGCCGCTCCTCGCGACAAACCGAACCGATCATCTATGATCGGTTCGTGCATGTACTTTTCTTTATCGAGCCTTATCCATGAATCAGAACGCTGAATATTCCGCGGTCAATGATGCTGTGCGCGGGCAGTTTTTCCGAAAAGTTTGGGCGATGATCACGCCTTATTGGCAGAGCGAAGAAAAGGCCAAGGCCTGGACGTTGCTGATCGCGGTGATTGCGCTGTCGTTGATCAGCGTGGGGATCTCGGTGTGGTTCAACACCTGGTACAAGGACTTCTACAACGCCCTGCAGCAAAAGGACGAGGAGGCTTTCTGGCGGCTGATCCTGTATTTCTGCGCGATTGCCGCGGTGGCGATTGTCGGTGCGGTGTACCGGCTCTACCTGACGCAGATGCTGACGATTCGCTGGCGGGCGTGGCTCACCGAAAAGCATTTCGCCCGTTGGTTGGGCAATAAGAATTACTACCAGCTGGAGCAGGGCGGTTACACCGATAACCCGGACCAGCGCATTTCCGAAGACCTCAATAATTTCACGTCCGACACCTTGAGCCTGGGCGTCGGCCTGCTGCGCAATATCGTCAGCCTGGTGTCGTTCTCCATCATCCTCTGGGGGGTGTCGGGAAGCATCGAGGTGTTCGGGGTGACCATTCCCGGCTACATGTTCTGGTGCGTACTGGTCTATGCGGTGGTGGGTAGCTGGCTGACGCATTTGATCGGTCGTCGCTTGATCGGCCTGAATAACCGCCAACAACGCTTCGAAGCCGACCTGCGTTTCTCCATGGTGCGGGTTCGCGAGAATGCCGAAAGCATTGCGTTGTACAACGGCGAGCCCAATGAGAACCGCCGCTTGACCCATCGTTTCTCGATGGTCTGGCACAACTTCTGGGACATCATGAAAGTGTCCAAGCGCCTGACCTTCTTCACCTCCGGTTACGAGCAGGCGGCCATCATCTTCCCCTTCATGGTTGCTGCGCCACGTTACCTGGCCGGCAAGATCGAGCTGGGCGAGCTGATGCAGATAAGCTCGGCGTTCGGCAATGTCCAGGACAGCTTCAGCTGGTTTATCACCGCGTACCAGAGCCTCGCTTCATGGCGCGCCACCTGCGATCGCCTGCTCAGTTTCCGTCAGGCCATGACTGACAACGAGCAACGCGCGCCGGCCATTGACGTGCAGAACTCGGGCTCAGCCTTGAAGGTGCATAACCTGGGCCTCGACCTGGCTGACGGTCGCCACCTGTTGACCAGTGGCGACATGACCGTGCAGGAAGGCGAGCGCGTCATGCTCAGTGGTCGTTCCGGCAGCGGCAAATCGACCCTGCTGCGGGCAATGGGGCACCTGTGGCCGATGGGTCATGGCAGCATCCGCCTGCCGACGGCGCGTTATCTGTTCCTGCCGCAAAAACCGTACTTGCCGATTGGCACGTTGCGTGAGGCCCTGAGTTATCCACAGGCCGGCGATACCTATCCGAACGAGCGCTACGTGCACGTTCTGGAAACCTGTCGTTTACCGCACCTGGTGGCGCGTCTCGACGAAGCCAATCACTGGCAGCGCATGTTGTCGCCGGGTGAGCAGCAACGCCTGGCCTTTGCCCGTGCGCTGCTATATGCCCCGCAATGGCTGTACATGGACGAAGCGACTTCGGCGATGGATGAAGAAGACGAGGCGTCGCTGTATCAGGCACTGATCGATGAGTTGCCGGGCCTGAGCATTGTCAGCGTCGGCCATCGCAGCAGCCTCAAGCGCTTCCATCCGCGGCACATTCGTATCGAGAATGGCCATCTGGTGGACCAGACCGTGACTGCCTGAACCCCACAGTCCTCTGTAGGAGCGAGGCTTGCCCGCGAAGAACGATAACGCGACCTTAAATAGGCACCGTGTAACGACTTTCGCGGGCAAGCCTCGCTCCTACAGAGGCGAGGTGGTGGTGATCGTACAACCGCGTTGAGCTATGATGCGTTTTCAGCCGATTTTTTCGAGACAGATGTTCACCATGGAAAACCCGAACGACGCACCACGCCTCCCTCGCAAGCGCCGCAGCCTCGCTCAGGAACTGGTGACGGTGCTGTCCGAGCAGATCCGCGACGGTCACCTCAAGCGTGGCGACAAGTTGCCCACCGAGTCGGCGATCATGGATGCCCATGGCGTCAGCCGCACGGTGGTGCGCGAGGCGATTTCCCGTTTGCAGGCGGCCGGGCAGGTGGAAACCCGTCACGGCATCGGCACCTTCGTGCTCGATACCCCGAGCCCGAGCGGTTTCCGTATCGACCCGGCGACTGTGGTCACCCTGCGTGACGTGCTGGCCATCCTGGAACTGCGCATCAGCCTCGAAGTGGAGTCCGCCGGCCTCGCCGCGCAACGTCGCAGCCCCGAGCAGTTGGCACTGATGCGCGCGGCGCTGGATGCCCTCAATGAAAGCGTTTCCCATGCCAGCGATGCCGTGGCCTCGGACTTCCAGTTCCACCTGCAGATTGCCCTGGCGACCGGCAACCGCTACTTCACCGACATCATGACCCACCTGGGCACGAGCATCATCCCGCGTACCCGCCTCAACTCGGCGCGACTGGCCCATGACGATCAGCAGCACTACATGAATCGCCTCAGCCGCGAGCACGAAGAGATCTACGACGCCATCGCCCGCCAGGACTCCGATGCGGCGCGTGCGGCCATGCGTTTGCACCTGACCAATAGCCGCGAACGGCTGCGTCATGCCCATGAAGAGGCTGAGGCGCAGCGGGGGTAAGATTCCGGGTCAGGTAATCAATTGCCTGTCAGATCCTCTTCGCGAGCAGGCTCGCTCCCACAGTTGATCGTGGCGGTTCACAAGATGTGTGGCCGCAGGTGAGCCACTGTGGGAGCGGGCTTGCCCGCGAAGGGGCCATAAACCGATGCACACATCCTTCAGGCGCTCCGCCGATCGTTATTGAATCTTCCGACAACGTATCTCTATCAAGCCGTTGATCGCGAAACCTAACTCCATCCTCCTAGCATGTAAGCCCAGCAAACACGGGCGTTCACGCCTTCTTGTCGAACAATTTTCACCCCTGACGATGAAATGCAGTTGACGGTTGTATTTTAAGTTGTACGATGACCTACAACTTCAGCGCAGGCTGAACGGTTTTCTCACATAACGTCGCTACCCAGGGTGTTCGAATAATGAATCCACAAGAACTGAAGTCCATCCTCTCCTCCGGTCTGCTGTCTTTCCCGGTCACCGATTTCAATGCCCAGGGCGATTTCAACCGCGCTGGCTACATCAAGCGTCTGGAATGGCTGGCCCCATACGGCGCCTCGGCTTTGTTCGCCGCAGGCGGCACCGGTGAGTTCTTCTCTCTGGCGGCCAGCGAATATTCGGAAATCATCAAGACGGCCGTCGACACTTGCGCCACCAGCGTGCCAATTCTCGCCGGTGTCGGTGGTTCCACCCGCCAGGCCATCGAATACGCACAGGAAGCTGAGCGTCTGGGCGCCAAAGGCCTGTTGCTGCTGCCGCACTACCTGACCGAAGCCAGCCAGGACGGCGTTGCCGCCCACGTTGAAGCCGTGTGCAAATCGGTCAACATCGGCGTGGTGGTCTACAACCGTAACGTCTGCCGCCTGAACGCGCCGCTGCTGGAGCGTCTGGCCGAGCGCTGCCCGAACCTGATCGGCTACAAGGATGGCCTGGGTGATATCGAGTTGATGGTGTCGATCCGTCGCCGCCTCGGTGATCGCTTCACTTACCTGGGTGGTCTGCCGACCGCCGAAGTCTACGCCGCGGCCTACAAGGCCCTGGGTGTACCGGTCTACTCCTCGGCGGTGTTCAACTTCATTCCGAAAACCGCGATGGATTTCTACCACGCCATCGCTCGTGAAGATCACGCCACCGTCGGCAAGATCATCGACGACTTCTTCCTGCCATACCTGGACATCCGTAACCGCAAAGCCGGTTACGCGGTAAGCATCGTCAAGGCCGGGGCAAAAATCGCCGGTTATGACGCGGGCCCTGTGCGTGCGCCGCTGACCGATCTGACCGGCGAAGAGTACGAAATGCTCGCCGCGCTGATCGACAAGCAGGGTGCGCAATAACAACGATCAAACCGGAGCCGCTGAGCGATCAGCGGCTTTTTGCGTGAGGAGAACGACTCGTGACAAAGCGCTACGACAACTACATCAACGGTGAATGGGTCGCCGGTGCCGATTACTCGGTCAACATCAACCCGTCCGAACTGAGCGACGCCATTGGCGACTACGCCAAGGCTGACCTGACTCAGGTCCACGCCGCCATCGATGCCGCCCGTGCCGCATTCCCGGCATGGTCGGTTTCGGGCATTCAGGCCCGTCACGATTCCCTGGATAAGGTCGGTACCGAGATCCTCGCCCGTCGCGAAGAACTCGGCACCCTGCTGGCCCGGGAAGAGGGCAAGACCCTGCCCGAAGCCATCGGCGAAGTGACCCGCGCCGGCAACATCTTCAAGTTCTTCGCCGGTGAATGCCTGCGCCTGTCCGGTGACTACTTGCCGTCGGTGCGTCCGGGCGTCAATGTTGAAGTGACCCGCGAAGCCCTGGGTGTGGTCGGCCTGATCACTCCGTGGAACTTCCCGATCGCGATCCCTGCCTGGAAAATCGCTCCGGCCCTGGCCTACGGCAACTGCGTCGTATTGAAACCGGCTGATCTGGTACCGGGTTGCGCCTGGGCCCTGGCGGAAATCATCTCCCGCGCAGGCTTCCCGGCCGGTGTGTTCAACCTGGTGATGGGCAGTGGTCGCGTGGTTGGCGATGCGCTGGTCAACAGCCCGAAAGTCGACGGCATCAGCTTCACCGGCTCCGTGGGCGTCGGTCGTCAGATCGCCGTCAGTTGCGTGTCGCGCCAGGCCAAGGTCCAGTTGGAAATGGGCGGCAAGAACCCGCAGATCATTCTCGACGACGCCGACCTCAAGCAAGCGGTCGAGCTGTCGGTGCAGAGTGCGTTCTATTCCACCGGCCAGCGTTGCACGGCATCGAGCCGCTTCATCGTTACCGCCGGCATTCACGACAAGTTCGTCGAAGCCATGGCGGAGCGCATGAAGTCGATCAAGGTCGGCCACGCGTTGAAGGCCGGTACCGACATCGGTCCAGTGGTCTCGCAAGCGCAGCTTGAACAGGACATGAAATACATCGACATCGGCCAGTCCGAAGGTGCGCGCCTGGTCAGCGGCGGTGGTCTGGTGACCTGTGACACCGAGGGCTACTTCCTTGCGCCAACCCTGTTTGCCGACAGCGAAGCCTCAATGCGCATCAGCCGCGAAGAGATCTTCGGCCCGGTGGCCAACATCGTGCGCGTGGCCGATTACGAAGCTGCACTGGCCATGGCCAACGACACCGAATTCGGTCTGTCGGCGGGTATCGCCACCACTTCGTTGAAGTACGCCAACCACTTCAAGCGCCACTCCCAGGCCGGGATGGTGATGGTCAACCTGCCGACCGCCGGTGTGGATTACCACGTTCCGTTCGGTGGGCGTAAAGGTTCATCCTATGGATCACGTGAGCAAGGTCGCTATGCGCAAGAGTTTTACACGGTCGTAAAAACTGCCTACATCGGATCGTAACCCCACGCTGCACCCGCGCGAGGCCTTCGCCTGAGGCCTTGCGCGGCACAAGACCAAAGAATGTTTTACCCGCATAAAAATAATCAGTGGGAGTACATCTACATGCAATCGACCAAGAAGCCGACTCATGTCCGCTATTTGATCCTGCTCATGCTGTTTCTGGTGACCACGATCAACTACGCCGACCGCGCCACCATCGCCATCGCCGGTTCCAGCTTGCAAAAAGACCTTGGCATTGACGCGGTTACCCTTGGCTACATCTTCTCTGCATTCGGTTGGGCCTACGTGGCCGGGCAAATTCCCGGTGGCTGGCTGCTGGACCGTTTCGGTTCGAAAAAAATCTATGCGCTGAGCATCTTCACCTGGTCGCTGTTCACGGTGTTGCAGGGTTATGTCGGCGAGTTCGGCATGTCCACGGCGGTGGTTGCGCTGTTCATGCTGCGCTTTTTGGTCGGTCTGGCCGAAGCGCCGTCCTTCCCCGGCAACGCGCGCATCGTCGCGGCCTGGTTCCCCACCGCTGAACGTGGCACCGCTTCGGCGATCTTCAACTCGGCGCAATACTTTGCCACCGTGTTGTTCGCGCCGCTGATGGGCTGGATCGTCTATAGCTTCGGCTGGCAGCACGTGTTCATCGTCATGGGCGTGATCGGCATCATTTTCTCCGGCATCTGGCTGAAAGTGATCTACAGCCCGCGCGAACATCCGATGATCAACGACGCCGAGTTCAAGCACATCGCCGATAACGGTGGCATGGTCGACATGGATCAGACCAAGGGCAAAGGTGCAAAAGGCGACGGTCCGAAGTGGGACTACATCCGCCAACTGCTGACCAACCGCATGATGCTGGGTGTGTACCTGGGCCAGTACTGCATCAACGGCATCACTTATTTCTTCCTGACCTGGTTCCCGGTGTACCTGGTTCAAGAGCGCGGCATGACCATCCTCAAGGCCGGTTTCATCGCCTCGTTGCCGGCGATCTGCGGCTTCATCGGTGGCGTGCTTGGCGGGGTGATTTCCGATTACCTGCTGCGCAAGGGCCATTCCCTGACCTTCGCCCGCAAGGCGCCGATCATCGCTGGCCTGCTGGTGTCCAGCAGCATCGTGGCCTGCAACTACGTGGATGTTGAATGGATGGTCGTGGGCTTCATGGCCCTGGCGTTTTTCGGTAAAGGCGTGGGTGCATTGGGTTGGGCGGTGGTGTCCGATACTTCACCGAAGCAGATCGCCGGTCTCAGCGGTGGCCTGTTCAACACCTTCGGCAACCTGGCGTCGATCACCACGCCGATCGTCATCGGCTACATCATCAGTTCCACCGGTTCGTTCAAATGGGCGCTGGTGTTTGTCGGTTGCAACGCACTGGTCGCGGTGTTCAGCTATCTGGTGATCGTCGGTCCGATCAAGCGTGTGGTGCTCAAGGAGCCGCCGGTAAACGGTCCTGAAGCATCCGGTAAATTGTCTCAAGCGCATTCCTGAGGAGCGGCGTCATGCAGTTGATTGAACATTCCGATTCGCCGCGCTACATCCGCCTGCACGAGCGGGACAACGTGGTGATCGTGGTCAATGACCAGGGGGTGCCGGCCGGTACCGAGTTTTCCGATGGCCTGGTTACCGTCGACTTCGTGCCACAGAGCCACAAGGTCACCCTGGAAGATATTCCCGAGGGTGGCCGGGTGATTCGTTACGGGCAGGTCATTGGCTACGCCCTGCAGCCAATTCCGCGTGGCAGTTGGGTCAAGGAAGATCAACTGCGCATGCCGACCGCGCCACCGCTGGACAGCTTGCCGCTGTCCACCGAAGTGCCGGCCGCGCAGGCACCGCTGCAAGGCTATACCTTCGAGGGTTATCGCAACGCCGATGGTACGGTGGGCACGCGCAATATTCTCGGGATCACCACCACGGTGCAATGCGTGACCGGTGTGCTGGATCATGCGGTCAAGCGCATCAAGGACGAGCTGCTGCCCAAGTACCCGCACGTCGATGACGTGGTGGCACTGACCCACAGCTACGGCTGTGGCGTGGCGATCACCGCCACCGATGCTTACATCCCGATCCGCACCGTGCGCAACCTGGCGCGCAACCCGAACCTGGGCGGCGAGGCGTTGGTGATCAGCCTGGGCTGCGAGAAATTGCAGGCCGGGCAGGTGATGCACGAAGGCGATGCCTCGGTGGATCTGAGCGAGCCGTGGCTGTATCGCCTGCAGGATTCCAGTCACGGTTTTACCGAGATGATCGAGCAGATCATGGAACTGGCTGAAACCCGTTTGAAGAAGCTCGATCAACGTCGCCGGGAGACCGTGCCGGCGTCCGAGCTGATCCTGGGCATGCAGTGTGGTGGCAGCGATGCGTTTTCCGGGATCACCGCCAACCCGGCCCTGGGCTATGCCTCGGACCTGTTGTTGCGTGCGGGTGCGACGGTGATGTTCTCCGAAGTCACCGAAGTGCGCGATGCGATCTACCTGCTGACTTCCCGCGCGCAAACCAAAGAGGTCGCCCGGGAACTGGTGCGGGAAATGGACTGGTACGACCGTTACCTGGCCAAGGGCGAGGCGGACCGCAGTGCCAACACCACACCGGGCAACAAGAAGGGCGGTTTGTCGAACATTGTCGAGAAGTCCCTGGGTTCGATCGTCAAGTCCGGTAGCAGTGCCATCACCGGCGTGCTCGGCCCTGGCGAGCGGTTCAAGGAAAAAGGCCTGATCTTCTGCGCCACCCCGGCCAGTGACTTTGTCTGCGGGACGCTGCAGTTGGCGGCGGGGATGAACCTGCACGTGTTCACCACCGGCCGCGGCACGCCTTACGGGCTGGCCATGGCGCCGGTGGTGAAGGTATCGACCCGGACCGAACTGGCGCAGCGCTGGCCGGACCTGATCGACATCGACGCCGGGCGTATCGCTACAGGGCGGGCGTCCATCGAGGAGCTGGGCTGGGAGTTGTTCCACTACTACCTTGATGTGGCCAGTGGCAAGCAGCAGACGTGGGCGGAGCGGCACAAGCTGCATAACGACATTACGCTGTTCAATCCTGCGCCTATCACCTGAGACCGCGTTATCGTTCTTCGCGGGCAAGCCTCGCTCCTACAAATCCGTGCCGTGCACATTTTTGCGCACGACACGGACCTGTAGGAGCGAGGCTTGCCCGCGATGACGGTGTTCCAGACGCCGGAGTCCTCAGTGGCTTATCATTAGCCCCCTAACGACGCCCACCTCAAGGTCATCTCCGGCATGCTGGCAATTTTCCTCGAAACCCTGAACATCACCGCGCCGGTGTTCGCCATGCTGTTTCTGGGGGTGTTGCTCAAGCGCATCGACTGGATCAACGACAACTTCATCCACACCGCCTCGTCCCTGGTGTTCAACGTCACCATGCCGGCGCTGCTGTTTCTGGGCATCCTGCATGCCGACCTGCACGCCGCATTGCAACCGGCACTGCTGATCTACTTCTCCCTCGCGACCCTGGTGTGCTTTGCCATTGCCTGGGGCTGGGCGATCTTCCGGTGCCCGCGCGAAGACCGGGGGATCTACACCCAGGGTGCGTTTCGCGGTAACAACGGCGTGATCGGCCTGGCACTGGCCGCGAGCATGTACGGCGACTACGGAATTTCCCTCGGGGCGATTCTGGCAGCGCTGGTGATTCTGTTCTACAACACGCTCTCGACCATTGTGCTGGCGGTGTACAGCCCGGTGATCAAGTCCGACCCATGGAGCATTTGCAAAAGCGTGTTCAGCAACCCGCTGATCATCAGCGTGATTGCAGCGGCGCCCTTTGCTTATTTCAACATCGGCTTGCCCGGATGGCTGGAGACGTCCGGCCAGTATCTGGCGCAAACCACCTTGCCGTTGGCGTTGATCTGCATCGGCGGCACGCTGTCGCTGGCGGCGATGCGAAAAAGTGGCTCGATGGCGCTCAGTTCAAGCCTGGTGAAAATGCTCGGCCTGCCCATTCTGGCGACCCTGGGTGCGTGGCTCTGGGGCTTTCGCGGTGCGGAGCTGGGGATTCTGTTCCTGTACTTCGGCAGCCCGACCGCCGCCGCCAGCTTCGTCATGGCCCGGGCAGCGGATGGCAATCATGAACTGGCGGCGGCGATCATCGTGATCACCACGTTGATGGCGGCGGTCACCACCAACATCGGGATCTTTTTATTGCAGTGGGGTGGGTGGATCTAGCGCCGCTAATCGTCGGCCAGGGTTTTGCACGCCGGCTCGATGACCGGAGGCGCCTGGCTCGGATAGCGCATCGGCATGACCTGTACCGGGGTCGTCACGACGAAGCCATCGGCAAAGATCGCTTCGACAAAGGTCGCTTTCCAGCCATTTTCTGGAGTGTCGATCTGCATGCCACCGTCGAGCGGGCCAGTGAGGCTCAGCTCTTGCGGTTCGTACTGGATGCCACAGGGCTGACGAAAGTCCCGGGCGTGCGGATTGGCCGCCGTCCACTGGATCACCCGTACCGGTGTTTCGGAAAACTGCAGTCCAATCTTTTGTGGTTGCTGATCCGGGCGCAATGAAATGACCGGCAAGGGCTTGTCCTGTTGCCAGCGATTGATGACAGGTATCAGCGAGTTCTCGATGAACCGTTTGATGCCGTAGTGACTGGCATTGGGCGCGACTCGCAAAGCTTTCGGACCTGGAAGCCGGTCGAAGAAAAATCGCGCATTGTCTGGCAGGAAGAAATCGTCGCTGCTGGCGTTGACGATGTATTTCGGGATCGCCAGGCGCTCGGCATAGCGGGTCTGCAGGTAGCTCAGCGGGTCTTCGATTTGCATCAGGCGGGCGAAGTTTTCAGTCTTTATCCGTTGGGTGATGCCTTCGTGATGATAGTCAAAAAATGCCAGTGGCCAGTTCTTGCCGTAGCTTTGATAGGTATGTTCAAGGACGTTATCCGTGCCCAGCACGTCGATGACAAATGGCACGATGGCCTTGACCCTCTCGTCGGCAACGGCTGTCAGCCAAACGGTCCAGCCACGTTTCGATGCGCCGCTGGCAATGAAGCGGTCTATCCCCCAGGGTTGCAGTTCCTTTTGCGCGAGGTCCATGGCCTTGACCATCGACACCACCATGGGCAGGCGCACCGACATGAACGGGCGCTGGTATGGGTCGTCGAGAAAGAGTTTCCAGCTGTGGGCGACGCTGGCGTCTTCAGTGCGCGCAATGCCGTCGTCGGCATAGGTCAGGTACTGGTTCGGAACGTTGCTGACTGAAATGACAATCGTGCGTGTCTTGCCCGCCACTTCAAGCGCCATGGTTTCGGTGAAGTCAGTGGGTTCGTTGGCATTGGTTGGCCCGGCGTTGGCGGTTCCGTTGTTGGCCAACAGCAGGGCCTGGCTGTGCAGGGCGTTGTCCGGAATGTAGATGTCAACCGCGTGTTTCCACGGTGCCGGGCTGACCAAACCCTGTGGCGACCATTGCTGGGAAGACAATTCGAAACTGCGTTTTTCCACGCCGGGAAATATCGTGCTCGCCTTGGCGGTGTAAAGCAGCGGGTTGGTGTCCTCGGCTTTCTTGTAACAAGCGAGCACTTCGCTGAAGTCTTGACCGCTGGCTTCGAAACACGCTTGGGCAGAGGCATGAATCGAGCTGCTGACGAGCAGGCTGGACAACATCAATGTCGACAATATGAACCTGGTGTTCATTCCCATGGGAGCCTTCCTTGTGATGCAGGGAAAGGCTCGAATCCTGGGCGCGGCGAGCTGCGCCGACCATTCCCCGTCTGGTTTTTGGTCGGCGCAGTGTGTCGAAAAGAGGCTTGCGGGAACAGGTTTGGCAGGGCGCCTTTTATTGTCGAAATATGTGGGCGAACTGATTAGCCACGAGGGTTACGAAGAGAAGTGTTCACTCCGGCTTCTGATAGCTGTCGATCACTTCCTGCGCCGCGCGAAATGCATCGATTGCTGCTGGCACTCCGGCATACACCGCGCAATGCAGCAGCGCCTCGCGTATCTCGTCCACAGTGCAGCCGTTGTTCAGCGCGCCGCGCACGTGGCCTTTCAACTCCTGCGGGCACTTCAGTGCAGTCAGGGCGGCAAGGGTGATCAGACTGCGGGTTTTCAACGGCAGGCCTTCGCGATTCCACACACCACCCCAGGCATGTTCGTTGACGAAATCCTGCAGCGGCTGGGTGAACTCGGTAGCGTTGCCCAGTGCGCGGTCGACGAAGGTGTCGCCCATCACTTGGCGACGTACTTCAACGCCGGATTTCTTGTTCTCGGTCATGGCGATTCCCTCTTATGGTGTTGGCGACGCCAGGCGCGCAATGACGTGAACAGCAGGAACGCCATTAGCGCTGGCAGGACGAAAAACAGCATCAGGTGTTCAAGCTTGCCGGCCAGCGGCATGCCGGTGGTGAACGACACCACGTGCAGGCCGTAGGCCAGGTACAAGCCCAGAAACAGCAGGCCTTCGGCGCGGGTCACGCGGTAACCGGAATAAAACACCGGCAGGCACAACGCGGCGACGCCAAGCATCACCGGCAAGTCGAAATCCAGGGCGTTAGGCGATACCGACAATGGCGCTGGCGCGAGCAGTGCGGTCAAGCCCAGCACACCCAGGAGGTTGAACAGGTTGCTGCCGATCACGTTGCCCACGGCGATCTCGCGTTCGCCGCGCAGGGCAGCGATCAGCGAGGTGGCGAGTTCCGGCAGGGACGTGCTGACGGCAACGATAGTCAGGCCGATGATGCGCTCCGACAAGCCCAGATCAGTGGCGACCGATACCGCTGCGCCCAGCAGCAAATGTCCGGCGTACACCAGCATTGCCAGACCGGTGACGATCATCAGCAGGCTGCTGATCCATGGAGCTTGCCCTGTGTGATCATGAATCGATACCGGGCGCACCGAATGCCGCGATTGGCGTAACAGCAAAGCCAGGTACACCAGCAGCGCCGTCAGCAGGATCACGCCGTCGACGCGGGTCAGATCTTCGTTCCAGGCCAGTAAGAACACGAGCAGGCTGGCGCCGATCATCAGGGGAATATCCAGGCGCACCAATTGCCGTGACACCCGCAACGGGATGATCAGCGCCGACAATCCGAGTGTGACGAGGATGTTGAAAATGCTGCTGCCGATCACGCTGCCGACGGCAATGTCGGCGTTGTGCGCCAGGGTTGCTTGCAGGCTGACCGCCATTTGCGGTGCGCTGCTACCGAGGGCGACGATGGTCAGGCCGATGATCAGTGGGCGTACATGCAGGCGGGCTGCCAGGCGCACGGCGGCGCGCACCATCAATTCGGCGCCGGCAATCAGCAGCACCAGCCCGCTGAGCAATTCGATAACGCTGATCAGGGGTAAATCGGCTAGTCCGAAAATGGTCGGGGCTCCGTCGGTCAGTCGAGGGCTTGCACGCGAACCCGCGCGGTGCCGCTCTTGAGCATGCCCAGCCGTTCGGCGGCTTCATGGGACAAATCGATCAGGCGGCCACGGGTGTGCGGGCCACGGTCATTGATACGCACCACGCAGGATCTGTCGTTGTTCAGGTTGGTGACCTTCACCCGTGTACCGAAGGGTAGCTGGCGATGGGCGGCGGTCATGGAATTCTTGTTGAAACGCTCGCCACTGGCGGTGCGTTTGCCTTGGTGTTTGGCGCCGTAGTAGGAGGCAACGCCGGTTTTGTCGTAGCCGTGCGGGTCGACGGTGTCGGTGCTGGCGCAGCCGGTCAGTAGGGAGAGCAGGGCGCAAAGTCCAAGTAGACGCTTCATTCAAGGTTTTCCCGAAACAATTGTGGGAGCGAGCCTGCTCGCGATTGGCATTCTGACAGTCAACTTTGTGTTGAGTGCCGGACCGCTATCGCGAGCAGGCTCGCTCCCACAGGGATTTGAGCCAGGTTTGAATGCTGGCTCCACTCCGGTCAGCCTTCGAGCTTGCTTTTCAGCAGTTCGTTGACCTGTTGCGGGTTGGCCTTGCCTTTGGAGGCTTTCATGGCCTGGCCGACGAAGAAACCGAACATCTTGCCGCGTTTGGCTTCGTCTGCCGCGCGGTATTGCTCGACCTGCTCGGCATTGGCTGCGAGCATTTCGTCCAGCACCGCCGAGATCGCGCCGGTGTCGGTCACTTGCTTGAGGCCGCGCTTTTCGATGATCTCGTCCGCGCTGCCTTCGCCGTTGGCCATGGCTTCGAACACCACCTTGGCGATTTTGCCAGAGATGGTGTTGTCCTTGATGCGCAGTAGCATGCCGCCCAGAAGCTCTGCGGAAACCGGCGACTGCTCGATGTCCAGGCCTTGCTTGTTGAGCAGGCTGCCCAACTCGACCATCACCCAGTTCGCCGCCAGCTTGGCGTCGCCGCCGATGCTCGCAACCTTCTCGAAGTAATCGGCTTGCTCGCGGCTGGTGGCCAGCACGCTGGCGTCATAGACCGACAGACCGAACTGCTCCTGGAAACGCTCGCGTTTCTGCGGTGGCAATTCCGGCAGGGTGGCGCGCACGTCGTCGAGGAACGAGTTTTCGATCACGACAGGCAGCAGGTCCGGATCGGGGAAGTAACGGTAGTCGTTGGCTTCCTCCTTGCTGCGCATCGGACGGGTTTCGTCCTTGTTCGGATCGTACAGGCGGGTCTGCTGGATCACCTTGCCGCCGTCTTCGATCAGCTCGATCTGGCGTTGGATTTCGCTGTTGATCGCCTTCTCGATAAAGCGGAACGAGTTGACGTTCTTGATCTCGCAGCGGGTGCCGAACTCGACCTGGCCCTTTGGACGGATCGACACGTTGCAGTCGCAACGTAGCGAACCTTCGGCCATGTTGCCGTCGCAGATGCCCAGGTAGCGCACCAGGGCGTGGATCGCCTTGACGTAAGCCACGGCTTCCTTGGCGCTGCGCATGTCCGGCTCGGAAACGATTTCCAGCAACGGCGTGCCGGCACGGTTCAGGTCGATGCCGCTGGCGCCGCTGAATTCTTCGTGCAGGCTCTTGCCGGCGTCTTCTTCCAGGTGCGCGCGGGTAATGCCGACGCGCTTGACCGTGCCGTCTTCCAGGGCGATGTCCAGGTGGCCCTTACCGACGATCGGCAATTCCATCTGGCTGATCTGGTAGCCCTTGGGCAGGTCCGGGTAGAAGTAGTTTTTACGGGCGAACACGTTGTGCTGGCCGATCTCGGCGTCAATCGCCAGGCCGAACATCACCGCCATGCGCACCGCTTCCTGGTTCAGCACCGGCAGTACGCCGGGCATGCCCAGGTCTACCAGGCTGGCCTGGGTGTTCGGTTCGGAACCGAAGGTGGTGGAACTACCGGAAAAGATTTTCGACCGGGTGGTGAGCTGGGTGTGAATCTCCAGCCCGATCACGACTTCCCATTGCATGTGTGTCTCCTCAGAAGCCGGTTGGGGTGCGGGTGTGCCAGTCAGTGTTTAACTGATACTGGTGGGCAACGTTCAACAGGCGACCTTCCTGGAAATACGGAGCGAGCAGTTGCACGCCGACCGGCAGGCCGTCGACAAAACCGGCCGGCATCGACAGGCCTGGCAGGCCGGCGAGGTTGGCGGTGATGGTGTAGACGTCTTCCAGGTAGGCGGCGACCGGGTCGCTGTTCTTGGCGCCGAGCTTCCAGGCCGGGTTTGGCGTGGTTGGGCCGAGAATGATGTCGACCTCATTGAAGGCCGCCATGAAGTCGTTCTTGATCAAGCGACGAATCTTCTGCGCCTTCAGGTAGTAGGCGTCGTAGTAACCGGCGGACAGGGCGTAGGCACCGACCATGATCCGGCGCTGCACTTCCGTTCCGAAACCTTCGCCACGGGAGCGCTTGTACAGGTCTTCGAGGTTTTTCGGGTCTTCACAGCGATAGCCGAAACGCACGCCATCGAAACGCGACAGGTTGGAAGAGGCTTCCGCCGGGGCGATCACGTAGTACGCAGGAATCGCATGCTGCATGTTCGGCAGGCTGATTTCCTTGATCACGGCGCCGAGCTTTTTCAGCTCTTCGACGCTGGCCATGACCAGGTCGGCGATGCGCGGGTCAAGACCGGCGCTGAAGTACTCTTTAGGCACGCCGATGCGCAGGCCCTGCAGCGAACCGTTCAGGCTGGCGCTGTAGTCCGGCACGGGTTCGTCGATGCTGGTGGAGTCGTTCGGATCGAAGCCAGCCATACCTTGCAACAATATTGCGCAGTCTTCGGCGGTGCGAGCCAGAGGGCCGCCCTGATCGAGGCTGGAGGCGTAAGCGATCATGCCCCAGCGCGAAACGCGACCGTACGTCGGTTTCAGGCCGGTGAGGTTGGTCAGCGCCGCTGGCTGGCGGATCGAACCGCCGGTGTCGGTACCGGTGGCGGCTGGCAGCAGGCGTGCGGCTACCGCAGCAGCGGAGCCGCCGGACGAACCACCCGGAACATGTTCCAGGTTCCACGGGTTTTTCACCGCGCCGTAGTAGCTCGACTCGTTGGCCGAGCCCATGGCGAATTCGTCCATGTTGGTCTTGCCCAGGGTCACGGCCCCGGCAGCGGCCAGCTTGGCGACGACGGTGGCGTCGTACGGCGCCTTGAAGTTGTCGAGCATCTTCGAGCCGCAGCTGGTGCGGATGCCCTGGGTGCAGAACAGGTCCTTGTGGGCGATCGGCGCACCCAGCAACGCGCCGTTCTCACCATTGGCGCGGCGTGCGTCAGCGGCTTTCGCCTGCGTGAGCGCAAGCTCTTCGGTGAGGCTGATGAAGCTGTTGAGCTGCGGGTCGAGCTGGGCGATGCGCGCCAGCAGGGCTTTGGTCAGCTCTTCGGAGGAAAACTTTTTATCGGCGAGTCCGCGGGCGATCTCGGCCAGAGTCAATTGATGCATTGCAGGCTCTTTCCCTTTAGTCGATGACTTTCGGAACCAGGTACAGGCCGTTTTCGACCGCTGGTGCGATGGACTGGTAGGCCTCGCGATTGTTGCTCTCGGTCACGACGTCTGCACGCAGGCGCTGGCTGGCTTCCAGTGGGTGGGCGAGCGGCTCGATACCATCGGTATTGACCGCCTGCATTTCGTCGACCAGCCCGAGAATGCTGTTGAGGGCCGAAGTAATGTGTGGAAGATCGGCATCATTGAGGCCAAGGCAGGCCAGATGAGCGATTTTTTCCACGTCGGAGCGTTCAAGCGCCATTGGGATTCTCCAGTGGAAAACAAGACGGACGGCGTCCGTGTGTTAGATTGTCGGAACACTACCGCACTTCTACGGTCATATGGCCGCGATTGTGGGGCTTGGTGCACAGAAAAGCGGCCAATTTAACATATTGGCGCCTTGCCCAAAATCCCTGTCGTTGTTAGAGTTTGCCGCACTTTTTTACCCACGCGTTGCCTAGGGTCCCTTTCCCATGTTCAAGAAACTGCGTGGCATGTTTTCCAGCGATCTTTCCATCGACCTGGGCACTGCCAACACCCTTATTTACGTGCGTGAGCGCGGTATCGTCCTGAATGAGCCATCGGTTGTGGCCATTCGGACGCACGGTAACCAGAAAAGTGTCGTTGCTGTCGGCACCGAAGCGAAGCGCATGTTGGGCCGTACGCCGGGCAACATTGCTGCCATTCGTCCGATGAAAGACGGCGTGATCGCCGACTTCAGCGTCTGCGAAAAGATGCTGCAGTATTTTATCAACAAGGTTCATGAAAACAGCTTCCTGCAGCCTAGCCCTCGCGTGTTGATCTGCGTTCCGTGCAAATCCACCCAGGTTGAGCGTCGCGCCATCCGTGAATCGGCCCTCGGTGCCGGTGCCCGTGAAGTGTTCCTGATCGAAGAGCCGATGGCTGCTGCGATCGGTGCCGGCCTGCCGGTTGAAGAAGCCCGCGGTTCGATGGTTGTGGATATCGGTGGCGGTACCACCGAAATCGCGCTGATCTCCCTGAACGGTGTGGTCTACGCCGAATCCGTTCGGGTGGGTGGCGACCGTTTCGACGAAGCGATCATCACTTACGTGCGTCGCAACTACGGCAGCCTGATCGGTGAGTCCACTGCCGAGCGCATCAAGCAGGAAATCGGTACCGCCTACCCGGGCGGCGAAGTCCGCGAAGTCGACGTTCGTGGCCGCAACCTGGCCGAAGGCGTTCCGCGCGCATTCACCCTGAACTCCAACGAAGTGCTGGAAGCTCTGCAAGAGTCCCTGGCAACCATCGTTCAGGCCGTGAAGAGCGCGCTGGAGCAATCGCCGCCGGAACTGGCTTCCGATATCGCCGAGCGTGGCCTGGTGTTGACCGGTGGTGGCGCCTTGCTGCGTGACCTCGACAAGCTGCTGGCCCAGGAAACCGGCCTGCCGGTGATCGTCGCCGAAGACCCGTTGACCTGCGTTGCTCGCGGCGGTGGCCGTGCATTGGAAATGATGGATAAACACACCATGGACCTGCTCTCCAGCGAATAAGTCGTCGGATCGCCTCCATGCTGTTGAGCGCGCAGGCGGCACTTTGCAGTGCTGCCTGTTCGCGTTTATCTTCTGTCGTCTGCATCCAGGCCGGTTTGATGCCGTATGAATAAAGAGAACATTTGCCTGGGAGGAGCGGCTTATTAAACCGCTTTTCACCAAGGGTCCCTCACTGGGCGTGCGCTTGTTGGTGCTGGTCGTGCTATCGGTCGCGCTGATGGTGGTCGATGCCCGCTTCACACTGCTCAAGCCAGTGCGTAGCCAGATGTCGCTGGTGCTGATGCAGTCTTACTGGATCACCGACCTGCCGCAGCGGCTATGGCAGGGTGTGGCCAGCCAGTTTGGCAGCCGCACCGAACTGGTCGCCGAAAACGAAAAGCTCAAGAGCGAAAACCTGCTGTTGCAGGGGCGTATGCAAAAGCTTGCCTCCCTCACCGAACAGAACGTTCGGCTGCGTGAGTTGCTCAACTCGTCGGCGCTGGTCAACGAAAAGGTCGAAGTGGCCGAATTGATCGGCATGGACCCCAACCCGTTCACCCATCGCATCATCATCAACAAGGGTGAGCGCGACGGCGTGGTGCTCGGTCAGCCGGTACTCGATGCCCGTGGCCTGATGGGCCAGGTGGTCGAGTTGATGCCCTACACCTCCCGGGTCCTGTTGCTGACCGACTCCACCCACAGCATTCCGGTGCAGGTCAACCGCAACGGCCTGCGCGCCATTGCCAGCGGCACCGGCAACCCGGAGCGCCTTGAGCTGCGCCACGTGGCCGATACCGCCGATATCAAGGAAGGCGACCTGTTGGTCAGTTCCGGCCTCGGCCAGCGCTTCCCGGCGGGTTACCCGGTGGCGACGGTCAAGGAAGTGATCCACGATTCCGGTCAGCCGTTCGCCATTGTTCGCGCCGTTCCGACCGCCGCCTTGAACCGCAGCCGATACCTGCTGCTGGTGTTCAGCGACACCCGCACGGCCGAAGAACGCGCCAACGATGCGGCCCAGGCCCAGGAAAGCCTGGATGCGCAGGGCGGTGGGCCGATCATTCCGGCAACCGTGCCGAGGCCGGCAGTTGTACCGGCGGCTGTTGCGGCTCCCGCTGCTCCGGCGACTCCAGCAGCGGCCGCGCCGGCTGCCACGACCCCGGCCAAACCTGCCGCCAAACCTACCGCGACGGCACCCGCCAAGCCACCGGCGGCGCAGCCCGCTGTCGTCAAGCCTGCTGCCAAACCGCCAGTCTCCGCGCCGGCTACCACTGGGGGACGAGAATAATGGTCGGTGTTACTGCTTCCCGAAACGGCTGGATCGTCTGGCTGACTTTCGCCGTCGGCATGTTGCTCAGCGTATCGCCGCTGCCGCAATTCATGGAAATCCTGCGCCCGCTGTGGCTGGCCTTGCTGCTGGCGTTCTGGGCGCTGGCACTGCCGCAGAAAGTCGGGATGGTCACCGCCTGGTGCCTGGGCCTGGCCGAGGACGTGCTGTACGGCACGCTGCTGGGCCAGAATGCATTGATCCTGACGCTCATCACCTACCTGGTGCTGGCGCTGCAACAACGCCTGCGAATGTTCCCGATGTGGCAGCAGAGCCTGGTGATCCTGGTGATCTTCGGCCTCGCCCAGCTGGTACAGCTATGGCTCAGTGCCCTGACCGGCAACCGTCAGCCAACCCTGGCACTGGTGTTGCCCGCACTGGTCAGCGCGTTGCTCTGGCCTTGGGTCAGCTTCGGTTTGCGCGGATTGCGTCGACGCTACAAAATCAATTAATTCGCTCAGGCATTAGACAGGGAGAGGTCTTGATGAAACGGTTGTACCTCGCCTCTGGCTCACCGCGTCGACGTGAACTGCTCACGCAGATCGGCGTGCCATTCACCGCCATCAGTGCGGAAATCGATGAAACCCCTTTGACTCACGAATCCCCGTCGGCCTATGTCGAGCGCCTGGCGCGCGGCAAGGCCGAGGCCGGACGCAGCGCCGTCTCGTCTGAAACATCCTGCTGCGTGCTCGGTGCAGATACCGCCGTGGTGCTCGGCGGAAAAATTCTTGGCAAACCAGTTGATGAAGACGACGCGTGCGCCATGCTGAAGATGTTGTCGGGGCGTGAGCATCAGGTCCTGACCGCGATTGCGCTGCTCGACGGTGAGCGTTGCGAATCTTTGGTGGTCACAAGTGGCGTACGTTTTCGTGAGATCAGCGCTGAAGAAGCGGCGGCCTACTGGGCCAGCGGCGAACCCCGGGACAAGGCCGGTGGCTATGGCATTCAAGGATTGGGCGCGGTGTTTGTCGCCGGGCTCACTGGAAGTTACTCGGCGGTGGTTGGACTGCCGCTGTGCGAAACCGCGCAACTGCTCGGCCATTTCGGCATACCCTGTTGGCAACCCAATAACGCGCACTAAGCGTCGTAGCTGGCCATTATCGTGAACATGCCTGAACGAGACCCTGCCATGAGTGAAGAGATCCTGATCAACATCACGCCGATGGAATCGCGCGTGGCGGTGGTCGAAAACGGTGTCCTGCAAGAAGTTCATGTGGAGCGCACGCAAAAGCGCGGGATCGTCGGCAACATCTACAAAGGCAAGGTCGTGCGGGTATTACCCGGCATGCAGGCGGCGTTCGTCGATATCGGCCTGGACCGCGCCGCGTTCATTCATGCATCGGAAATCTCCTTGCGTGAAGGTCCGGCAGTCGAGAGCATCAGTGCGCTGGTGCACGAAGGCCAGAGCCTGGTGGTGCAAGTCACCAAGGACCCCATCGGCTCCAAAGGTGCGCGCCTGACGACGCAGCTTTCGATCCCTTCGCGTTATCTGGTGTACATGCCGCGCACCGCTCACGTCGGTATTTCGCTGAAAATCGAAGACGAAGCCGAGCGCGAACGCCTCAAGCAAGTGGTCACCGATTGCGTGGCCAAAGAAGGTATCAAGGAAGCGGGCGGGTTCATCCTGCGCACGGCGGCCGAAGGCGCCGGGGCCGATGAAATCCTCATGGACATCCGCTATCTGCGCAGGCTATGGGACCAGATCAGCGAGCAGATCAAAACCATCAGCGCACCGAGTGTGATCTATGAAGACCTCGGCCTGGCGCTGCGCACGCTACGGGATCTTGTGAGCCCGAAGATCGAGAAAATCCGCATCGACTCCCGGGAAACCTTCCAGAAAACCACGCAGTTCGTCGCCGAATTGATGCCGGAGATAGCCGATCGTCTGGAACATTATCCGGGCGAGCGGCCGATTTTCGACCTGTACGGTGTCGAGGATGAAATCCAGAAGGCCCTCGAGCGCAAAGTCCCGTTGAAGTCTGGCGGTTACCTGGTGGTCGACCCGGCGGAAGCCATGAGCACCATCGACGTCAACACCGGGGCATTCGTCGGGCATCGCAACCTTGAAGAAACCATCTTCAAGACCAACCTCGAAGCCGCCACCGCCATCGCTCGCCAATTGCGACTACGCAACCTGGGCGGGATCATCATCATCGACTTCATCGACATGGAAGACGAAGAACACCAGCGCCAGGTGCTGCGCACGCTCGAGAAGCAACTGGAGCGCGATCACGCCAAGACCAACATTATCGGTATCACCGAGTTGGGCCTGGTGCAGATGACCCGCAAGCGCACCCGAGAAAGCCTCGAACAGGTACTGTGCGAGCCGTGCACCAGTTGCCAGGGGCGTGGCAAGCTGAAGACTCCCGAAACCATTTGCTACGAAATCTTCCGCGAAATCCTGCGTGAGGCTCGCGCCTATCAAGCGGAAGGCTATCGTGTATTGGCGAACCAGCGAGTCGTCGACCGCCTGCTCGATGAAGAGTCGGGTAACGTCGCCGAACTTGAAGGGTTTATCGGGCGCACCATCAGGTTCCAGGTCGAAACCATGTATTCCCAGGAACAATACGACGTCGTGCTGCTCTGAACTGCTACGTCCTGAATTTTCCTGAACGGCTGGCCTCAGCTTTCTGCAGAACTTTTGCCATGGGAGCCAACTGACATGGAGCGTCTGACACGCATAGTGGCCGCACTGACCCGCTGGGGTCTAGGCCTGTGCGCGTTGGTTTTGGTGGTGATGGCGTTGTACGTCAGCCTTGGCCGGGAACTGGCGCCGTTGGTGGCCGAGTACCGTGCCGAAGTCGAAACCAAGGCCAGCGAAGCCTTGGGCATGCCCCTGCAAATCGGCGAGTTGAAAGGCAGCTGGAGTGATTTCGCGCCCATCTTGTCGGCTCACGATGTGACTGTGGGCGAGGGTGCCAACGCCCTGCATCTGGAAAACGTACGGGCTGTCCCGGACATTTGGGCCAGTCTGCTTGCACGCGACGTGCGCATCGCCAATCTGGAGCTCAATGGCCTGAAGATCAGCCTCAAGCAAGGCGATGATGGCGCGTGGAGTCTGGAGGGTTTGCCGGTCAAGGACGATCAGCCCCTGGACCCTGAGCAGTTGCTTAATCGCATGCAAATGATCCAGCAGCTGTCAGTGCTCGACAGCCAGGTCACTTTGCAGCCCTGGGGAGAATCGCCGCTGACCCTGACGTACGTCGGCGCGACGCTGAAAACCGGCGCATCCCGCCAGCGATTCGATGCCCGCTTGACCCTGCCCGATGGCCAGCCATTGGCCTTGAGTGTGCGTACCCGTATTCGTGCCAGCCAGTGGAAGGATGGCGAAGCGCAAGTCTATGTGAGCTTGCCGCAGAGCGACTGGTCGAAATGGTTGCCCGAAACCCTGACCCAGCAATGGAATTTCTCCGAGATCAAGGCCGGTGGCGAGCTGTGGGCAACCTGGGGCAAGGGCGCCTTGCAAAGCGGCGCCGTGCGTTTGAATGCGCCGCAATTCAAAGGTGCCTATGCCGAGCGCAAGCCTATCCAGATCAACAACCTGGCGCTTAACGCTTATTTCCAGCGCAGCGTCGAGGGCATGCTGGTAACGGTTGACTCCCTGGCCATGAACCTTGGTGAGACCCGTTGGGAATCGCGTCTGCAGTTCAAGCAGACCGAGGCTGTGGACCGGACGCAAAATCTCTGGCACCTGCAAGCCGACCGACTCGACCTGACACCACTCACGCCCTTGCTCAATGCCTTGGCGCCATTGCCGGAAGGTGTTGCCACGGTGGTCGAGCGGCTCAAGGTCACCGGTGGGTTGCGCAACGTACTGATCGACGTGAAGCCCAATGCCACCGACGACAGCCGGTTGAGCTTCGCGGCCAACCTCGATAGCGTCGGCTTTGACGCGTATCACGGCGCCCCTGCAGCACGAAATGTCACGGGCAGCATCAGCGGCGACCTTGGCCATGGCGAGTTGCGCATGGACAGCAAGGATTTCATGTTGCACCTGGACCCGATTTTCGCCAAACCATGGCAATACATCCAGGCCAACGCGACCTTGACCTGGAAGCTCGACAAGGAAAGTTTCACCTTGATCGCACCGTACCTGAAGGTACTGGGCGAGGAAGGCAAGATTGCCGGCGACTTCCTTATCCGCCTGTTTTTCGATGAGACACAGGAAGACTACATGGACCTGCGGGTCGGTCTGGTGGACGGCGACGGTCGCTACACCGCCAAATACCTGCCGACCGTCCTCAGCCCGGCGCTGGACGAATGGCTGCGAACGGCGATTCTCAAGGGTGCCGTGGATGAGGGGTTCTTCCAGTACCAAGGCTCCTTGAACCATGGCGCGGAGGAAACCGCCCGCAGCATCAGCCTGTTTTTCAAGGTCCACGACGCCGAGCTGGCGTTTCAGCCTGGCTGGCCGCATGTCAGCAAAGTCACGGGTGACGTGTTCGTCGAAGACAGTGGCGTGCGGATCCTGGCCAGCAAGGGGCAATTGCTCGACACCCAGGTCCGCGACATCTACGTCAATATTCCCCACGTGCCTGCCGGGCACAACAGTCACCTGTTTCTCGATGGCGCGTTCGCCGGCGGATTGGGCGACGGTCTGAAAATTCTCAAAGAAGCGCCGATCGGCACAGCCGAGACTTTCGCTGGCTGGGAAGGCGAGGGCGATCTGCAAGGCAAGCTGAAGCTTGATATCCCGCTGGCCAAGGGCGAGCAGCCGAAGATCCTGGTTGACTTCAAGACGGCAAAGGCCCGCCTGAAACTGCCCGAGCCCCCCCTCGAGCTGACTCAGCTCAAGGGTGACTTCCGTTTCGACAGCAGCAAAGGGTTGAGCGGGCAGAACATCAGTGCACGCGCCTTCGATAAACCTGTGACTGCGCAGATTTTCGCCGAGGGTCGCGAGGGCAAGCTCAACACCCGGGTCACCGCTTCCGGGCAGGTCGAAGTCAAGAAACTCACGGACTGGCTAAGCGTGACCCAGCCGTTGCCGGTGAGCGGCGTGATCCCGTATCAACTGCAACTGACCCTGGATGGCGCCGATAGCCAGTTGATGGTGAATTCCAATCTCAAGGGCGTTACGGTTGATTTGCCGGCGCCCTTCGGGATGGCTGCCGACGTGGGGCGTGATACGACGTTCCGCATGACCTTGCAGGGACCGGAACGGCGCTACTGGGTGAATTACGGTGAATTGGCGAACTTCACGTTTGCCGCACCGACCGGCAATTTTGCCAACGGCCGCGGCGAATTGTTCCTCGGCAATGGCAATGCCGTGCTGCCCGGGGCCAAGGGCCTGCGCATTCGTGGCGTGCTGTCGGAACTGGATGTCGGCCCGTGGCAGGATCTGGTGAGCAAATATGCCGGCCAAGACCCCGGCGGCAATGCCAAGCAGTTGCTCAGTGGTGCGGACATCAAGGTCGGCAAGCTCAGCGCCTTCGGCACCACGCTGGACCAGGCAGCGGTGCAGTTGACGCGCAAACCGTCCGCATGGGCCTTGCAACTCGACAGCCAGCAGGTCAAGGGCGCTGCCAGCATCCCCGATGCCAAGGCCGCGCCGATGGTGATCAACCTGCAAACCGTGCGGCTGCCGGCACCTGACCCAAAGGTTTTGGCCGACGAAAACTCGCCGGATCCACTGGCCTCGGTAGACCCGAAAAATATCCCTGCGCTGGATATCACCATCAACCAGTTGTACCAGGGCAACGATCTGGTCGGCGCCTGGTCGTTGAAGGTGCGTCCGACCGCCAAGGGCATTGCGCTCAACTCGCTGGACCTGGGCCTCAAGGGCATCCTGTTACAAGGCAGCGGCGGTTGGGAAGGGGCGCCCGGCGCCAGCACCAGCTGGTACAAGGGGCGGATCAGCGGCAAGAACCTGGCGGATGTACTCAAGGGCTGGGGCTTTGCGCCGAGCGTCACCAGCCAGGAATTCCACATGGATGTCGACGGCCGCTGGCCCGGCTCGCCGGCATGGCTGGCGACCAAGCGTTTCTCCGGCACCCTCGATGCCTCGCTCAAGGAAGGCCAGTTTGTCGAGGTTGAAGGCAGTGCCCAAGCGTTGCGGGTGTTCGGCCTGCTCAACTTCAACTCCATTGGCCGCCGCTTGCGCCTGGACTTCTCCGACCTGTTCGGCAAAGGCATGAGCTATGACCGGGTCAAGGGCCTCCTGGTGGCGATCAACGGCGTGTACGTGACCCGCGAGCCAATCCGCCTGACTGGCCCGTCCAGCACCATCGAGCTCGATGGCACCCTGAACATGGTGGCCGATCAGATCGATGCGAAACTGCTGGTGACCTTGCCGGTGACCAACAACCTGCCCATTGCCGCGCTGATTGTCGGCGCGCCGGCGATCGGCGGGGCGCTGTTCCTGATCGACAAGTTGATCGGTGACCGTGTGTCGCGTTTTGCCAGCGTGAAGTACAACGTCAAGGGACCGTGGAAAGAGCCGAAAATCACCTTCGACAAGGCTTTTTGACGCCATCCTCCAGACCTATGGAGTAGCATGGCCTCACGTTCCCATGCTCCGACGCTAATCTCTGTAGGAGCCAGGCTTGCCGGCGAAGAACGATGACGCGGTATAGCTGAAACACCGCGGTGTCTGGTTCGCGGGCAAGCCTCGCTCCTACAGGAATGTGTTGATTTCCAGATATAGGAAAGGCCATGTCTGTAGCGGTAATTCAAATGGTCAGCCAGAGCGACGTACCGACCAATCTGGCCCGGGCGCGTCAGTTGCTGGAACAAGCGGCTGCAGGCGGTGCGAAATTGGCCGTGCTGCCGGAAAACTTCGCCGCCATGGGCCGGCGCGACATCGCCGACATCGGCCGCGCCGAGGCATTGGGCGAAGGCCCGATCCTGCCCTGGTTGAAACAGACGGCCCGCGACCTCAAGTTATGGATAGTGGCCGGCACCTTGCCGTTGCCGCCGGTGGATCAACCGACGGCCAAGGTGCACGCCTGTTCGTTGCTGGTCGATGATCAGGGTGAAACGGTCGCTCGCTACGACAAGCTGCACCTGTTTGACGTGGACGTGGCGGACAATCGCGGCCGTTATCGCGAATCCGATGACTATGCTTATGGCAGTGGTGTGGTGGTTGCGGACACACCGGTGGGGCGAGTCGGCCTGACGGTTTGTTATGACTTGCGCTTCCCGGAGCTCTACAGTGAATTACGGGCTGCCGGCGCGGAACTGATTACCGCACCGTCGGCTTTTACCGCCGTGACCGGCGCCGCGCACTGGGACGTGCTGATTCGTGCGCGAGCCATAGAAACCCAGTGTTATGTGCTTGCGGCCGCCCAGGGTGGAACGCATCCAGGGCCACGGGAAACCTGGGGCCATGCGGCAATTGTCGACCCATGGGGGCGGGTGCTGGCGCAACAGGATCAAGGCGAGGCCGTGCTGCTGGCCGAACGCGATAGCAGCGAACAGGCGTCCATCCGGGCGCGGATGCCGGTGTCCAGTCACCGGCGCTTTTTCTCGCAGGGCGCCCAGCGGCCTGCCTCAGAACGATGAATTTAAGGCGTAAAGCATATGAGCGAGTTGTTGTCCTCAGTCAGTGAACACCTCCTGGCACCCGGTGGCGTAACGATCGAAAGCCTGCAGGGTGTGCTCGGCGACCTGGCCGGCCCCGGCATCGATGCCGCCGACCTGTATTTCCAGGGGCAGATTTCCGAGTCCTGGGCGCTGGAAGACGGCATCGTCAAGGAAGGCAGCTTCAACCTCGACCAAGGGGTTGGCGTTCGCGCGCAATCCGGGGAGAAGACCGGATTTGCCTACAGCAATGCCATCACCCTGGAAGCCCTCGGCGCGGCGGCCCGTGCCGCCCGTTCGATCTCCCGGGCTGGGCAGAATGGCACCGTACAAGCGTTCACCACCCAGGATGTCGCGCAGTTATACGGGCCGGATAATCCGCTGGAAGTGCTGACCCGCGCCGAGAAAGTCGATCTGCTCAAGCGCATCGATGCCGCCACGCGCGCCCTCGATCCGCGTATCCAGCAAGTCACTGTGAGCATGGCCGGTGTCTGGGAGCGGATTCTGGTGGCGTCCACCGATGGCGGCCTGGCGGCGGATGTACGGCCACTGGTACGTTTCAACGTCAGTGTGATCGTCGAACAGAACGGCCGTCGCGAGCGCGGCGGCCACGGCGGTGGCGGGCGTACCGATTACCGTTATTTCCTCGCGGAAGACCGCGCCATGGGCTATGCCCGTGAAGCGTTGCGCCAGGCACTGGTCAATCTGGAAGCCATTCCGGCGCCGGCCGGTACCTTGCCGGTAGTACTGGGTTCCGGCTGGTCGGGCGTGCTGCTGCACGAAGCGGTCGGCCACGGCCTGGAAGGCGACTTCAACCGCAAGGGCAGCTCGGCGTACAGCGGGCGCATGGGTGAGATGGTCGCGTCCAAGCTGTGCACCATCGTCGATGATGGCACCCTGGCCGGTCGCCGTGGCTCCTTGAGCGTCGATGACGAAGGCACGCCGACCGAGTGCACGACGCTGATTGAAAACGGCGTGCTCAAGGGCTACATGCAGGACAAGCTCAACGCCCGCCTGATGGGCGTGGCCCGCACCGGAAACGGCCGTCGTGAATCCTACGCGCACCTGCCGATGCCGCGCATGACCAATACCTACATGCTCGCCGGCGAAAGCGACCCGGCGGAGATCATCGCCTCGGTGAAGCGCGGCATCTACTGCGCCAACCTCGGCGGCGGTCAGGTGGACATCACCAGCGGCAAGTTCGTGTTCTCCACCAGCGAGGCGTACCTGATCGAAGACGGCAAGATCACCGCCCCGGTCAAAGGTGCGACGTTGATCGGCAACGGTCCGGAGGCCATGAGCAAGGTGTCGATGGTCGGCAACGACCTGGCACTGGATAGTGGTGTGGGGACGTGTGGCAAGGATGGGCAGTCGGTGCCGGTGGGTGTCGGCCAGCCAACGCTGAAGATTGATGCGATCACCGTGGGTGGCACGGGCTCGTAAGGATGGAGCTGTGGGTGAGTCGCGTGGCGACTCACCCGGTCCGGGATTCAACGCAGACCGCGTTGAGTCTCGTCCAGCTCACGGATGTACTTGAAGATTTTACGGCTCGAAGCAGGAGGCTTGTTTTGCGCAACCTCGTGCTGGGCCTGACGGATCAGGGAGCGCAATTGCTGGCGGTCCGCGTCCGGGTAGTCGACGACGAATTTTTCCAGTACGGCATCGTCGCCGGCGATCAGGCGATCGCGCCAACGCTCCAGGTTATGGAAACGTTCGTTGTACTGGCGAGTGGAGGCATCGAGTTGATCGAGCAAAACCAGAATGGCGTCAGTGTCCTGATCGCGCATCAGTTTGCCGATGAACTGAAGGTGCCGTTTACGCGCGATGTTCGCGGTGTGCTTGGGCGCATCGGCCAGAGCCCGGCGCAAGGCGTCGGTCAAGGGCAGTTTTGCCAGCAAGTCAGGCTTGAGCGTTGTAAGGCGCTCGCCGAGGTCAACCAGAGCATGCAGCTCGCGTTTGACCTGGGATTTGCTTTTTTCTCCCGTATCGAGGGAGTCGTCGTAAGAATCAACCATGGTGGCCGTCCGCAAAGAAACGCCGCCATGATAACCAGTCGGGGGCCGCTTGTCCGGCCCGGTCGCTCGATGACCGTTACCGAAAGCAGAATTTGAGTGGAGAACAGCATGAGTGCAGTTGAAAGCGTCGGCCCACAAGCGTTGCCGGCACTGCAAGAACAAGTCGAGCAGATCATCGCTGAAGCCAAGCGACAGGGCGCCAGTGCCTGTGAAGTGGCGGTATCCCTGGAGCAGGGCCTGTCGACCACGGTTCGCCAGCGTGAAGTCGAAACCGTCGAATTCAACCGCGACCAGGGTTTTGGCATCACCTTGTACGTCGGTCAGCGCAAGGGCTCGGCCAGCACCTCGGCCAGTGGGCCGGAGGCAATTCGTGAAACCGTTGCCGCTGCCTTGGCTATCGCCAAGCACACCTCGGAAGACGAAGCCTCGGGTCTGGCAGATGCCGCGCTGATGGCCAGAGATGTGCAGGACTTCGACCTGTTCCATCAATGGGACATCTCCCCGGAGCAAGCGATCGAGCAGGCGCTGACCTGTGAGGCCGCGGCGTTTGCCGCCGACAGCCGGATCAAGAATGCCGATGGCACCACCCTGAGCACGCATCAGGGCTGCCGCGTCTATGGTAACAGCCACGGGTTTATCGGCGGTTATGCGTCGACCCGGCACAGCTTGAGTTGCGTGATGATCGCCGAGGCCGATGGCCAGATGCAGCGCGATTACTGGTACGACGTGAACCGCCAGGGCAATCTGCTGGCTGACCCGGTGAGCATCGGCCAACGTGCTGCGCAACGGGCAGCGAGCCGCCTGGGCGCGCGTCCGGTGCCGACCTGCGAAGTGCCGGTGCTGTTTTCCGCGGAGCTGGCCGGCGGCTTGTTCGGCAGCTTCCTCTCGGCGATTTCCGGTGGCAGCTTGTACCGTAAATCCTCCTTCCTCGAAGGCACGCTGGGGCAGAAGCTGTTCCCGGAATGGCTTACCATCGACGAACGTCCGCATCTGATGCGAGCCCTGGGCAGCGCGGCGTTCGATGGCGATGGCCTGGCCACCTACGCCAAACCTTTCGTCGAAAAAGGCGAGCTGGTGTCTTACATTCTCGGCACCTACTCAGGTCGCAAGCTTGGCATGCCTAGCACCGCCAATGCGGGTGGTGTGCACAACCTGTTCGTCACCCATGGCGATGAGGATCAGGCTGCTTTGCTGCGTCGCATGGGGCGCGGACTGCTGGTCACCGAATTGATGGGCCAGGGCCTGAACATGGTCACCGGTGATTACTCCCGTGGCGCGGCGGGTTACTGGGTCGAGAACGGTGAAATCCAGTTCGCGGTCCAGGAAGTGACCATCGCCGGCAACATGCGTGACATGTTCAAGCAGATCGTCGCCGTGGGTAATGACCTGGAACTGCGCAGCAACATTCGCACGGGCTCGGTGTTGATCGAGCGGATGACGGTGGCGGGTAGCTAAGCCTCGCCGTTACACCCAAAGGCGCGCCACCCATCGGGTGGTGCGCCTTTTTTTATGCGCTTTACACCGAGCCCCCTGTGGGAGCGGGCTTGCTCGCGAATGCGGAGTGTCAGCCACCCTATGCATCGGCTGACACACCGTATTCGCGAGCAAGCCCGCTCCCACATTGAGTGTGCGCCAGAGTCTGCACTTGTTTTGGTTCTCATTATCATCTAATAATAAATCTCATTACCGAATGAGCCCCGGATCATGAGTTCTGCCTTGCACGAGCAGCCCTACCTCGAAAGCTGGCGCTGGATGAGTCGCCAGATCCGTTGCGCGTTGAATCCTGACGAACCGCGCCTGATCGACCATTACCTGGCCGAAGGCCGGTATCTGGCCTGTTGCACGGCGACCTCACCCTGGACTGTCGCTGAAACTTCCTTCCGTTTGTTGCTCGACACCGCCGCCGATGTCGCGCTGCCCTGGCACTGGCGCACTTACTGCCTCGACCAGGCCTGGCGCCCGCTGCGCGAACTCGAGCGCCTCTCTCTGTGCAAATGCCGCCTCAAACGCTGGCAGAGCTACACCTGGCAATTGGCGACCTGCGAGTTGCAGCCTTCGATTCCCTTAACTGAACTGGTGCAAGGATATTCAGATGACCAAGACACGTATTGAGCGCGACAGCATGGGCGAGCTTCAGGTCCCGCAAGACGCCCTCTACGGCGCACAGACCCAGCGTGCGGTGGATAATTTCCCGATCAGCGGCAAGCCGATGCCGGTGCAGTTCATTCGCGCGCTGATCCTGGCCAAGGCTGCCGCTGCCCGGGCCAACATCGAGCTCAAGCAGATCAGTGAGTCCCAGGGCAACGCTATCGCCCTGGCGGCGCAAGGCCTGCTCGAAGGTGATTTCATGCAGCATTTCCCGGTGGATGTTTTCCAGACCGGTTCCGGCACCAGTTCCAACATGAATGCCAATGAAGTGATCGCCACCCTGGCCAGCCGCCTGCTCGGCGAGCCGGTGAATCCCAACGATCACGTCAACTGCGGCCAAAGCAGCAACGACATCATCCCGACCACTATCCATGTCAGTGCCGCGCTGGCCTTGCACGAGCAGTTGTTGCCAGCCCTGACCGAGCTGGTACAGGTGATCGAGAGCAAGGCGCAAGAGGTGCATCACCACGTCAAGACCGGTCGCACCCACCTGATGGATGCCATGCCGGTGCGCATGAGCCAGGTACTTAATGGTTGGGCGCAACAGCTCAAGGCCAACATCGGCCATTTGCAGAATCTGCTGCCAAGCCTGCAATCCCTGGCCCAGGGCGGCACGGCAGTGGGCACTGGCGTCAATGCGCATCCCGAATTCGCTGAGCGCTTCAGCCAACAGCTGAGCAAGCTGACCCAGGTGCAATTCACCCCAGGGGTGGATCTGTTTGCCTTGATCGGGTCCCAGGACACTGCCGTTGCCGTATCCGGCCAGCTCAAGGCCACCGCGGTTTCGCTGATGAAAATTGCCAACGACCTGCGCTGGATGAACTCCGGCCCCTTGGCCGGCCTGGGTGAGATAGAGCTCGAAGCCTTGCAACCGGGGTCTTCGATCATGCCCGGCAAGGTCAACCCGGTGATCCCGGAGGCCACCGCCATGGTCGCCGCCCAGGTGATCGGCAACGACACGGTGATCACCATCGCCGGTCAGTCGGGCAATTTCGAGCTCAACGTGATGCTGCCAATCGTCGCCCAGAACCTGCTGAGCAGTATCGAATTGCTGGCCAACTCCAGCCGGCTGCTGGGTGAAAAGGCAATTGCCAGTTTCAGGGTCAATGAAGACCGGATCAAGCAAGCGCTGTCGCGCAACCCGATCCTGGTGACCGCACTCAACCCGATCATTGGCTACCAGAAAGCCGCTGAAATCGCCAAGAAGGCCTATCAGCAGGGCCGCCCGGTGATCGATGTCGCGCTGGAGCACACGGACCTGTCGCGTAGCCAGCTGGAAGAGTTGCTCAACCCGGAAAAACTCACCGCTGGCGGCGTGTAAACACTACCACCGCTTTGGAGGCTCACCATGGAGCACTGGAAACGCACGATCGAAAGGGCAAATCGCTATTTCATGTTGGGTGAGCTGGTTGATGCCCGCGAGGCTTACTTGCAGGCATTGGCCCTGGCCCAGGTGCTTTTCGAGCGCTGGGGAAATGCCGATGAAGCGGTGGCGGCCTGCGTGATTTCCCATCACAACCTGGCGGACCTGCATCTGCGCCTGAATCAGCCGGAGGAGAGCGCCGAGTACCTGTGCGCCATCCACCAGCGTCTATTGCAAGCCATGCAGGACCCGCGACTGACGCCAGCCCTGCGCGAAGCCGCACTGCGCCAGAGCAACAAGACCTACGTCGAGCTGCTGAATTTCATCAGCGAACACGGTGAATACCCACGCACCCATCGTTTGCTGCACATCGATGCTGCTTCACCCTCGCAACGCCCTTCGCCTCACCCTCATGGAGTCCACTGAACATGGCTTTTGCCCTGCCTACCTTGCCGTATGCCTACGACGCCCTGGAACCGCACATCGATGCGCAGACCATGGAGATTCACTACACCAAGCACCATCAGACCTATATCAACAACCTGAACGCTGCTGTCGAGGGCACCGAGTTCGCCGAGTGGCCAGTGGAAAGGCTGGTGGCCGCCGTACAGCAACTGCCTGAGAAGCTCCGTGCGGCAGTGATCAATCAGGGTGGCGGCCACGCCAACCATTCACTGTTCTGGGAGGTCATGGCGCCCCACGGCGGCGGCAAGCCCGAAGGCACGCTGGCCCGGGCCATCGACGAGCAACTGGGTGGCTTCGACAGTTTCAAGGAGGCTTTCACCAAGGCTGCGCTGAGCCGTTTCGGCAGTGGCTGGGCCTGGCTGAGCGTTACACCGCAGAAGACCCTGGTGGTGGAAAGCAGTGCTAACCAGGACAGTCCGTTGATGAATGGCAATATGCCGATCCTCGGCCTGGATGTGTGGGAGCACGCTTACTACCTGCGCTATCAGAACCGCCGTCCGGAATACATCGGCGCGTTCTACAACGTGATCAATTGGCCAGAAGTTGCTGCGCGCTATCAAGCTGCACTGGCCTGAGTGTTCAATAAAAACAACCCAAGGCTGATTATGGGCACTGAAACACTGGCGATCGGAAGTGGACGAATGTTTCGTTACGCATTTGGATCGCTGCTACTGCTGGCGGGCACGAGCTTGCTGGTTGCACACGGGCTGGCGTGGCTGGATCTGGAGCCGCGGCTATCGCGGGCGTTGCAGGGCGGTGCGATCTGCGCCCTGGGTACCGCGCTCGGGGCCGTACCGGTGCTGGTGATCCGGCGTATGCCCCTGGCACTCAGCGATACCCTGCTGGGCTTTGGTGCTGGCGTGATGCTCGCGGCGACAGCGTTTTCGTTGATCGTGCCGGGCATTGCCGCGGCAGAAAACCTCGGCATGACGCCGTGGGCAGCCAGCAGCCTGATCTGTTTCGGCATCATGCTCGGCGCGCTCGCTTTGTTCCTGGTGGATCGCAAGGTCTCGGGAGCTTCACCAGAAATGCTCATCGGCTCCGTGGAGCATCCGGTGATCCCGCCACGGATCTGGCTGTTCGTGTTTGCAATCATTGCCCATAACATCCCTGAAGGCATGGCGGTCGGCGTGTCGGCCGGTGGTGGTATGCCTGATGCCGACAGCCTGGCAATGGGCATTGCCTTGCAGGATGTGCCGGAAGGGTTGGTGATCGCGTTGGTCCTGGCCGGGGCAGGGATGTCGCGTTTCAAGGCTTTTTTGATTGGTGCAGCGTCAGGGTTGGTTGAGCCGGTGTTCGCGCTGTTGTGCGCGTGGCTGGTGAGCCTGGCTGAACTGTTGTTGCCTTTGGGTTTGGCGCTGGCGGCGGGGGCGATGCTGTTGGTGGTCACCCACGAAGTCATTCCCGAGTCGCGACGGCATGGTCACGACAAGCTGGCCAGCCTTGGGTTGCTGATCGGGTTTTGTTTGATGATGGTGATGGATACGGCGTTGGGCTGAGAAAAAGATCGTCCGAATGAGGCCCGAGCCTGCGGACGATCTTTTGACCTTTACTCGCCTTCGTCGAAGTAGTTGTTGATCAACGTCACCAGCGCATCCAGCGCTTCCTGTTCCTGCTCGCCTTCGGTACTCAGATGAATCCTGGTGCCCTTGCCGGCGGCCAGCATCATCATCGCCATGATGCTTTTACCATCGACGGTGGTTTCTGGCGTGCGTCCCACCCTGATCGTGCAATCCTTGAATTGACCGGCGACCCCAACGAATTTTGCCGAAGCGCGGGCATGCAGGCCCAGCTTGTTGATGATTTCGATTTCCAGAGCAGGCATCGCGATGTGAATCCTTTAGCTGAGGTCGCGGTGGCGAACCTGGACATTCTTCAGGGATTGCTGCAGGACCTGGCCAAGACGTTCAGTCAGGTAGACGGAGCGGTGATGGCCGCCGGTGCAGCCAATTGCAATGGTGACATAGGCACGGTTGCTGGCGGCAAAGCGTGGCAGCCATTTGAGTAAATAAGTAGAAATGTCCTGGAACATTTCCTCGACATCGGGTTGCGCCGCCAGGTATTCGGCCACCGGTTGGTCGAGCCCTGACTGCTCGCGCAGTTCCGGCTTCCAGTAAGGATTGGGCAGGCAGCGCACGTCGAATACCAGGTCGGCGTCGACCGGCATGCCGCGCTTGAACCCGAACGATTCCACGAGGAATGCCGTACCGGGTTCCGGCTGGTTCAGCAGGCGCAGCTTGAGGGTATCGCGCAGTTGATACAAATTCAGGCTGGTGGTGTTGATCTTGAGATCGGCAAGGTCGGCAATCGGTCCAAGCAGGGTGGTCTCGTCGTTGATCGCTTCAGCCAGTGAGCGGTTGGCATTGCTCAGCGGGTGCCGCCGACGGGTTTCCGAGAAACGTTTGAGCAGGGTTTCCTCGTCGGCATCCAGATACAGGACATCGCACTGGATGTGGCGACTGCGAACTTCGGCCAGCAACTCGGGGAACCGCGACAGGTGGCTCGGCAGGTTGCGAGCATCGATGGATACGGCAACCAGCGGTTGTGCCAGCTCGGTGTGGATCAGCGCTCGCTCGGCCAGTTCGGGCAGCAAACCGGCAGGCAGGTTGTCAATGCAGTAGTAGCCGTTGTCCTCGAGGACGTCGAGGGCAGTGCTTTTACCTGAGCCGGAACGACCGCTGACTATGATCAAGCGCATGATTAGTGACCGTTTTGCTCGCTCAGGACAACCTGATACAAGGCTTCATTGCTCGAGGCGCTACGCAGTTTTTCGCGCACTTCCTTACGGTCGAGCATGCTGGCGATCTGGCGTAACAGCTCCAGGTGCGCATCGGTAGCGGCTTCCGGGACCAGCAGCACAAACAGCAGGTCAACCGGGGCGCCGTCGATGGCGTCGAAATCGATGGGGGCATCCAGGTGCATCAAGGCGCTGATGGGTGCGTTGCAGCCCTTCAGTCGACAGTGGGGAATGGCGATGCCGTTGCCAAAACCGGTCGAGCCTAGTTTTTCGCGGGCAATCAAAGCCTCGAAGACATCTTGCATCTCCAGATCCGGCACTTCGCGATGGATAAGGTTGGCAATTTGCTCGAGGGCTTTCTTTTTACTGCCGCCCGGCACGTTCACCAGGGAACGGCCGGGGGTCAGGATGCTTTCAAGTCGGATCATGGGTTGGGAGTGTTAACGACCCGTAGCGCCCTGGAGGAGGCTCTGGGTCTTTTCCTTATGCTTTTTGAGTTGTTTATCCAGCTTGTCGGTCAATGCGTCGATCGCCGCGTACATGTCGGTATGTTCCGCGTTGGCGACCACTTCATTGCCGGGAATATGCAGCGTGGCTTCGATTTTCTGCTTCAGCTTTTCGACCGTCATCGTGACCTGCACGTTAGTGATCTTGTCGAAATGTCGCTCCAATCGTTCGAGTTTTTCGCCGATGTAGGAGCGAAGAGGTTCGGTCACTTCCAGTTGGTGTCCACTGATGTTGACTTGCATACAGCTTCTCCTTCGTTGCCAGTGCATAAAGCGGCAGATCCAGATGATCTGCCACTGGAACGCTGTGGCGTGGCCCTACATCAACCGCTTGCGTTCGCTCGAAGGCGCGATCCCCAGGGATTCGCGATACTTGGCGACGGTGCGGCGGGCCACCTGAATGCCTTGTGCCTCCAGTAAACCAGCGATCTTGCTGTCACTCAACGGCTTTTTCTGATTTTCCGCAGCTACCAGTTTTTTGATGATCGCGCGAATCGCCGTGGACGAGCATTCTCCGCCTTCGGAGGTGCTGACGTGGCTGGAGAAAAAGTATTTCAGTTCATAGATGCCCCGAGGGGTATGCATGAATTTCTGCGTGGTGACCCGTGAAATCGTCGACTCGTGCATGCCGACTGCTTCGGCGATGTCATGCAGGACCAATGGTTTCATGGCCTCGTCGCCGTACTCCAGGAAGCCGCGCTGATGCTCGACGATCTGCGTGGCCACTTTCATCAGGGTTTCGTTGCGGCTTTGCAGGCTCTTGATGAACCAGCGGGCTTCCTGCAGCTGATTGCGCATGAAGGTGTTGTCGGCGCTGGTGTCGGCACGGCGAACGAACCCGGCATACTGGGCGTTGACCCGCAGGCGAGGCACCGACTCCTGGTTGAGCTCCACCAGCCAGCGTTCGTTGTCCTTGCGCACGATCACGTCGGGAACCACGTATTCGGCTTCGGTCGACTCGATTTGCGAGCCCGGGCGCGGGTTGAGGCTCTGGACCAGTTCGATGACCTGGCGCAGTTCATCTTCCTTGAGCTTCATGCGGCGCATCAGCTGGCTGTAGTCGCGGCTGCCGAGCAAGTCGATGTAGTCGGTGACCAGGCGCTTGGCTTCGGCCAGCCAAGGTGTCTTGGCGGGTAGCTGGCGCAATTGCAGCAGCAGGCATTCGCCCAGGTTGCGCGCACCGATACCGGCAGGTTCGAATTGCTGGATGCGGTGCAGGACGGCTTCGATTTCGTCCAGTTCGATGTCCAGTTCCGGATCGAAGGCTTCGAGGATTTCCTCCAGCGTCTCGTCCAGATAACCCTGGTTGTTGATGCAGTCGATCAGGGTCACGGCGATCAGGCGATCGGTGTCGGACATCGGTGCCAGGTTCAATTGCCACAACAGGTGGCTTTGCAGGCTCTCGCCGGCCGATGTGCGGGTGGTGAAATCCCACTCGTCGTCATCGTTGCTCGGCAGGCTGCTGGCGCTGGTCTGGTAGACGTCTTCCCAGGCGGTGTCGACAGGTAATTCGTTGGGGATGCGCTCGTTCCAGTCGCCTTCCTCGATGTTATCGACGGTCGGGGCGCTTTCCTGGTAAGAGGGTTCCTGGATGTCGGTACTGGGCTTGTGTTCGGCGTTGTCGGCCAGTGGGTCGGAATTGTCGAAGTCGTCGCCTTCTTCCTGGCGCTCGAGCATCGGATTGGACTCCAGGGCCTCCTGGATTTCCTGTTGCAGGTCCAGGGTCGACAATTGGAGCAGGCGGATGGCCTGTTGCAGCTGCGGTGTCATCGTCAGCTGCTGGCCCATTCTCAAGACTAGCGATGGTTTCATGGCAGGGGCTTAACACCTTATTCGCCGGCGCACATGCGCCATCCACTACAGGGCGCCGGAGCGCCAAACTTAAGCAAATTATATGCCCGAAACTGCGGCGTTTGCCTAGAGCGCTGTAACAATAAAAAAAGATTGATTTTTTATTGCGGCAAGCGCTCGGCCGACCCGCCGGACACCGCGATGCTTACAGGCGGAATTCATGCCCCAGGTACACTTCCTTCACCAGGTCGTTGGCCAGGATGGTTTCAGCGTCGCCTTCGGCGATCAGTTGGCCATCGTTGACAATATAGGCGGTTTCGCAGATATCCAGGGTTTCACGGACGTTGTGGTCGGTGATCAGCACGCCGATCCCCTTCGCCTTGAGGTGGTGGATGATCTGCTTGATGTCGCCTACCGAGATCGGGTCCACGCCGGCGAACGGTTCGTCGAGCAGGATGAATTTCGGGTTGGTGGCCAGTGCCCGGGCGATTTCCACACGGCGGCGCTCACCACCGGACAGGCTCATGCCGAGATTGTCGCGGATGTGGCTGATGTGGAACTCCTGCAGCAGGCTTTCCAGTTCCTTGCGACGACCGGCCTTGTCGAGCTCCTTGCGGGTCTCGAGGATGGCCATGATGTTGTCGGCCACCGAGAGTTTGCGGAAGATCGATGCTTCTTGCGGCAGATAGCCGATACCCGCCTTGGCGCGACCGTGCATCGGCTGGTGGCTGACATCGAGGTCATCGATCAGTACGCGGCCCTGATCGGCCTGTACCAGGCCGACGATCATGTAGAAGCAGGTGGTCTTGCCGGCGCCGTTGGGGCCGAGCAGGCCGACGATCTGGCCGCTGTCGATGGACAGGCTGACGTCACGCACGACCTGGCGGCTCTTATAGCTCTTGGCCAGGTGCTGGGCTTTCAGAGTTGCCATTACGGGGCCTTTTGCTCGTCGGTTTTCTTTTTCGGCTGGATCACCATATCGATGCGCGGGCGCGATTCGGTCACCTTGCTGCCCGTGGCGCGACCGGCGCTGGCCAGCTTCTTCTCGGTGTCATAGACGATTTTCTCGCCTTGAGTGATGTTGTCGTCCTTGTCGATGACCTTGGCCTTGTCGATCAGCACGACACGATTTTGCTTGGCAAGGTACTGGATGGTCACGCCCCAGCCCTGCACGGGCTTGGAGTCGCCGGCGGTCTGCAGTTGCTCGAAGTAGGCCAGGTTGCCAACCGAGGTCACCACATCGATGTCGCCATCGGCGGCGCGGGTCATTGTCACCTTGTTGCCCTTAACGATGATCGAGCCCTGGGTGATGATCACATCGCCCGTATAGGTGGCTACACCGTTCTTGTCGTCCAGCTGGGCATCATCGGCCTGAATGCGGATTGGCTGCTGCTGATCGTTCGGCAGAGCCCAGGCGCTCACGCTTCCCAGTGCTGCGCCCAGACTGAGCAAAATAGGGAGGGTTTTAACGAGCCTCATACTGTCCTCTTACGTTCGATAGCAGGTGTATCCTGCTTTCTTTCAAATACGCCTTCATTCCCTTGCCAGTCGATACACCGCCAGCGCCGTCGATTCTAACGTCTCGCTCGGTCTGCGCATATTGCTGCTGCGGGAACACGGTCATGCGGGTGGTGGTAATCAGCGTCCTGCGGTTTTTTTCGTCGAAACGGGTAATGCGCACCGAATCTATCAATTCGACCTGCGTGCCGTCGGGATTGACTTCGCCTTTTTCGCTCTGGACGTGCCATGGGAACTCGGTGCCCCGGAACATGTTCAGGTCGGGGTTGGTCAACAGCGTCACTTCGGTGGCTTTCAGGTGCTCGACCTTGTCCGACGTCATCTCGTATTGCAGCCTGCCGTCCGGCAGGAACTGCACGCTGTGGGCGTTGGTGGCGTAATAGTCGATAGCGCTCTCATCGACGTGCACTACCGGCTTGTCGAGAAAGCGTTCCGGGCTGATGTTCCAGTAGCCAACCGCAGCGAAAATCGCCGTGATGCTACCGAACAACAGGGTGTTACGAATCTTTTTACTCAGCATGATCTGGCTCACAGGTACGCGGCATTGGCCTCGTCGAGGCGGCCTTGGGCGCGCAGGATCAATTCGCAGAATTCACGTGCGGCACCTTCACCCCCGCGGGCTTGGGTTATGCCGTGAGCGTGCTCGCGCACGAAGCTGGCGGCGTTGGCCACTGCCATGCCCAGGCCGACGCGGCGGATCACTGGCAGGTCCGGCAAATCGTCACCGAGGTAGGCGACCTGCTCATAGCTTAGGCCGAGTTGGGCAAGAAGCTCGTCGAGCACCACCAGTTTGTCTTCGCGACCCTGATACAGGTGGGGAATGCCGAGGTTCTTCGCGCGTCGTTCGACCACCGGGGTTTTGCGGCCGCTGATGATCGCGGTCTGCACGCCGGCCGCCATCAGCATCTTGATGCCCTGGCCGTCGAGGGTGTTGAACGTCTTGAATTCGCTACCGTCTTCGAGGAAGTACAGGCGCCCGTCTGTCAGGACGCCATCGACATCGAACACCGCCAGTTTGATTTGTTGGCCGCGTTCCAGCAGGTCCATGCTCATTACATTACTCCCGCACGCAGCAAGTCGTGCATGTTCAGGGCACCGACCGGGCGATCTTCGCTGTCGACCACGACCAGCGCGTTGATTTTGTGATCTTCCATTATTTTCAGGGCCTCGGCGGCGAGCATTTCGGCACGGGCGGTCTTGCCATGGGCGGTCATGACCTGGTCGATAGTGGCGCTGTGGATATCGATGCTGCGGTCCAGCGTGCGACGCAAGTCACCGTCGGTGAAGATCCCGGCCAGCTTGCCGTCGGCCTCGAGTACCACGGTCATGCCCAGGCCCTTGCGGGTCATTTCCATCAGCGCATCCTTGAGCAGGGTGCCGCGCAGTACTTGCGGCAGCTCTTGCCCGGCGTGCATGACGTTTTCCACTTTCAGCAGCAGGCGTCGGCCCAGTGCACCGCCCGGGTGGGAAAAGGCGAAATCCTCGGCGGTAAAACCGCGAGCTTCCAGCAATGCGACGGCCAAGGCATCGCCCATGACCAGCGCGGCGGTCGTCGACGAGGTGGGCGCCAGGTTCAGCGGGCAGGCCTCATGCTCGACCTGCACATTCAGGTTGACCTCGGCCGCCTTGGCGAGTGGCGAGTCGGGCTTGCCCGTCATGCTGATCAACTGGATACCCAGGCGCTTGATGAGCGGCAGCAGGGTGACGATTTCATTGGTTGAGCCGGAGTTCGACAGCGCCAGGATGATGTCGTCGCGGGTGATCATGCCCATGTCGCCATGGCTGGCTTCGGCAGGATGCACAAAAAAGGCCGTGGTGCCGGTACTGGCCAGGGTAGCGGCAATCTTGTTGCCGATGTGCCCCGATTTGCCCATGCCGACCACGACGACACGCCCTTTGCTGGCCAGAATCATTTCGCAGGCGCGCACGAAATCCCCGTCGATACGGGGCAGCAAGCTTTGAACGGCTTCCAGTTCGAGGCGGATGGTGCGTTGTGCTGAATTGATCAGGTCGTTGGATTGGCTCATTTCGAAAATATTTAGCCTGGTGAAAAGGCGGCGATTATAGCCGGTATGGTTGAAACCCTCACGCAAGTTCGTTGCCCATTGTCATTCCTTGTAACCGAATCCCCTCTAGATGGAGCTTTCTGGCTGTCATGCTGCTGAACATGGCCCGGCATTGGCCTTGGGCGCGTGACGCTTGCAGTGATATAGTTCGCCGCCAGTTCGGCCCGCCCGGGAAGTATGTGCTTTTGTCAGGAAGCCAGGCGTCCGAGTGTGAGGCTGCATCGCAAGGAGTTTAGATGAGTGCCGATAACGCCTACGCGGTCGAGCTGAAGGGACTGACCTTCAAGCGCGGCGCGCGCAGCATTTTCAATAACATTGATATCCGTATTCCGCGCGGCAAGGTCACCGGCATCATGGGACCTTCCGGGTGTGGCAAGACCACGCTCTTGCGCTTGATGGGCGCCCAGTTGCGGCCTGCCAGTGGCGAGGTCTGGGTCAATGGTCAGAACCTGCCGGCGTTGTCGCGCAGTGATCTGTTCGATGCACGCAAGCACATGGGTGTGCTGTTTCAGAGTGGCGCACTGTTTACCGACCTCGATGTCTTCGAGAACGTCGCCTTTCCATTGCGCGTTCATACCGGGCTGCCCGAAGAAATGATCCGCGACATCGTCCTGCTCAAATTGCAGGCCGTTGGGTTGCGTGGCGCCATCGACCTGATGCCCGACGAACTGTCCGGCGGCATGAAGCGTCGCGTCGCGCTGGCGCGGGCGATTGCGCTCGATCCGCAGATTCTCATGTATGACGAGCCCTTTGTCGGCCAGGATCCCATCGCCATGGGCGTACTGGTGCGCCTGATCCGCTTGCTCAACGATGCGCTGGGCATTACCAGTATCGTGGTTTCCCATGATCTGGCCGAAACCGCCAGCATCGCCGACTACATCTATGTGGTGGGCGACGGGCAGGTGTTGGGCCAGGGCACGCCCGACGAGCTGATGAACTCGGACGAGCCGCGTATCCGTCAATTCATGACAGGCGAGCCCGACGGTCCGGTCGCCTATCACTTTCCAGCGACGGATTACCGCGCAGATCTTCTGGGGAAGCGTTGATGCGCAAGATTTCGCTTTTGGAAAGGGTGCGCCGGTTCGGCCACGCCGGCATCGACGTACTGGCGGTGTTCGGGCGCTCTTCGCTTTTTCTGTTTCACGCACTGCTGGGGCGCGGAGGCATCGGTGGCGGGTTTGGCCTGCTGGTCAAGCAACTGCATTCGGTGGGGGTGATGTCCCTGGTGATCATCGTGGTCTCCGGGATATTCATCGGCATGGTGCTGGCGCTGCAAGGCTTCAACATCCTGTCCAGCTACGGTTCGGAGCAGGCGGTGGGGCAGATGGTGGCGCTGACGCTGCTGCGTGAACTGGGACCGGTGGTGACTGCATTGCTGTTCGCCGGGCGTGCAGGTTCGGCGCTGACGGCGGAAATAGGCAACATGAAGTCCACCGAACAGCTCTCCAGCCTGGAAATGATCGGGGTGGACCCGCTCAAGTACATCATTGCCCCGCGCTTGTGGGCCGGCTTCATTTCCTTGCCGGTGCTGGCGATGATTTTCAGCGTGGTGGGTATCTGGGGCGGTTCCTGGGTGGCCGTCGACTGGCTGGGTGTGTATGAAGGCTCCTACTGGTCGAACATGCAGAACAGCGTGACCTTTGCCGACGATGTGCTCAACGGCATCATCAAAAGCATGGTCTTCGCCTTCGTCGTGACCTGGATCGCCGTATTCCAAGGCTATGACTGCGAGCCCACTTCAGAGGGGATCAGTCGTGCCACTACCAAGACCGTGGTGTATGCCTCTTTGGCTGTGCTCGGCCTGGACTTTATTCTGACCGCCTTGATGTTTGGAGATTTCTGATGCAAAACCGCACCCTGGAAATCGGTGTCGGCCTTTTCTTGCTGGCTGGCATCCTGGCTTTGCTGTTGCTGGCGTTGCGGGTCAGTGGACTGTCCCCGAGCCCGAGCACCGAAACCTATAAACTTTATGCGTATTTCGACAATATCGCCGGTTTGACTGTCAGAGCTAAAGTGACCATGGCCGGTGTGACCATCGGCAAGGTCACGGCAATCGATCTGGACCGCGACAGTTTCACCGGTCGGGTGACCATGCAGCTGGAAAAGCGCGTAGATAATCTACCGGCAGACTCCACTGCATCTATCCTGACCGCTGGCCTGTTGGGCGAGAAGTACATCGGTATCAGTGTGGGTGGGGAAGAAGCCCTGCTCAAGGATGGCGGGACCATCCACGACACCCAGTCGTCGCTGGTGCTCGAGGACCTGATCGGTAAATTCCTGCTCAATACCGTTAGCAAAGACGCCAAATGAGGAGCTTTTGAATGATCTCTACCTTGCGACGTGGCCTGTTGGTTCTGCTCGCGGTCTTGCCGTTGGTGGCCAACGCCGTGGCGGCGCCTACCGCGCACGAGCTGGTTCAGGACACCACCAACCGCTTGCTGGCCGACCTGGCCGCCAACAAAGAGAAGTACAAACAGGATCCGCAGGACTTCTATGCGGCGCTCAACAGCATTGTCGGGCCTGTGGTGGATGCCGAAGGTATTTCCAAAAGCATCATGACGGTCAAGTACTCGCGCAAAGCTACGCCTGCGCAAATGAAGACCTTTGAGGAAAACTTCAAGAAGGGCCTGTTCCAGTTCTATGGCAATGCCTTGCTCGAATACAACAACCAGGGCATCACCGTTGATCCTGCCAAGGACGAGTCGGGCGAGCGTACGAGCGTCGGCATGACGGTCAAGGGCAGCAATGGCGCGATCTATCCTGTGTCCTACACACTGGAAAAGGTCGGCGGCGAGTGGAAATTGCGTAACGTCATCATCAACGGCATCAACATTGGCAAGTTGTTCCGTGATCAGTTCGCTGATGCGATGCAGCGCAATGGCAACGACCTGGACAAAACCATCAATGGTTGGGCCGGGGAAGTCGCCAAGGCCAAGGAATCCACGGAGAAGCAGACCCAATGAGTGAGTCGGCGGTCCGGATGGACGAAGCCGGCGAGCTGCGGCTCAGCGGTGTGCTGGATTATCGCACCGGCCCGCAATTGCGCCAGCAGGGGCAGGCGCTGATCAATGCCAGCAAGGCCGCGGCCGTGGTGGTTGATTGTTCGGCGGTGGAAAAATCCAGCAGCGTCGGTCTGTCGTTGCTGTTGTGTTTCATGCGTGATGCCCAGGCGGCCGGCAAGGCGCTGAGCATCCGCGGGATGCCAGAAGACATGCGCGAAATCGCTCAGGTCAGTGAACTGACCGAGCTGTTGGCGCATCCCTAACCCGCATCTATGAACAAGCCCCCCGTCAGAGTCCTGCTTCGCGGGGTTCGCAGGCGCGGGGCTTTTTTGTATGATGTCCGACCCGCGCGCACAGGGCGCCGATTGAGGTTGAGCATGCAGGCCAACGAAGTGAAGAGCTTTCTTGAAGGAAAGCTGCCCGGAACGAAGGTAGAAGTCGAGGGCGAAGGCTGCAATTTCCAGCTGAACGTGATTAGCGATGAACTGGCGGCATTGAGCCCGGTGAAGCGTCAGCAACAGGTCTATGCCCATTTGAACCCATGGATCACCGATGGCAGCATCCATGCGGTCACAATGAAATTTTTCAGCAGCGCGGCCTGGGCCGAGCGCACCTGAGCCCAAGGGCGTCGAGATTCTAATGGATAAATTGATTATTACTGGCGGTGCTCGTCTTGACGGCGAGATCCGCATCTCCGGGGCAAAGAACTCCGCCCTGCCGATCCTGGCGGCCACCCTGCTGTGCGATGGTCCGGTGACCGTTGCCAACCTGCCACACCTGCACGACATCACCACCATGATCGAGCTGTTCGGTCGCATGGGGATCGAGCCGGTGATCGACGAGAAGCTGGCCGTCGAAATCGATCCGCGCACCATCAAGACCCTGATCGCTCCGTACGAACTGGTTAAAACCATGCGTGCGTCGATCCTGGTGCTGGGCCCGATGGTTGCCCGTTTCGGTGAAGCCGAAGTCGCGTTGCCTGGCGGTTGCGCCATCGGTTCGCGTCCGGTTGACCTGCACATCCGTGGCCTGGAGGCCATGGGCGCGGTCATTGACGTCGAAGGCGGCTACATCAAGGCCAAGGCGCCTGAAGGCGGCCTGCGCGGTGCGCACTTCTTCTTCGATACCGTCAGCGTGACCGGTACCGAAAACATCATGATGGCCGCTGCCCTGGCCAAGGGCCGCAGCGTCCTGGCAAACGCCGCGCGCGAGCCTGAAGTCGTCGACCTGGCGAACTTCCTGAACGCCATGGGTGCCAAGGTTTCGGGCGCTGGCACCGACACCATCACCATCGATGGCGTCGAGCGCCTGCACACCACCACCTACAAGGTGATGCCGGACCGTATCGAAACCGGCACCTACCTGGTGGCCGCGGCCGTGACCGGCGGTCGTGTGAAGGTCAAGGACACCGATCCGACCATCCTCGAAGCCGTGCTGGAGAAACTCCGCGAAGCAGGCGCCGAAATCAATACCGGTGAAGACTGGATCGAGCTGAACATGCACGGCAAGCGGCCTAAAGCCGTGAACGTGCGAACCGCTCCGTACCCGGCGTTCCCGACCGACATGCAGGCGCAGTTCATCTCCCTCAACGCCATTGCCGAAGGCACTGGTGCCGTGATCGAGACGATCTTCGAAAACCGTTTCATGCACGTTTACGAACTGCACCGCATGGGCGCGCACATCCAGGTCGAAGGCAACACCGCCATCGTCACCGGCATCGAAAAGCTCAAGGGTGCGCCAGTGATGGCTACCGACCTGCGTGCTTCGGCCAGCCTGGTAATTTCGGCGTTGATCGCCGACGGCGACACGCTGATCGACCGCATCTACCACATAGACCGTGGCTACGAGTGCATCGAAGAGAAACTGCAGATGCTGGGCGCCAAGATCCGTCGCGTTCCGGGCTAGTTTCTGCTTCATGGGCGCAAGGACGTGCCCGTTGATTTGTTCAAAGTCGAGGGTGGTTACACCCTCGATGTGTGTTCGGCGCCATTTGCGACCGGGCATGAGTACCTTGATAAGGACTGACGTTTCCCATGTTGACCATCGCACTGTCCAAGGGCCGCATCCTTGACGACACCCTGCCGCTTCTGGCTGAAGCGGGCATCGTGCCGACCGAGAATCCGGACAAGAGCCGCAAGTTGATCATCCCCACGACCCAGGAAGATGTACGCCTGTTGATCGTGCGTGCCACCGACGTGCCGACTTATGTCGAGCATGGTGCCGCCGACCTCGGTGTCGCGGGTAAAGACGTGCTGATGGAATACGGCGGCCAGGGCCTCTACGAGCCACTGGACCTGCAGATTGCCCAGTGCAAGTTGATGACCGCCGGCAAGGTCGGTGCGGTCGAGCCCAAGGGCCGCCTGCGTATCGCCACCAAGTTCGTCAACGTTGCCAAGCGTTACTACGCCGAGCAGGGCCGCCAGGTCGACATCATCAAGCTCTATGGCTCGATGGAGCTGGCGCCGCTGATTGGCCTGGCCGACAAGATCATCGACGTGGTCGACACCGGTAACACGCTGCGGGCCAACGGCCTGGAGCCACAGGATTTCATCGCGGCCATCAGCTCCCGGCTGATTGTCAACAAAGCTTCGATGAAAATGCAGCACGCCCGTATCCAGGCGTTGATCGACACCCTGCGCAAGGCAGTGGAGTCTCGACACCGCGGCTGATTCACTTGCGCGACGTTGAGTCGCGCCGTCTATCCGCCTCATAGCCAGAATTCTCAGGTGCCCAAGCGGATCGAATGTTAGTTTCGGGCGCCTGAGTTTTTTGCCAATCCTATGAGGCTCTCGCTATGACCGCACCGACTGCAATTCGCCGACTCAACGCTGCTGACCCGGATTTCGCGCATCATCTGGATCATCTGCTGAGCTGGGAAAGTGTGTCTGACGACTCGGTCAATCAGCGGGTGCTGGACATCATCAAGGCGGTGCGCGAGCGTGGCGATGCCGCGTTGGTGGAATTCACCCGCCAGTTCGACGGGCTGGACGTCGCGTCCATGGCGGACCTGATCCTGCCACGCGAACGCCTGGAGCTGGCACTTACCCGCATTACCGTGCCGCAGCGCGAAGCCCTGGAAAAAGCCGCGGCCCGCGTACGCAGCTACCACGAAAAGCAGAAACAGGACTCCTGGAGCTACACCGAAGCCGACGGCACCGTGCTGGGCCAGAAGGTCACGCCGCTCGATCGCGCCGGTCTGTACGTACCGGGCGGCAAGGCGTCGTACCCCTCTTCAGTGTTGATGAACGCGATTCCGGCCAAGGTTGCCGGTGTGACCGAAGTGGTCATGGTGGTGCCGACCCCGCGCGGTGAAATCAACGAGCTTGTGTTGGCGGCTGCCTGCATCGCCGGTGTTGACCGTGTTTTCACCATCGGTGGCGCACAAGCGGTTGCCGCGCTGGCTTATGGCACCGAAAGCGTGCCGCAGGTCGACAAAGTGGTTGGCCCGGGCAACATCTATGTCGCCACCGCCAAGCGTCACGTGTTCGGCCAGGTCGGTATCGACATGATCGCAGGTCCGTCCGAGATCCTCGTGGTATGTGACGGCCAGACCGATCCTGACTGGATTGCCATGGACCTGTTCTCCCAAGCCGAGCATGATGAAGACGCCCAGGCGATTCTGGTCAGCCCTGATGCGGCCTTCCTCGATCAGGTCGCCGCGAGCATCGCCAAGCTGATGCCGACCATGGAGCGCGCCGAGATCATCGAAACCTCGATCAACGGCCGTGGTGCGCTGATCCAGGTGCGTGACATGGAGCAAGCCATCGAAGTGGCCAACCGCATCGCGCCGGAGCACCTGGAACTGTCGGTCGCCGATCCGCACGCCTGGCTCCCGCAGATCCGCCATGCCGGTGCCATCTTCATGGGCCGTCACACCAGCGAAGCGCTGGGCGATTACTGCGCAGGCCCGAACCACGTATTGCCGACTTCCGGCACGGCGCGGTTCTCGTCGCCGCTGGGCGTATACGACTTCCAGAAACGTTCGTCGATCATTTTTTGCTCGGAGCAGGGCGCGTCCGACCTGGGTAAAACCGCTTCGGTGCTGGCCCGTGGCGAGTCGCTGACCGCCCACGCCCGCAGTGCCGAATACCGCATCATCGACGACAAGCAGGGGAACTGAGATGAGTAAATTCTGGAGCCCGTTCGTCAAGAACCTGGTGCCCTACGTACCGGGCGAACAGCCAAAGCTGGCAAAACTGGTGAAGCTCAACACCAACGAAAACCCGTACGGTCCATCGCCCAAGGCCCTGGCTGCGATGCAGACCGAACTGAACGACAACCTGCGCCTGTACCCGGACCCGAACAGCGATCTGCTGAAAAATGCCGTCGCCAAGTACTACGGCGTGCAGAGCAACCAGGTGTTCCTCGGCAACGGTTCCGACGAAGTCCTGGCGCACATCTTCCACGGCTTGCTGCAGCACGATCAGCCGCTGCTGTTCCCGGACATCAGCTACAGCTTCTATCCGGTCTACTGCGGTTTGTACGGCATCAAGTTCGATGCGGTGCCGCTGGACGAGCAGTTCCAGATCAACCCTGCGGACTACGCCAAACCGAACGGCGGGATCATCTTCCCCAACCCGAACGCACCGACCGGTTGCCTGTTGGCGCTCGAGGCGGTCGAGCAAATCCTCAAGGCCAGCCCGGACTCGGTGGTCGTGGTGGATGAGGCCTACATCGACTTCGGTGGCGAGACGGCCATCACCTTGGTGGACCGTTACCCGAACCTGCTGGTGACCCAGACCCTGTCCAAATCCCGTTCCCTGGCGGGCCTGCGGGTTGGCCTGGCGGTGGGGCATCCGGATCTGATCGAGGCGCTGGAGCGGATCAAGAACAGCTTCAACTCCTATCCGATCGATCGCATGGCGAATGTCGGCGCGGCGGCGGCGTTCGAGGATCGCGAGTACTTCGACAAGACGTGCCGTCTGGTCATCGAAAGCCGCGACAAGGTCGTTGCGCAATTGCAGGCCAAGGGCTTTGAAGTGCTGCCGTCGGCGGCGAACTTCATTTTCGCTCGTCACCCCATGCACGATGCGGCAGGCCTGGCAGCCAAACTGCGTGAGCAGGGCGTGATCGTGCGGCACTTCAAGCAGGAGCGGATTGCGCAGTTCTTGCGGATCAGTATTGGCACGCCGGAGCAGAATCAGGCGTTGGTTGATGGGCTTGGTGAGTTGTAAATTTTGAATGAGAACAGTTCCCGGTGTTTAGGCGGGAACTGTTCTGTGTGATTACAATAATTAATGTTTTTTATATGGCTCCCCGCTATGGGGCGCTTTTGAATTATAAATGTCTAGCTTTCCGCTCACCGTTGACCCATCTGTTAAGGTCATGGTTACATTAGCTTTGATTCTTCCGTATCCAGGTGTAAATCGGCCACTAATGGTTCCGTTTTTTACGTCATATGCACGGTTATCATATATAAATTTCCAGGAAACTTTGTAGTTTTGATCGCCCTCATTGAAGATCTGTATAAAGTCTTTTTCGGGCAGGATTTCACTGCGCAGGGATAGCAAAATTGTATCGTTTTCGGTACCCCCACGCTCTGCACGGTTTTTTTCACTTAAGTAACGCGCAAATATCAGGCCTTCGGTCGTGCCGTTGTATCCGAATTCAACTTTATCGGATTTAAGCTCAGTGCCCTCCCAGTTGAAAGTTGCTGTGCCTGAGTCGCGTGTGGATGTAAAGGCTGATTCGTCTTTTTTTTGACTGGTCATGGTTGCATCCTTTCTGCTGATTAAATTAGTGAGTGCTTATTTCTGTGGAAATAGCGGCTTTAAACTTTCTCTGCGTTAAATAAAGTTACGACGGTCTCGCCATTTTCAAGCAGCATTCTGATTTCTGCTTCGATTTTTCTATATCCGTTAGAAAATACTCCAGTGATAGACCCTTCAGTCGCAAAATGTTCAGCGCCCTCGTAGAAAAGGCCCCACCGGAATGGATGGTTTGTGCTGCCAGCTTTGTAAGGCTGGTCGAATCTTTCAGGGATATCCGTATTGCTCAAGAAGCACGCTACAACGATATCGGAATCGTTTCCGCCTTTTGAATTTTTGCTATCTGTCTGTCGTAAATAGTTTGCAAATAGCAACCCACCGGCGGTATTGGTGTTAAAACCTACTGATGATGATGTGAGGTTTTTACCACTCCAGTTCAGGGTGGCATCTCCCTTTTCAATTTTAGTTTTAGGGTTATGTTTGTATGTTGGTTGAGTGGTCATGATTTTTCCTTTTAAGATAAAAGCTCTACCTGGACTGCAGTTCGTGTTTTTTGATGGGTGAACTTACTACGATTTCTCAAGACGAGGTTGCATTCACAGCTTACGACGTTTGAGAACGGTGATGTACTGTCACAAGTGACAGTGCTTTAGTGCTTTTTGGAATCGCTTTTAATGTTGCGTATGAATATTAAAATAAGCGGTTGAGCAATTTTGAAACGATTGCCGGATCAGCATTGATCCTGTAGACGCGACGTATGGCGAATGTCGGCGCTGGGACGTTCGAGGACCGAGTACTTCGATAAGATTTGCGAGTTGGTGGGTCGACTGCCTCGGCAATCTTTGAGCCGCCACTTATCCTGTAGGAGCGAGCTTGCTCGCGATGGACGACAACGATTACGCGCTTTATCTGAATGATCGCGGTTACCGAAAGTTTTTCGCGAGCAAGCTCGCTCCTACAAGGGGCGGCGTTGTTTTTATTCGTGATGCGGCTCGCCCAAAAACGTCAGCGAGCTGAACAATCCCCGACTGCTCACGTCAGTGCTGTCCTTCACCGGCACTTCCAACTGCGCCGCAATCACATTCAACCCTTCATTGCGCACCAGCACCTGCGCCCGACCGTCTGCATCAGTCTCGGTGGTCAGGGTGTTCGGCGCGTTGCGGTAGTCGCCAACCAACTTCACTCCCGCCGCCGGCTTGCCGTCCAGTAGCACCCGGACCGGCAACGACTGGCCCGGTCCAACGCCCAGCGGATCGACCTCCGGCAGGATCAGCAGTTTGATCTGATCGAGTTTCGGCAGCTTCGCTCCCGGCTGATAAATCGCCAGGCTGTATTTGAATGTCTCTGTGGATTCGATGGCGCCGGGCACTTTGCTGCGGCCCTCGTTGATCCATTTTTTATCGGCTGTTTGCGACCACATGCCGTTGTTCAATGCCACCGCGATAACGGCGGGCGGCTTCAGCGGTTGCAGGCGCGCGTGATCGGCCAGGCGCTGCACCGTGACCGGAATCATTTTTCCATTGCCGTCGTAGGCCCAGGCGCCGCTGATTTTCTGCGCTTTGAACGCATTGTCCTCGGCGCCGTGGCCGTAGATCACTTCGATGTTGCCGCGGCGTTGTTCGGTCCACAGACCGTGGGCGGAGACTTGGGTGGCGAACAGCAAACCGAGCAGCGCCAGGGGTTTGAGAGGGTGCATGGGGACGTCCTTTTACAGAGTGAGTGTCAGGCTGACAGTGAAGTTGCGCGGCTCGCCGGGGTTGACCCAGTAGTTGCTGTACGAGCGCTCGAAGTATTTCTCGTCGAAAACATTGTTCAGGTTCAGCCCCACCGTGACGTTTTCGCTGGCCTTGTAATGGGCCAGCAGGTCGACGGTGTGGTAGGCCGGCAGTTCGAAATCGCTGCCGGCTTCACCTGAGCGATCGCTGACATAGGTGAAGGCCGCGCCGACGTCCGAACCGCGCAAGTGGCCATCCTGAAACTCATAAACCCCCAACAGGCTGCCACTGCGTTTGGCCACGCCGAGAATTTGGCTGCCAGTGGGAATGACCTTGTCGCCTTGGGTGACTTCGGCATCGATGTAGGCGAAGGCGCCGATCACCCGTACCGCGTCGGTGACTTGCCCGGCCAATTGCAGATCGAAACCCTGGCTGCGCGCCTTGCCCATGGCGCGGCTAGTGTCGGTGCCTGGGTCGAGGGCGAGGACGTTTTCCTTCTCGATATGGAAAGCGGCGAGGGTGCTGCTCACGCGCTCGTCGAACAGCTCGCTCTTGATGCCGACTTCATAGCCGACGCCTTCTTCCGGGTCGAAGGATTTGCCGGCGGCGTCCAGGCCGTTATTGGGTTTGAACGAGGTGGAGACATTGGCGAACACGCCGACTTCAGGCGTCAGCTGATAGAGCAGGCCGGCCCGTTGGGTGAGGGCGTCGTGACGCTGGCGGCTGGAGGTGTCGCGGGTGTGGTCGTCGATGCTCTGCTCGAAGTGTTCGAAGCGTGCACCGAGCATGCCCCGCAGCTTGTCGGTGAAGATGATCTGATCCTGCAGGTTCAGCGCATGGCTTTCGACGTGCTCGAAGAAGTCCGTCCCTGAGCGCGCACCGTTGGGTTTCGGCTGGCCGTAAATCGGGTTGTAGATGTCGATGGCGTAGGGGCTGCCAGCGATCGTCGTGACCCGCTCGTCCTTGCGATAGTTCTCGTACTCGCTGCCGATCAGCAATTCGTGCTGCCAACTGCCGAGGTCGAACAGGCCGCGCAGTTCGAGCTGGGTGATGCTGTCATGCCAGTTGTTGTCACGCTCACGGTAACGGCGGTTGACCGAGTGGCCATCGGCATTCAGCGGCCGCGACTCGGAGGCGAAACCCCAGAGTTTGCCTTCCTTGTAGTGGCTGGCCAGGCGCAGCTTCCAAGTGTCGTTGAGCTGATGTTCGAGTGCGGCCTGCAGCAGATTGTTGTGGTTGTCGATATCGCCGTCGTTGGGTTCGCCGAGGAAGGTCGAACGGGAAACGCCGCTCCACGTATTGTTCGGCGCGACGATGCCACGGTCGAAGGTAGAGCTGTGCCGGACGAATTCGCTTTCCACCAACAGGTTGGTATCGGGATTGAGTTGCCAGCTGAAGGAGGGCGCGACGAACACGCGTTGACTGTCGACATGATCACGGAAGCTGTGATTGTCCTCGACGGCCATGTTCACTCGCGACAGGACATCACCTTGTTCATCCAGCGGCGTGTTGAGGTCCAGCGTGGTGCGATAGCGATCCCAGCTGCCAGCGCTGGTTTGCAGTGTGGTAAAGGCGCCAGGCTGTGGCTTCTTGGTGACGATGTTGACCGTGCCGCCCGGATCACCCCGGCCATACAGGCTGGCCGCCGGGCCTTTGAGCACTTCGATACGTTCGATGTTGGCCGCATCCGGTGTGCTGGGGTAGCCACGGTTGGCGCTGAACCCGTCCTTGTAGAACTCCGACGTGGTGAAGCCGCGCACGCTGTATTCGTAAAGGGTCAGGCCGCCGAAGTTATTCTGCTTCGACACACCGCCGGCAAAATCCAGCGCGCGTTCGACGCTGGTACTGCCCAGGTCCTTGAGCACGCTGGCGGGGATCACGCTGATCGATTGCGGGATGTCTCGAATGGCTGTGTCGGTCTTGGTCGCGCTGGAAGAGCGGGTGGCGCGATAGCCCTCGACCGGGCCTGTGGGGGATTCGTAATCGGAAGTGACGCTGATGGCGTCCAGTTCAAGCGTTGGTGATTCTTCGGCGAAGACCGGGTTTCCCAGCAGGCCGAAGGCGAATCCGACGAACGAGGCCTTTGTTCGAGACGACATGTTATGTTGTTCCAATTGCAGTAATTGAAACAATATAACATGTCTAATGAGAATATCTTCCAATAGCCCGAATTTCTCGGGCCAGGTTTAGTTCTCTTCTTTTTCCTTGACCGGCGCAGGCGGCGGACGCAAGCCGATTTCTGCCGTGAGCTTGAGCTCCTTGCCGTTGCGCATCACCTGGATAGTGACCTTATCGGTCGGCTTGATCCGCGCCACCTGGTTCATCGAGCGACGGCCATCGCCTGCTGGCTCGCCGTCGATGCTGAGAATCACGTCACCCAATTGCAGGCCGGCCTTTTGCGCCGGACCGTCGCGGAAAATCCCCGCCACCACAATGCCCGGACGCCCCGACAGGCCAAACGACTCCGCCAGTTCCTGGGACAATGGCTGCACTTCGATACCAAGCCAGCCGCGAATCACCTGGCCGTGTTCGATGATCGACTTCATCACCTCCATGGCCAGCTTCACCGGAATCGCGAAACCGATGCCTTGCGAACCGCCGGACTTGGAGAAGATCGCCGTGTTGATGCCGGTCAGGTTGCCATTGGCGTCCACCAGCGCACCGCCGGAGTTGCCAGGGTTGATCGCGGCGTCGGTCTGGATGAAGTCTTCGTAGTTGTTCAGGCCCAGCTGATTGCGCCCGGTGGCACTGATGATGCCCATGGTCACCGTCTGGCCAACGCCGAACGGGTTGCCGATGGCGAGGGCCACGTCACCGATGCGGATGTTGTCGGAGCGGCCGACGGTGATCGAAGGCAGTTTCTTCAGGTCGATCTTGAGGACCGCGAGGTCGGTTTCCGGGTCACTGCCGATCACCCGCGCCAAGGTTTCGCGGCCGTCCTTGAGCGCCACCACGATCTGGTCGGCACCGCTGGTCACGTGGTTGTTGGTCAGGATGTAGCCTTCCGGGCTCATGATCACGCCGGAGCCGAGGCTCGACTCCATGCGTTTCTGCTTGGGCGAGTTGTCGCCGAAGAAGCGACGAAACTGCGGGTCCTCGAACAGCGGATGATTGGGTTTGTTGATGACTTTGGTGGTGTACAGGTTCACCACCGACGGCGCGGCGGTGGTCACCGCGTCGGCATAAGACACCGGGCCTTGCTGCATGCTGGTGGTTTGCGGGGCTTGTTGCAGGTTCACGTCGAGGCTTGGAAGCCCGACCCACTGCGGGTAACGCTGGATGATTAACAGAGCGACAAGCACGCCGGCCAACAACGGCCAGCCGGAAAAACGCAGCGCCTTGAGCATTAAGCACGTCCTGAGAGAGTTGCAGGCGGTATGAGACCGCTCATAATGACGCGCATTATACGAGGCCACGCGTGCCTCTGAACGGGATATTTAGGAGTCTTTTATGGCCGTCGCCCTGAGCACCCTGGTCGAAGAAGCCGACCGTTACCTCGGCAGTTCGAAAATTGCCGATTACTGCCCCAACGGCCTGCAGGTCGAGGGCCGACCGCAGGTGATGCGCATCGTCAGTGGCGTCACCGCCAGCCAGGCCTTGCTTGATGCCGCGGTGCAGGCCAACGCCGACCTGGTGCTGGTGCATCACGGCTACTTCTGGAAAGGCGAGAACCCGTGCATCACCGGCATGAAGCAGCGCCGCCTGAAAACGCTGCTCAAGCACGACATCAGCCTGCTGTCCTATCACCTGCCGCTGGACCTGCACCCTGAGGTTGGCAACAACGTGCAGTTGGCGCGGCAGCTGGACATCACCGTCGAAGGTCCGCTCGATCCCGACAACCTGAAGATCGTCGGTCTGGTCGGCTCGTTGAACGAGCCCGTGACAGCCCAGGATTTCGCTCGTCGGGTACGGGAAGTCATGGGCCGCGAGCCATTGCTGATTGAAGGCAACGCAATGATTCGCCGCGTTGGCTGGTGCACCGGGGGCGGTCAGGGCTACATCGATCAGGCGGTACTGGCGGGTGTCGATCTGTACCTCAGCGGCGAAGCCTCGGAGCAAACCTTCCACAGTGCGCGGGAAAACGACATCAGCTTCATTGCTGCCGGGCACCACGCCACCGAGCGTTATGGCGTGCAGGCGCTGGGTGATTACCTGGCGAAGCGCTTTGCCCTTGAGCACATCTTCATCGATTGCCCCAACCCGATCTGACTTTGCGCGGAGTACGATTTTTTGTAGGAGCGAGGCTTGCCCGCGAAAAACGATGACCGGGCGCATCAGGTACACCGCATTATCGTTCTTCGCGGGCAAGCCTCGCTCCTACGAGATCGGAGAAGCCCAAACAGGCGGGCATATTCATATGCTCTTTCGATCTAGTTGGCGTCCTGATTAGAAGGGGGCGCTGTGCTAGGATTCCCCGCTCGAACACGGCCCGCTGGCCGTTCATAAGAATGTTTTCGTGAGTAGCCATGGTCGACAAACTGACGCATCTGAAACAGCTGGAGGCGGAAAGCATCCACATCATCCGCGAGGTGGCCGCCGAGTTCGACAACCCGGTGATGCTGTACTCCATCGGTAAAGACTCCGCCGTGATGCTGCACCTGGCACGCAAGGCGTTCTTCCCCGGCAAGCTGCCGTTCCCGGTAATGCACGTCGACACCCAGTGGAAATTCCAGGAGATGTACAGCTTCCGCGACAAGATGGTTGCCGAGCTGGGCCTGGACTTGATCACCCATGTGAACCCTGAAGGTGTGGCGCAAGGCATCAACCCGTTCACCCACGGCAGTGCCAAGCACACCGACATCATGAAGACCGAGGGCCTGAAGCAGGCACTGGACAAGCATGGTTTCGATGCCGCCTTCGGTGGCGCGCGCCGCGATGAAGAGAAATCCCGCGCCAAGGAGCGCGTGTACTCGTTCCGCGACAGCAAGCACCGCTGGGACCCGAAAAACCAGCGCCCGGAGTTGTGGAACGTCTACAACGGCAAGGTCAACAAGGGCGAATCCATTCGCGTATTCCCGTTGTCGAACTGGACCGAGCTGGACATCTGGCAGTACATCTATCTGGAAGGCATCCCGATCGTCCCGCTGTACTTCGCCGCCGAGCGTGAAGTCATCGAGAAGAACGGCACCCTGATCATGATCGACGACGAGCGCATCCTCGAACACCTGAGCGATGAAGACAAAGCCCGCATCGTCAAAAAGAAAGTGCGTTTCCGTACCCTTGGCTGCTACCCGTTGACGGGCGCGGTGGAGTCCGAGGCCGAAAGCCTCACGGACATCATTCAGGAAATGCTCCTGACGCGAACTTCCGAGCGCCAGGGCCGTGTCATCGACCACGATGGCGCAGGCTCGATGGAAGATAAAAAACGTCAAGGCTATTTCTAAGGGGCTGTCATGTCGCACCAATCTGATTTGATCAGCGAGGACATCCTCGCCTACCTGGGCCAGCACGAACGTAAAGAACTGCTGCGCTTTCTGACCTGCGGTAACGTCGACGACGGCAAGAGCACCCTGATCGGGCGCCTGCTGCATGACTCCAAGATGATCTACGAAGATCACCTGGAAGCCATTACCCGCGACTCGAAAAAAGTCGGCACCACCGGTGAAGACATCGACCTGGCACTGCTGGTCGATGGCCTGCAGGCCGAGCGTGAGCAAGGCATCACCATCGATGTCGCGTACCGCTACTTCTCCACCGCCAAGCGCAAATTCATCATCGCCGACACCCCCGGCCATGAGCAGTACACCCGCAACATGGCCACTGGTGCATCCACCTGTGACCTGGCGATCATCCTGGTCGACGCCCGCTACGGCGTGCAGACCCAGACCCGCCGCCACAGCTTCATCGCGTCGTTGCTGGGCATCAAGCACATCGTCGTCGCCATCAACAAGATGGACCTCAAGGACTTCGACCAGGGCGTGTTCGAGTCGATCAAGGCCGACTACCTGCAGTTTGCCGAGGGCTTGAAGCTGAAGCCGACCAGCATGCACTTCGTGCCGATGTCGGCCTTGAAGGGCGACAACGTGGTGAACAAGTCCGAGCGCTCGCCGTGGTACACCGGCCAGTCGCTGATGGAAATCCTCGAGACCGTGGAAGTGGCGGGCGACCGCAACTTCACCGACCTGCGTTTCCCGGTGCAGTACGTCAACCGTCCGAACCTGAACTTCCGCGGTTTCGCCGGCACCCTGGCCAGCGGTATCGTCAAGAAGGGCGACGAAGTCGTGGTGTTGCCGTCGGGCAAGAGCAGCCGCGTGAAATCCATCGTCACCTTCGAAGGTGAACTGGAACACGCAGGTCCCGGTCAGGCGGTAACCCTGACCATGGAAGACGAGATCGACATCTCCCGTGGCGACCTGTTGGTTCACGCCGACAACGTGCCGCCGGTCACCGACAGCTTCGAAGCGATGCTGGTGTGGATGGCTGAAGAGCCGATGCTGCCGGGCAAGAAATACGACATCAAGCGCGCTACCAGTTACGTACCTGGTTCCATCGCCAGCATCGTCAACAAGGTCGACGTGAACACCCTGGAAGAAGGCCCGGCCAGCGCGTTGCAGCTGAACGAAATCGGCAAGGTCAAGATCGCGCTCGACGCGCCGATTGCCCTCGACGGTTACGACAGCAACCGCACCACCGGTGCATTCATCATCATCGACCGCCTGACCAACGGCACCGTTGGCGCCGGCATGATCGTCGCGCAGCCGGTGGCGCATGGCACCAGCACGCACCACGGCAAACTGGCCCACGTCGCCACCGAAGAGCGTGCACAGCGCTTCGGCCAACAACCGGCCACCGTGTTGTTCAGCGGCCTGTCGGGCGCGGGCAAAAGCACTCTGGCGTATGCGGTTGAACGCAAGCTGTTCGACCTGGGTCGTGCGGTGTTCGTGCTCGATGGCCAGAACCTGCGTCATGACCTGAACAAAGGTCTGCCACAGGATCGCGCCGGGCGTACCGAGAACTGGCGTCGTGCCGCTCACGTGGCGCGTCAGTTCAACGAAGCCGGCCTGCTGACCCTGGCGGCGTTCGTTGCGCCGAGTGCCGAAGGTCGTGAGCAGGCTCGGGAACTGATCGGCAAAGAGCGTCTGGTAACGGTCTACGTCCAGGCTTCGCCGACGGTCTGTGCCGAACGTGACCCGCAAGGCCTGTACGCGGCAGCCGGGGATAACATCCCGGGCGAGTCCTTCCCGTACGACGTACCGCTGGATGCCGACCTGGTGATCGATACCCAGTCCGTGTCGCTGGAAGAAGGCGTCAAGCAGGTGCTGGAGTTGCTGCGCAAGCGTGGCGCGATCTAAGCGTTAGCCTGCAATGAAAAACCCGCCGATGAGTGATCATCGGCGGGTTTTTTATTTCAGATCGACTCGGTCAACTGTAGGAGTGAGCCTGCTCGCGATAGCGGTGTATCAGTCGACACAAATTCTGAATGTACGACCGCTATCGCGAGCAGGCTCACTCCTACAAGGGATCAGCGTCTGCTTGGGAATTCGCGGTGCATCTGCCCCAGCAACGCATCCTTGTCTTCCCACAACTGGTTGATCCAGCCCTGGAACTGCAAGCGATACTCACCGTCCTGGTCGTAATTCTTGCCAATGAACTGCGGCGGAATCTTCAGCTCCTGAAAATGCACCACCACGTCTTTGACGTTACCGCACAGCAAGTCCCAGAAGCCCGGGCGACCGGCTGGATAATGGATCGTCACGTTGACGATCGATTCCAACTGTTCACCCATGGCATCCAGCACAAAGGCAATACCGCCCGCCTTGGGCTTGAGCAGGTACTTGAACGGTGATTTCTGCTGGGCATGCTTGCCTTCGGTAAAGCGCGTGCCTTCAACGAAATTGAAAATGCCCACCGGGTTATCACGAAACTTCGCACAGGTCTTGCGCGTGGTTTCCAGGTCTTTGCCTTTCTTCTCGGGGTGCTTTTCCAGATAGGCCTTGGAGTAGCGCTTCATGAACGGAAAACCGAGCGCCCACCACGCCAGTCCAATCACCGGCACCCAGATCAACTCCTGCTTGAGAAAGAACTTCAGCGGCTGGATACGCCGATTGAGCACGTATTGCAGCACCAGAATATCGACCCAGCTCTGGTGGTTGCTGGTGATCAGGTACGAGTGCTGATAGTCCAGGCCCTGCAAGCCGCTGACGTGCCAGCGGGTGCGACGGACCAGGTTCATCCAGCCTTTGTTGTTGCTGATCCAGGCTTCGTGGGTATGGCCCATCAACCAGTGTGCAATGCGTTGGGTGAGCGCGAACGGCAGTACCTTGAACAGCGCCACACAGAACAGGAACGAGCACAGCAAAATCGTGTTCAGCGCCAGCAGCAGCGCGGCAATCACTCCGCGCAAAAACGCGGGTAGGAAATCCAGCATTTACACATCCACAGGTCGGTTGGCGGCTTGAATCGCAGTCAGGGCGATGGTGTAGACGATGTCATCGACCTGCGCACCGCGCGGCAAATCGTTCACCGGTTTGCGCAGGCCTTGCAGCATCGGCCCGAGGCTGACGCAGTCGGCACTGCGCTGCACGGCTTTGTGCGTGGTGTTGCCGGTGTTGAGGTCGGGGAACACGAACACCGTGGCGCGACCAGCCACCTGGCTGTTCGGCGCCAGTTGCCGGGCCACGGTTTCGTTGGCGGCGGCGTCATACTGCAAAGGGCCGTCGATCAGCAGCGAGTTTTGCTGTTCATGGGCGAGCAATGTCGCTTCGCGGACCTTCTCGACTTCTTCGCCGCTGGCCGACTCACCGCTGGAATAGCTGATCATCGCCACACGCGGGGTGATGCCGAATGCCGCCGCCGAGTCGGCGCTTTGCAGGGCGATTTCGGCCAGTTCCACGGCGCTCGGGTGCGGGTTCATCACACAGTCGCCGTAGACCAGCACTTCTTCGGGAAACAGCATGAAGAACACCGACGACACCAGGGTGCAGCCCGGCGCGGTCTTGATCAGTTGCAGGGCCGGGCGGATGGTGTTGGCGGTAGAGTGAATGACGCCCGATACCAGGCCATCGACTTCGTCCAGCGCCAGCATCATGGTGCCGATCACCACGGTGTCCTCCAGTTGCTGCTCGGCCATCGGTGCGTTGAGGCTTTTGCTTTTGCGCAGGGCCACCATTGGCTCGACGTAGCGCTCGCGAATCAGGTCAGGGTCGAGAATTTCCAGCCCCGGCGGCAATTCAATGCCTTGGGCGCGGGCCACGGCTTCGACATCTGCAGGCTTGGCCAGCAACACGCAGCGGGCAATGCCACGGGCCTGGCAAATGGCGGCGGCTTGTACGGTCAACGGTTCGCTGCCTTCCGGCAGGACGATACGCTTGTTGGCGGCCTGGGCGCGCTGGATCAATTGATAGCGGAACACAGCCGGCGACAGGCGCATTTCCCGCGGGGTACCGCAGCGCTGGTGCAGCCAGTTGGCGTCGAGGTGACTGGCGACGAAATCGGTGATGATCTCTGCGCGCTCGCGGTCGTCGATCGGGATTTCCTTGTTCAGGCCGTTCAACTGGTTGGCGGTGTCGTAGGAACCGGTGCTCACCGACAGTACTGGCAGACCGGCCTGCAAGGCGCCACGGCAGAGGTCCATGATGCGCGGGTCGGGCAGGGTGTCGCTGGTCAGCAACAGACCGGCCAGCGGCACGCCGTTGATGGCCGCGAGGCTGACGGCGAGGATTATGTCGTCGCGATCGCCGGGGGTCACCACCAGCACGCCGGGCTTGAGCAGCTCCACGGTGTTGCGCATGGTGCGCGCGCAAATGATGATGTTGGTCATGCGCCGGGTTTCATAGTCGCCGGCGTTGAGCACTTGCGCGCCCATCAGGTCGGCCACGTCGCGAGTGCGCGGCGCGTTCAGTTCCGGGCGGAACGGAATGCAGCCCAGCAGGCGGAAATCACCACTGCGCAATAGCGGTGAATGTTCCTTCAGGCGCGCGGCAAAGGCCTCCATGCTTTCGTCTGTCTTGACCTTGTTCAGGATCACACCGAGGACTTTCGGGTCTTTCGGGCCGCCAAACAACTGCGCCTGCAATTCCACGCGACCGGACAATTCGGTCAGCACTTCGTTTTCCGGTGCCGACACCAGGATCACTTCGGCATCGAGACTCTTGGCCAGATGCAAATTGACCCGTGCGGCATAGCTTGCACTGCGGGTTGGCACCATGCCCTCCACGACCAGCACGTCCTTGCCAATAGCGGCTTGCTGGTAGAGGGTGATGATTTCTTCGAGCAGCTCATCAAGCTGGCCGTCACCGAGCATGCGTTCGACATGGGCCAGGCCCAATGGTTTTGGCGGCTTCAGGCCATGGGTACGGGCTACCAGTTCGGTAGAGCGCTCAGGGCCGGTATCACCTGGATGGGGCTGGGCAATCGGCTTGAAAAAGCCGACTTTCAGGCCGGCGCGCTCGAGGGTACGTACCAGCCCGAGGCTGATGGAGGTCAGGCCCACGCCAAAATCAGTGGGCGCGATAAAAAAAGTTTGCATGCGGATTCTCTAAAGGTGCATGGCAATGGTGACGGCCTATGACTGGCCAACTACCGAAATTCAGTCGCCAAGGTTATCGCTATCCGAGCCTTGTGCGCACCAACCGCAATCAAAGGGCTGGCCTATTTTTTCACGGCGCTGCACGGGATCCATGACCCAGGCGCGGGATTGCCACGGCGGCTGGTGGCGCAAGTGCTGGGTGTGGCCGCAGGAAAGCTCGGCCACCCAGTGGCCGTCTTCGTCCTGATGGAAGCCTGTGATCGTCACGTCCCGTCTGTCCGGGTTGTGTTCGCTTTCGGGCGATTGCTTCGCTAAACTGCGTCTTTCATCATTCTTATGCAAAAGGTCTCGCCCCATGCTGATCGCCGCCAATAAGGCTGTCTCCATCGACTATACCCTGACCAACGACGCTGGTGAGGTCATCGACAGCTCCGCCGGCGGCGCGCCGCTGGTCTACCTGCAAGGCGCAGGCAACATCATCCCGGGCCTGGAAAAGGCGCTGGAAGGCAAAGCAGTCGGCGACGAGCTGACCGTGGCCGTTGAGCCAGAAGATGCCTATGGCGAGTACGCTGCCGAACTGGTCAGCACCCTGAGCCGCAGCATGTTCGAAGGTGTCGACGAACTGGAAGTGGGCATGCAGTTCCACGCTTCCGCTCCAGACGGCCAAATGCAGATCGTGACCATCCGCGATCTGGACGGCGACGACGTCACCGTAGACGGCAACCACCCGTTGGCGGGGCAGCGCCTGAATTTCCAGGTCAAGATCATCGCCATCCGTGATGCCAGCCAGGAAGAAATCGCTCATGGCCACGTCCATGGCGAAGGTGGCCATCACCACTGATTTCTGCGCTAAGCTCAGATAGCTGGAGAGGCGCCCCGAGGGCGCCTTTTTAGTCTGCGGCTGTTCCAGGCGACACCACCAAGTGGCTGTTTAGAGAAGTACACGGGAATCTGGAGTACGTCATGAGTGCTTTTCACGAACTTAATTTGACAGCCCTGGATGGTCAGGCGCTACCTCTGGCGCCTTTCAAAGGGCGGGTCGTGCTGGTGGTCAACGTGGCCTCCAAATGTGGCTTGACGCCACAGTACGCGGCGCTGGAAAACCTCTACCAGCAGTTCAAGGGTAAAGGCTTCAGCGTGCTGGGCCTGCCGTGCAACCAGTTTGCCGGTCAGGAACCAGGTACCGAGCAAGAAATAAAGGACTTCTGCAGCCTCAACTATGGCGTGACCTTTCCGTTGTCCAGCAAGCTGGAAGTCAACGGTCACGATCGTCATCAGCTGTACAAGTTGCTGGCGGGCGAGGGCGCGGAGTTTCCCGGTGATATCACCTGGAATTTCGAAAAATTCCTGCTGGGTAAAGACGGGCGTGTACTGGCGCGCTTCTCGCCACGCACGGCGCCGGATGATCCAAGTGTCGTCCAGGCGATCGAAAAAGCCCTGGCCTGACACCTCCCTTGTAGGAGCGAGGCTTGCCCGCGAAGGCGGTCGGTCAGTCGACATCATTGTTGGCTGACATAACGCCTTAGCGGGCAAGCCTCGCTCCTACAATGCTTTCTGTCTTTTGACTCTTAATCACTAAAATCAATAATGCTGTTCAAGGCGCTCCACGCCCCATATTATCATCGTCATATAGTCATTCTTCGTGGAGCGTCCCCATGCCCGTCAAAGCCCTGTTCAAACCGTTCCACCTCGGCACCCTCGAACTGCCGACCCGCGTCGTCATGGCGCCGATGACCCGCTCGTTTTCGCCGGGCGGCGTACCCAATTCCAAAGTGATCGAGTACTACCGTCGCCGCGCCGCCGCTGGCGTGGGCTTGATCATCACTGAAGGCACCACCGTCGGGCACAAGGCTTCCAACGGCTACCCGAACGTACCGCATTTCTATGGCGAAGCCGCGTTGGCTGGCTGGAAGAAAGTCGTCGACGCGGTTCACGCCGAGGGTGGCAAGATCGTTCCGCAACTGTGGCATGTCGGCAGTGTGCGTCGCATCGGCACCGAGCCGGACGCCAGCGTGCCGGGTTATGGTCCGTCGGAAAAGGTGAAAGAGGGCAATGTCGTGGTGCACGGCATGACCCTACAGGACATTCAGGATGTGATCGGCGCATTCGCCCAGGCAGCGAAGGATGCCCAGAGCATCGGCATGGACGGCGTGGAAATCCACGGTGCCCACGGCTATCTGGTCGACCAGTTCTTCTGGGAAGGCAGCAACCAGCGCACCGACCAATACGGCGGCAGCCTGGCCAACCGTTCGCGTTTCGCCATCGAATTGATTCAAGCCGTACGTGCAGCGGTTGGCGAAGGTTTCCCGATCATCTTCCGTTTCTCCCAGTGGAAGCAGCAGGACTACACCGCGCGCCTGGTGCAAACCCCTGAGGCGTTGGGTGAGTTCCTCAAGCCGCTGGCCGACGCTGGCGTGGATATTTTCCACTGCTCGACACGTCGCTTCTGGGAGCCGGAGTTCGACGGTTCCGAGCTGAACCTGGCGGGCTGGACCCGCAAGCTAACTGGCAAGCCAACCATCACCGTGGGCAGCGTTGGTCTGGACGGCGAGTTCCTGCAGTTCATGGTCAACACCGACAAGGTGGCGCAGCCGGCCAGCCTGGAAAAACTGCTGGAGCGTTTGAACAACGACGAATTTGATCTGGTGGCGGTGGGTCGTGCATTGCTGGTAGACCCGGACTGGGCGCAGAAAGTGCGTGACGGCCGTGAGGAAGACATCTTGCCGTTCAGCCGTGAGGCGTTGATGTCGCTGGTTTAAGCAGCGTCCAGAAGGGCCCCTTCGCTGGCAAGCCAGCTCCCACAAGGTTTTGTGGCGGTCACATAATCTGTGAACACCCGGAGCACTGTGGGAGCGGGCTTGCCCGCGATGACTGACTCAAAAGCACCAAAGATATCAGGGGACGGTTGGTGCATTCGGCACCACCACCTCCCCAACACAAGCCCCCCGCAACTGCCCTTCGAACTGTTCGATGATCGCCGCCCACCCCTGCCGACTGGCATGCTGACGCGCATTGAGCCGCAGGCAGCGCAGGGTTTCGCGCTTCTCCAGCAGCCACACAGCGGCATCGCAGAACGCTTCCTCATCCCCCGGCATCGCCAGCACGCCGTTGTAGCCATGACGAATATGCTGCGCCGCTGCCGCCTGGTCGTAAGCCACCACACCCAGTCCCGAGGCCAATGCCTCAAGCACCACATTGCCGAAGGTCTCGGTCAGGCTCGGAAACAGAAACACATCCCCGGACGCATAGTGGCTGGCCAGGGCTTCACCCCGTTGTGCCCCGCAGAAAATCGCCTCGGGCAATTGGCTTTCCATCAGCGGCCGTTGCGGGCCATCGCCCACCACGATCAGTTTCAGAATGCGCTGTGGATAAGTGGACTTGAGCCTATCGAAACAACGTTTGAGCAAGCCGAGGTTTTTCTCCGTTGCCAAACGGCCTACATGGATAACGGCAATGTCCTTCTCACCCAGCCCCCATTGCTCGCGAAGCGCGTTCAAGCGTTTGCTGGGGTGAAACAACTGGCTGTCGACGCCGCGGGACAGCAACGCCAGGCGCTCGAAATGCCGACGCTCCAGCTCCATGCGCTGGCTGACACTGGGCACCAGGGTCAGGTTCGAGCGATTGTGGAACCAGCGCAAATAATGGGTCAGCAACCGAGTCAGCAAGCCGAACCCGTACTGACTGGAGTATTGCTGGAAGTTGGTGTGGAAGCCGCTCACCACTGAAATGCCCAGGCGCCGTGCCGCGCGCAATGCTGACAACCCCAAAGGCCCCTCGGTGGCGATATACAGCACATCCGGGCGATGGCGTTGCCAGCGTCGCAGCAGCTTGTGCATCGACGACTGCCCCCATTGCAACCCGGGATAACCCGGCAGCGGCCAGCCTCGACACAGCAACAACCCATCGTCACCGGCCGCCGATTGATCGCAACCCTGGCGTGGTCGCACCAATTCCACTTGATGCCCGCGCGCGCGCAGTCCGTCGCACAGGCGCCCTAGGGTATTGGCAACGCCGTTGATTTCCGGAGGGAAGGTTTCGGTGATCAGGGTGATATGCAGGGCTGTCGTCATGGCCTCAGTGTGGGCTGAGGCCATGTCGGCGTTGTGACGGCGAGATGATGGATTTGTGACCGACTAGCGTTGGGTCACCAGATTTTCCGCCCCCCGCTCACGCACCCAGAACAAGGTCGCCCCGGCCACGGCCGCCGGCATCATCAGGATGTTCACCACCGGAATCAGCAGCACCAGATAGACGCTGCCGCCGAAACTCATGCTCTGCCAGCGCTTCTGCCGCAGCCAGGCGAGCATCTCGTTCCAGCCCAGCTTGTGGTTATCCGCCGGGTAGTCGATGTACTGGATCGCCATCATCCACACCCCGAACAGCAGCCACAACGGCGCCGCGATGATGTTCACCACCGGGATGAACGAAAGGATGAATAGCCCGAGTGCTCGGGGCAGGAAGTAACCGAGCTTGCGCATTTCCCGGGCGAAAGTCCGGGGGACCATGGCGATCAGCTCGCCCCAGCTGAAGGCCGGGAAGTCGTCGGTGCCGCGCACCACCACTTCGACTTTTTCCGCGAGGAAACCGTTGAAGGGCGCCGCGATGATGTTGGCGAGCATGGTGAAGGTGAAGAACACCATCAACACCACCAGCACCACGAACAATGGCCACAGCACATAGTTGAGAAAACCCAGCCAGTCGGGCAGGGACGGCATCAGCGTATCGACCCACAGGCTGAACTGATGGCCGGCCAGAAAGATCAATCCGACGAACAGCACCAGGTTGATGGCCAGCGGTAACAATACGAACAAACGCAGACCGGGGCTCAGGACCAGCTTGAGGCCTTCGCGCAGGTATTGCGGGCCGGACAGAACAGGGGCGGGCATAACGGGCTCCGGACAATGGGAAACGCGCCGACCTTACCGGCTTTGCCTGACAGGCGAAAGCGCGACAGTGACATCGACATTAACTGTAACAAAGGCGTCCTGATTATCGCTCAGTGGGGATAGAGACCACCTATGAGCTGGATTGTTAAACCGTATTTCCTTAATCTTCGCCCCCTCGATACGCTGCACCCAATCTTTTTACAGGACGGTCGAGTTCAAGCCTTCCCCAAGCGCTTTCAATCGTCCTTTTTTATTCCCGCCGGTCAGCCGGCGTTCCGCGCCAGGTATTCCGGGCCGGTCAACAGGAGCAGGTCATGTCTGAAGTCCGTCATTCGCGAGTGATTATTCTCGGTTCCGGCCCTGCCGGTTACAGCGCCGCGGTCTATGCCGCCCGTGCCAACCTCAAGCCACTTTTGATCACCGGCATGCAGGCCGGCGGTCAACTGACCACCACCACCGAAGTCGACAACTGGCCGGGCGATGTCCACGGCCTGACCGGCCCGGCGTTGATGGAGCGGATGCGCGAGCACGCCGAGCGCTTTGAAACCGAGATCGTTTTCGATCACATCAATGCCGTGGACTTCGCTGCCAAGCCTTACACCCTGACCGGCGACAGCGCGACCTACACCTGCGACGCCCTGATCATCGCCACCGGTGCCAGCGCGCGTTACCTGGGCCTGCCGTCGGAAGAAGCGTTCATGGGCAAGGGCGTTTCGGCCTGCGCGACCTGCGACGGTTTCTTCTACCGCAACAAGCCTGTGGCTGTGGTCGGCGGCGGTAACACCGCTGTTGAAGAAGCCCTGTACCTGGCCAACATCGCCAGCACCGTGACCCTGATTCACCGTCGCGAAACCTTCCGCGCCGAGAAGATCCTGATCGACAAGCTCAATGCCCGCGTGGCCGAAGGCAAGATCATCCTGAAGCTGAACGCGACCCTGGACGAAGTGCTGGGCGACAACATGGGCGTGACCGGTGCCCGTCTGAAGAACAACGACGGCAGCTTCGACGAAGTGAAAGTCGACGGCGTGTTCATCGCGATCGGCCACACCCCGAATACTTCGTTGTTCGAAGGCCAGTTGACCTTGAAAGACGGCTACCTGGTCGTGCACGGCGGCCGTGACGGCAACGCCACTGCGACCAACCTCGAAGGCATCTTCGCCGCTGGTGACGTGGCGGACCACGTCTACCGCCAGGCGATCACCTCCGCTGGCGCCGGTTGCATGGCGGCACTGGATGCTGAGCGTTACCTGGACAATCTGCAGAACGCTTGATTCTGCGTCCGTAAAAAAACCGGCTTCGGCCGGTTTTTTTGTGCCTTAGGATCACACCCAAACCTGTGGGAGCGGGCTTGCCCGCGATGGCGGCAAATCAGTCGCAATCAATGTTGGATGATAAATTGCTATCGCGGGCAAGCCCGCTCCCACAGGGGGCGTGGACTCAGGCTAGTTTTTGTAAACACGCCTCAAGAATATCCAGCCCTTCCTCCAGTACCGCAGATTCGATCGTCAACGGCGCCAGCAGCCGAATGATGTGCCGCGATTTGCCGCTGGGCATCAGCAACAAACCGGCGTCCCGGGCCAGGGCCAGCAGTTGCGTCAACTGCGCCGAAGCCGGAGTGCCGTCGGCCTTGATCAGCTCAATCCCACGCATCGCGCCGACTCCAGTCAAGCGCCCGAGGTAGGGTGACAGGTTGTGATCACGCCAGGACTGGTAGCGACTGACAATCGCTTCCTCCTGTTGTGAACCCCAGGCTTGCAGATTGGCGTCGGTCATTTCGTCCAGGGTCGCTAGCGCGGCGGCGCAGGCGATCGGGTTGCCGGAATATGTGCCGCCGAGCCCGCCCTTGGGCAAGTTGTCCAGCAGCGCCTTGCGCCCAACCACTGCTCCCAGCGGAACGCCACCGGCGATGCTTTTGCCCAGCAGGATCAGGTCCGGTTCGATGCCCAGTCGCGAGAACGCAAACCGCTGGCCCGTGCGGCCGAAGCCAGACTGGATTTCGTCCGCGATCAGCACAATGCCTTTTTCGTCGCAAAACGTACGTAGCGTCTGGGCGAACTCGACATCCATCGCCAGGAAACCGGCTTCACCCTGCACCGGTTCGACGATAAAGCAGGCCACGTCCTCGACGTCGATTTCGACGCTGAACAGACGCTCCATGGCTTTGAGGGCCTCGGCACAGGTCACGCCATTGTCCCGGCTGGGGAACGGCAGGTGATACACCGGCCCAGGCAGCACGCCGATTTTCTGTTTGTATGGCGAAACCTTGCCATTGAGGTTGAGGGTGGCCAGCGTGCGGCCGTGGAAGGCGCCGTCGAAGGCGATGACGGCTGTGCGGCCGGTGGCGCCACGGACGATCTTCAGCGCATTCTCCGCCGCTTCTGCGCCGCTGTTGGTGAGCATGCCGCTGACCGGGTAATCCACCGGAATGAACGCCGCCAGGCGATCCATGAGTTCGAGGTAGGAGGTATGGGGTGCGGCGTTGAAGGCGTAGTGGGTCAGCCGTGTGGCCTGTTCGCGAATGGCCTCGACGATGCGTGGATGGCAATGGCCGAGGTTCAATACACCGATGCCGCCGACAAAGTCGATGTAGCGTTTGCCATCGGTGTTCCAGACTTCGGCGTTCTTGCCGTGGCTGAGGGTGACAGGGTGAACGATATTGATCGACTGGCTGATGGTTTCGCTGCGCATGGCTGACCGGCTCGGAAGAAGGAGGGCTTCTTTTTATCTAAGCCGGGAGCAGCGGTGCCCGGCAAACGAAATAAAGTCGCCGGGTCAATCTTAAAAGTCGGGACACGTCCGTGCGGCGAAAATTACCGGCGGGTCAGCGGCTGTTGAGCGAACTTCACCCCGGCCAGACCATGGGCTATCAACGCACGGATATTGCCGTGATCGCTGCCCTCGGGCGTCGCCAGCACTGAACGGTAATGCTCGCCGAATGCCAGCAGCGCTTCTTTATCGCTCAGGCCTTCCAGCAGGGCCAGGCCCAGGGTCTTGCACGAACCTTCGTTCTGCCCGGCGGCGTTTTCCACGCCACCATTGTTGAAGGCCTGGGGCTGGTAGTCATAACCGGCGGCAATGAACGCCAGGGTATCGGCGAAGGCGTGTTCGCCGCTCTTGAGGCTGGTGCGCAGGGTGTTCAAATCATTCATTGGGTTTTCCTTTGGCGAACGCCGCTTGTTGTTCGGCGCTGGCTTCTTGCTGAAATTGGGCTTTCCACTCGGCATAGGGCATGCCGTAGACCACTTCGCGGGCGTCATCGAGGCTGACCTCGATCTGGCGTTCATCCGCCGCGGCCTTGTACCACTTGGACAGGCAATTGCGACAGAAACCGGAGAGGTTCATCAGGTCGATGTTCTGTACATCCTTGCGGCTGTCCAGGTGGGCCACCAGCCGGCGGAAGGCGGCGGCTTCGAGCTCAAGGCGTTCTTGATCGGTCATAGGGATCTCTGCGAGACAGCTTCAAGCGGCAAGCTTCAAGCTGCAAGATGGATGGCGGTGAGTCAAAGTTTACAGCCTGGCGCTTGAAGCTTGAAGCTAGCGGCTCGCTGCAAGCGTTATCGACACCGACTCGGCGAATCGCAGGGCGTGAGGCTTGTCGACTTCGACTTCGGCGTACAGCACCGACTCGTTGGCCATGACCAGGTCCAGCAGCTCCTGGGTCAGGCGTTCGAGCAGGGCGAAGCGGTTGCCTTCCACGTGGGCGATGATCGCCTTGGTGATGGTGCGGTAGTTCAGCGCGTGATCGATATCGTTGTCGCGCACCGCTTCCTGGGCGGCATAGAGGATGGTCAGGTTGATCAACACATCCTGCTTGTTGAGTATCTCGTCTTCGTTGATGCCAATGTAGGTGCGCAGGCACAGGTCCTTGACCCGGATGCGCGCCATGCCTGGTTGAAGTTGTGGCATTGCTACTTGCTCCGTCCAATCAATTGCAGGAACTCCTGGCGGGTGTTGCTCGACTCGCGGAAGGCGCCGAGCATCACCGAGGTGTTCATGGTCGAATTCTGTTTCTCGACGCCGCGCATCATCATGCACATGTGCTGCGCCTCGATGACCACGGCAACGCCAGCCGCGCCGGTTACCTGTTGCACGGCGTCGGCGATTTGCCGGGTGAGGTTTTCCTGGATCTGCAGGCGGCGGGCGAACATGTCCACCAGCCGCGCAATCTTCGACAGGCCCAACACCTTGCCCGTTGGAATATAAGCCACATGCGCCTTGCCGATGAAGGGCAGCAAGTGATGTTCGCAGAGGGAATAGAGTTCGATGTTGTCGACGATCACCATTTCATCGTTGTCGGACGCAAACAAGGCGCCGTTGATGATTTCCTCGACACTTTGCTCGTAACCGTGACACAGGTACTGCATGGCCTTCGCTGCGCGCAGCGGAGTGTCACGCAGGCCTTCGCGGTCGGGGTTTTCACCGAGACCGATGAGGATCTCGCGATAGTTCTGTGACAGGCGGTTCTGGGGTAGGGGCAGCGTCATGGAAGATCCTCAGGGACACTTATTTGATGTGCCTTCCGCCGTTGACGGTCAGGGTCGTGCCGGTGACATAAGGGTTATCGAGCAAATAACGCAGGCTCTGGTAGATCACTTCGCTGCCAGGCTCGATGCCCAGCGCGGATTTGGCCAGTGCCCTGGTGCGATACGCGGCATCGTCGTCGGCATTGAACAGTAGCAGGGCGGGCGCGATTCCGTTGACCTTGATGCCGGGTGCGTATCGGGCGGCGAAGGACAGGGTCAGGCTGTCGAGCCCGGCTTTGCTGGCACAGTAGCCGATGTGCTTGCTGCTGCCCTTGCGGGTCACGTCATCGCTGATGTGCACGATGTCGGCGGGGCTAGAGCGTTCGAGCAGGTCGGCGCAATGCAGGTTGATCAGGTAGGGTGCCAGCATGTGCACGCTGAACATGCGGGTGAATGCCGTGGCATCGGTGCCTGGGGTCTCGGCCAGCCATTCGGAGGCGTTATGGATAATCGCCCGCAGGCTGTCGGTGTGTGTTTTCAGTTCACTGATGAAGGTGAGGATCCCGGCTTCACTGGAGAAGTCCGCGAACAGCCCGATGGCCCCCAGGTCGCGCAGGGTTTGTACGCCGGGACGTTCGCTGCGGTAACTGAACATCACGCGATGGCCGTCTTCGAGCAATCGCTGAGCGCAATGCAGGCCGACACGCTGGCCGGCACCGGTGATCAGAATGGGGGCTGCGGAAGAGGTCATGAACGGCTCGCGTCGCGGTAAGAGCAAAACTATACCAGCGACGAGCCGTGAGCCTACAGGTTTTGGGTAGTCGGTTGCGCGGGCAATGGCCGTGTGGGCGCGCTGTTCAGCCAGCTTGCAAGCAGGTATGTCGACAGCGGAATGAAGAAGTAGACCATCAACGGTGTCAGGCACAGGGTGCTGATCAGCACGCGAGGCAATAACGTCATCTCGCCAAGCAACGGCCCAAGCACAAAGTTGAACAGGAGGGACACCGGAAAGAACGCCAGCCAGATCGCAACAGCCTGTTTCCAGCGTGGCGGGCGTTGTCCCGCTGCGCCGAACCAGCCTTCGATGCCACTGACCCGATGCTCCGTCGGGTGGGCGAACAAATCGCTGCCACGGGCCAGCCAGGCGGTGCGCGAGGCGGAGTGCTCCCAGGCGTGCAGCGTCGGTTCGTCGGCGAAGCGGAAAATGATCTGGAATTCGTTATCGCCGGGCGGCGGAGCGAGCACGCCGGAGCCCAGGTAACCGGGGAAGTCGGTGGCCAGTTGTTCGCCTTCGCGCAGCCAGGCCATCAAGTCCTGATAGCGCCCATCGGCGACGCGACGCGCAACCATCAGCGTGACGGGGGAGGTAGACATCATGTATCTCCGTAAACAAATGCGTCGCTCCGGATAGGAGTTTCGCCAGGCGCAGCGCCGGGGTGGTGGGCTGCATCTTGGGACAAGCAAATAGTATTCCCGATTCTACCTGCGACGTCGGTGCCCCCGGTAACAATCTATTTCTTGAATGATTGAGGTGCAGCGGAGGTAGAATGGGACCTGATTAATACATGGACGTAGGCCTCTAAATGCCTGTCTTGACCGACGTTGCTCCGGATGTGTCGCCGGCGCTCTCCCTGGAACGGGTAGAGCTTTTTCCGATACGCGAAGTGGCGCGCCTGACCGGTGTAAACCCGGTCACGCTTCGCGCGTGGGAGCGACGTTATGGCCTGATCGTGCCCACCCGCACCGAAAGCGGGCATCGCCTGTATTCGTTGACCGACATCGAGCGGGTCCGCAGCATCCTCAACTGGATCGAGCGCGGTGTAGCGGTCAGCAAGATCGCCAGGATCCTGGCCAAGGCGGCGCCGTTGCAGGCACTGGCGCACATCATCCCCAGCGATCTGGTGCAGGCCGATTACGCACAGTGGCAGCAACAGCTTGCGGCCGCGGTCAGTGCGTTTGACGACGCCCGGCTGGAGCAGGTCTACGGGCAGATCTTTTCCAGCTACTCCCAACCGGTGGTTTTCCAGGACATCCTGCTTCCGCTGTGGAGGCAATTGCTGCAGCGCCAGGATACGTTTGGCCGGGCCAGCGAATGGTTGTTCCTCGATGGGTTCCTGCGCTCGCGGGTGGTTCAGCGCCTTTTGCTGATCCGTGACCGGCACCCCAGGCGAGTCATCGTCAGCGCCTTGGCGGGCCAGTGTCGCGAGCTCGAGTTACTGATCGCCGCGCTGTTCCTGGCCAATGATCAAATGGGGGTGCGGGTGCTGACCACCGGGCAACCGTTCGACGAACTGACCCTGGTCTGCGAGCGGATCAAACCCCGGGCGCTGGTGCTGTTTTCCAATCACGTCCCCACCCCTGACTTGCCCCGGCGCCTGAATCGCTTGGCGATGAGCCTGGATTGCCCCCTGTTGCTGGCCGGTGAGGCTTGTGACCTGGCGCAGGAAAGCCTTGCCGGGTCGTCGATCGGCTGCCTGGGCAACGAGGGCATGGTGATGCGCCAGCGCCTGAACCAGTTTCTGGCCGGCAGCCTGGATACCTGAGGATCAGAGGATCAGAGGTGCAGAGTGGGATGGGTCAAGCGATGCTGTTGCAGGATGAACTGACGCAGGCGCTCGGTTTCGTCCAGGTCGTTCTGGCTCAACTGATAGGCATAGAAACCCTGTTCGGTTTCTTTTTCGAGGGTCCCGCGCAAGGCGATTCGTTCATAGCCTGAGGGACTGAACCACAGGGCGAAGTGCTTGGGTGCCTTGGTCTTGTTGCGAATCTCCAGCAAAACCCCTTTGAACGAAACCTCGTGCACCCACAGGGTGCCGGGTTGGCCCTTGGCGTTTTCCAGCGCCACCGGCTCGTCGAGCACCAACCGCCATGGCCGCACCGATGGCCCGCCCTCATAAATGCTGGGCACGCCCAGGCGCAGGTGCATGGCATGAAACTCGTCTTCCACCAGGTGCAGTGGGAAGGTCATTTGCTGGTTTTCGAAGTTGGCTTGAAGGGTGACCTGCTCATGCGCGGCCAGGCGCGTGAGCAGGTCACGGATCTGCGACCCACCGTTGACCAGCAGGCTCGACGTCGCATCCCGCACATTCAGCTGCGGGTTGTGTTGCATGGTCTGGATAAAATCCAGCTCATCCTGGGTCAGGAGCGCGTCGCGTTGCATGGTGGGCTCGAAAAAATTAGTTACAGGCACTGGTGATTGTAGTTAATGACAATTGATTCGCTGTTTAGTTTTTGCCGTTCGTCGCCTTGAGCGCGGCAAGCTCGGCCTGGACTTCTGCCAATTGCGCTTCCAGCTGCACCACCCGCTGCTGTGCCTTGACCTGTATGGTCACGTCTTTCTGCACGCCGATGAAATAAACCTGGCCGTCATTCGGATTTTTCACCGTTGAAAGCGACAGTTCGTTCCAGAACGGCGTGCCGTCCTTGCGATAGTTGCGCAGGATTTCCCGACAGGCGCCTTCACTGTTCAGCGCGTCACGAATCTTCGGCAAGGCATCCTGGTCGCGGTCGCCGGACTGCAGGAAGCGGCAATCCTGGTAGAGAATCTCTTCGCTGGTGTAACCGGTCAGGCGTTCGAAGGCCGGGTTGACGTAGATCAGGATCTTGTCTTGATCGCCTTCTTTTTCGGCGATCACGATACCGTCGTTGGAGGCATTGATCGCCAGCTGCAGCAGTTTCGCGTTGATCATCGGTGAAACCCTTCCTTGTTGGTTGTCTGTGGGATTCTAAAAGAACAATGCAGACCGTGCTGTTAATATCCCGGTCTTTTATTCAGCTTCAGGATCAGATTGATGAAAGTCGCCATCATTTCCGGCTCGGTGTACGGCACGGCTGAAGAAGTTGCCCGCCACGCCGCCAGTATTTTGAAAAACGCCGGTTTCGAAACCTTGCACAACCCCCGGGCAAGCCTTGCCGAACTTCAGGCTTTCGCTCCCGAGGCCTTGCTGGCGGTGACCTCGACCACCGGCATGGGCGAGCTGCCGGACAACCTGCAACCCCTGTACTCGATGATTCGCGACCAGTTGCCCGCCGCCTGGCGAGGCTTGCCGGGGGCCGTGATCGGCCTGGGCGACGCGAGCTACGGCGATACCTTTTGCGGCGGTGGCGAACTGATGCGGGAGTTGTTCGGTGAGCTGGGTGTTCGCGAAGTCCTGCCGATGCTGCGCCTGGATGCCAGTGAAAGCGTGACCCCGGAAACGGATGCCGAGCCTTGGCTGGCGGAACTGGTCGACGCTCTGCGAGGCTGATCGACACGCGGGTGCAACCGGCAGCCAGGTCATGGATCCCGACTCTTTGAGTCACTGACTCGCTCGGCCATCAAGCTGGCTGCCAATGCAACTACGCGAACCCCGGAGGGTGACTAGACTCGGTAGTCATTGGAAACACTCCATAATAAAAACCGAGGTTCCTTGCCGTGAGCGTAGCCCCCGTCCAGTCCTCCTCCAGTGTCAAAGACCAGGTCAGCGCTGCCGAGTGGCAGACCCGCGTCGACCTGGCTGCCTGCTACCGCCTGGTCGCCCAGCATGGCTGGGATGATCTGATATTCACCCACATCTCCGCCAAGGTGCCGGGCACCGAAGACTTTCTGATCAACCCCTACGGCTTGATGTTTCACGAAATAACCGCGTCGAGCCTGGTCAAGGTCGATCAGGCCGGCAACAAGTTGATGGAAAGCCCCTACGAGATCAACCCGGCGGGGTACACCATCCATAGTGCGGTGCACGAGGTTCGCCACGATGTGGTGTGTGTGCTGCACACCCATACGGCTTCGGGCGTGGCGGTGTCGGCGCAACGACAAGGCATTTTACCGATCAGCCAGCAGTCGCTGTTTGTCCTGTCGAGCCTGGCGTATCACGCCTACGAAGGTGTTGCGCTCAACCATGAGGAAAAGGCGCGACTGCAAGCCGACCTCGGCGCCAACAATTTCCTGATGCTGCACAACCACGGTCTGCTGACCTGCGGTGGCAGCATCGCCGACACCTTCCTGATGATGTTTATCTTTCAACGCGCCTGCGACATCCAGGTCATGGCGCAGAACGGTGGGGCCGAACTGATTGCCATCGAACCGCAGATTCTGGCGGGTGCCAAGGCGATGATCGCCGGTGTCACCAAAAGTGCTCAAGGAATGGGCGGAGCGCTGGCCTGGCCGGCGCTGCTGCGCAAGCTCGATAAACTGGACCCGGGATACAAAATCTAATGCCACTCGCCGAGATTCCCCTGAGTGTCTGGCGCAAGCGCAGCCAGACTTTCATGTTCCGTGGCCACGCCATCCGTTACTGGACGGCGGGGCAGGGTGAGCCGTTGTTGCTCATCCATGGCTTCCCGAGCGCCAGTTGGGACTGGCATTACCTTTGGCAACCGTTGGCCCAGCGCTATCGGGTGATTGCCTGTGACATGCTCGGCTTCGGCGACTCGGCCAAACCGGTGGATCACGAATACAGCCTGCTGGAGCAGGCCGATCTGCAACAGGAGTTGTTGACGCACCTGAAGGTCGAGCAGCCATTGCACCTGCTTGCCCATGACTACGGCGACAGCGTGGCCCAGGAACTGCTGGCCCGGCATTACGAAGCGCGCATCCACCTCGCCAGTTGCGTGTTCCTCAATGGCGGGCTGTTCCCCGAAACCCATCGCGCGGTGCTGATGCAAAAACTCCTGCTCAGCCCACTGGGGTGGATGATCGGCCGTGCATTCAGCCGCGATGGGCTGGTGAAGAGTTTTCGCCAGATTTTCGGCCCGCAGACTCGTCCCAGCGAGAGCCAGATGGATGATTTCTGGAGCCTGGTCGAAAGCAATCACGGGCCACGGGTCATGCATAAATTGATTGCCTACATCCCCGAGCGGCGAACCCAGCGCGAGCGTTGGGTTGGCGCGATGCAGCGCGGCGAAGTGCCGCTGCGGGTGATCGATGGCGAGGTCGACCCGGTTTCCGGTGCCCACATGGTCGCGCGCTACCGTGAGCTGATACCCAACCCGGACGCGATCCTGCTCAGCGACATCGGCCATTACCCGCAGATCGAAGCGCCGTGCCAGGTACTCAAGCACTACCTGGCCTTCCGCGACCAGTCGATCTCACCGCCGCTCAAGGTGGCTTGTTCGTAGGAACTTGCCGGTGAAGGCGTACTTGAACATTGCGCTGAATTTTCGGACGCTTTCGCTGGCATGCTAGCTCCCACAGGGGGATCGCTTTCACCTGAGATCAGGCCGGCCGGTAGGCCGCCTCGCTTTTGCTTTTGCTTTGCTTTGGATTTTCTTGCCTCCTCACGCCCTGAGCCTTTTCGTCAACGTCAACGCCTGTGGGAGATTGTTGTCTGAGTACATATCCATTGCTGCGGTAACGGCGGCTTATGGTTTCGCCCTTACGGCGACTCACTTTTTCAAACGCCAAAAAGTAAGCAAAAGGCTTTGCCCCACCACTCGGTGCCTCGCCTAGGCTCGGCATGCCCTCACTCCGGCATTGCTCCGTGGGTCGCCGCGATGGGCCATCCATGGCCCAGCGCGGCTAAACCGGCGTCCTGCCGGTTTCCCCACTGCGCAATGCCTGCGTTCGGCCATCGTGGTTAACGGGGCACCCAGATCAAAAACAAAAGCGAGGCGGCCTTAAAGCCGACCTGACTTTTGCAAGTACCCCAATCCCCTGTAGGAGCCAGGCTTGCCGGCGAAGAACGATAACGCGGTACAACAGACACACCGCAGCGCCTGGTTCGCCGGCAAGCCTGGCTCCAAGGAGAACGCGTACAGGTCCCGATCAGGTCGGCTGTCAGGCCGCCTCGCTTTTGCGTTAGATCTTGATCTGGCTTTTGATTTTCTTGCCCCATCGCGGCGGGCCCACGGAGCAGGACCGGAGGGAGGGCATGCCGAGCCTTAGCGAGGCACCGAACGCCAGGGGCAAGAGCCCTTGGTTACTTGGGGCTTTTCCAAGTGACTCGCTGTAAAAGCGAAACCATAAGTGGCCGTTACCGCAGGAATGGATATGCACGCGGTCAACAAGCAACAGGCCGCCTCGTGCTCATCATCCCCCTACCTTATCGCACACCATTCAGCCTCCCCCCTGTTCATTGTGATCCCGTAGCGCCGTGCCTGAAACTCCAAGCCAATGTCCCTGGCCTGCTGGAGTTCCCCATGAATGAGTCTGTGCGTTTCGAAGATAAAGTCGTGATCATCACCGGTGCGGGTGGCGGCCTGGGACGGGCGCACGCACTGCTGTTCGCCAAACAGGGCGCCAAGGTACTGGTCAACGACCTCGGCGGCTCGACCCAGGGCGAAGGCGCCAATGCCTCGGCGGCAGACCGCGTGGTCAACGAAATTCGCGACGCGGGCGGCACCGCCGTGGCCAACCACGACTCGGTCACCGACGGCGACAAGATCGTCCAACACGCCCTCGACGCCTTCGGCCGCGTCGACGTGGTGGTCAACAACGCCGGCATCCTGCGCGACAAGACCTTCCACAAAATGGAAGACGCCGACTGGGATCTGGTTTACCGCGTCCACGTCGAGGGCGCCTACAAAGTCACCCGCGCCGCCTGGCCGCACCTGCGCGAGCAAAACTACGGCCGGGTGATCTTCACCGCGTCCACCTCCGGCATCTACGGCAACTTCGGCCAGTCCAACTACGGCATGGCCAAGCTCGGCCTCTACGGCCTGACCCGCACCCTGGCCATCGAAGGCCGCAAGAACAACATCCTGGTCAACGCCATCGCCCCCACCGGCGGCACCCGCATGACCGAAGGCCTGATCCCGCCGCAAGTGTTCGAACAACTCAAACCGGAACTGGTCAGCCCGCTGGTGGTGTACCTGGCCAGCGAAAACTGCCAGGAAACCTCCGGGCTGTTCGAAGTGGGCGGCGGCTGGATGGGCAAAGTGCGCTGGGAACGCAGCCTCGGCGCCGGGTTCGATCCGCGGGAGGGTTTCTCGCCGGAAGACGTGGCGGCGCATTGGCAGCAGATCTGTGATTTCGAGGGCGCAGCGCATCCGAAGGACAACATTGAAGCGCTGAAAGAGATGATGGGGAATTTGCAGAAGCATTCGATCTGATCAGGCTTCATCGGGCAGGGTCCGCACGGACGCTGCCTTCCTTCCGATTTCCCCCTCCCTTCGCCTAAAAACCATCCCCCATAAAAAAGGCCGCTGCAAACGCAGCGGCCAAAGAAGACGTTGGATCCAGGAGCTACAAATCAACGTCGATGTACACGGGGTGATGACTCGACACGTTCAAATCATCTGAAATCTGTCGCGAACGGCGAAGGCGCAGTGCCTTTCGTTGCGTCGCGCTTTGCGGCGGTTGTCCCGAAAGCGCAGGGCAAGAATAAGTCTTTGCCGGCAAAGGAAAAATAGCGATCGGGGAGATGCACCGTTACCGTTGGCGCAACAGTCCTGCCTGCCAGCAGCCTAGACCATGTTTGCAATTGATGCCGCCACATCCAGTGTGTCTATACCCCGTGCAATCCCCCCGTTCCATGCAGGCATTCATCCTTTGGAGCGACATCACGAATACCTCCTTGGTGCGCTTATCGCTCCCGGCGTGCGGCAGTAGGGTGTGGCCTTCTGTCACTCACCGGGGAAGACGCATGACAAAAACAACAATGCGCGCCATCTTCACACCGCAGGCGTTGGCTGTTGCGGTGGCCTTGGGGTGCTGTGCCCAGGCGCAGGCGCTTTCATTCAACATTGGGGAAATCGAGGGCACGTTCGACTCTTCGCTGTCGGTCGGTGCGAGCTGGGGCATGCGTGATGCCGATGATGCCCTGGTCGGCATCGTCAACGGCGGCAGCGGGCAGGCGTCGACCGGTGACGACGGGCGGCAGAATTTCGGCAAGGGTGAAACCTTCTCGAAGATCTTCAAGGGCATTCACGACCTCGAGCTGAAGTACGGCGACACCGGTGTGTTCGTCCGTGGCAAGTACTGGTACGACTTCGAATTGAAGGACGAAGACCGGCCCTTCAAGCCGATCAGCGATCACAATCGCAAAGAGGGTTCCAAATCGTCCGGTGGGCAAATCCTCGACGCCTTCGTCTATCACAACTACTCCATCGCCGACCTGCCGGGTACGGTGCGCGCCGGCAAGCAGGTGGTCAGTTGGGGCGAAAGTACCTTCATCGGCAACTCGATCAACAGCATCAACCCGGTCGACGTGTCCGCCTTTCGCCGTCCCGGTGCCGAGATCAAGGAGGGCCTGATTCCGGTCAACATGCTGTTCGCCTCCCAGGGCCTGACGGACAAGTTGACGGTGGAAGGCTTCTATCAACTGGAGTGGGACCAGACCGTCGTTGATAACTGCGGCACCTTCTTCGGCGTCGACGTGGTGGCGGATGGTTGTAACAAGGGCTACACCGTGGCCAGCCCGGCGATTGCGCCATTGCAGCCGATTGCCGCCGCCTTCGGCCAGGGTTTCGAGGTCACTAGTGAAGGCGTGGTCGTTCCCCGTGGCGGCGACCGCGATGCCCGCGATTCGGGGCAGTGGGGCACGGCGTTGCGTTGGTTGGGGGACGATACCGAGTACGGTCTGTACTTCATGAACTATCACAGCCGTACGCCGAATGTCGGTACGACAACGGCCGGTCTCGCGACGCTGGCGAGCCTTCCGCGAATCGTCGCCACCGCCAATGCCATCGCCCCCGGCACGGGTTCGGCACTGGCGCAAAGCGTGATGCTCGGTCGCGGCCAGTATTACCTTGAATACCCCGAAGACATTCGCCTGTATGGCGCGAGTTTCTCCACCACCTTGCCCACCGGCACGGCGTGGACCGGCGAGATCAGCTATCGCCCCAACGCGCCGGTGCAGGTCAACACCAACGACCTGACCCTGGCGATGCTCAACCCGATCGCCGGTGGCGCGGCATCGCCGATCGCGACTTCGCCTGGCGCCGACAACACAGGCTACCGTCGCAAGGAAGTGACCCAGGTCCAGAGCACGCTGACGCACTTCGTCGATCAGATCGCGGGCGCGGATCGCCTGACCCTGGTGGGTGAAGCCGCCGTGGTTCACGTCGGCGGCCTGGAGTCACGCAGCAAGTTGCGCTACGGCCGGGACTCGGTGTACGGGCAATACGGTTTCGGTGGTGATACCGATGGTTTCGTGACCTCGACCTCGTGGGGTTATCGCGCCCGCGCCATCCTCGATTACAACAACGTCATCGCCGGGATCAATTTCCGTCCCAACCTGTCGTGGTCCCACGACGTCGCCGGCTACGGCCCCAACGGGCTGTTCAATGAAGGTGCCAAGGCCGTCAGCCTCGGCGTCGATGCCGACTACCGCAACACCTATACCGCAAGCCTCAGTTACACCGACTTCTTCGGGGGTGACTACAACGTGCTCGAAGACCGCGACTTCGTGGCGTTGAGCTTTGGCGTGAACTTCTGACCTGGCTGAAAGAGGATGAATTCGATGCGCAAGATGATTCTGCAATTGGGTGGCGCCCTGGCCTTGAGTCTGCTGGCCGTCAACGTGATGGCGGCGGTATCGGCGGAGGAAGCGAACAAGCTCGGTACCAGCCTCACACCGCTGGGCGCCGAGAAGGCCGGTAACGCCGCTGGGTCGATTCCGCCGTGGACCGGCGGCATTGCAAAAAATGCGGGTGCCGTGGACAGCAAGGGCTTTCTGGCCGATCCGTTCGCCAGTGAAAAACCCTTGTTCATCATCACTGCGGCCACGGTCGACCAGTACAAGGACAAGCTGTCCGATGGCCAGGTCGCGATGTTCAAACGCTACCCCGAGACCTACCGGATCCCGGTCTATCCGAGCCATCGCACAGCGGCGCTGCCACCAGAGGTGTATGAAGCGGCCAAGCGCAGCGCACTGAATGTGACGCCGACCAATGACGGCAACGGCCTGGCCAATTTCACCGGCAATCGCTACTACGCCTTTCCGATTCCGAAGAACGGCGTCGAGGTGATCTGGAATCACATCACCCGTTATCACGGCGGTAACCTGCGTCGCACCATCACCCAGGCAACGCCCCAGTCCAATGGCGATTTCACGGTCATCCGCTTCAAGGACGAAGTGGCGGTGCCGTCGTTGCTGGGTGATCTCAAGGCAGGCAGTGATGAAAACGTCCTCAACTACTTCAAGCAGGAAGTGACCGCGCCGGCCCGTCTGGCGGGCAACGTGCTGCTGGTGCACGAAACCCTCGACCAGGTCCAGGAACCCCGCAAGGCCTGGATCTACAACGCAGGCCAGCGTCGGGTGCGGCGGGCGCCACAAGTGGCCTATGACGGCGTCGGCACCTCCTCCGACGGCTTGCGCACCACCGACAACTTCGACATGTTTTCCGGAGCGCCGGATCGCTATGACTGGAAACTGATCGGCAAGAAGGAAATGTACATCCCCTACAACAGCTACAAGCTTGACTCGCCCGACCTCAAATACACGGACGTGATCAAGGCCGGGCACATCAATCAGGACCTGACCCGTTATGAGCTGCATCGGGTCTGGGAAGTCGTCGCCACGGTCAAGCCCAATGAGCGGCATGTGTATGCCAAGCGTCACATGTACATCGATGAGGACACCTGGCAAGTGGCGCTGGCCGATCACTACGATGGTCGTGGCCAGCTTTGGCGAGTGGCCGAAGGACACGCGCAGTTCTACTACGATCATCAGGTCCCGGCCTACACGGTCGAAGCGCTGTATGACCTGATCGCCGGTCGTTACATCGCCTTGGGGATGAAGAATGAGGAGAAGCGCAGCTTCGAATTCAACATCGCCGCCAAAGCAGGGGACTACACGCCAGCGGCGCTACGGAGTACAGGTGTGAGGTAGGTTTCCTACAGCGGATACACAAAAAGGTGACCTCGTGGTCACCTTTTTTATAGGGCTTGATCAGTGTGTTGAATACTTCTTCAACAAGCGCTCAACAGAGGACTAGGGTGGCGCCACAAAAATAAAAAAGGCGCACCACTATGACTGCCATGACGACGTGTCTGGACCGTCCTGGACTCCTGCCTCGATTGTCTCCCCATCACCTGTATCGCGCGCGCCTGGTCGAGCCGTTGCTGGCCTCGACGGCGCGGGTGAAGTTGCTCTGCGCACCGCCCGGCAGTGGCAAGAGTGCGCTGCTCGCAGAATGCATGCTGAACGCGCCGGCAACCTGTGAGATCCGCTGGCTGCCCTTGGCGGGTGAGGCGATCAGTGTGGGTGGCTTTTGCCAGCGCCTGGCGCAAACGCTGGGACTGAAAACGTCGGATGAGTCCGAATTGTTGGAGTATCTGGCTCGTTTATCGACCGCCACCTGGTTGTTTATCGATGACTATTGCCGTGTCCCTGACCCGGAGCTGGACCTGTTGCTCGACCGGTTGCTGGCCGGCAGCAGCCCGATGATCACCTGGTGGCTGAGTGGGCGGCGGCGTCCGCAATGCAACTGGCCACGGCTGCTGCTCGATGATGAACTGTACGAGAGTGAGTGCGCTGCGCTGGCGTTCAATCAAGGTGAAATCGAAAAGCTGTTGCATCACCTGGAACCGGCCCAGGCCGCGAAAGGTGCCGAGAGGATTTTGCGCCACAGTGGTGGCTGGTGCGCCGGGGTGAGGATTGCGCTGCTGCAAAAATGCGACTGGACGCGGCACGACACCCTCCATGGTCGACCGGATACCCTGCACGACTACCTTGAGCATGAACTCTTCGCCAACCTGACTCCGGAGCTTGCCGAAGCCTGGCGGGTGCTGGCGCTGTTGCCGCGATTCAACGCCCGGCTCAGCGATCACCTGTTCGGTGCGGGCGAGGGCGCACAATACTTGAGTGCATTGCAGGCGCTGGGCTGTTTCATCGAACCCTGGCAAGACTCAACAGACTGGTTGCAGATTTTCGCTCCACTGGCCCTGTTGATGCGCGATGAACAATGGCCGGCCGGACGCTTCTGGCATCGTCGTGCCTGTCAGTGGTTCGTCGCTGAACAGGACTGGAAGGCCGCGTTCGAACAGGCGTTGCTGGCGCAAGAGTTCGAGGTCGCGGTCAGCCTGTTGCAGCATTTCAGTTTCGAGCAGTTGTTCGAAGAGCAGACCGTGGTACTGCTGCTTCGTTTACACGAGCAACGCGGCGAGGAACTGCTGTTCGGTTCGCCGCAACTGGTCGGGCTGATTACCGCAGCCCTCTTGTTTGCCGGGCGCTTCGAGCAGGCGGGCGAATGCATCGAGCAGTTGTCACGCTTCACGCCGCAGCCGTCGGCAACCCTTCAGCGGCAATTGATCGCACGATGGCAGTCTCAACAAGGTTGGTTGCTGCATTTGCAAGGGCGCATGGAGGCGTCACGGGCACACTTTCTCGAGGCGCTGGGCGAACTCGACCCCGAGTGCTGGACTGCCCGGCTGATGTGCCTGTCCGGCTTGACGCAACAGGCTTTGCTGCGGGGCGAACTTGACGTCGCACAGGCGCTTAACCGCGAAGCGCTGTGCCTCGCCCGGGCCCAAGGATCGCTGGTTTTCGAGGGGTTGCTGGAGCTCGATCACGCCCAGTTGCTGGAGCAACGCGGAGCCTCCTGCAGGGCCGATGACCTGCTCGCCAACATGCACGGCCTGCTCTGTCGGCAGCATTCGAATGTCGAACCCTTGTTGGGGCGGATCGCCCTGCGTCGTGGCCGATTGAACTTGAGTCTGGGTCGGGAGCAGCAGGCGGCCCTGCACTTCGAGAGCGGCCTGCAGATCTGCTTGCGCAGCCAGGACAAGCGAGCGCTGTATGGTTTTCTGGGGCTGGCACAACTGGCGGCCAATCGTCTGGATTACGCCCAGGCTTTCGACCGGCTGCGCGACGCCGAACGCTTGATGCAACAACGGTGGATACCCGAGACGGTCTATCGCGGTGTTTTGCTGCACACCAGTATCCATTTCTGGCTGCAACAAAGGCGACCGGAACTGGCTCACCAGGCCCTGACACGGGTGCTGCGTCACTATCACGGCCCCGCTGCACGACAGGCCCCACCGGCAACGCTGGAGATGATCGACGGCCTGGAGTATCTGCTGGTCTTGACCGAGGTTTACCTGGGGCAGACGCAAACACCTCTGGAGCGGCTTGAAGCCCAACTGCAACGGGCCTGCCGGCGAGGGATGACGGCACTGCAAGCGCAATTGCATCTTGCCTTGGCTGAGGTGGCCTGGCTTCAGGGTGACCTGGACGTAGCCAGGGAGTCATTGGCGCAAGGACTGGCACTGGTTGAGCGGTGCAACCTGCAACAAGCCGTGCGCGATTTGCAGTTGCGCCAGCCGCAGCTACTGCAAGCCATTGGCCTGACCGAGTCGCGCGATGATCACCAGGTGCCGGGCGCAGCCCAGAACCGCTTGAGCCAGCGTGAGATACAGGTGCTGCAGTTAGTGGCGCAGGGCAATTCTAATCAACAAATTGCCGATCTGTTGTTCATTTCCTTGCATACGGTCAAGACCCACGCGCGACGTATCAACGGGAAGTTGGGGGTGGAGCGCAGAACGCAAGCCGTGGCCAAGGCGAAAGTCTTGGGTATTGTTACTTGATGTGCGAATTGTAAGGCGTTTTGTTTGTTCATGAATGCACACAAGTTTTGGGGTGTACTTCTATGGCTGTAGTGCTTATATGTTTGGAGTCGCCCCGATAGTTTCAGTTTTTCAGTTTTGGTTTTTTTACAAGTTGAAACGGGGATTTACAGTAATGACCAGCATAATAATATATGCAAAAAGGACAGTGCATGGAAATTAATGGATTAACCAATGAGCCCGCGTATAAACTTCAAGAAGAAGTTTTACGCCCTTCCAGGCAAGCACCCCAGCTGCCGGATTGGCTGCAACGTGCAAGTGAGGAAGATCGCCAGTACTACTTTGATGCCGAGCAGTCCCTGACCGAAAGCGAACAGGCGCTGGATGCACTGCTTGGAGAAGTAAAATCCCTCAAGGCGTTTGCCAGATTTCAAGCGCGGGAGGTTGTTCGAATCCTCTGCGGTGAGGTTGTTGACCCGGACCAGATTTTCGTCAGCGCTCACTACACATTCTTCGTCGGCAAGCAAAAGGTTGTGCAAAGCAATCGCTTGACGCTTCCCGAATTCATGCTCAACGATTTGTACGGCTCCACCACCCTTCCATTGGAGGTCAAACTGGAAGGGCAAGCGTTGCCGTCCGGCGTGACCGCAGAGGATCTTCTGGAGGTGATGGTCGACGCGAGCATGCGCAAATTCTATGCGGAACAATTCGAAAAGAAATACACGGCCGAAGCGGTGCTTCAAGCGCAACAGATTCTGTTGAGCAGTCGTATACGACTGAGTTCATTCAGCGCGAAGCTACAAAGGCATATCAGCGACGAGAGCCTGCAGATCGTCGCTATCGCCGCGCAAGGTGATGGGCGTTGTTCCATGGGAGCGCTCTCGTTCGGTGATGCGAAAGGCGCTTTCGAGGGGATGATTGTCTGTTGCGGGTCGCAGGGCGAAGAAGGCCTTTGTGTGCTTTATGCACCGCAGGCGCCGGGTGGCAGGAGCTGGTATGAATTTGCGAGCTTCAAACAATTGAATTTCCATCTGGCCGAATGGACCGCTCAACCCGAAGGGCGCAGTTACCTGAGCCGCCAGGCGCTGGCCAGTGAACGCGCCAGCTTCGACGCGTACATGAGACGTCTCCAGGACTTGCCAAGTCAGTGGTGTGGTATCCAGCGCAGCCCTTGGCCAAACAGCGCAGAGGGTGCATTGCGCCAGGGGGTTATGCTGCATGTCGATTGGTTGCGGGGGGAAATGCAAGCGGTTGTTCCTGCCGGCTATCGTTCGGCCACAGCCACCCAGCGACAATGTTTCGCCCGGCTGAACATCGAGCTCAAAGGTTTGACCCGACTTGCAAGCCGCGAGGCAGCGCTGATCAGTTACGAGGATTTCGCCACCAAGCTGATCAAGGAGCGCGCAGAGGAGGTCCTGGCGCAACACGGCGAAACAGTCGACATAGATCCTGACCTGATTGTGGTGAGGCTTGGTGATTCCAACGAGATGACCTTGTCCCGGATGATCATCGATGAACATCACATTACCGAAGAGAGTGGTCCGGCTCATAACCCCGGAATTTACCCGTCCATTCGTCTATCACCCGGTCATCCACCCGTATCCAGCCTGCTGATCAAGTATTTGCCTGGCTGGTCTAAAACTTTGCGCCCAGGTGAGCAGTACCTCGCCATGCTGAAGGCTGATTACCTGGATCAGAACGCACCGGGTTATGCCTTGAAGCGCGACGTCTACGCGGATCTGCGGCGCAATGAAATGCATCGTTCAGCGCTGGAAGCGCTGTTCAATGGTCATCTTGAACGCAAGCAATTTGAGCAGATCGAAGGGCTGATTGATCAGTCACACGAAGTAGAACCTGACCCAATCGAGCATGTTGAAGACCCCGAGTCCCCTCAACGCGAGGGCCTCTACAGGTTTTATCTGCAAGATTGCCAGGTCGACGGTCTTTATGTTTTCCGCCTCATGCACAATGGCGTCGCGGATGATCTGCTGTATACCCCCTCTGCACCGGATTGCAGATCGTTCAGGCCCTTGGCCGAGTTTGCCAGATCGGTGAAAACGGCAGGGCTTGGCAGTTATTACAGCAAGCGAGCCAAGTTGACGCAGCAGAAAGTCGTCAGTGCATACCTCGAGAAAGTGAAGCTGCGCAGCATCGAGGACATCCCTCATTTGCAACTCGATAGTCGAGTCCGGGATTTCTCCCGTTGCTACACCGATGCAATGGCTCAGATCATTGACGACGTTGATGCCAAGACGACCAGTCTCGCGGAGATTGTCGGCAAGCTGATCTACGACACCGCAGTCGCGGCGGTCACCATTGTCAGTATCCCTTTTGCACCCATCGGGCTCGCGTTAAGTGCTGTCGTGATGACGAAGGCAGTGTTTGAGGGGGCGAAGGCGTTTCAGGAAGGGAACTACGAGAAGCTGTTCACAAGTTACCTCGATTGCATGATGGAGTTGGCCACGATGCGCATTGGCAAGTTAGGTTTTTCCATGGTGCAGAAGGCCATTGCCAAACAGATCGGCAATGTTAATACCTGCATGGGTGTCATCTCTGCGTGCACCGGCAAAACGGTGGACCTGGCCGTTGTCAGCCAACTGATGAAGGAGTCGCTCGCCGAGCCTGAATCCAGCGAGCAAACGATTTTGATGTAATCCGGCTAACCGATGACGGTGGGCGGTTCATACCCCATCCGCCAACTCACGGCCCGCGTCGCTGCCAGCAAACGCTGCGCCGCCGGGCCGTTTTCGTCGGCATGAAACAACGAGGCCGGGCCGACAATGGTGACGACTGCCACCACGTGCCCGACGGCGTTGAACACCGGTGCCGACAATGCATCGACACCCGGCATCAACAAACCATGAACATGATGCAAGCCGCGGCTGCGGATCTGCCCACATAGCGTTTCATAGACCTGGTCATCGCCGAGGGGATGAGCGCTGGCCGACAGCAGTTCCTGTTCACGCAACTCTACGGTTTCACGCTTGGGCAGGTACGCGCCGAATACCAGGCCCGTGGAGGAACTGAGCAATGGCAACACCGACCCCAACTGCGTCACCACCGTCACTGCCCGCACCGCCGGTTCGATATGCACCACGGTCGCGCCCTGGTTGCCCCACACCGCCACAAAACAGGTTTCGTTCAAGTCGTCGCGCAACTCGGCCAACGGCAGGGCGGCGACTTTCAGCACGTCCATACTGTTGAGTGCCGCCAATCCGACGCGCAAGGCTTCGCGGCCCAGGCCGTAATGGTTGGTTGCCGCATTCTGTTCGGCAAAGCCACTGGCGATCAGCGCCTGCAAGTAGCGGTGAACCTTGCTCGCCGGCATTTGCACGTGCTCGGCCAGGCGCGAGAGCGAAGTCGAGGGCGACAACTCGGCCAAGGCCTTGAGGATGTCGGTACCCACCTCGGCCGAGCGGACTTTCTGTTTACCGTTGCTGTCAGGCTTTTCCATGGAGGCGTTGTGATCCCGGGACGAATGGGCGTCTTTATAGCTTGACGGTCAACGCCAATCAAATTACGTTATGCGTAATTGGATTACGATAAAAATAACCCCGGCGTGCCATGACCTCTGCAACAGAGCGACCGGCCACTGTCGACTCTCTGTTCAGGAGGCTCCATGAACTCCGATTCAACGACGCCAGCACTGGCCTATCAGTCAGGCTTCGGCAACGAATTCAGCAGTGAGGCATTGCCTGGCGCACTGCCCGTCGGCCAGAACTCCCCGCAAAAAGCCCCTTACGGCCTCTACACCGAATTGTTCTCCGGCACCGCGTTCACCATGGCGCGCAGCGAAGCGCGGCGGACGTGGATGTACCGGATTCAGCCTTCGGCCAATCACCCGGCATTCGTCAAGCTCGATCGGCAACTGGCCGGCGGCCCCTTGGGCGAAGTGACACCCAATCGCCTGCGCTGGAACGCGCTGGACATTCCCGCCGAGCCAACCGATTTCATCGACGGCCTGGTGAGCATGGCGGCCAACTCCGGCGCGGATAAACCGTCGGGCATCAGCATCTACCAGTACCGCGCCAACCGTTCCATGGAGCGCGTATTCTTCAATGCCGACGGCGAAATGCTGCTGGTGCCGCAACAGGGCCGCCTGCGCATTGCCACCGAGCTGGGCGTGCTGGAAGTGCAGCCGCTGGAAATTGCGGTATTGCCTCGCGGGTTGAAATGGCGCATCGAACTGCTTGACCCACAAGCGCGCGGTTACATTGCCGAGAACCACGGTGCACCATTGCGCCTGCCGGATCTGGGGCCGATCGGCAGCAACGGCCTGGCTAATCCACGTGATTTCCTGACCCCGGTGGCTTGTTACGAAAATCTTCAACAACCCACGACCCTGGTGCAGAAGTTCCTCGGCCAGTTGTGGGCTTGCGAGCTCGATCACTCACCGTTGAACGTGGTCGCCTGGCACGGTAACAACGTGCCGTACAAATATGACCTGCGCCGTTTCAACACCATCGGCTCGGTCAGCTTCGACCATCCGGACCCGTCGATCTTCACGGTGCTGACCTCGCCGACCAGCGTCCACGGCCTGGCCAACCTCGACTTCGTGATCTTTCCGCCACGCTGGATGGTGGCCGAGAACACCTTCCGGCCACCGTGGTTCCACCGTAACTTGATGAACGAATTCATGGGGCTGATCCAGGGCGAGTACGATGCCAAGGCCGAAGGTTTTGTGCCCGGCGGCGCGTCGCTGCACAGCTGCATGAGCGCTCACGGGCCAGACGGCGAGACCTGCACCAAGGCGATCAACGCCGACCTGAAACCGTCGAAAATCGACAACACCATGGCCTTCATGTTCGAGACCAGCCAGGTGCTGCGCCCGAGCCAGTTCGCCCTCGATTGCCCGCAACTGCAAGACAACTACGATGCTTGCTGGGCCACTTTTCCCGCCACTTTCGACCCGACCCGGAGATAACCCATGACGCAAACTTCCATTACTCGCAGCTGGGTTGCCTCGGCCAACGGTCATGCGGACTTCCCTCTGCAAAACCTGCCGCTGGGCGTGTTCAGCGTGAAGGGGGCGGCGCCGCGCAGTGGTGTGGCCATCGGCGAGCATATCTTCGATCTGGAAGCGGCACTCGATGCCGGCCTGTTCGACGGCACTGCAAAAGCCGCGGTCGAAGCCACCCGTGGCGGTCAGTTGAATGCCTTCTTCGAGTTGGGCCGCGAGGCTCGCGTAGCCTTGCGTGAACGCTTGATCGAGCTGCTCAAGGACGGCAGCACCCTGCACGGCAAGATTGAGGCCCAGGGCGCAAAACTGCTGCCCCTGGCTTCCGATTGTGAGATGCATCTGCCAGCGAAGATCAACGACTACACCGACTTTTACGTCGGCATCGAGCACGCACAGAACGTCGGCAAACTGTTCCGCCCGGACAACCCGTTGCTGCCTAACTACAAGTACGTACCGATCGGTTATCACGGTCGCGCCTCGACCATCCGCCCGTCGGGCACCGACGTGCGCCGTCCGAAAGGCCAGACGCTGCCGGCCGGTCAGACCGAGCCGACGTTCGGGCCCTGTGCACGCCTGGACTACGAATTGGAACTGGGCATCTGGATCGGCCAGGGCAACGACATGGGCGACTCCATCGCCATTGGGGACGCGGCTGACCACATCGCCGGTTTCTGCTTGCTCAATGACTGGTCGGCGCGTGATATCCAGGCTTGGGAATACCAGCCGTTGGGTCCATTCCTGTCGAAGAGTTTCATCACTAGTATTTCCCCGTGGGTCGTGACCGCTGAAGCGCTGGAACCGTTCCGCCTCGCCCAGCCTGCACGTCCGGAAGGCGATCCGCAGCCGCTGCCGTACCTGTTCGATAAACGCGATCAAGCTGCTGGTGCGTTCGACATCGAGCTGGAAGTGCTGCTGCTCACCGAAGCCATGCGCGAGCAGAACCTGCCGGCCCATCGCTTGGCCCTGAGCAACTCGAAACACATGTATTGGACCGTGGCGCAGCTGGTTGCGCATCACAGCGTTAATGGCTGCCAGTTGCAGGCTGGCGACCTTTTCGGTTCGGGCACCTTGTCGGGGCCGCAAAACGACCAGTTCGGCAGCCTCCTGGAAATCACCGAGGGCGGTAAAAAGCCGATCGAACTGGCCTCGGGCGAAGTGCGTAAATTTCTCGAAGACGGCGACGAAATCATCTTGCGTGGTCGTTGCAGCCGCGAAGGGTTTGCGTCCATCGGTTTCGGTGAATGCCGCGGCAAAGTGTTGCCGGCTCGCTAAGGGGATCGGTTCATGGAACTCTATACCTACTACCGCTCGACATCGTCGTATCGGGTACGGATTGCGCTGGCGTTGAAGGGCCTGGATTACCAGGCGCTGCCAGTCAATCTGATCGCACCAGCGGGTGGCGAGCATCGCCAGCCAGCGTACCTGGGCATCAATCCGCAAGGCCGCGTGCCGGCGTTGCGCACCGATGAAGGCGAGCTGCTGATTCAGTCACCGGCGATCATCGAGTACCTGGAGGAGCGTTATCCACAGGTGCCGCTGCTGTCGAAGGATCTCGTTGCCCGCGCCCGTGAACGTGGCGTGGCGGCGCTGATCGGCTGCGATGTGCATCCGCTGCACAATGTCAGCGTGCTCAATCGGCTGCGCCAGTTGGGGCACGATGAACCGCAGGTTGTCGAGTGGATCGGGCACTGGATCAACCAGGGCCTCTCGACCGTGGAGCAGTTGATTGGCGAGGAGGGTTACTGTTTTGGTTCGCAGCCCGGGTTGGCGGATGTGTACCTGATTCCACAGCTGTACGCCGCCGAGCGCTTCAACATTTCCCTTGAGGCTTATCCGCGAATCCGCCGGGTAGCGGCGCTGGTGGCCAGCCATCCGGCGTTCATCAAGGCGCATCCGGCTAACCAGCCAGACACGCCGTAACACATCACGCGTAACCCTGTAGGAGCGAGCCTGCTCGCGATGGACGTTAACGAAAACGCGTACATCCAGATGCCACTCGTTATGGTTGACGACCATCGCGAGCAGGCTCGCTCCCACAAGGGATGGTTAATGAACGATGGAGTTGGGCGGCAAATGCCCCAGTCGCTCGGTCAGGCGAATCCGCTGGATCGGATCGTCGCTGAGCAGCAGCGCATGTTCCAGGTCGAAGCGCTCGGCATTCGGGCAGTCCAGGCGTTGGTAGAGGCTGGCCCGGGCCAGGTAGTCGGAGGCGCTGGCGTCACCCAGTTCCAGCACGCGTTCGGCGTCGATCAACGCGCCAATGTAATCGTCGTGGGAAAGATGCAGCTGGCGCAGGTTGCGTGACAGTCGTTGGAGCATTTGTGCGGGTGTGGCGGTGACCAGGTGCTCAGCGTTGAGTTGCATGTTCGGGCCGTACTGGCGGTGCAGCAGTTCCCGGCAATCGTTGGGATACAGGCGCCGGCCGCCGCAGGGGTCGAGCAGATGATCGGCGCCAGGCACCCGCAGCAGGAAATGCCCTGGGAAGTTGACGCCGACCATTGGAATCTCAAGGCCTCTGGCCAGTTCCAGGGCTATCAGCCCCAAGGCCAACGGTTGCCCGCGGCGACGCTCCAGGACTTTATCGAGCAATGCCACTTGTGGTCGCAAGGGGGCGAAATCATCCTGGGCGAACCCCAACTCGACCATGCGCCTGAGCAACGGTTGCGCCAACTCGCTCACGGGCAGCATGGGCAAGCCGCCACTGATCCGCAGCTGCAGCTCTTTGAAGTGCGCCAACACAGCCTCGGGGTTAACCTGATTGTCATGTTCGACGGCAATCCATAGCGCCGCCTCGAACAGCGCAGGCGGTGATCGTTGCAGGCAGGCGAAAAACGATTGGCGCGGCGTCATGGAAATCTCCGGGCTATGCCTCGTTTTAGACCGGTCTTTGCCATTCGTCCAGTACCGTACAGGCCCAGTTTCGGTTATTTCCTAAAGCGTGCATGGCGCCTTTGCTTATGCCGGTGCGCTTCTGCAATTTTTGTGCGCAAGCCTATACTGGCGACTACAAGAAGTGATTCGGGAGCCTTACGATGTTCGCTCTCATGCAAAGCACTCGCCTTGAATCGCTACATCTTAGCGTCGACCCGGCCACCGGGTTGAAGGCGGTGATTGCCATTCATAACAGCCGTTTGGGGCCTGCTCTGGGCGGTTGCCGTTATCTTGCCTATCCCAGCGACGAGTCTGCAGTCGAGGATGCGGTGCGCCTTGCCCAAGGCATGAGTTACAAGGCGGCCTTGGCCGGCCTGGCCCAGGGCGGCGGCGTGGCGGTGATCATTCGCCCCGTTCACGTGGCCGATCGCGCTGCGCTGTTCGAAGCGTTCGGGCGCTGCATCAATCAGCTCGACGGGCGCTACATCACCGCCATCGACAGTGGCACCTCGGTGGCGGACATGGATTGTATCGCCCAGCAGACCCAGCACGTCACCAGCACCACGTCGGCGGGCGACCCCGCGCCTCATGCGGCGATGGGCGTGTTTACCGGCATCCGCGCAACAGCCATGGCCCGCTTGGGCAGCGATAACCTCGAAGGCCTGCGTGTCGCCATCCAGGGCCTGGGCAACGTCGGTTTTGCCCTGGCAGAACAGTTGCACGCCGCCGGGGCCGAATTGCTGGTCAGCGACATCGACCATGGCAAGGTCCAACTGGCGATGGAACAACTCGGCGCGCACCCGATTGCCAACGATGCATTGCTCAGCACGCCTTGCGACATTCTTGCTCCTTGCGGTCTGGGCGGGGTGCTGAACAGCCACAGCGTGACCCAACTACGCTGCTCGGCAGTGGCCGGTTCGGCGAACAACCAACTGACCCATCTGGACGTCGCCGATCAACTGGAGCGGCGGGGCATCCTGTATGCGCCGGATTATGTGATCAACGCCGGCGGATTGATCTATGTTTCGCTCAAGCATCGCGGCGAAGAGCTGGGCACCATCACCGCGCACCTGTCGAAAATTAGCTCGCGACTCACCGAAGTCTTCGCCCACGCCCAGGCGGAAAAACGCTCACCGGCCCGAGTGGCGGACGAGTTGGCGGAGAAAGTGCTGTACCGATAGAAAGGTCTTTCGATTTTTACGAATGAAAAAGGCCGTGAGTCCATTGGACTCACGGCCTGTTCAATTCATACGTCGCTTACTTGGCTGTTTTCGCAGCCTTGGCTGGCTTGGCCGGGGCAACGGGCGCAGCAACGCTAGTCTCTTCAACAGCAACAGGTGCTTCAACAGGCGCAGCCGCTGCCATCGGCTGCGCAACGTCTGCTGGCGCTGTGAGCAGTTCGGACAACGCATCCGGCTGGCTCTTGAACGCCTTGGCGAACACGTCGCGGTTCTTCGCCATGTAGATCCCGACTTCTTCCACTTGCTGTTCGGTCAGGGACGGAACGGCTTTTTGCAACACGTCAGCCAGCAACTCGGCCAGTTCGAGCATTTTGTCATGACGGTCAGCTTCGGCTTTATCCATGAACAAGCGCTCCAGATCTCGGCTGCTGCGGTATACCACTTCGACGGCCATTCACCACCTCACATGCCTTCAAATTTGTTTGTCTGATTCGACTACTGTATCTATATACAGCAAAGGATAAGCGAATCCTCAGGGTTTGGGTAGTGGCTTTTTAATGTAGGCCGGTTTCGGGATTTGTCAGGCCTCGGGTGTTGGTGGCTTGGTAAAGGTAGCTGCGACCAAACGCCACGGAGCAGAACCCGGGGCGGCTCGCCATCATGGTAGTGGCCTTGTTTCTGCATGCAGAACAATCGTCACGTCCAACCTGCATTATCCGGTCGAGCCGACCTAAGGAAGCATCATCGTGAAAATCAACTGGGCCGAAAAGCTGCGGCAGAACGTGCATGAACTGGCCGAGTCACTGGGCAACCTGTTCGTCGAAACCTTCCACTACCTGGCGCTGTTCGCCATTGGAGCGGTGACCGCGTGGGCCGCGGTGATGGAGTTTCTCGGGATGCTCGAGCAGGGGCATATCAAAATCGACGACATCCTGCTGCTGTTCATCTATCTGGAACTGGGTGCGATGGTCGGGATTTATTTCAAGACCAATCACATGCCGGTGCGTTTCCTGATCTACGTGGCGATCACGGCACTCACGCGGCTGCTGATTTCCAACGTGTCCCATCACAATCCACCGGACCTGGGAATTATTTACCTGTGCGGCGGGATCCTGCTGCTGGCGTTTGCGATCCTGGTGGTGCGTTACGCCTCCTCGCAATTTCCCTCGGTGAAGATCGAGCATCCGCACCGGAAGACCGGTGCGGGCTCGGGTGAACATCCAGAGGTGGAAAAGGGCGAGCTTTAAAGCCTGATGGCCGGGCGCGGCCGGTTTTTCACAGTCGGTGGCGGCAGGCTATGCGTGCCGCCATCGGTCATGGCCTCGAGGATGGCCACCGCGCTGTGGCCCTGTTCGATGGCAATGCCGAACTGAATGCTCTGCACCAGGCGTTTGAGGCGTTGCGGGTCGTTGCGTTGCTCGGCGCTGATCATGCGCTTTGCGACTACTCGACCATTGTTGGACAGGGTCAGCATGATGCTGCCATCAAGACCCTGAATGCTCAGGTTGATCTGATAGTCCGCTGCAAAAGCATCGGTAATGAGCTGAAAAGGGTTGTCCATGATGCGTCACCGCTTGATTGAACGTGCAGTTGTTGACCGGCCGTGATCGGGTTGGTTCGCAACACCGGACCATTGGCCATGTTCTCGTCAATATCGCCATCATTGTTCCAAGCGGGATGTAGCAAGGGACATGCCGGAAAAATTGTCAGACAATAAACCCGTATAAAAACAAGGCGGGCACCGTGGCCCGCCTTGTTTTTACCTGCCCGTTTCAGGGCACTGACCGTCCGCGTGCCACCAAACCGGTCAGCATTCCACCCAGCTCACCGCCAGGCCACCCCGTGATGTCTCTTTGTATTTGTCGTGCATGTCGGCACCGGTATCACGCATGGTGCGGATCACCCGATCCAGGGAGATGAAGTGTTTGCCGTCGCCGCGCAGGGCCATCTGCGTGGCGTTGATCGCCTTGACGGCAGCAATCGCATTGCGTTCGATGCACGGCACTTGCACCAGCCCGCCGACCGGGTCGCAGGTGAGGCCGAGGTTGTGTTCAAGGCCGATCTCGGCGGCGTTTTCCAGTTGCTCCGGCGTGGCGCCGAGCACGTCTGCCAGGCCGGCGGCGGCCATGGCGCAGGCAGAGCCGACCTCGCCCTGACAGCCGACTTCGGCGCCGGAGATCGAGGCGTTTTTCTTGCACAGGATGCCGACGGCGGCTGCGCCCAGGAAGAACGCCACGACGTCGTCGTCCGACGCGTCGGGGTTGAATTTCATGTAGTAGTGCAGCACCGCTGGAATGATCCCTGCTGCGCCATTGGTTGGCGCCGTCACCATGCGACCGCCGGCGGCGTTTTCTTCGTTCACGGCGAGGGCGTACAGGTTCACCCACTCCATGGCCGACAGGGTTGAAGTGATGACGTTTGGCTTGCCGATTTCCAACAGGCTGCGGTGCAATTTCGCCGCACGTCGCGGTACATTCAGGCCGCCAGGCAGGATGCCTTCGTGCTCCAGACCCTGCTCGACGCACTCGCGCATCACCGACCAGATATGCAGCAAGCCCTGGCGTATTTCCTCGTCACTGCGCCAGGCCCGTTCGTTGGCCATCATCAACTCGCTAACACGCAGACCGTGCTGATTGCAGAGCTTGAGCAGTTCGGCGGCGCTGGAAAAGTCGTAGGGCAACTCCACGTCACGGGTGGGTGAAATTCCGGACTCGGCTTCTGCCGCCTCGATGATGAAACCACCACCGACCGAGTAGTAGGTCTGCTCGAACATCTCGCCGGTTTCGCCGAAGGCTGTCAGGGACATGGCGTTGGGGTGGTAGGGCAAACTCTCGTCGAGCAGCAGGAGATCGCGTGACCAGTTGAAGGCAATGCTCGCCTGGCCTGCCAGCAACAACTCGCCGGTTTCACGCAAGGCATGGATCCGGCTGTCGATGGTGGAGGGATCGATACGGTCCGGCCATTCGCCCATCAGCCCCATCACGCAGGCCCGGTCGGTGGCGTGACCGACACCGGTGGCCGACAGGGAGCCGTACAAGCGGATTTCCACTCGCCGTACGTCAGTCACTGAACCCTGGTCCACCAGCGCCTGGGCAAAGGTCGCGGCAGCACGCATGGGGCCGACGGTATGGGAGCTGGACGGACCGATGCCGACTTTGAAGAGATCGAAAACACTGATAGCCATGCTAAAGCCTATTCCTGCAATGGAAGATGAATCGCTGCCATTTTTGTAGGACAAGCGCAATTTCAGCGATACTGCCTCTCTCAGTCCTACGTGACCAACGAAACTTCCTAAGACAGCCTTTAGCAGGACTAAACGATGAGCCGTCAACTACACGCCCAGACTTACGTCTGGCTGCAGGTGTTTTCCTGTGCCGCGCGGCACTTGTCGTTCACCCGTTGCGCCGAAGAACTGCACATTACGCCGGGGGCGGTCAGCCAGCAGATTCGGCAACTGGAAGAGCGCCTGGGGTTTCGCCTGTTTCACCGGCGTGCCCGGGGTGTGGAGCTGAGCGCCGAGGGCCAGCGACTGGCCATCACGGTCAACGAGGCCTACGGCAGCATCGACGCGGAATTGCGCCGGTTGGACGCAGGCATGATCAGCGGCACGCTGCGCGTGCGCTCGATTCCGTCGTTTCTGAGCAAGTGGCTGACGCCGCGCCTGCCGCGCTTGCAGCAGCGCTTCCCGGACATCCAGCTGCGCCTGGTCGCCGAAGACAGCAGCGTGCCGTTGCACGAAGGCGATTTCGACCTGGCCATCGATCTGAATGACGGCAGCTACCCAGGCTTGTTATCCACAGCCTTGCTCGATGAGCAGATTTTCCCGGTGTGTGCCCCAGGCCTGTTGCGCGGTCGTCCGCCGTTGCATGGTCCGGCGGACCTGCTGCATTTTCCGTTGCTGCATGACATCACTGCCTGGCGCGGCAGTTACGAATACGCGGAATGGGAGTTCTATCTCGATGCCATCGGCTTCGAAGGTGCTGACGTGCGGCGCGGGCATACCTTCAACCGCAATCACTTGACCATCGAGGCGGCCATCGCCGGGATGGGCGTGGCGATCGCACGGCGTACGCTGCTCAATGACGAGCTGGAGCGGGGCGCATTGATCGTACCGTTCGGCCTGGCGGTGCCCAATCACAAGCGCTACATGGTGCTCTACGCGCCGGGGGCGTTGAGCCATCCAGGCGTGCGTGCGGTGCATGACTGGCTGGTGGAGGAAGCGGGGATCTTTCGCGGCTTGCACCCGCTGGGGGAGGGGCAAATGTGAGCAATTATTACGTAAGAGCCAGGCTACCCAACTCCCGACCTTAACAGCGCTTTTGCCGGTTGTCCGGCTTTTTTTGCGATTAGATATTTATCTTTTTTTAGGGGTTGAATTGTTCATCGTACAGACCGATTGTGTAAGTAAGAGGTCACGGTGATGACGCCCAAGGGCTTAGCTGACCGGCCTCTCGCGAGCTAGCTGAAATAAGGGATGAACTATGCAAATCCAAGTCAATAGCGATAACCATATTCAAAGCAGCATCCGACTGGAGGAGTGGGTACGAACCACCATTGAGAGCACGCTCGAACGTTATGAGGAGGACCTGACCCGCGTCGAGGTTCACCTGCGGGACGAGAACGGCGACAAGCCTGGTCCCCATGATTTGCGCTGCCAGCTGGAAGCGCGGCCAAAAGGCCACCAACCGATTTCTGTCACCCATAAAGCCGCCAGCCTGGAACTGGCGATCGACGGAGCTGCCGAGAAACTCGAACACGCCCTTGAACACCTGTTCGGCAAACTGCGCGGCAAACCACGCGCTGCCGTGGTGCCTTTCGAGCGCCGGCCTCACGCCGACAAGCTGCTGGAAGAAGAGTTTCTTGAAAACGAACAGGCTGCGCAAAACGCTTGATGCCTGATTGACCTTCCCAAATGAAAACGGGCCTGCCATGCAGGCTCGTTTTGTTTTTGGGGGTAAACGATCGTTCCCACGCAGAGCGTGGGAATGATCATCCCTTGCTCGGTTTAGAACGCCACCGACGTCTGCAAATAAACCGTCCGCGGTTCCCCCACGAACTTGCCCTTGTTGTTATCGTCGAACGAACGGGTGAAGTACTGATGGTTGAGGATATTCTTCACACCCACCGCCACCGTCAGGTCCGATAACTGCGGCCCGAAGTCATAGGCCGCGCGGCTGCTGAACAGCATGTAGCCCGGGATCTTGCCGGTGCTGCCATCGGCGCTTTCGGCCGAGGTGTTGGCGTTGTCGGCGAACTGGTCGCTTTGATAGCTGCTGTCCAGGTTCAACTCCCACGGCCCCTCGGTGTAACCAACGCCCAGGGTGCCTTTGTGTTTCGACGAGAACGGTACACGGTTGCCCTTGTTCGGACCGTCTTCGCGGATGGTCGTGTCAACATAGGCGTAGGTGGCGTACACATCTAAGCCCGCCAGTGCCGGGCTCAAGTCATCGAGGGCGTAGTTCACACTGGTCTCGATGCCTTGGTGGCGCGTTTCGCCACGTGCAATCACCGAATCGTTGGTCTGGTTACTTTCATATTGGTTATCGAAGTTGATCAGGAACGCGCCGATTTCCGCGCGCAGTGGGCCATTGTCGTAACGGGTGCCCATTTCCCAGGTGCGTGCCTTTTCCGGCTTGACTTCGCCGCTGGTCACGCGATTGGGCATCTGGCTGTACTGCACGCTACCGAACGAACCTTCGGTATTGGCGTACAGGTTCCAGGTGTCGGTCAGGTGATAGAGCACGTTCAATGCCGGCAACGCCGTGTTGTAGTCGCCCTGGTACTTTTCATTGGTCAGGTTGTTGGTTTGCTGCGAGTCGATCATTTCGTAGCGGATGCCGGGGGTGATAGTCCATTTGCCGATGTCGATCCGGTCATCGAGGAAGAATGCGTTGGCTTCGGTGCCGCCGCGTGTGTCGCGGTCGTTGCGGCTGCTGGTGGTCGGGTATTCGTTGCTGGCAATCGGTGTGCGGTAGCGCAGTTCGTGGCCGGCCTCGTTGATGTAGCGGTAGCCGATGCCGACTTCGTGGCTGGTGGCGCCGAGGTCGAAGCCTTGGGCAAAACGGGTTTCCAGGCCGCGGACCCAGTACTCGCGTGGCGACAGCGACAGGAAGGTGCCCTGGTCCAGGTAGCCACTGCGCAGGGTCTTGGTGAAAAAGGTGTTGGCGGTGAACTCGCGACGATCCTGCTGGTAGCGATAGCCGAAATTGAACATCGTGCGGCGGCCCCAGAACTGGTCTTTCGGGCGGGTCGACTGGTACGGATCGGCATCGTAGTCGGCGACGTTCAAGCCGCCAGGCATGTCGGCCTGGCCTTCGTAGTACTGCGCCATGGCGTTGAAGCTGTTGGCGTCGTCGAGCTGGTACTTGCCCTTGAGAATAAGGTCGTCGATTTCGGTGTCGCTGTGTTCGCGCCAGTCGCCACCGCGCGTGCCGGAATACAGCAGTGCGCCACCCAGGCCATTGTCTGCGGTGCCACCGGCCAGCAGATTACCCGTGGTCTTGAAGCCGTCGTGGCTGGAGGACGGGCTGGTCTCGGTCTGGAAACCCCCTTTGACCGTCGGCTCATCGGGAATCGCCCGGGTCACGAAGTTGACCACGCCGCCGACGTTCTGCGGACCGTAACGCACCGCGCCGCCGCCACGCACCACATCGACCGCGTCCATGTTGCCGATGCTCACCGGGGCAAACGACAACTGCGGCTGACCGTAGGGCGCGAACGGCACGGGGATGCCGTCCATCAGCACGGTCGAGCGCGAGGCCAGGCGTGGGTTGAGACCGCGAATGCCGAAATTCAGCGCCATATCGTGGCTGCCGGTACCGTTGTTGTCCGGCGCGTTGACGCCGGGGATGCGGTTGAGCACGTCGCGGGCCTGGGTGGCACCCTGGCGCTCGAATTCTTCGCGGCGGATCACATCACGGGCACCGGGGTGTTCGAAGACATTGATTTGCGAAGCATCACCGAGCCAGTCGCCGACGACGGTCGAACTGTCCAGTTCCAGCGCCGCGCCGCCCACCGGTTGCAGGCTGTAGGCATTGTCGCCCTCGCTGCGGGCCTGCAGGCCAGTGCCTTCGAGCAGCGCATTCAGTCCTTGCTCGGGGCTGTAGTTGCCTTCAAGGCCACGACTTTGCACACCGCTGGTGACTTGCGAGCCAAAGGTGATGAGCACGCCCGCTTCACGGCCAAATTGGTTGAGGGCGTTTTCCAGGGAAGATGGCGCGATGTGGTAAGCCCTGGTGTCGGCGGCGTACCCCTGCGGCAGGGCAGCGAAACTCAGGCTGGCGCCGAGCAGCAATTGACGCAGGGTGCGGGCCAGCGGAGTGAGGCGGGTGGGTTGCATGAAGGACGGTCCTGAGAAGGGGAATCAAGGTGGCTTTCCTTCTCTGTCACGCCAGATCTGAAAAACGGCTCATTGATCGTTCCCACGCGGAGCGTGGGAATGATCTCCAGCTAGGCCCGTGCCTCGACGGACACCCAGTACCGCGTAAAGCGCCTCACCTTCACCGGCAGGCTGATCTCCAGCAATTGCAGGATTCGTTCGCTGTCATCCAGGGGATAAGTCCCGGAGATCAGCAGGTCAGCGACCTTCGCGTCGCAATGCAGTTGTCCGCGTCGATAGCGGCCGAGCTCCTCGAGAAAATCACCGAGTCGCATGTGCGCCGCCACCAGCATGCCGTCAGTCCAGGCACCGCTGTTGGCATCCAGGGGCAAGGCCGTTCCAACGCCTTTTGCGCCAAAGCCCAGCTGCCGGGCGCTGGGCAGCATCAACGGTGAACCGCCATCGGGGGTCAATTCGACGCGGCCTTCGAACACCGCCACTTGGGTGTGGTCGGCAAACTGCCGCACGTTCAGGCGAGCCCCTTGGGTATTCAGCAGGCCATGGGCAGTCCGCACCTGGAATGGCTGGCGGGCGGTGAGCATAATCTCGCCTTCGAGCAAACGGATCAGCCGCTGTGGGCCTTCGAGGCGCACGTCCACCGAGCTGGCAGTATTGAGCTGCAACTGATCGCCACTGCCCAATGGCACTGTGTGCCGTTGGCCGACAGGGCTGCGGTAGTCGGCCAGCAAGGGGGGCAACACGTTGTGTTCACGCAGGCCCCAGGTGAGCGCCGAGCCCGCGCCGAGAATCAGCAGCAGCTTCAGTGCCTGGCGCCGACTGGCGGATGTCGGCGCGTTCAGTGCGGCGTGCGCCAGCGGCGACGATAAACCGCGCAGTCGCTGGTTCACCCGCTGGATATGCGCCCATGCCCGTTGATGCTCGCTGTGCGCGTCATGCCATCGTTGCCAGGCCTGTTGCTGGCGCGGGTTCAACGGCCCTTGCTGCATTTCCATCAGCCAGTGCACGGCCTGCTCGGCGACTTGGCCGGAAAAGTCCGCTGGAGTGTTCATAGGGCGAAGTAACAGCGCATGGCCGCTTTGCTCAGGTGACGCTTGACCGTGGCGATGGAAATGCCCAGTTCGGCGGCGATCTGTGGATAAGTCAGGCCATCGACCTGTGCCAGGAGAAACGCACGTTTGACCAGGCGCGGCAGGCCGTCGAGCAACTGGTCCAGCTCTACCAGGGTTTGCAGGATGATGGCCTTTTCTTCCTCGGACGGCGCGAAAAGTTCCGGCATTTGCGCCAGCGCTTGCAGGTAGGCGCGTTCCAGATCCTGACGGCGGTAATGGTTGGACAGCACGCGTTTGGCGAGGGTAGTGAGGAATGCTCGCGGCTCGACGATCTGTGGCGCTTCCCGCGCCGTCAGCACGCGCATGAACGTGTCCTGGGCCAGGTCCGCGGCGCTGTCAGGGCAGCCGAGCTTGCGCCGTAACCAACCGTTGAGCCAACTGTGGTGGGCGTTGTAGAGGGTTTCGACTGGATGGGCTGGCGGCAACTGGATCACTCGGGACGCATCTGGATGCGTTAGAGAACAAGAATTGTTCGCATTGTAATGGTTTAAGACAACCTCCGGCAATCAACTCGCCCTGTTGATTTCACCCGACAGCTTTGCATATGAGAATATTTATCATTAGTATTGCGTCTTGCTGGCCGCATGACGTTCATGCGGCCTCACCCGATTGCCGCTATGGCGCAGTATTGAATCGATGACCTCCCCCGAATCTCCCGAGATCGAGCACGCAGAACCACGCGGCGACCGTGCGCATTTTCTCCAGGTGTTTCTCTCCCAGCGTTCGCAAATGGAAGCGCTGGTGAGCCGTCGCGTCGGTTGCCGGGCGACGGCGGCGGACCTGGTGCAAGATTTGTTCGTGCGATTCTGGCGACGCCCTCTGGTGCAAGTTGAAGAACTCAGCACCTATCTGTTGCGCTGCGCCGGCAACATCGCCATCGATCACTTGCGCAGTGAAGGCACGCGGGTGCGGGCCAACGAAGGTTTGATGGCTGAACCGGTGCACTGCGTGGGCAGCGAGCCGCAAGCAGCGCTGGAAGCCGGCAACGATCTGCGCCACGTCGAAGCGGCGTTGCGTGCGTTACCAGAACGTACGCGGCAGATTTTTTTGCTCAATCGCATCCATGGCCGCAAGTACGCCGAGATCGCCAAGGCCATGGGCCTGTCCCAGAGTGCCGTGGAAAAACATATGATGCGCGCGCTCGAAGCCTGCAAGGCCAGCCTTCGGGAACCCGACCCGCGCACGCCAGGGAAAGCACAGTGAATGACATCGAACGCGTCATGCCGACGCCCGCTCAGGAGCAACAAGCGCTGGCTTGGCTGAGTCTGTTGCATGACCAGCCCAGCAGCGGTGATCAGGCCACTTTCAGTCATTGGTTGCAGGCCGACCCCGCCCATGCCGAGGCGTACGCCCGTGCGCAAGTGCTGTGGGAGTTGAGCGAAGTGCCGGCGCGCACGCTTGCCGATGAGAACGCGCTGGCCTTGCAGGGTTACCTCAACGCCATGGATCGCTCACGGCGCAGCAACGTTCGGCGTTGGTCGGGTGCGCTGGCCATGGCGGCTTGCCTGCTGCTGCTGATCAGCCTCGGCAGCGGTCGGCAGCCATTGCGTTGGGTCGACGATTTGGGCGCCGATTATGTCTCAGCGCCGGGGGAAATCCGCACCGTCACCCTGGCCGATCAATCGCAGGTCACCCTGGATGCCGACAGTGCGATTGCCGTGGATTTCAGTGCTGGTGAGCGGCATGTACAGGTGCGCCGCGGTGCCGGATTTTTCAATGTGACCCACACCGGCGAGCCCTTTGTGGTCGACGCCGAGAAGGGCCAGGCGCGGGTGCTCGGCACCCAGTTCGAAGTGCGACTGCAGCCCCGTGGGGCGCAGGTAACGGTGCTGTCGGGTCGGGTTGGCGTGACGGCCGACAACCACTCGGACCAGCAGATCCTGACGGCCGGCCAGCAAGTGGTTTACGGCGAAGGCTCGGCAGAAAAACTCCACGCGGTGGACAGCGAAGCGCAGCTGGCGTGGCGCCAGGGATGGCTCACTTACTACAAGGCGACGCTGGCAGATGTGGTGGAGGATCTGCGGCGGTATTACCCGGGAAGGATCGTGGTGCTCAATGATGAGCTGGCGAAGCGCAAGGTCAGCGGCAGCTTTCCGAGCAAGGATCCGCAGGCAGTGTTGAGTTCATTGCAGGGGGTGTTGGGGTTTGAGCAACACCAGGTTCTGGGGCATCTGATTATTTTGCGCTGAGGCGATTGGCCCCTTCGCGGGCAAGTCGGGTCGCCGCATCGCTCGCTCCTACAAAGGTTACGCAAATTCTGTAGGAGCGAGGCTTGCCCGCGAAGGCGTCAGATCAAACACCTCATCTCCCAACAAAAATATTTTCAACTTTCTGCTGAGGTAAAACAAAACGCCATCCGTGTACTGACTGAAACTGCGAGTCATTCGCATCCGTTGCGGTTCTACACAGGTCATGAGTCATGAAGTCCAGGGCAATATCGGGTTCGGTCAAACAATGGTTGGGTGTGTCTGCGTTGAGCTTCGCGGCGTTGACGCTGCTGCCGCTGAACGGGGCGATGGCCGCGCAGGCCGGCACCGCGCAAAGTACGCTGTTCAGCTTTTCGATGGCTGCCAAACCGCTGCCCCAGGCCTTGAGCGACTTCAGTCACGTCACCGGTATCAGCGTGGTCTACACCGATGAAGCGCCTTACGGCCTCACTGCCCCGGCGCTTAACGGGCAGTTGAGTGCCGAACAGGCCCTGCAGCGGTTGCTCAGCGGTTCCGGCTTGACCTCGCGCCGCATCGACGGCCACACCATGGTCCTGGAACCACTACCGACCGAGGGCGCGTTGAATCTGGGCGCCACCACCATCACCTCGGTGATGGATCAGTCCACCAGCTACCAGCCGCCACCCACCAGCTCGGTGATGCGTTCCTCGACGCCGCTGCAGGAAATTCCCCAGACGGTCAACGTCGTCCCGGCCCAGGTCATTCGCGACCAGGCCCCGCGCAATCTGGATGACGCGCTGGCGAACGTCAGCGGCATCACCCAGGGCAACACGTTGGGCAGCACCCAGGATTCGGTGATGACCCGCGGTTTCGGCGATAACCGCAATGGCTCGATCATGCGCGACGGCATGCCGGTGGTGCAGGGGCGGGGCCTGAACGCGACTGTGGACCGGGTCGAAGTGCTCAAGGGCCCGGCCTCGTTGCTCTATGGCATCCAGGATCCCGGCGGCGTGGTCAACATGGTCAGCAAGCAGCCGGAGCTTGATCCCTACAACGCCCTGACCCTGCGTGGCTCGACCTATGGCGAGGGCAAGAACGGCAGCGGCGGCACCTTTGACAGCACGGGCGCCCTGGGCGACTCCGGGTTCGCCTACCGCATGGTGCTGGACCACGAAGACGAAGAGTACTGGCGCAACTACGGTGTGCACCGCGAGACGCTGGTGGCGCCGTCGCTGGCCTGGTTCGGTGAAAGCACCCAGCTGACGTTCGCCTATGAACACCGGGAGTTCCTGACCCCGTTCGACCGTGGCACGGTGATCGATCCGCGTGACAATCATCCACTGGACATCCCCCGTGATCGCCGGCTCGACGAACCGTTCAACAACATGGAAGGGCGCTCCGACCTGTACCACTTCCAGGCCGATCACGACCTCAACGACAACTGGAAAGCCCATTTCGGCTACAGCTGGAATCGCGAGACCTATGACGCCAGCCAGGTGCGCGTGACCGCCATCGACACCAGCAAAGGCACGCTGACGCGCAGTATGGACGGCACGCAGAATGCCATCAGCACCGACCGTTTCACCACCGCCAGCCTTGAAGGCAAGGTCGATGTCGCCGGTATGCAACATGACCTGGTGTTCGGGATCGATGACGAATACCGCAAGATCTACCGCGCCGACCTGATCCGCCAGAAAAGCCTGACCACCTTCAGCTACCTCGACCCGGTGTATGGCCGCGAAGTCCCGGGCACCACGGTCAGTCCGGCCGACAGTGCGCAAACCGATATCCTGCGCAGCGATTCGGTGTTTTTGCAGGACTCGATCCACCTCACCGACCAATGGATCCTGGTGGCGGGCGGACGTTTCCAGGAATACGACCAGTACGCAGGCAAAGGCGTGCCGTTCAAGGCCAACACCGACAGCAACGGGCAGAAGTGGGTGCCGCGCGCCGGTCTGGTCTACCGCTACACCAACGAACTGTCGTTTTATGGCAGCTACACCGAATCGTTCAAACCCAACTCGACCATTGCGCCATTGAGCGGCAGCAGCACCGTGCTCGATGGCAGCATTGCGCCGGAAGAAGCCAAGTCGTGGGAGGTGGGAGCCCGGCTGGAAATGCCGGGCCGCGTAACGGGCAACATTGCGCTGTTCGACATCAAGAAACGCAACGTTTTGGTGGCTAACGCCGAAGGCCCGGTGACCCTCTACAGTGCGGCGGGCGAAGTGCGTTCCCGTGGCCTGGAAGTGGACTTGAGCGGCCAGCTCACTGACCGTTGGAGCATGATCGGCAGTTATGCCTACACCGATGCCGAGGTCACCGAAGACCCGGTCTATAAAGGCAATCAGCTGCAGAACGTGGCGAAGAACAGCGGCTCGCTGTCGGCGGTGTACGACTTCGGCAGCGTCATCGGTGGCGACCAGTTGCGGGTTGGCGCCGGGGCGCGCTATGTCGGGGAGCGAGCGGGCAATGCCGTGAATGATTTCGACCTGCCGAGCTATACCGTCGCCGATGCGTTTGCCACCTACGACACTCAACTCGATGGGCAGCGGCTCAAGTTTCAACTCAACGTGAAGAACCTGTTTGACCGCACGTATTACACCTCGGCGGCGAGCCGGTTCTTTGTGTCGATGGGGGATTCGCGGCAGGTGACGTTGTCGAGCACCTTGGAATTTTGACGACGGCTGTGCAGTGGGGGTTAGCGGTTTTTTGTTTCTGAATCACACCGTCCTTGTCGTGCTGCTGGCAAGGACGGCGAGATGGGCGGGGCGAGCGTTATTTACTATTGAGTTTGATTTGCCCCGTTGACCAATCCAGCGGTCCGTCGACTCCGAATTTCAGGTTAAGTTTAAAGTCAATTTCATTAATGCTTCGGTCATCATTTAGCTTGATGCGGATCCGGCCAGCTTTGTCGTGGACGAGAGCATAAACATAGTGACTGTCATCGGTTTGTCTTGCCCAGAAATGCATTTGGTATACAGCGCGGAGAGAATCCTCGCTCTCATCAAAATTCTTGTGAAGTTTAAGTGTCAAGCCGTAGGACTTATCGTCGTTGATGGCGAATATTTCAAACAGGGATGTATCCTGCCTGGTGGAGACGTTCGCAAAAGAAAAGTCTTTACCGTAGCTTGCAAGGTTGATCGTTGCGGAGCCTTCGGTTTTAGCTCCATTGGTTTCGCTGTTCAGGGTGAATGCTTCAGTGTTACCGGTTGTTGTGGACATAATATAAACTCCTTGGTGAGGGGGGAGTATTACTTGTCCGGGTGGCGAGTGGGTACTGTCAGAAATACTAGGGTCTTGTTATATTTGATTGTATTTCGAAATAAACAAGATTGATTTTTGTATTGAAAGTAATCGAAGTTTCTCTTTTTATCGTAAAAACGCCTGCCGATATTCTCCTGGCGTTCCACCAAGCGCCTGCCTGAACCGGTTGGTAAAGTGACTGGCACTGGCAAACCCGCACGCCAATGCAATCTCCCCCAACGGCTGCAAGGTGGTGCGCAGCAAATCCCGCGCCCGGCTCAAGCGCCGCGCCAGCACATACTGATGGGGCGGCAAACCGAAACTCTCACGAAACATCCGCGCAAAGTGGTATTCGGATAATGCACACAACGCAGCCAACTGCCCCAGGCTGATGGCTTCGGCCAACTGACTGTCGATGAATTCCACCAGATGCCGCCGCTGATGCGCGGCCAGGCCACCCTTGAGGCGCAAGCCGGGACGCATGCTGACCTGGCTGAGCAGGGCGTGTGCGAGCATTTCATGGGCCAGGCTGCTGGTAAGCAAGCGTTCTCCGGGTTCGTCCCAGTTGAGGCTGATCAAGTGCCGAAAGCGCAACGCCTGTTGTGGGTCATCCAGAAAAGTTTGCTCACGCAACTGCAGTTGCCGTGGTTCGCGATCGAGCAGGGTGACGCAGCCAAGGGCAAATTGTTCAGGGCTGAAATACAGGTGGGCGAGGCGAATGTCGCCATTGATCACCCAGCCTGACTGATGGTCGGCCGGCAGGATGCACAGCTTGTCCGGACCGCCCTTGGTGCCCGGCTGGTCACGCCGGAAGGTCCCGGTACCGCCAGCGATGTAGCAGGACAGCGTGTGGTGGCTCGGCGCTTCGTAGTCCTGGGCATCGTGGTGGTTGTTCCACAAGGCTGCTGCCAATCCGTCACCGAGCTCGGCGCTATGCTCGAGGCGAGCATTGGGCGAGCGGTTGAGGGCTTGAAAGACTTGCAGGGATTCCAGTGCGGGCATGATCGTTTCTCTCCAACGCCTTGCATCCTACTCCGTAGACACCTGCCTGCCAGCCCGTCGCCTGACAAAAGCGCAAGATTATGCAAGTGCCGCGCAACGCGGCGCAGGACACTGGGCGCCTATCGAGGAGCCTTTGCCATGAACCTTTCGTTGTACTTGCTGACTGTGCTGATCTGGGGCACCACCTGGATTGCCCTGAAATGGCAACTGGGCGTGGTGGCGATTCCCGTGTCCATTGTTTATCGCTTTGGTTTGGCGGCACTGGTGCTATTCGTGATCTTGCTGCTCAGCCGCCGCCTGCAAGTGATGAACCGCCGTGGGCATCTGATTTGCCTGGCGCAGGGGTTGTGCCTGTTCTGCGTCAACTTCATGTGTTTCCTGACCGCCAGTCAGTGGATCCCCAGCGGCCTGGTGGCCGTGGTGTTTTCCACGGCCACGCTGTGGAATGCGCTGAACGCACGGGTGTTCTTCGCTCAGAAAATCGCCCGCAATGTGCTGATGGGCGGCGCGCTGGGCTTGCTCGGCCTGGGCCTGTTGTTCTGGCCCGAACTGGCGGGTCACACCACCAGCCCGCAAACCTTGCTCGGCCTTGGCCTGGCCCTGTGCGGCACCTTGTGCTTCTCGGCGGGGAACATGCTGTCGAGCCTGCAACAAAAGGCCGGGCTCAAGCCACTGACAACCAATGCCTGGGGCATGGCCTACGGCGCGGCGATGTTGTCGGTGTGGTGCCTGGTCAAGGGAATCCCGTTCGACATGGAATGGAACACCCGCTACATCGGCTCGCTGCTGTACCTGGTAATTCCCGGTTCGGTCATCGGTTTCACGGCCTACCTGACCCTTGTCGGGCGCATGGGCCCCGAGCGTGCGGCCTATTGCACTGTGCTGTTTCCGGTGGTGGCGCTGAATGTCTCGGCATTTGCCGAAGGCTACCAATGGACGCCCCCGGCGCTCGTGGGCCTGGTGATGGTCATGCTGGGCAACGTGTTGGTGTTTCGCAAGCCCGGGACGAGCGCCAGGCCCGTGGCGGGGAAGCTGGCCTGAGCGGCAGGCTGTTCAGCGGTCTTTCACTGCGGTGAGATAGATCAGGCCGAGAAACATGTATTGAATGTTGTTTTCTGCCCAAGTGTAGGTATTGCGATGAGCAGAGTAATCCAGGTCAAACCATTCATTGAGTATGATGACGTATAAAGCCTGATAAACAAAAATACCAATCGCAAGACCAGCGATGGCGAATTTTTTTGCTTCGTGAAACTCGTTGCGTGGTGCAGCGACCTTTCGGCAGAGCTGATAGGTCCCTATCAGGCAACTAAAAGTGTAAATGATCTCGAGCGAAATGATCGCCCAGTAAAAGCGATGATGAAACATGTTGGAGGTGATCGCCCTGTAGCGCCGGGAGTCGTTGCCCTCGGTGTCGCTCATGCTGATGATGCGCCCGATGTAGTCGGCATATGCCGCATAATCGGAGATATTGTTAGCGATGGTCATCAGCCCAAATAATGCCGCTGTCAAAACAATAATTATTTTGCTCCGCCTTGTTACGGAGGCGGTAGTGAGTTTGTTCATGTGGGTACGTTCTCCGAGTGCACGTCTGGTGCTTTCTTTAATGACTCGAAGTTTATAGCTGTTCAGGAAAGTTCAGTCGGAGACTGCGTTGCGAGTTATGTCGTTTGCGTTATTCAAATAGCAAGTCGCTTGATGTCAGGGAAAGTGGCACGTCCAGCCAGACGTGCCATTGTTCAATTAGCCTTTCCAGACCTGCGGATTGACCAGGTCTTGTGGGCGCTCGCCCAGCAAGGCACTGCGCAGGTTCGCCAGAGCGCGGTTGGCCATGGCGTCGCGGGTTTCATGGGTGGCCGAACCGATATGCGGCAAGGTCACGGCGTTTTTCAATTGAAACAGCGGCGACTCGGCCAGCGGTTCTTTTTCATACACATCCAGCCCGGCGCCGCGGATGCGGTTGTTTTGCAGCGCTTCGATCAGTGCCGGCTCGTCCACCACCGGGCCACGGGCAATGTTCACCAGGATCGCGCTCGGCTTCATCAGGGCCAGTTCGCGATGGCTGATGAGGTGCCTGGTTTTCTCGCTGAGCGGGACCACCAGGCAAACGAAATCGGCTTCAGCCAGCAGCTCGTCCAGGCTGCGCATCTGCGCGCCGAGTTCCTGTTCCAGCGCAGTCTTGCGGCTGTTGCCGCTGTAGATGATCGGCATGTTGAAGCCCAGGCGCCCACGGCGTGCGATGGCCGCGCCGATGTTGCCCATGCCGACGATGCCCAGGGTCTTGCCGTGAACATCGCAGCCGAACAGCGGGGCGCCGACGGTGGCTTGCCATTGACCCGCCTTGGTCCAGGCGTCAAGCTCGGCGACGCGGCGTGCACTGCTCATCAACAAGGCGAAGGCCAGGTCGGCGGTGCTTTCGGTGAGCACGTCCGGGGTGTTGGTGAGCATGATCCCGCGCTCGTTAAAATAGGCCACGTCATAGTTGTCATAGCCCACCGAGACGCTGGACACGACTTCCAGGCTGGCGGCGTTTTCCAGTTGTGCGCGACCGAGCTTGCGGCCGACCCCGATCAAGCCGTGGGCATGGGGCAGGGCTTCGTTGAACTGGGCGCTGATGTCACCCTTTTTCGGGTTCGGAACGATGACGTCGAAGTCTTGTTGCAGGCGTTCAACCATTTCTGGCGTGACGCGGCTGAAGGCGAGGACAGTCTTTTTCATGGGTACAGGGCTCGTCGGGCGGAGGAGGATGTGGGGAAAGCTACAAGCTTCAAGCGACAGGCCGCAAGCTAAAAGCTACCCGCAGCGCTTTTAACTTGAAGCGAGCAGCTTGAAGCTTATGGCTGCCGTTCCGTTATACTGGCGTCTTTCGCGGCTCGCTGACCGGGCCCGACACAGTGTGCATCACCCGGAGCTTTTCATGACTTCCCCGAAACAACCGCCGGTAGCCGACGCCTTGAGCGACGAGCAGGCAGAGCTGCCAGACAGCGTCGACTCCAGCGCTGACAGCGAGACCAAAACCGCGATCCCGGCGTTCAAGTTCCCGTTCAAGCCGGGTGAGCTGCAGGCCACCAAGGACGCCAGCCAGCCGTGGTACAAGAACGGCGCCAAGAATGGCCACACCAAGACCCCGGGGATGGCACCTCCGGGTACTCGCCGTTCGATGGGCAAGCGTTAGGTTTCAGGTTTTTTCCAGCGCTTGGGCCTGGGTCTTCGCCAGCGAAATGAACGCATAGTCAGCGGGTGGTTCGTTCACCACCTGCGCACCCGCTGCCAATACCTGTCCGGCGACATCGTCCCCCGACACATGAAACTGCCATTCGCTTTCCCATGCCGGTAACGTCTGCCCGTCCAATTCGTCGATGATCGTGGCGAATTCGGTCATGTCCGGCAGGTAAGCGGTAAATCCGTCGCCCTTGAGGGCGGTCGTTCGAATCCCCAGTAACGCGCATACCGCATCCTTGATGTGGATGTCTTCGCGATCCGCCTGGCGAGAGCGCTGGATCAGTTGCGCCAGTTCCGGGTCCGCCAGTTGGCCACCTACAATCAGTTGCGGTCCCTGTTCCCAGGATTGCGGAGGGCATTCCTTGACGGCGATGTTCAAGGGAATGTGCGGATTGATCTCCATCGGGTAGATGCGGCACACCAACGGCCGGCGTTCGTAGATGCGGCACAGGTTGTCCTGGTCAAGATGGCGGCAGGCGCCGGGGTTGTAGGCGGCAAAAGTAATGGCGACATAAGCCTCGCAGGCGCCGCTGCGCACCACTGCCGAGCGACGTTCGGCGTGCTCGCGTTGTTGCGCCGGCAGGCCCAGGCCATTGCTCAGGAAGGCTTCCACCAGCACGATCACCTGGCCACCGTCGGCCGCCCACATCCGGGCTTCGGCCAGGGTCAGGGGCACGTGGTGGTCATTGCAGCATTTGCCACAGCCTACACAGGAAAACGTCGTATTCATTGAACAGCCAGTCGCATCCGGGGGCAGTAAGCGGCGACAGAATGCCGCCGCAAAGGTTGCTCTCGAAGCAAGTTATGCGCCACTCGCAGCGATCACCGCCCGGTGCTTATTTCATTCCCAGGCGCTTGGCCATCCGCCCGAGATTGGCCCGGTCCAGTCCCAACTCGCGGGCAGCGCTCGCCCAGTTGTGGTGGTGTCGTTCCAGGCAGGCGCCGATCAATTGGCGCTGATAACGCTCGGTGGCTTCGCGCAAATCGCCCGTCACCGTTTCCATGGCAGCGGCAATGGGTTGCTCGGCACTGACTTCCACACTGCCATGGGGCAGATCGAGGTCTGTCGCACTCAAGCTGAGGATCTTCGGCCTTTCCTTGCAATTACCCAGCGCCTTCAACGCGCTGCGGCCGATCAGGTGTTCCAGTTCGCGCACGTTGCCGGGCCAAGCGTAGGCCAGCAACGCAGCCTGGGCATCGGTGCTCAGGCGCAGGCTGTTGAGGCCCATGCGCGAGCGGTTCTGTTCGAGGAAGAAACCGCTGAGCAATAACACATCTCGCCCTCGGTCACGCAGCGCCGGGACCAGCAAGGGGTAAACACTGAGCCGGTGATAGAAGTCGGCGCGGTAGCGGCCACTGCGCACTTCCTCGGCCAGGTCGCGATTGGTCGCTGCGATCAGGCGCACATCGACCTGATGCTCCTGGTCCGAACCCAGTCGCTGCAGCTGACCGCTTTGCAGCACGCGCAGCAATTTGGCCTGCACCGTCAGTGACAGTTCGCCCACCTCGTCAAGAAACAGCGTACCGCCATTGGCCAGTTCGAACTTGCCGCGCCGGTCATTCATCGCCCCGGTGAAAGCCCCGCGGACGTGCCCGAACAGTTCGCTCTCCACCAGCGTATCCGGCAAGGCGGCGCAGTTGAGGCTGATGATCGGCTTGTCGGCGCGCGGCGAGGCGGCATGGATGGCCTGGGCCACCAGCTCCTTGCCCACCCCGGTTTCCCCGGTAATCAACACCGTGAGATCGCTGCCGCCTACCAGGTTGATTTCTTCCACCAGGCGTTTGTGGGCCTTGCTTTGACCAATCATTTCGCGGTTTTGCTGGCCGCTGGCCTGGCGGTACACCTCGGCGCGCTGGTGTTCGTCTTCGACCCTGTTGTTCAAGCGCTCGATGCGTTCGGCCGCGTTGACGGTTGCCGCCGCGAGGCTGGCGAAGGCCTCAAGGGCATCCAGTTCTATCGGTTCGAACTGTTCCGGGTTGAGGGCGTCGAGTGTCAGCAGGCCCCACGGGCGTTCATCGATGAACAGTGGGCAACCCATGCAATCGTGGACTTCCAGATGATCGTCCAGGCCATCGACCAGGCCGTCATACGGGTCGGGCATCTCGCTGTCAGCGGCAAACCGCGTGGGGCCTGTGCTGCTGAGCAGGGCCTGGAAGCGCGGGTGTTCGCTAACCTTGAAGCGCCGGCCGAGGGTGTCGGTGCTCAAGCCGTCGACAGCCAGCGGCACCAGCCATTCGCCATCAAGGCGCAGCAGTGCGGCGGCATCGCAGGGGAGCAGGGCGCGCATGGCTTCCAGCAAGCGCCGATAGCGTTCACCCTCGGGGAGTTCGCGGGACAGATCCGCAACCAGTGGCAACAGCGCGGTAAGCAGGGATTTTGCAGTCATAGTGACTCCGTGTAGTCGATAAGACTATAACCTGCTGTGGGTCGTAATGACTACTGTGTAATTAAGTGATTGATTTATAACGATTTAATAGTTGGCATGGAAACTGATAAGCATATGGCAACTGTTAAGAAAACCCCGTTGCCCAGGAGTCACCTTATGCTGAGCGTTCAAGACCGTGCCATCGTCAAGTCCACTGTGCCATTGCTGGAAAGCGGTGGCGAAGCGCTGATCACTCACTTCTACCGGATGATGTTGTCCGAGTACCCGGAAGTCCGTCCACTGTTCAACCAGGCTCACCAGGCCAGCGGTGACCAGCCGCGCGCCCTGGCGAACGGTGTATTGATGTATGCCCGCCACATCGACCAGCTCGATCAGTTGGGCGACCTGGTGGCCAAGATCATCAACAAGCACGTAGCCCTGCAGATTCTGCCGGAACACTACCCGATCGTCGGCAGCTGCCTGCTGCGTGCCATTGCCGAGGTGCTGGGCGAAGAAATCGCCACCCCTGAAGTGATTGCGGCATGGGGTGCGGCTTACGGCCAGTTGGCGGACATTCTGATCGGTGCCGAAACCAGCATCTACGACCAGAAGGAGCAGGCACCGGGCGGCTGGCGCGGGGCGCGGGAATTCATCGTGGTGGCCAAGGTCGAGGAAAGCGCGGAAATCACCTCTTTCTATTTCGAACCGGCTGACAAGGGCGCGATCCTGGCTGCCGAGCCTGGCCAGTACATCGGCATGAAACTGATCCTCGATGGCGAAGAAATTCGTCGTAACTATTCGCTGTCGGCGTTGGCGAACAAGGGCCAGTACCGCATCAGCGTCAAGCGTGAAGACGGCGGGCGAGCTTCCAATCACTTGCACGATCAACTGCATGTAGGGGCGAGCATCCAGCTGTTCCCGCCATCGGGCGAGTTCACCCTGAGCGCCAGCGACAAACCACTGGTGCTGATCAGCGGCGGCGTCGGCATCACCCCGACCCTGGCCATGCTGGAAGCGGCGCTGGAAACCGAGCGGCCGGTGCACTTTATCCACTGCGCGCGCAACGGCAGCGTCCACGCCTTCCGCGACTGGATCGACGGGCTGGCCGAGCGTCATCCGCAACTCAAGCGTTTCTACTGCTATGCCGAAGATGACGGCGTCAGCCCGGCGGCGCACAAGGTCGGGCTGTTGAGCCAGGAACAACTGGCCGCCTGGTTGCCTGAAGAGCGTGACCTGGACGCTTACTTCCTCGGGCCAAAAGGCTTCATGGCGGCGGTCAAGCGTCACCTCAAGGCGCTGGGTGTGCCTGAGAAGCAGAGCCGTTACGAGTTCTTCGGGCCGGCTGCGGCGTTGGAATAAACACCGGACGCATACGCGTACCCGTCCCGTAGGGGCACGGCTTGCCGGCGAAGGTGATCTCTCGGGCGCCTTCGCCGGCAAGCCTGGCTCCTACGGGTACATTGGGTTCCCAATCAAATGTACGGTGTATTTCAGCCTTTGAGTTCCTTCAAATGCTTGTACACCGTTGCCCGGCCCATGTTCAGTACATTGGCCACATAATTGGATGCGCTCTTGCCCTTGAAGGCGCCTTCGGCGTGCAGGGCCAGCACCAGTTCGCGTTTGTGATCGCGGGTCAGCAGGTTCAGGCTCAGCTGGCGTTCGCGCAGCCAGGCGTGGAGGAAGGTGTTGATCCGCTCCTGCCAGTCATCGCGAAACAGTGAATCGGGCTGCGGAATCAGCTTGGTCGGCGACAGGAACAGGTCCAGCGCGGCCTTGGCATTCTCGAACAGCGAAATATTCAGGTTGATGCACAGCACCGCCAGCGGGTGTCCCTCGCGGTCGCGCAGCACGGTGCTGAGGCTGCGAATCTTCTGACCATCCCAATTGAGCTTTTCGTAGGGCCCGATGTTGCGTTCGCTGACATCGTCGCTGAGCATGTCCTCCAATGCCGAATCGTCACCGATTTCCCGTTTCGACAGGTTGTTGGCGATGTAGTCGACCTTTTGCGTGCGCAAATCGTGCAGCACCACCTCGGCGTGGGGGAAAAACAGCGTGGCGATGGCATCGGCGATAGCCCGGAAGTTGTCCAGGGACGTCTCGTTCAGGGCCGGGTCTTGTTCAGGTGCGTTCATACAGTGGGGCTCCGGGCAGCTTCAGCGCCCCGTCAAACAGGACGCTGAAAGTGTGCCGCAATCGAGTCGGCGCGTCACCTGAGGACAACAGTCAGCCCAGACGGGCAGGGGACAGCATCCCGGCATTCAGGCCGAAACGGGTGAGGGGTTCGGGCAGGGGTTCACCGCGAACCAGCGCGGCACTGGCCTGACCCATGGCCGGCGAGGTCTGGATGCCGTAGCCGCCTTGTGCCGCCACCCAAAACAACCCCGGCACCTGCGAATCGAAACCGGACAGCAAGTCGCCATCGCTGACGAAACTGCGCAGGCCGGCCCAGGTTCGGGTCGGGCGGCGGATGGTCAGCGTGGTGGCTTCCTCGATCTGGTAGATGCCCATGGCAATGTCCAGTTCTTCGGGTTGCACGTCGTGGGGTTCGACCGGGTCGGCGTTGGCCGGCGAGCCGAGGAACATCCCGGCGTCGGGTTTCATGTAGAAGGATTCGTCGAGGCTGACCAGCATCGGCCAATGGTGGATGTCCACACCCTCGGGGCCGGCGAAGATGAACGCCGCGCGGCGTTTGGGTTGCAGGCCCAGTGGCCGGGCACCGGCCATTTCGCCGATCTTGTCGGCCCAGGCGCCGGCGGCGTTGATGATCACCGGTGCGCTGAAAGTCTGCCCCTGGGTTTGTACCTGCCACAGGCCTGCGGCATCACGGGTCAGGCTCAGGACTTCGGCGTCGGTATGAACTTCACCTTGATTGCGCCGGATACCGCGCAGGTAGCCCTGGTGCAGGGCATCGGTGTCGATGTCGCTGGCGGTCGGATCGTAGATCGCACCGTGGACTTTTTCCCGGCGCAGAATCGGCAGGCGCACACAGGCCTCTTCGGCGCTGAGCAATTGCATTTCAGGCACCGTGGCCTTGGCGCTCAGGTACTGGTTTTTCAGTTCGGCCGGATCGCCGGTGAAGTCCACGGTCATTTCGCCACGCGGGGTCAGCAACGGGTGTTCGCAGAAGCCGGCGGGTGGGGCGTCGAAGAAATCCCGGCTGGCCTGGGTCAGCGCGCGAACTTGTGGCGTGCCATAGGCGGCGGTGTAAAGCGCCGCGGAACGACCGGTGGAGTGATAGGCCGGGTGGGACTCGCGTTCGAGCACGATTACGCGACTGTGCTGCGACAGCCAGAAACCGGTGGAAGCGCCGGCAATCCCGCCGCCGATGATGATGAAGTCTGCTTGGCTCATGAAGGTCTCCTGATCAAGCGTAGATACCATTGATGTAGAAGATCCCTGTGGGAGCGGCGGTGCGACGATTCGACTTGCCCGCGATTGCATCGCCGCGGTATGCCTGGCAGACCGCGGCGTCTGCATCGCGGGCAAGTCGAATCGTCGCACCGCCGCTCCCACAGGGTTAAGTGTTAACGCTGAAGTCGATAGATGGCATTGGCCAGCGCAATGTCTTCCAGACCCAGCCCGATGGAGCGGAAGAACACATGGCGGTCGTAGTCGGGGCGCTGCACCTTCTCGCTGAGCAGGTCGGCCAGGTCGCCGACAATCGCGTTCTTGTCCCAGCCATGCTGTTCAGCGGCAATCAGCATCTCGCCGGCCGAGCCCGGGGTGGTCATACGGTAGTCGCAGAATACCTGCATGTCATTGAGGCTTTGCGGCGGCACCTCATGGGCGCGCGGCGCGTTGGTGCTGATGGAGGTGATCAGCGCCGGTTTGCCCAGGGTCGACGGATCGATCACCGGACCTGCGGACGAGGTGCAGAGCATGATGACATCCGCGTCGCTGATGGCAGCCTCGCGACTTTGCGCGATGCTCAGGCGCGGTTCGATACCTTTTAGCAGGCTCACCGTTTCAGGGTCTTCGCTCAGGCTTGGCGAGTACAGGCTGATGCTCTGCCAGTCGCGCAGGCCTTTCACGTAATGCAGGTGCGCCTGGGCCACTTTGCCGCTGCCGATGATTGCCAGGCGGCTCGCCTTGAGCGGTGCGAGGGCGTCGACCGCCACCGCGGTGGTCGCCGCAGTCCGGGCGGTGGTCAGTTCGCCTGCATCGCACAGCAACAGCGGCTGGCCGGTTTGCATCGACATCAGCAGCGTCCATGCGGTCACCAGGGGGCCTTGTTCACGGACGATGTAGGGCGAAGTCTTGACCCCGTACACGCCGTCTTCGGCCAGCACGCCCAGGTAGTTGATGAAGTCGCCGGCACCCTGGGGAAATTCCACCAGTTGCTGTGCCGGCTGCACGGCTTGCCCGGCGGCCAGGTCGCGGAACAGTTTGCGCAGGATCTGCGGCACGTCGACCTGCGCCAGCAACTCGCGGGCCTGGGTTTGATTGATCACGTAAGGGGTGCTGGACATGGTCGGCTCCGGGAGCTTGGCGTAAACTAATTTGTCCATTATGGACTTTTAGTTATCTCTGGCAATCTCCGGGCGAAAAAAAAGCGCAGTCCGTTTCCGGCTGCGCTTGTTCTTGCAACGGCACTCAGTGCGGCCGCTTGCGCTCAATCGGCCGCAGTAGATGGGTCGGTGGCGTTTCACAGCTGATCTTGCGTCCCAGCTTTTCTTCGATGGCGGGTAGCTGGTAGGAGTCGTCTTCACCGGCAAAGCTGATGGACACACCGTCGGCACCGGCACGACCGGTACGACCGATGCGATGCACGTAGTCGTCCGGGACTTCCGGCAGGGTGAAGTTGATCACGTGGCTGATGCCGTCGATGTGGATGCCGCGACCGGCCACGTCGGTGGCGACCAGCACGCGGATGTGGCCTTCGCGGAAACCTTCCAGGGTCTTGATGCGCTTGTGTTGCGGTACATCACCCGACAGCTGCGCGGCGTTGACGCCGTCGCGCACCAGGCGTTCTTCGATGCGTCGCACTTCATCCTTGCGGTTGGCGAAGACGATGACCCGCTCCCAGCCGTTGTCGGTGACCAGGTTGTAGAGCAGTTTGTATTTGTCGGCACCGGCCACCGCGTAGATGTGTTGTTCGACGTTTTCGTTGGCCACGTTCTGCGACTCGATCTCGACGATGGCGGGGTCGGTGGTCCATTGCTTGGCCAGGTTCATCACGTCTTCGGTGAAGGTCGCGGAGAACAGCAGCGTCTGGCGCTCGGACTTCGGTGGCGTCTGGCGAATGATCTGGCGTACCTGCGGGATGAAGCCCATGTCGAGCATGCGGTCGGCTTCGTCCAGCACCATCACTTCAACCATGTCCAGGTGCACGTCGCCGCGCTGGTTGAAGTCCAGCAGGCGGCCCGGCGTGGCCACGAGGATGTCGCAGTGGCGGGCCTCGAGGTGCTTGAGCTGCTTGTCGAAGTCCATGCCGCCGACAAACGTCATGACGTTCAGGCCGGTGTACTTGGTCAGGTCGGCCGCGTCCTTGGCGATCTGAACCACCAGTTCGCGGGTCGGGGCGATGATCAGTGCGCGCGGCTCACCCATGTAGCGCTCTTTCGGCGGCGGGGTCTGCAGCAGCTGGGTGATGATCGAGATCAGGAACGCCGCGGTCTTGCCGGTACCGGTCTGCGCGCGGCCGATGGCGTCTTTGCCGGCGAGGGTGAAGCCCAGCACCTGGGCCTGGATCGGCGTGCAGTACGGGAAGCCCAGGTCCTGGATGGCGTGCATCAGTTCGGGGGCAAGCTTGAAATCGTGGAAACGGGTCTTGCCTTCCTGGGGCTCGACGACGAAGTCTTCGAGTTTCCACGGGATGACCGGCGCCTTCGGCTTCGGTTCGCGGCGGGGTTTGGCAGGTTTTGGCGTTTCGCTGCGTGGCTGCTCGGGGGCAGTGACCACCGCAGGCTGGTCGGCCGGCGTGCTCGCAGGCTCATGTTTCGGTGCCGCTACGGCGGCGGTCCGGCCAGGCTGACTACCGTCGGTGCGGTGGCTGGGGGCGTGAGAAGGAGCGCTGGGGACTGGCGCGAGTTGCTCAGTCTCGCTTTTACCGAACATTTTCTTGAGTGCTTTGAGCACGGTCATCTCATCAATTGGTTAAGGAATGTACGCCGGCCAGTGTAATGCAAGAATCGGGCGCGGCGTAGAGGGATGGATCAAAGGGCGTTTTTAAACATTATTGTTTAGCGCAGGCGCTCGGCGAGCCACACGCCGATGTCGCGAATCTCCTCGGGTAACACTTCATGACCCATTGGGTATTCCTGCCATGTCACGGTGACACCACGCTGTTTCAGATGCTCGTAGGCGCTACGTCCCATCGAATTCTGCACCACGTCATCGTACTGGCCGTGCAGCGACAGCACCGGAATGCGCTGCTGGCTGGCGGACAGTTCCAGCGTATCGCTGAAGGTCGGTGCATAAGTAGAGAGGGCAAGTACGCCACCCAATGGGCCCTGCCATTTCAGAAACGCGGTGTGTAGAACCACGGCGCCGCCCTGGGAAAAGCCTGCCAGGAAAATTCGCGAGGCGTCTATTCCGCTGGCGCGCTGCTGTTCGAGCAATTCGATTATCCAGTTGGCCGACTCTTCCAGTTGCTCGGGATTGATCGCGCGGGCCGGGCTCATGGCCAAAATGTCGTACCAGCTCGGCATCTCGTAACCGCCATTGATGGTGACGGCGCGGGTCGGTGCCTGGGGCAGGACGAAGCGTGTGCCCAACAAAGTTTCCTGCAGCGCTTCGGCCACCGGCAGGAAGTCGAAGCGATCGGCGCCCAGGCCGTGCAGCCAGATCACGCAGGCATCTGCGGTCTTGACGGGTTCAAGAATCAAGGGATTGGTCATGGCTGCTCCAAATATGTGCGTGCGCGCTCATTGAGTGCGAGGTGCGAGTGCGCGCCTGGTTGATCAGTTACGAAGATGTCGCAAGGTTACAAGTTTTGCTATTGACCTGTCGCTTAACCGCTTAAGCGGTCGGTGTGGTACGGGCTTTGCTATAGGGATGTTGGTACGAAAATCCCACATCTGTCGGTAACACTATCAGGCCATTGTTGGCAGTGGGATAGCAAAAAAATCCGGTAATGGATGTTCGCCAGTGGCCGCTACGGGCTTCGCGAACGAGAAAGGGCTACAGCCCGTTCGGCCGATTGGTGAGAAGTGAGTTGTCCTTTATGTGGATTTTCTCCTACTAGACTCATGGCTACGGTCCTACGTCGGTTGACCCTCAAAAAAGCCAACACGGGTCACCACCGCCTCAAAAGGGTGCGACTGGACTCACGCTCCGACACAACAAGAGCAAAACTGGAGGTTTGAATGAAGATGTTGAAATCCACCCTGGCAGTCGTGACTGCAGCCGCAGTACTCGGCGTCAGCGGGTTCGCTCAGGCGGGCGCGACCCTGGATGCAGTGCAGAAGAAAGGTTTCGTACAGTGCGGCGTCAGCGATGGCCTGCCTGGTTTCTCGGTTCCGGATTCCACCGGCAAGATCGTCGGTATCGATGCCGACTACTGCCGTGCCGTGGCCGCTGCCGTCTTCGGTGACGCGACCAAGGTCAAGTTCAGCCAGTTGAACGCCAAGGAGCGCTTCACCGCGCTGCAGTCGGGCGAAATCGACATCCTGTCGCGCAACACCACCATGACCAGCTCCCGTGACGCGGGCATGGGTCTGAAATTCCCTGGCTTCATCACTTACTACGACGGCATCGGCTTCCTGGTCAACAACAAGCTGGGCGTCAAGAGCGCCAAAGAGCTGGACGGCGCGACCATCTGCATCCAGGCCGGTACCACCACCGAACTGAACGTTTCCGACTATTTCCGCGGCAACGGTCTGAAATACACCCCGATCACTTTCGACACCTCCGACGAGAGCGCCAAGTCGCTGGAATCCGGTCGTTGCGACGTACTGACCTCCGACAAATCCCAGCTGTTCGCCCAACGCAGCAAGCTGGCCTCGCCGAAGGACTACGTGGTGCTGCCGGAAACCATTTCCAAGGAGCCACTGGGCCCGGTCGTGCGTAACGGCGACGACGAGTGGCTGGCCATCGTGCGCTGGGTTGGCTACGCCATGCTCAACGCCGAAGAAGCAGGCATCACCTCGAAGAACGTCGAGGCTGAAGCCAAGGGCACCAAGAACCCGGACGTCGCTCGTTTGCTGGGCACCGACGGTGAATACGGTAAAGACCTGAAAGTGAAGAAAGACTGGGTCGTGCAGGTCGTCAAGCAAGTCGGCAACTACGGTGAAGTGTTCGAGAAAAACCTCGGCAAGAGCACTCCGCTGGAAATCGACCGCGGGCTGAACGCCTTGTGGAACGCTGGCGGCATTCAATACGCACCACCAGTGCGCTGATGGTTCTATCACCCGGTGGGCCAACCACCGGGTGATGTTCTGTTCCATTCTTTGCGGGGCACTTCATGCAAAATTCAATCGGCGCACCAAAGCAGAGGCTCAGCCTCAGCGATCCAAGAGTGCGTGCGTGGGTATTCCAGATCATCACCATTGTCGCGGTGGTCTCGCTAGGCTGGTATCTGTTCGACAACACACAGACCAACCTGCAACACCGGGGCATCACCTCCGGTTTTGACTTTCTGGAGCGCAGTGCCGGGTTCGGCATCGCTCAACACCTGATCGCCTACACCGAAGCGGACAGCTATGCCCGGGTGTTTGTCATCGGCTTGCTCAACACCTTGCTGGTGACCTTCATCGGCGTGATCCTGGCGACGATCCTGGGCTTCATCGTCGGTGTGGCACGGCTGTCGAAGAACTGGATCATCGCCAAGGTGGCGACGGTGTACGTGGAAGTTTTCCGTAACATCCCGCCGCTGCTACAGATCCTGTTCTGGTACTTCGCGGTATTCCTGACCATGCCGGGGCCGCGCAACAGCCACAACTTCGGCGACACCTTCTTCGTCAGCAGCCGCGGCCTGAACATGCCGGCGGCGCTGATGGCCGATGGGTTCTGGGCGTTCGTGATCAGCATCGTCGTGGCCATTGTCGCCATCGTGCTGATGACCCGCTGGGCCAACAAGCGCTTCGAAGCCACCGGCGAGCCGTTCCACAAGTTCTGGGTCGGCCTGGCGCTGTTCCTGGTGATCCCGGCCCTGTGCGCCCTGATTTTCGGCGCACCTGTGCACTGGGAAATGCCGAAGCTGCAAGGCTTCAACTTCGTCGGTGGCTGGGTGCTGATCCCGGAATTGCTGGCCTTGACCCTGGCACTGACGGTGTACACCGCGGCGTTCATCGCCGAGATCGTGCGTTCGGGCATCAAGTCGGTCAGCCACGGCCAGACCGAGGCGGCGCATTCCCTCGGCCTGCGCAACGGTCCGACCCTGCGCAAGGTGATCATCCCGCAAGCCCTGCGCGTGATCATTCCACCGCTGACCAGCCAATACCTGAACCTGGCGAAGAACTCCTCGCTGGCGGCCGGTATCGGTTATCCGGAGATGGTGTCGCTGTTCGCCGGCACGGTGCTGAACCAGACCGGACAGGCGATCGAGGTGATTGCCATCACCATGAGCGTGTACCTGGCGATCAGCATCAGCATTTCCCTGCTGATGAACTGGTACAACAAGCGCATTGCGCTGATCGAGCGGTAAGGAATAGCGCATGAGTACTCATACTTTCAAACCCGACATGCCACCGCCGGCCAAGGTCTTCGGCCCGATGGCGTGGATGCGCGCGAACATGTTCTCCAGCTGGCTCAACACCCTGCTGACCTTGTTTGCGTTCTACCTGATTTACCTGGTGGTGCCACCGATCCTGCAGTGGGCGATTCTCGATGCCAACTGGGTCGGCACCTCCCAGGCCGACTGCACCAAGGAGGGCGCCTGCTGGGTGTTCATCCAGCAGCGCTTCGGCCAGTTCATGTACGGCTACTACCCGCCGGTACTGCGCTGGCGCGTGGACCTGACGGTGTGGCTGGCGATTGTCGGCGTGGCGCCGTTGTTCATCTCGCGCTTTCACCATAAGGCGGTGTACGGGCTGAGCTTCCTGGTGCTGTACCCGATCATTGCCTGGTGCCTGCTGCATGGCGGCGTATTGGGTCTGGACGCCGTGGCGACCAGCCAGTGGGGCGGCCTGATGCTGACCCTGGTGATCGCCACCGTCGGCATTGCCGGTGCATTGCCGCTGGGCATCGTCCTGGCGTTGGGCCGTCGTTCCAACATGCCGGCGATTCGTGTGGTCTGCGTGACCTTCATCGAATTCTGGCGCGGCGTGCCGTTGATCACGGTGCTGTTCATGTCCTCGGTGATGCTGCCGTTGTTCCTGCCTGAAGGCATGAACTTCGACAAGCTGCTGCGGGCGCTGATTGGCGTGATCCTGTTCCAGTCGGCCTACGTGGCCGAAGTGGTGCGCGGCGGCCTGCAAGCGATCCCTAAAGGACAGTACGAAGCCGCCGCGGCAATGGGCCTGGGCTACTGGCGCAGCATGGGCCTGGTGATTCTGCCGCAAGCCCTGAAGCTGGTGATCCCCGGCATCGTCAACACCTTCATCGCGCTGTTCAAGGACACGAGCCTGGTGATCATCATCGGCCTGTTCGACCTGCTCAACAGCGTCAAGCAAGCCGCCGCCGACCCGAAATGGCTGGGCATGGCCACTGAAGGCTATGTGTTCGCCGCCCTGGTGTTCTGGATTTTCTGTTTTGGTATGTCGCGCTATTCCATGCATCTGGAACGCAAGCTCGACACAGGCCACAAGCGTTAGGAGTTCTTTTTATGAGCGAAGCAATCAAGAAGCCTGTGAGCCCTGAAGGCATTATCCAGATGCAGGGCGTGAACAAGTGGTACGGCCAGTTCCACGTACTCAAGGACATCAACCTCAACGTCAAGCAGGGCGAGCGTATCGTGCTGTGCGGCCCGTCGGGTTCCGGCAAGTCCACCACCATCCGCTGCCTCAACCGCCTGGAAGAACACCAGCAGGGCCGCATCGTGGTCGATGGCGTGGAACTGACCAACGACCTCAAGCAGATCGAAGCGATCCGCCGTGAAGTCGGCATGGTGTTCCAGCATTTCAACCTGTTCCCGCACCTGACCATCCTGCAGAACTGCACCCTGGCGCCGATGTGGGTGCGCAAGATGCCCAAGCGCAAGGCCGAGGAAATCGCCATGCACTACCTGGAACGCGTACGCATTCCGGAGCAGGCGCACAAGTACCCGGGGCAACTGTCCGGCGGTCAGCAACAGCGTGTGGCGATTGCCCGTGCGCTGTGCATGAAACCGAAAATCATGCTGTTCGACGAACCGACGTCGGCACTCGACCCCGAGATGGTGAAAGAGGTGCTGGACACCATGATCGGCCTGGCTGAAGACGGCATGACCATGCTCTGCGTGACCCACGAAATGGGCTTTGCCCGTACCGTGGCCAACCGCGTGATCTTCATGGACAAGGGTGAAATCGTCGAACAGGCCGCGCCGAACGACTTCTTCGACAACCCGCAGAATGAACGCACCAAGCTGTTCCTGAGCCAGATCCTGCATTGATCTAGCCCAGGCAATAAAAAACCTGGAATGCTGTTCACTTAAGCATGGGGTTGTATTTAAGAACTGGATTGGGGGGATATCCATTGCTGCGGTAACGGCCACCTATGGTTTCGCCCTTACGGCGAGTCCCTTTTTCAAACGCCAAAAAGGAACCAAAAGGCTTTGCCCCACCACTCGGTGCCTCGCCTAGGCTCGGCATGCCCTCACTCCGGCATTGCTCCGTGGGTCGCCGCGATGGGCCATCCATGGCCCAGCGCGGCTAAACCGGCGTCCTGCCGGTTTCCCCACTGCGCAATGCCTGCGTTCGGCCATCGTGGTTAACGGGGCACCCAGATCAAAAGCCAAAGCGAGGCGGCCTTAAAGCCGACCTGACTTTTGCAGATACCCCAATCCCCTGTAGGAGCCAGGCTTGCCGGCGAAGAACGATAACGCGGTACATCAGACACACCGCTGCGCCTGGTTCGCCGGCAAGTCGGATCGCCGCACCGCTGGCTCCTACAAGGGAAATGCGTACGGCTCCCGATCAGGTCGGCTGTCAGGCCGCCTCGTGTTTGATCTTGATCTGGCTTTTGATTTTCTTGCCCCCTCGAGAGGCCGAGTGGAGGTTCTGCGCAGTGGGTAAACCGGCATGGATGCCGGTTTAGCCGCGCTGGGCCATGGATGGCCCATCGCGGCGGGCCCACGGAGCAGGACCGGAGCGAGGGCATGCCGAGCATTAGCGAGGCACCGAACGCCAGGGGCAAGAGCCCTTGGTTACTTAGGGCCGGGCGGCGTTCCGTTTTTCCAAGTGACTCGCCGTAAGGGCGAAACCCTAGGTGGCCGTTACCGCAGGAATGGATATACACCCAATCCAAATATGCTCCTGCAGCCCCCCAACCTAAAATGAACGGCTTTACGGACCTTGTTCGGTTTTTTTATGGCCTGTCGTTCAGGTACGACTCAGGTCGCCACTCGCGCCCCGGCGAGACTGCCGCTCAATTCATACGCGGCCAATTCCGCCTGATGCGCCGCCAACAACTCCGGCAACGAACCACGCAGGTACTCCACCCAGGTCTTGATCTTCGCATCCAGGTACTGCCGCGACGGATAGATCGCGTACAGGTTCAGCTCCTGGGAGCGGTATTTGGGCATCACCCGCACCAGCGTGCCGTTACGCAAGCCGTCGATCGCGGCATACAGCGGCAGTACGCCGACGCCCATGCCGCTGGTGATCGCGGTTTTCATCGCGTCAGCCGAGTTCACCAGGAACGGCGAGCTGTTGATGGTGACCATTTCCTGGCCCTCGGGACCGTCGAAGGCCCACTTTTCCAGGGGGATGACCGGGCTCACCAGGCGCAGGCAGGCGTGGTTCAGCAGGTCGCTGGGTTTTTGCGCGCAGCCGTTGGCTTTCACGTAGGCCGGCGACGCACAAACGATGCTGTAGGTAATCCCCAGGCGCTGGGACACAAAACCGGAGTCCGGCAGTTCGCTGGCGAGCACGATGGACACGTCGTAGCCCTCGTCCAGCAGGTCCGGTACGCGGTTGGCCATGGTCAGGTCGAAGGTCACGTCCGGGTGGGTCTTGCGATAGCGGGCGATGGCGTCGATCACGAAGTGCTGGCCGATGCCGGTCATGGTGTGCACCTTGAGCTGCCCGGCCGGGCGCGCGTGGGCGTCGCTGGCCTCGGCTTCGGCTTCTTCGACGTACGTCAAAATCTGCTCGCAGCGCAGCAAATAGCGCTTGCCGGCTTCGGTCAGGGCGATGCGTCGTGTCGTTCGGTTGAGCAGACGGGTTTGCAGGTGGGCTTCCAGGTTGGAGACCGCGCGCGAGACGTTGGCCGTGGTGGTGTCCAGTTGCACGGCGGCGGCGGTGAAGCTGCCGGCCTCGGCCACGTAACTGAAGGCGCGCATGTTTTGCAATGTGTCCATGGGGTGCTCTCGGGTTCGATGGCAAATTGTGACACGAAGTTTCAGGGGCTGAATCCCCTACAAAGGGATTATCGCGTTAACGGTAACAAAGATTCACAGGAATCCCAGCTTATCGCCTGCAAAACCCACCCCTAGAATTACGCCGTTCCCACGTACGTTCCCCACCTCAGGAATCTTCAGCAGTGCCGCGTCGCATCAGCAGAGCGCTTCAACCCCTCAGTATTCTGGCTTTAACCCTGGCAATCAGCGGCTGCATCGGAACCGGAGGTATTTCCCCCCAGGGCAAGGCGCTGGAGGTTGATTCACTGGCCACCGACGAAGCCATCCAGAGCGCGGCACAGGATGCGCATTGGCCCACCGCCCAATGGTGGCAGGCTTATGGCGATCCGCAACTCAATCGCTGGATCGACCTCGCCGTGCAAGGCAGCCCGAGCATGGCCATGGCCGCCGCGCGGGTGCGTCAGGCCCGGTCCATGGCCGGTGTGGCCGAGTCGGCCGAATCGTTGCAAATCAACGGCGAGTCGACCCTCAAGCGCCACAACTGGCCCACCGATCAGTTCTATGGCCCCGGCGATCTGGCCAACAGTACCACCTGGGACAACAACGCCGCGCTGGGCTTCAGTTACGCCCTCGACCTCTGGGGCCGTGAAAGCAATGCCACCGAGCGTGCCGTGGACATGGCCCACATGACGGTCGCCGAAGCGCGTCAGGCGCAGCTCGAATTGCAGAACAACATCGTGCGCGTCTACATCGAGCTCTCGCTGCATTACGCGCAGCGGGACATCGTTGAGGCGACATTGAAGCAGCAACAGCAAATCCTCGATCTGGCGCAAAAACGCCTGGATGGCGGCATCGGCACCCATTTCGAAGTCAGCCAGGCCCAGACGCCGCTGCCGGAAACCCATCGCCAGATCGATGCACTGGACGAGGAAATCGCCCTGAGCCGCAACCAACTGGCCGCACTCGCAGGCAAGGGACCGGGGGAGGGTGCGCAATTGCAACGGCCGACCCTGTCGCTGGGCGCTGCGCTGAAACTGCCGTCGTCGTTGCCGGCGCAGTTGCTCGGGCAACGTCCGGACGTGGTCGCCAGCCGCTGGCAAGTGGCGGCGCAGGCCCGGGGGATCGATGTGGCGCATGCCGGCTTCTATCCCAACGTCGATCTGGTCGGCAGCCTGGGCTACATGGCCACGGGGGGCGGGGCGCTGGAGTTCCTGACCGGCAGGAAACTCAACTACAACGTGGGGCCGGCGATTTCCCTGCCGATTTTCGACGGCGGCCGTTTGCGCGCGGAGCTGGGTGAGGCTTCGGCGGGGTATGACATTGCCGTGGCCAGGTACAACCAGACCCTGGTCAATGCCCTGAAGAACATCTCCGATCAATTGATTCGTCGCGAGTCCATGGACAAGCAGCAAACCTTCGCCGCCGAGTCGGTGGCCACGGCGCAGAAAACCTACGACATCGCGATGATCGCTTACCAGCGCGGGCTCACCGATTACCTCAACGTGCTCAATGCGCAGACGCTGTTGTTCAAGCAGCAGCAGGTGCAGCAACAGGTGCAGGCGGCGCGATTGAGTGCGCATGCGGAACTGGTGACGGCGCTCGGCGGTGGGCTTGGTGCGGGCAACGATGTGCCGAAAGACAGCCAGACCGCCGCTCCGAAGACCCCGGTCCTTTTGCGGTGAACACAACCCCTGTAGGAGTGAGCCTGCTCGCGATGAGGGCGTGTCAGTCGACATCGATGTTGAATGTCCGACCGCAATCGCCAGCAGGCTGGCTCCCACAGGTCCCGAGTCAGGACTTAATTTCTTTGAGCAGGATCTGATGACCCCCTTGCCCGCACCCTTGCGCTGGCTGTACTCCCTCGAATGGCGCCGGGGTTTTTTCGACTGGGCACGCAGCGATGGCGTGACCTGGGTCTACATTTTCAAAGTATTGATCGCAGCATTCCTGACCCTGTGGCTGGCCATGCGCCTGGAATTGCCGCAGCCGCGCACGGCGATGATCACCGTGTTCATCGTCATGCAGCCGCAAAGCGGCCAGGTGTTCGCCAAGAGTTTCTATCGCTTCCTCGGCACCTTGGCCGGTTCGGCGGTGATGGTGGCGTTGATCGCCCTGTTTGCGCAGAACACCGAACTGTTCCTCGGCGCGCTGGCGATCTGGGTCGGCATCTGCTCGGCGGGCGCGGCGCGCAGTCGCAACTTCCGCGCCTATGGTTTCGTGCTGGCCGGCTACACCGCGGCGATGGTCGGATTGCCGGCGCTGGCGCACCCCGAGGGCGCGTTCATGATGGCGGTCTGGCGGGTGCTGGAAATCTCCCTGGGGATTCTCTGCTCGACACTGGTCAGCGCCGCGATCCTGCCGCAAAGCGCCAGTGCCTCCATGCGCAATGCCTTGTATCAACGCTTCGGTGTGTTTGCCCTGTTCGTCACCGACGGCTTGCGCGGTCGCAGCAAGCGCGACGCATTCGAGGCCAGCAACGTGCGCTTCATCGCCGAGGCAGTCGGGTTGGAAGGACTGCGCAGCGTGACGGTGTTCGAAGACCCGCACATGCGTCGGCGCAACGGTCGTCTCAGTCGCCTGAACAGCGAGTTCATGGGCATCACCACGCGTTTCAACGCCTTGCACCAGTTGCTCGAACGCTTGCGCAGCAGCGGCTGCGACCATGCGGAGGCGGCGATCAAACCGGGTTTGCAGGAACTCGCAGAGCTGCTCGACGGCTTCAGCGGCCGCGCCCTGACCAGCACTGATGCTGCACGGCTGGTCACAGCGCTGACGGCGTACAAGGAAGGTTTGCCGTCACGGGTGCGCAGCCTGCGGGCGATCTATCAGCAGAGCAACCCGACTGAAGCCGAACAACTGGATTTCCACACCGCCTACGAACTGCTCTATCGCTTCGTCGATGACTTGCACAGTTATGCACAGACCCACGCGTCCCTGGCGGATCACAGTCATGAGCGAGAGAATTGGGACGAACCCTTCACACCGCAAACCAACTGGCTGGCGTCGGCGGCTTCGGGGATTCGTGCCTCGTTCATTCTCCTGGTGCTGGGCAGCTATTGGGTGGCCACGGCGTGGCCGAGCGGGGCAACCATGACCTTGGTCGCCGCTGCCACCGTGGGGCTGTCCGCCGCCACGCCGAACCCCAAGCGCATGGCGTTCCAGATGGCTTGCGGCACCTTGCTCGGAGCGGTGATCGGCTTCGCCGAGATGTTTTTCATTTACCCGTGGATCGATGGTTTCCCCTTGCTGTGCGTGATGCTCGCACCGGTGTTCGTGCTGGGCGCGTTCCTGGCATCGCGGCCGCAATACGCGGGCGTCGGGGTGGGCTTGCTGATCTTTTTCAGCATCGGTTCGGTGCCGGACAACCTCACGGTCTACAACCCCTACACCTTCATCAACGACTACATCGCCATGGTGATCGGCATGCTGGTGTGCGCGGCAGCCGGGGCAATCATCCTGCCGCCCAACAGCCGCTGGTTGTGGCGACGCCTGGAACAGGATCTGCGTGGCCAGGTGGTGTACGCCATCAGCGGCAAGCTCAAGGGCCTGGCGTCGAGTTTCGAAAGCCGCACCCGCGACCTGGTGCATCAGGCCTACGGCTTCGCGGCGGGGCAGCCGCAGGTCCAGCGCGACCTGCTGCGCTGGATGTTCGTGGTGCTGGAAGTCGGGCACGCGATCATCGAATTGCGCAAGGAACAGGCGATCCTGCCGGTGCACCCGGCCTATGCCGAGTCGCAGCCGTGGCGCCAGTCGATCCGCGTGATGGGCCGTTCGCTGGTGCGGCTGTTCCTGCAACCGGGCCAGAGCAATCTGGAGCGCGCCCTGATCGCCGTCGACCACGCCATCAGCCGCGTGCAAGCCACCGATGAACCCTTCGCCCCGCACTTCGATACGTCGGCGTTGCGTCGGGTTAAGAGCTACCTGCACTTCATTCGCACTTCGTTGCTGGATCCGCAATCGCCCCTGTCCAGTTACGCCCAGGCCCCAAGGACTTGAACATGCCCCGTGAAATCGCCTTCCACGGCGTCTACATGCCGACCATGACCCTGATGTTTTTGATTGCCGCGGTGTTGGCCTGGGGATTTGACCGATGCCTGTCCGGGTTCGACCTGTACCGCTTTTTTTGGCACCCGGCGCTGCTGCGCCTGAGCCTGTTTACCTGTCTGTTCGGCGCCCTGGCGCTGACTGTCTACCGTTGAGAACGTCCCGATGAAAAAGCTTTTCAGCCTGCTCGCGACCCTGTTGGTGCTCGCCCTCGCGATATGGATCGGCCGCTCCCTGTGGGAGCATTACATGAACACCCCGTGGACCCGCGATGGCCGGGTGCGCGCCGACATCATCAACGTGGCCGCCGACGTTACGGGCGAAGTGGTGGATGTGCCGGTACGCGATAACCAGTTGGTGAAGAAGGGCGATCTGTTGATGCGCATCGACCCCGAACACTACCGCCTCGCGGTCAAGCAGGCGCAGTCATTGGTGGCGTCGCGCAAGGCCACCTGGGAGATGCGCAAGGTCAACGCCCACCGCCGCGCCGACCTGGACAACCTGGTGATCTCCAGGGAAAACCGCGACGACGCCAGCAACATCGCCGACTCGGCCCTGGCCGACTACCAGCACGCCCAGGCCCAGCTGGAAGCCGCCGAGCTCAATCTCAAGCGCACCGAAGTCCGTGCGGCCGTCGACGGCTACGTGACCAACCTCAATGTGCATCGCGGCGACTACGCGCGCATCGGTGAAGCGAAGATGGCCGTGGTCGACATGAACTCGTTCTGGGTCTACGGCTTCTTCGAAGAAACCAAACTGCCCCACGTGCGCGTCGGCGACAAGGCCGACATGCAACTGATGAGCGGCGAAGTGCTCAAGGGCCATGTGGAAAGCATCTCGCGAGGCATCTACGACCGCGACAACCCGGAAAGCCGCGAACTGATCGCCGACGTGAACCCGACCTTCAACTGGGTGCGCCTGGCCCAGCGCGTGCCGGTGCGGATTCACATCGATGAAGTGCCGGAGGGTGTGCTGTTGGCGGCGGGGATTACTTGCACCGTCGTGGTCAACCCTGGTGATGGTGCATAACCCCTGTAGGAGCGAGCCGGCTCCGGGCGGCGTTCCGACGATGGAGGCCAGAACACCGCGGGGCGTCAGGCTGCCCGCGTTATCGTTCACGCCCATCGTCGGAACGCCGCCCGGAGCCGGCTCGCTCCTACAGTTGCCCGCGCAACCCGAACCGCTTCATCAACGCCGACTCCAGCAACCCCTTTGGCAACAACCCCGCCAGCAACGGCAATGCCCGGCTGCCATTGCCGAGGCGAATCAGCCGTGGCGGTTTGCTCTGCTGCACGGCCTTGAGTAACCCGGCGGCAAATTCACTGGCTGGCGTCGGGTTGTCCTGGGAGGCCTTGGCCCGTGCCCGAATGCCTTCGCGCAGCGGGAACCAGGGCGATTGCTCGCTGATCAGTTGCTCGGCTTCGTGACCGGCATTCTTGGCGAAACTGGACGCGATGGCGCCAGGCTGAACCTCCATGACCCGCACGCCAAACGGCGCCAACTCCATGCGCAAGGCATCGCTCAAGGCATGCACCGCCGCTTTCGACGCGCAGTAAGCGCCGGCGAACGGCGTGACCAGAACCCCCGAAACGCTGCCGATGTTCACCACCATGCCTTTGGCCCGACGCAACACCGGAAATAACGCCCGGGTCACGCCAACGATGGCGAACACGTTGGTCTCGAACTGGCGTTGCATCGCCTGCACGCCGCCATCGAGCAAAGGGCCCATGGCACCATAGCCGGCGTTGTTGACCAGCACATCGAGGCCGCCATATTGCCGGTTGATCCGTTCGCTCAGCTGTTCGAGTGCCTGGCCATCGTTGACATCCAGTTGCACGGCAGTAAAACCGGCGGCGGTCAGCGCCGCGACATCTTCAGCCTTGCGCGCGCTGGCCCAGACTTCGTAGCCGGCCGCCTTGAACGCATCGGCGAGGGCGCGGCCGATGCCGCTGGAACATCCGGTAATCAACGCAACGGGCATGGCGCGGTCCTTGTGCAAAACGGGAATAGGTCAGTCAGAGAAACTACCGTGCAAACGCTCGGCGCGAAACTCCAGAGTTTCCGGGCGATAGCCGGGGCGAAGTGGCGGCAACGGCAAGCAGTCTTCCCAGTTGCCACCGGCCTGCAATTCGCCAGGCCCGCGGTAGCGTGGGGCGGTGTACTGATTGTCGGCGAGATTGACCGTGTCGCCCGGCGCATAAGCGGCGACACGCCAGCGCAATTCGGTCAGCGGTACATCGTTGCCGTTGTTCATGGTCAGTTGCAGCGGACGGTCTGCCGGGCAGTGTTGCGGTGCGTAACTGATGCGCAACTCCAGGCGCTCCAGCTGCTTGAGCTCGCGGTGATCCATCCAGATGACCCAGGTCGCGACGATACCCAGGCCCACTGCAGCCGCCATGGACACTGGCAAGGCCTTGGCCGGATAGCGCAGCAACAGGATCAGCCAGGTGATGACCAGCAGGACGCCGATGAACATGACGCGCAAACCTCGGGAATGGAGAAGACCATCCTACCTAAGCGTAGGGGAGGTTGGCGATGGGCTTGATTTGGCGGTGAATGTGCCGGCCTCATCGCGGGCAAGCCCGCTCCCACAGTGGGCCGGGGTGAACACAGAATTTATGACCAACTCAGAACCCTGTGGGAGCGGGCTTGCCCGCGATGAGGCCGGCCGAGGCAGCACAAAAAACAAGCAAAAAAAGCCCCGGCCCAACCCACTGCGGATAGGGGACGCAGTGGACCGGACGGGGGCTTTTTGTTTCAGCGATCGCTTACTGCGCGATGGTCTTCACCGACACGCCACGCTCGATCGGCGCGGTGCGCCCGTAGATATCTTCAAAACGCTCGATATCGTCTTCGCCCAGGTAGCTGCCCGATTGCACTTCGATGATCTCGAGTGGAATCTTGCCTGGGTTACGCAAACGGTGAACCGATGCAATCGGAATGTAGGTCGACTGGTTTTCAGTCAGCAGGAACACATTCTCATCGCAGGTTACTTCCGCGGTGCCGCTGACGACGATCCAGTGCTCGGCACGGTGGTGGTGCATCTGCAGCGACAGGCACGCGCCCGGCTTGACCGAGATGTGCTTGACCTGGAAACGCCCGCCCATGTCCACCGAGTCGTAGGAGCCCCACGGACGGTAGACTTCGCAGTGGTTCTGGGTTTCGCTGCGGCCCTGTTCGTTGAGGGTGTTGACCATCTGCTTCACGCCTTGGACCTTGTCCTTGTGGGCGATCATCATGGCGTCCTTGGTTTCGACCACGACGATGTTTTCCAGGCCGATCACTGACACCAGCTTGCCGTTGCCGTGGATCATGCAGTTCTTGCTGTCCTGGATCACCACGTCGCCTTTGGTGACGTTGCCGTTGGCATCTTTTGCATTCACTTCCCACAACGACGACCAGCAGCCGACATCGCTCCAACCCGCCGTCAGCGGCACAACGCAAGCGCGCTGGGTTTTTTCCATCACCGAGTAGTCGATGGAATTGTCCGGGCAGCAGGCGAAGGTGGCTTCGTCGATGCTCACGGTGTCGGCGTCCTGGGCGCTGCGTTCCAGGGTCAGCAGGCAGGTGTCGTAGATGTCCGGGTCGTGCTTTTTCAGCTCTTCGAGGAAGCGGCTGGCGCGGAACAGGAACATGCCGCTGTTCCAGAAGTAACCGCCGGACTGCACATACTCGGTGGCGCGTTTGACGTCCGGTTTTTCCACGAAGTGCGATACGCGGCTGACGCCCTCGGGCAGCAGCGAATCGTTGGTCGACTTGATGTAGCCGTAACCGGTTTCCGGTTTGGTGGCCGGTACGCCGAACAGCACCATCTCACCGTTTTCGGCGGCGACGGTGGCCAGGGCCAAGGCGCGTTGCAGGGCTTTCTGGTCTTCCAGCACGTGGTCGGCCGGCAGCACCAGCATCAGTTCATCACGGCCTTCGTTGACCAGCATCATCGCGGTCAGGGCCACGGCCGGCGCGGTGTTGCGGCCGAACGGTTCCATCAGGATGCGCTGGGTTTCGAGTTTGCGCGCGGTCAACTGCTCGTTGACGATGAAACGGTGGTCCTTGTTGCAGACCACGATCGGCGTGTCCATGCCTTCGAACACCAGGCGTTCCAGGGTTTGCTGGAACAGGGTGTGTTCGCCGGTCAGGGCCAGGAACTGTTTTGGGAACTGCTTACGGGAAAGCGGCCAAAGACGTGAGCCACTACCACCTGACAAGATCACCGGAATCATGTTGTTACTCCTTGAAAATCGTTTGGTTAGAGCTACGAACGCTGTGTCGTTTCACTCTTGTTTTTGTTCCGTGTCCCGACTGACACCTCGGTCCTTGTGGGAGCTGGCTTGCCAGCGATGGCGGTCTCAAGGGCCTCATCGCGGGCAAGCCCGCTCCCACAGGAATCGGGTCAGCCGGAAAAATGTATTAGCGCGTCGACACCGGGCGTTTTACCCAGACCGGCGACAGGCTGCTGCCGCTGCCGGTGACGTACAGCACCGCAGCTTCACCGCGTTCCAGGGCGACTGGCTTCACGTCGCCGACTTTCGTTGCACCATCGTATAGCGCGAGGCTGACTTTCACCGGGTTGATTTCACGCTCGCCACGGCCCTTGGCGGCCACGTTCGGCACCACGTCGGTCTTGCCGTCGGCGGTTTTCAGGGTCAGCGCCTTGTCGCTGAGGTTCTGCACGCGTACCAGGGATTTCTGCTTGTTCTTGAACGGTGGCTCTTCAATCAGTTGCGGCGCGCCGCTGGCGTTGTTGACCAGCGTGTAATAGTGGTCGCCGGCCAGTTTCACCGGCAGGGTCTGGCTGCCGACCTTGGCGCTGTAGTCACCGCCCGGCATGAAGCTGAAGTCGCTGCTGGACAACGGCGCGACATCGCTCAGGTTGGTGCTGCCGACGGTGGCGCTGACTTCGGCGTTGCTGGCGTTATAGATGCGCACGAAGGACGAGCCTTTCGGCGCGGTCGGGCCATACAGCGCGGCGTCGCCAGCGGCGAACGCTTGCATCGAAAGCACGCTCATACCAGCAACCAGAGCAAAAGTCTTGGCGAGACGACGAGGAGTAGTCTTGAAAGTCATGGTAGTACCTCTCTCTTTCAGTTTTGCGCCCGGTCGGGCGTCTCGGATTTAGCGTTAATGGCTACGTTTTGTTGGCGGGCGCCGGCTTGTTTAAGCTCTGCGACCCACTGCGGGTCGGCGTCGCCGATTTCGTTGTTCACAGGCAGATAGCGTTCCGGAAACTCCCAGATCAGCACTTGTGGCGGGCTGTTCTTGAAAGCGTCGCTTTTGAGGTAGCTGAGCATCGGCAGGATCGGGCCGTGGCCGTCTTCGGCGTAACTGACCACGTCGCTGCGCAGGGCTTGTTTCAGCGCGCCGACGAAGTTCCAGTTCGGGTTGGCGCTGTAGCTGGTGCCGATCAGCGCAACCGGTACTTCGGTGTTGGCGAACAGTGCGTCGTCGCCGGCCGGCTGGCCTTCAGCGGCAACCGTGTTGCGCTTCTGCAGAGGCTCTTGTGCCGGCATCAGATTTTCGAACAGCGGGTCCAGTGGAAGGAACAGACGCAGGTCGCCCTTGTGGGTGATTTTTTCCGCAGGCTCGGTGACGAAGTCTTGCGGATCGCCGCTCAGCGGGTACTTGTCGGCAATGGTCTTGGCCAGGCGGTTGGCGGCGATCTCGGCGCCTTCCGGGGTCCAGTGGGTGTCGGTACGCAGGAACACTTGCTTGCCGTCGTTTTTGGCCGCTTGCAAGGGGCCCAGCAAATCAGGGGCTAGGATGCGGTCGGCGGCCAGGCGCTTGTGGAAGTCCTGGTAGAGGTTGGCGTGGATGCTGGCCGGTTTCGCCTCACCCAGGTGTTCCGGGTACAGGCGCACCTTGGCCGGAACCACCGCCATCACCAGTTTCACGCCTTTGTCTTTCAGGGTCTGGCGCACGCCTTCGACCAGGGCGTAGTTGCCCTGCAGGTTCAGCTCTTCGTTGACGACCGGATGGAATTCTTCATCGCTGTACAGCCACTGGTCGCGACCGAGGACAACGCCCGGACGACCCTCGTTGAACAACTTGAAGTCCAGCGCGGCCCAGAGGTTGGTACCCAGGCGCTTGATCGGGAACTCGTCGTCGTAGTGCGTCTCCACGGCTTTGGTCCAGCGGCCGTTGAGCACCGTCGCATCGGCGTTGGTGCTGAAGCCCAGGAAGCTGCGAACCGACCACAGGCCCAGGGCCAGCAGCGTCATCAGGAACAGGGCGATGTAGAAGATGCGTAATGAGCGGGTCATGGTCAGATCCCTCAGAACTGGAAGTAAAGGAACGGCGAGAAGCTTTGCGCCGAAAGTTTGAGAATCGAGGCGATGAACAGCAGCAGCACCAGGGCACGCATTGCGTAACGCGACCAGTCAGCGGTCCAGTAGGACGGTTGCACCTGGGCTTCAACGCCAACGGTGTAGCCTGGCTGGTGGATGCTGGCCGGGTTATCCCCAGGCACGGCCTTGATCGTGCCGGCTGTTGCGGCGGCCGGGCCGTCGGTATCGACGTTGACCGCAGGCTTGGTCTTGACCGGTGGCTGATTGCTGTAGAAATCGCGCAGGCCGAAGAACGCCAGGGTCACGTAGGCCACGATCAGCGTCGCCACTTGCAGGCCGGTGAGGCTGGCCTGGTTGAGTTCCGACAGCGACCAGTCGCCGAAGCTGAACATCGCGCCGTACATGCGCCCGGCCACGTGCAGGTTTTCCGCGCGGAAGATCACCCAGCCCATCACCACCAGCAGGAAGGTCAGTGCCCAGCGGATCGGGTTGAAGCTGCGCGGCGAAGTGTTCAGGCCGATGGCTTTCTCGATCGCCAGCCACATGCCGTGCCATGCACCCCAGACGATGTAGGTGATGTTCGCGCCGTGCCACAGGCCACCGAGCAGCATGGTCAGGAACAGGTTGCGATAGGTGGTCAGCGTGCCTTTGCGGTTACCGCCCAGGGTGATGTACAGGTAGTCACGCAGCCAGGTCGACAGGCTGATGTGCCAGCGACGCCAGAACTCGGTGATCGACTGGCTGATGTACGGCTGCTTGAAGTTTTCCATGAAGCGGAAACCCATCATCAAGCCCAGGCCGATGGCCATGTCGCTGTAGCCGGAGAAGTCGAAGTACAACTGCGCGGTGTAGGCGAGGGCGCCGAGCCAGGCATCGCCCGTGGTCGGGTTTTGCAGGGCGAAGCAGTGGTCGGCCACCACCGCGAGGGTGTCGGCGATGAAGACCTTCTTGATGAAACCCTGCATGAACCGCGTGCAGCCCTCGGAGAACTTGTCGAGGGTGTGGGTGCGGTTATTGAACTGGTCGGCCAGGTCGCGGAAACGCAACACGGGGCCGGCGATCAGGTGCGGGAAGATCGCCACGAACGCCGCGAAGTCGATCAGGTTCCGGGTCGCCGGGGTATCACCACGGTAGACGTCGATGATGTAGCTGATGGACTCGAAGATGTAGAACGAGATCCCGATCGGCAACAGCACGTGGGTCAGGATGAACGGCGAAAGGCCGACCGAGGTCATCATTGCGTTGATGCTGTCGACGCCGAAGTTGGCGTACTTGAAGTAGCCGAGGATGCACAGGTCGACGGCCACGCCGAGCAGCAGCCAGCGCTGTGCCGGTTTGGTTCTGACTCCGGCGGCACCGACTTTCAGGCCGATCCAGTAGTTCCACAGCGTGACCGCTGCGAACAGGGCGAGGAAGTCCACACGCCACCAGGCGTAGAACATGTAGCTGGCGATCAGCAGCAGCAAATTGCGATAGCGTTGCCCGCTCAGGTAGTACAAGCCGAGAAAGATCGGCAAGAACAAAAACAGGAACACGTTGGACGAAAAAACCATCCCGATCTCTCCTTGTTTAACCAACAGTCAAGGGCCAACGGCCCCCCCAAACCCCCCATCGAAAACCGGGGGGATAACTCACAAAACTCAAACTCGACACCGAACCTGTAGGAGTGAGCCTGCTCGCGATAGCGGACTGACATTCAGCATTAGTGTTGCCTGACACTCAGTCATCGCGAGCAGGCTCACTCCTACAAGGGTTTGTGTTTGTCCTAGGAACCTTTGCCTTTTTCATTAGCCGGGTCGTAGACCTTGGTCAGGTCACCCCCGAGGCGGAAGGTCTTGAACGGTTGCATCTCGTGTTTCTTTTCCAGCACATCCGGCGAACAGGTGTAGAGCGAGCAGAACGGTTCGAGCCAGGCGAATTTCGAGTCGACCTTGAGGTCGGTCATGTCCTGTTTCTTGCCGTTCTTTTCCTCGAACTCATCCGGGTCTTCCACCCCGGCCAGCACCCGGTCACCCAGGCGCTTCAGCGCGCCGTTGTTTTCCTGGCGCAGATCCACACCGTTGACCTGGGCGAAACTGGCGATCATCGCCAGCGGCGGCAGGGCATAGTTGTGGTAGGCCAGCGCGCGTTGCTGGCGCTTGAGTTCGTTGGGCAAGAAGCCCTGGGCGTCGACCTGATTGACGCCGACCTTGTATTCCTTCACAGCCCAGTCGAACAGGTCGCGGCGGTTGGTGGCGACCGAAGTTGCCATCACCGACCAAGCGGCCCAGTACGAGTGGTTGTTGGTTTTTTCCAGCGGCAGGTTGTCCCAGTCGCTGACCACCTGATCGGCCATCTTGCTGAACCAGGCTTCGATCAACTGCGACTCCTGCTGATGGTTGGCCAGCGGATGGGAGTCGGAAAACTTCAGGCGGATGTACGAAGACGCCATGCTGCCCAACGCCCATTTGCGCATGGATTTGCCGGTGTGGTTGAAGTCCTTGGACATCAAGGCATCCGCCTTGGCCCAGGCAGTCAGCCAGTTCAAGGTGCATTCGAGCTGCTCAGGGCGACCGTCACGCATGAACTGCATCACGCGCTTGCTGGTACCGCGCTCGATCTTGGTGATGTCGGCGGTACTGTCGCGAAAGGCCTTTTCCGATTGCACGTTCAGCGTTGAACGGGCCTTGTCCGAGCCTTCGTACTTGCTGCGAAATTGCAGCGAGCCGGTGTACGGCGTCGGCATCGCGTCGCAGCCTTCGCTCTTGTCGGCGCTTTTGACTTTCTCGATCGGCGCGAAGTAACCCTGGGGCGGACGCAGTGGCGCGGCCGCTTGAGTCGCGCCGGCGAACATCGCCAGGCTCAACAGCGTCAGTGTTGCAAGTTTCGGAGTTCGCATAGCAGACCTCATTGCCCGGCTGAAGCGGTACGTTGTCCAGCGCCCGGGAATACGTTGCGTTTGCAGACTTTGGCTTCGACTTTCTGTGGCGCGGCGCCCGCTTTTTCAGGGCCCTGGATTTCGACGGCCAGCAGATTCTGCGAGGCCCAGTCTTCGTCCGTGCGCAACTCGAAGGCGAAACGCCCGTCGGTGTCGGAAGTTTCCGGTTTGTCGATCTTGATGTCCTCGTGGCGCCCGTTCATGTACCAGAGGGTGGCTTGCAGGGTTTTCACCGAGGTGTCGGCGAAGCGGATGTCGACCTGGTGACTGGCGTTTTGCAGGTTCAGGTTTTTGCTGTTGACCATCAGTTCGTTCTTGCCCGGTTTCAATGTGGTGCTGCCGGACATCTGTGCATCCTTGCCTTCGCAACCGTTGTCCAGCAGCGCCATCATCTGGCGGTAGATGGTTTCCTGGTCGAGGCGGTAGAGCGGCGAGAATTCCCAGATGAGAATCTTCGGCGGGTTCTTCTGGAACTCGTCGCTGCCCAGGTACTGCAGCATCGAACCTTCCAGGCCGCCGCCGGGGAACGCCACGTTGAGAATGTCGGCGCCGATGGCCTCTTCGAGGAAACCGGCGAAGTTGTAGTTCTTGCCACTGTGGCTGGTGCCGACCAGAGTGATCTCCGGATTGCCGGAGTCGCCGAACAGATCGCCATCGCCCGCTTCGCCTTTCGGCTCGGTGGTGAATTGATCCATGTACTGGATCGCGTAGCTGGTGCCACAGAGTTGACCGGCCATGTTGTGCAATGTTCCGGTCTTGCCCATGCGACCCGACTTATGGGTCTCGAATTCACGCTTGGGAATGTCGGCGAAGGCCGGGATCTGCTTGACCTTTTCGGCGACGATTTTCGCCGTGCGCTGGGCGCCGTACGGGGTCCAGTGCTGGTCGCCGCGGAAGTAGAAGTCGTGGGCCGGCAGGGTCTCGGGCAATTGCTCGTTGGTCAGCGGCGACAGGTCCGGCACTACGTAACCCATCTGTGCGAAACGCCCGAGCATGGTCTTGTAGTTCTTCAGCGCCTTGTCGAAATCGAAGCTGGCTTTCTCGGCCGGGTTGAGCTTGTTGCGATTCACCAGGCCACGGGTCGGTTGATAAACCACCACCAGTTCCACGCCTTTGCTCTTGAACGCATCGTGCAGTTGCTGCATGCGTTTGTAGCCGGCCGGGGTGGTGTCGAACTCGGTGCGCAAGTCTTCCTGGGTACGGAACAGCCAGTCGCCCTGGGCCTGCACCAGGGTGGTGAAGTTCTGCTGGTAGCGCGTGGTGTAGTTCTTCGGGTCGTGGGCGGCCGGGCACAGGCTGCAGCACGGCTCAGCCGAGAATTTCGGCGCTTGGGCTTCATCGGCTCGCGCGCCACCGCTGGCGGCGAGAATGCCGGCGGTCAGGGCCGACAGGCTGAGTAATTTGATCAGGTGTGGGTGCATAAAATTATCCTCAGTCCCGCATTTCGGTCTGGCGTTCGACAGGGTCGATCAGCACGGCTTTCTGCTGGCGCACCAGCAGGTCGAGAATTTCATCCTGGCGCTCGCCGAGAATCCCCGAGAAGCTGATGCCGCTGGATTTGGTCGGCGCGAGCATGGACACGCGATACAACTCGACGCTCAACGGCGAGTCGATGGACAGCGGGCCGCTGCCGTTGGCCGCCAGTTCACCGCCGACCACGATCAGCGACACCTGGGCGTCGAACGGGTCGAGCTTGATGTCACGGTCGGTGTCGCTCAGGTCCTTGATGTGCCCGTAGACGCCGGTCAGGCCGTTGGCCATGGCGACGTTTTCGTAGAGGCGAATGTTCACGCTGTTACGAATGCGGATGCCGTGGCGACGGTTGCTGATCACCTTGTTGCCCCACAGCAGGTTGTCGGCACTCTCGTAAAGGGTGATGCCGTCGGTGTGGTTCTGGTAGATCTCGTTGTGGGCGATCAGGTTGTTGACGCTGTTACGGTCGATCACCAGGCCCGACAACTTGTTGTCGTAGCTGCGATTGTTGAAGATGAAGCTGTCGTTAACCTCACGGGAAATGATGATCCCGTGCTTCTTCTTGGTCCCGAACACCGTGTTGTCGGCGATGATCAGGCCGTGGGAACGGTCGTGCGGGTCGATGCCGTAGACGATGTTGTCTTTGTAGGTGTTGCCCTTGACCACGAAGTTGCTGGTTTCGTAGCAGTAGAAGCCGTACCACATGTCCGAGAATTCGGAACCGACGATCCAGCCGGTCGGTTCAGGGCGCTTGAGCACCTTGGCCATGTTCGGCGTGTACTGGGAAATACTCACGCCGTAGGACTTACTGTTGGCGTAGCCGAAGCTGGCCATCTTGCTGTTGGCGATGTAGGTCTCGGTGCCGCCCCAGGCCAGCAGGAACGGGCGGAATTCCTTGGGCGACTTGAAGGCAGCCGGGCCGTTGGCCTTCTCGCTCCAGCCAGTGACCTTGGTATCACGCACGAACAACTGGCCGTCGTTGACCAGGAACGAACCGGCCTCCTGGGACAGGCGCAATTCCTGGGTCTGCTTGTCGATTTCCAGGATGCCCTTGTTACCCACAACGATCGGCAACTTCGCCAGGAACACACCCGGCGAGGTTTCGCTGAAGTACTGCTTGGGCAGCTTGTTCGCCAGGTCCTTGAGGTTCATGTAGCCGTCGTCGACGAAGATCGCCTGCGGGATGCCGTGCTGGCGCACCACCCACTCGGCCATCTTGTTGTCGCCGCCGATGAAATCCTTCAGGGCGTCTTCCTGCATCATCCGGCGCACGCTGATCTTGCCGGCCTTGCCGCGCACGATTTTCGCGGCGATGGCTTCGGCGGTGTAGCCCGAGGTGTCCGGCAGTTTCGGTGTGGCCAGTTCCAGCGGCGCGGTCGGGGCGCTGCTGACGGTGTAGGTCTTGGCCTGTTGCAGTTCCTTGGCCATGGTGGCCGGCTTGGCGGCTGGCTCCACATTGGCGAAGGCAGCCGCGCTCGCCAGCAGCATCGCGCCGGCCAGCAAGGTCATGGAACCTTTCTTGGCACTGTTCATCTGGGAGACTCCCTTCGCAATGTGCATCAGAAGCGCCAGATCACGTCGACGAACGCGCGGTGCATGTACGAATCGACTTCCTTGCCGTAGGCATCGCCCGGCTTGAACACACCACCGCGGAAACGCACCAGGGCCGAAGGCTCATCGATCTTCTGGCTCAACGCCGCCGGCAGCAGGCCTTGCTTGAAGTACTTGGTGACCACCAGATCCATTTCCTGGCCGAGGTCTTTGTCACCGTTGTTCAGTGGCAGGGAAGTGCTGGACAGCACCGCGCCGGTCACGTCGTCGGTGTTGTTCTGCACCGCGTCGATACCGTTGCTGGTGATCGGCTTGTTGCCGTCGACGCGCCAGAATTTGTGGTAGATCAGGCTGGCGTCGTATTCGTCGTTGAGCATCCACGAACCGAACAGCGTGGCCGATTGCATGTTGTTCATTTCGCCACGGAAGGCTTCACCGAAACGGTGCACCCGCGAGCGGGTACCGGTGTAGTTCGAGCGGTTGCTTTCCAGGCCGTTCTGTTCGTAATCGGCGCTGGCACGGGCGTAGGCCGCACCGACTTGCCATTGCGGATCGAGGCGCAGGCGCACGCCCAGGTCAGTGGCCCAGCCGTCGACATCGCCGCTGTGCTTGGCTTGTGCCGGTGCGCTGCCATCGGCGTTCAGCGGGTTGACCGTGTCGCGGTCGCCGCTCATGCCGGTGATGCTGCCCCAGTAATTGACCGTGTTGGTGTTGCGCCAGTTATAGGCATCGCTGTTGGCCTGCAGGCCCAGCCAGCTGATGTCGCCATTCTGTTTTTTGTCCAGCGAATCGCCCGGTTCACCTGGCGTCGGGTAGTCGAGCTTGCCGTCATCGTGGGTGTGATGACCGCGGATGCCGGCCCAGTGGCCCGGTGTCCATTGGTATTCGGCATCGGCGAAGGCGTGCAGGCGATCCTTGTCCTTGGGCGCCAGTTCCTTCAGGTCGGTGCGGTACTCGCTGAAGCGTTCGGCGACACCGGCGTTGGCGCGCAGCAGGGTGGTGTCGAAGGTCCAGTTCAGGGCTTCGATGTTGGTGTCGCGCCATTGGCCGTCGTCGTTACGCAGGCGCTGGCGACCCAACTTGAGGATCTCGCCGGGGTAGGGCGTGAAGCCGCTGTAGCCGACCCAGAATTCGCGCATCGCCAGGTAGTTCTTCTTGGTCTTGCGATCACCGTTGTCGGTGGTCTGGGTGCCGTCGTTGTCGGATTCCTGCAGGGTGTCGGTTTCGATGATGTCGGTGGACGTCACCGCCTGACCCATGGCGAAGGCGCTCCACGCGCCGCTCTCGCCATAGACCCACGGGCGCAGGTCCAGACCGAGGCCGTTGACGTCGCCGCCGCTCTGGGTGCCGAGGTCACGGTCGTCTTCGGACTGGCCGGTAATTTTCACATCCAGGCCGTAGTTCTTGGCTTCTTCTGTCATCGCCGCCAGCGTCGGGCAGGACCAGATCAAGGCGAATGTCAGGCCGATACCGGCCTTCATGAATGGATTCAACTTCATAGGGATTCCTCGCCGTCTTCTTCTTGCAGTGCGTGCAGTTGCAGCGTGTTCTGGCTCAAGTTGCCGCGAACGGACTGTTCCTGTTTCAACAGGCGCTGGGCCTCGGCCAGCTGCGCAGGCGGCAGTTGGGCTTCGAGTGTTTGCGCAAGCTCGGTGGCTTGCGGGGTGTTCTGGGCCTTGGCCAGTTGGCTGAAGACATACGCATTGAGTGGGTCAGGCTTGGTGCCTTTGCCTTGGGAAAACAGTTGGGCGATGGCGAAGTCGGCACTGTTCTGGCCGTTGCGCGCGGCGGTCAGCAGATGGTCGAGGGCCTTCTGCGGGTAGACCTTGCCCAGGTAGCCACGGCGATAGATCTGGCCGAGGTAGTAATCGGCGGCGACTTCGCGGCCGACGGCTTTCTGGAAGTGTTCCTCGGCGACCTTGGCGTCGGCCGGGACCATCTTGCCTTCGTAGTAGAGCTTGCCCAGCAACAGCTCGGCGCGCGGCTGGTCGGCGGCGCGGCCGTTGTCCAGGTACTTCATCATCTGGTCTACGTCGCCCAGTTCCGGGAAGTCGTAGATCAGTTGCGCCAGGGTGACCCAGGACGCCGGGTAGCCCGGGGCGATGGGTTCAAGCAGCGCCTGCGCGGTTTTTTCGTCGGGCTGGCCCAGGCTCGCATCGGCCAGCACGCGAGCGACGCTGTCGATACGTTGCGCCGATACGGTGCCGCGACTGTGCGCCGCCTGCATCTGCTTGATCAGCTCGGCCTGTTGCTCGGGCTGGGCCTTTTTCTGATAGACCGTGGCCAGTTCGACGTAGCAGATGTCGGTGGTGTTGAGCGCGGCCTTGCAGACCTTTTCCACGTCATCCAGATGCTGGTCGTAGGTGCCCTGGGTGCGATACAGCAGCACTTGCGCCAAGCCCGCTTCCGGCTTGCCTTCGGCGCGCCATTGGCTGATCTGCTTTTGCGCATCGACGTTGGGGAAGCTGTGCGGGTGCTGCAGGTACAGCATCGCCAACGGGATCAGGGTGTTGCCTTCGCCAGCGGCGGAGGCTTTTTTCAGCAGGCCTTCGGCTTCCTGGTGTTCGGCTTCGGTGGAGCCAGGCTTGGCCACCAACAAACGGCCGAGACGGGCCTGGGCGCGCGGCGAAACACTGGCGGCGGCGCGGTAAGTCGCCTCGGCCTGTTTCATCTGCGCCGGGTCGCGGCTGTCGACCTGGATGTCGGCGAGGCCGACCTGGGCTTCGCTGTAGCCCAGCGCTGCCAGCTGCTGGTAGTTCGCCGCGGCGGTGGCGGTGTCGCCACGCTTGAGCGCTTCGTTGGCCAGGCGCTGGTCGGGCAGGCCGGCGCAGCCGGCGAGGCTCACCGCCAAAGCTACTGCACACAGAGATCCCATGTAGGAGTGAGCCTGCTCGCGATGCAGGCGGCTCGGTACATCAGGCAAACCGAATAGATCCCATCGCGAGCAGGCTCGCTCCCACAGGGACTGCGGTGTTCTTGGAATTGGTGGAGTACTCACAGGCATGTCCTCCGGTTACAGACCAGCAGCCATGGCTTTGTCGATCAGCCAGTTCAGGTTCGGGCCACGGTCGCTGTTCACTTCCACCGGACGGCCGGCGAGGCTGCTGTCCAGGGCTTCGTCAGGCTGGATCAGCACGCGGATGTCGGAGGACAGGTCGGCGCTTTTCAGGCTGGTGCTGTTGACGATCTTGCCGGTGCGGGTCTTGTCTTCGCCGGCGATCTGGAAGCGCACCGCGGTGCCTGGCAATACGTCGCCGAACTGGCGATAGGAGAAGCGCGCCTCGATGTTGGCTTCGGTGTTGCGCGGCACCAGCTGGAAGATCACGTCACCCTTGCTGGCGTACTGACCGTCGGCGACCATCTGCTGGGCCACGGTGCAATCGCAAGGCGAGGTGAGGGTGCCGGTCATTTGCTTGCCGAACAGCTCTTCAACCTTGGCCGGGGCCAGTTGATCGTCTTCCAGGTGGCCCTTGAGCACGTCGAGCATGCTGGTGCTGAAGGTCGCCAGCGGTGCGCCTTTGGCGGCGACGCCATCGGCTTTCACCAGGCTCTGCACGGTGCCGTCGCGGGGCATGGTGATGTTCACGCCCGGCACGCTGACCAGGCCGGCCTGGGCGTGGCTGACGAAGTACATGCCGTACACCGACTTGAAGATGAACCCGAACGCCGCCAGGCCGACGACGAAAATCCCCAGGCTGAAGGTCACCGCTTTCATGCGCCCGAACGGGGTCATGCCGTGGCCGCCATCCTTGGTCTTGCGCGCCTTGGTGAAGTTGTCGCGCTGCAGGGTCGCCAGCACTTCGCCGATGGTGACGATGTCGCCGGCCAGGTGCGAAGTGATCAGGTGGCGCAAGGTCGAGATGTCTTGCGGTTCCAGGTTCTGGAACTGGCAACCGGTGCGACCGGTCTCGCGATCGCAGGAGCGCACTTGCAACTCGACGTCCATGGCCAGGCCGAGGTTGTCGATGACGAACTGCAGGCGGGCCTTGTACTTGTCGCCGACTTTCAGTGGCAGTTGCCCGGCATTGAAGGCCAGGCCACCGGCGGAAAGGTCGATCACTCGCGCTTCGACCGGTGTCCGGTCAGGGCCGAAGAAACGCAGCTTGGCCGGGATTTTTACCCGGGCGTGTTGGCGCTGGGCTTCAGATTCGTGCACTACGTTGGCGTTGACGGCGGTATTCATAAGGGCGATTTCCTGGTTAATTCAAAAAGGGGGCGGTCAGACCATCAGCAGCAGCACGGCGACAAAAATGCTGCCGGCGGAGAAGGTCATGGTCCGAGACGACCAGGTGTTGAACCAACGTTGAAAGCTGGCGAGATCACGGGTCAGGGCAGTGGGCTGGCGAGTCCAGGACTGTTGGTCGAGGCGGAAGAACACGTAGATCTTCACCAGCGCGCCAACGATCTGGTTGTAATAGAGAATCGCCGGGTAGGCCGGCCCGATCCGGTGGCCGGAGCAGGACAGCAACAGGGTCAGGATCAGGCGGGTGATGCCGATCCACAGCAGGTACACCAGGATGAACGCGGTGCCGTACTTGAAGCTGGCGATCAGTGCCACGGTCAGGCCCAGCAGCGAGGTCCACATCGACACGCGCTGGTCGAACAGCACCACGGACGTGAATGCACCGAGGCGCTTGATCCCCAGGCCGAGGGCGCGGGAGTTCTGGCGCAGGTTGTTGCCGTACCAACGGAACATCAGCTTGCGACTGGCCTTGATGAAGCTCTTCTCTGGCGGGTGCTCGACGGTGTTGATCGCGGCATCAGGCACGTAGAAGGTGTCGTAGCCCAGGCGCATCAGGCTGAACCAGCTGGACTTGTCGTCGCCGGTCAGGAACTTGAAGCGACCCAGGCGCCAGTGTTGCAGCGAGTCGCTTTCCACGTCGGCAATGAATTCCGGGTTGGTGACCACGGTGGCACGGAACACCGACATGCGCCCGGTCATGGTCAGCACGCGCTTGGACAGGGCCATCGAGCACATGTTGATGTGACGCTGGGCGAAACGCAGCTTGTGCCACTCGCTCATGATGTAGCCGCCGCGCACTTCGCAGAATTCATTGGTGGTCAGGCCGCCGACATTGCCGAACAGCTGGAACCACGGCACGGTCTTGCGCACGACGCCTTCGCCGAGCACGGTGTCGCCATCGATCACGGCCACCACGGCGCGGTCGTCCGGCAGGTGGCGGGAGATGGCGCGGAAACCGAAGGCCAGGCCATCGCGCTTGCCGGTGCCGGGGATGCGCACGAAGTCGAGTTTCACCCGGGCAGGCGGATTCATCCGGTTCCACAGGCTCTTGACCAGCAGTTCATCGGACATTTCGACGATGGAGCAGACCACGGTGGTCGGCAGCTCGCAGTCGATCGCTTCGCGGATCACCGAGCTGTAGACCTGCGCGGTGGTCAGGGCATCGATACGGAAACTGGTGACCATCAAAAATACGTGGGACGGGTCCGCCGCCTTGCCCAGCTTGCGCACTTTGCGCCGCAGGTGCGGGTAGACCACGTACAAAAACAGCATGCCGCGCACAAAGTGCGTGGCCCCCATCGAGTAGCGCCAGATACCGACGATCCCGATCAGGAAAATGAAGTCCTTCGACTCGGAGTCGAACGTGGACACAGGCAGCGCCATGGCGATGCCCATCAGTAAACTCAGGTAGAACAGCCAACCGGCGGCCTGGAGTAGGCCGTGCTTTAGCCTGTGCATAATCGGAATCCTAAAGTCATTTGCGAGCCCCTCGCCCCTGTAGGAGCCCGGCTTGCCGGCGATGGCGATCTCAAGTACGTCATCGCCAGCAAGCTGTGCTCCTACAGGTGTTTCATGCGCGAAAGCGCGGTGTCGGAGACGGGATTCCGTGTTACCAGCAGATGCCTTCAGCCCGGCCATCGGTGGTGGTGGCCTTGGACATGAAGCCGACCAGGTCGATCACTTGCTTGCCGTGCGGAACGTCCTGCACCAGGGCGCGGAATTTCTCGTCACGGTTGCCGAGGATGATCACGTCGGAGTTGTTGATCACCGCGTCGAAGTCGGAATTGAGCAAGGACGACACGTGCGGGATCTTCGACTCGATGTAGTCCTTGTTCGCACCGTGGACACGGGCGTACTCGACGTTGGCGTCGTAGATGCTCAGGTCGTAGCCCTTGCCGATCAGCATTTCCGCCAGGTCTACCAGCGGGCTCTCGCGCAGGTCATCGGTGCCGGCCTTGAAGCTCAGGCCCAGCAGCGCGACTTTGCGTTTGTTGTGGCTGGAAACGATGTCGAACGCGTTCTGCACCTGGGACTCGTTACTGCGCATCAGCGAACTGAGCAGCGGTGCCTCGACGTCCAGGGAGCTGGCGCGGTAGGTCAGGGCACGCACGTCCTTGGGCAGGCAGGAACCGCCGAAGGCAAAGCCCGGGCGCATGTAGTACTGGGACAGGTTCAGGGTCTTGTCCTGGCAGACCACGTCCATCACTTCACGACCATCGACGCCGACGGCCTTGGCGATGTTGCCGATCTCGTTGGCGAAGGTCACCTTGGCGGCGTGCCACACGTTGCAGGTGTACTTGATCATCTCGGCAACGGCGATGTCCTTGCGGATGATCGGCGCGTCGAGTTCTTCGTACAGCGATTGCAGAACGTCGCCCGAGGCCTTGTCGAACTCGCCGATGACGGTCATTGGCGGTTGGTCGTAGTCGGCGATGGCCGTGCTTTCGCGCAGGAACTCAGGGTTGACCGCCACGCCGAAATCGACACCGGCCTTCTTGCCGGAGCAGTCTTCGAGAATCGGGATGACAACGTTTGCGACAGTGCCCGGCAAAACGGTGCTGCGCACTACGATAGTGTGTCGGGTGGTCTTGTCACGCAGGACAAAACCGATCTCACGGCACACGGCCTCGATGTAGTTGAGTTCCAGGTCGCCGTTCTTCTTGCTCGGCGTACCAACACAGATCATCGACAGGTCGGTGTCGCGAATCGCCTCGGCGAAGTTGGTGGTGCCGCGCAGACGACCAGTCTGGATCCCCTGGGCCAGAAGTTCGCCCAGGCCTGGCTCAACGATTGGCGATTTGCCTGCGTTGATCATATCGATCTTGTCTTTGGCAACATCGACGCCAACGACGTCATGGCCCCGTGCAGACAGGCAACCGGCACAGACTGCGCCAACGTAACCCAAACCAAATATGCTGATGCGCATCGCATTTACCTCAGTGTTGATCAAGCCATTAGATGGCCAGAGTTAATGGTGTTCAGCGGTGATAGTGCACGCGGAAGTTAAGCCTTGCAGGCGCGACAATACCGCGTGCTGGCATGAAAGTTCCGAGTGTCTAAATAAGTGCACTCAAGGTGTGCGCAACTAGGCCTTGTTGTTATGACTTGCCCTGTTATGCAGCCGGTCCTCTGTTCAGAAGATATTCGTGCAATGATCCTGCGCGCTCGATGTCAGGCCGAAAGCCCGTAGATCAAGCGTTCTGGTGCCCGGGTGAGCACGTTTATAGGGGCGCTGCCTTGGCCTTGTAGGGGATAGTAATGGTGCATATCTCCTGTCCGTTCTGTTGTTGCCCAAATCAGGGATAAATCAGCGGAAGTTAGGTGTTGCAACTTCACTGCATGGATCACTGTTCTGCGTAAGTTATCTCGTACATCCTCGGCGAGAATCGTTACCGGTGGTATGAGCGGTGCATTCGGACATAGTTCCGACGCGCTCCTCAGGAAATCTGAAATTTCTTGAAATATTGACAAAGATGGCACTGCTCTCAAATTGATAGCACTTACCGTTTCGCCCTTTATATATAGGCGGATTATTGGAGGGGATAGTTATTTGCCACTACGGAGAAAAATTTTCAGTGCCACTACTGAAAAAAATGATCGAAGTCGAGTGAAACTAAAGTTAGAAAATTGACAGATTGATTTTTGGCGTCATAAAAATGACGGAAAAGGCGGGGGATTTCGAGGCTTTCAATGGCGGCGCACGAGAGGGCGTGCGCCGCTCGTTGCATCACTCTGGTGCGTGGTCGCGCAGGAACACCAGGTTGTCCGGTTTAGACTGCTCGGCGCTGTAGCGATAGCCCTGTACATCGAACTGCTTGAGGGCTTGTGGATCGTTGATGCGTTCCTCGATGACGAAGCGGCTCATCATGCCCCGGGCCTTTTTCGCGTAGAAGCTGATGATCTTGTACTGGCCGTTCTTCAGGTCCTTGAAGTCGGTGTTGATGATGCGTGCATTCAAGGCGCTGCGCTTGACCGCCGAGAAATACTCGTTGGAAGCCAGGTTGAGCAGCACGTCATCGCCCTGGTCGGCCAGGGCTTCGTTCAACCATTCGCTGATGCGCGTGCCCCAGAAGGCATACAGGTCCTTGCCCCGGGCATTGGCCAGCTTGGTGCCCATTTCCAGGCGGTACGGTTGCATCAGGTCCAGGGGGCGCAGCAGGCCATACAGGCCGGAAAGCATGCGCAAGTGTTGCTGGGCGTAATCGAAGTCGGCTTCGCTGAAGGTTTGAGCATTGAGCCCGGTGTAGACGTCGCCCTTGAACGCCAGCAAGGCCTGCTTGGCGTTGGCCGGGGTAAAGGCGGGTGTCCAGCTGCCAAAGCGGGCGGCGTTGAGCCCGCCGATCTTGTCGGAGACGTGCATCAACTCGCTGATCTGCGCCGGCGTCAGTTCGCGCAATTGCTGGATCAGTTCCTGCGAATGGTCAAGGTACTGCGGCTGGGTGAAGCGCTGGGTCGCCGGCGGTGTTTCGTAATCGAGGGTCTTGGCGGGGGAAATCACCATCAGCATGAAGTCGTCTCCTTTAATCGTGGCGGCGATTCTAGGGGGTTGTCATCGTTGACTCCAGCTATGGGTGTTATAGGTGCCGAACGGTGATCGTTCCCACGCGCAGCAAAGGAACGCCTCAACGGACGCTCCGCGTTCGGCTGTTGAAGGGACGCGGAGCGTCCCGGGCTGCATTCCCACGCAGAGCGTGGGAACGATCATCAGGGGGCAGGTTGGATCAGCTATAGTGCCGCGCGGGTTTTGTTATGGAGACATCCCATTGCGTATCGTTTTTCTGCTCACAGCCTGGCTCCTGAGCTTCGGCGTCATGGCGGCGCCGGGTGACGTGGCGACGCTGGATCGCAGCACCTGGCCGGAAAAACTCGACAGCCCGACCTTGTTTGATGTCGCGTCGCGTGCCGAAATCCTCATGTTCGCCCGGGTGCTGCTGGCCAGCGAGTCCCTGGACGAAGCCGCACTGGCGCAACGCCTGGGCCTGCGCACGATCAATCTGGAATCGGTCAATCGCGTTCGCCAGCGCCTCTGGCAGCGGCTGTTGGCCAACTACGATTTCGCCCAACAGAGTTGCGACCAGGATGCCTCCTTCTGTTTCCTGGTCGAGGACATGGCCACGTTGCGCGAGCAGGCCGGCAAGTTTCAGCTCAGTGAGGACAGCTACTACATAAGGTGGGCCGAACCGAGTCGCCTGTTCCACAGCCAGTACCTGGATGAGCAACTGCGCAAGGCGGCGCTGTTTCCGCAAGCCAGCAGTGAAGTCGATCATTTCGGTGACTATGAGCGCAATGGCGACGCGATGCATGACCGGCTGTTTCTCTTGACGTTCGACAGCGCCGCCAATGCCGTGCCGGACAATACCGAATGGATAGCCGAGTACCTGCGCAAGGCCAACCTGAGCGGCACTTTCTTCGTTCTCGGCAAGGATCTCCAGGCGCGTCTGGGCGAGCGTTCAGTGGCGAGCGTGCAAGAAACCTGGTCAACCCAGTGCATCGGTGTGCAAGGCTGGGAATTTCGCTCTCACAGCCACTGGCAGGACTGGCAGGACTCGGTACGCCGCAGCGTCGAGCTTGCCAGGAACAAACTGCCGGAGAACTTCGTGCCGCTGTTTCGCCCGCCCGATGGCCAGCGTCGTGCCGACGCCGGCGCTTTCTTCAAGGCCCAGGGCCTGCAGGTTGCCCTGTGGGACATCGACGCCCAGGACGGTGCCGGCAAGCTCAAGGGCAACCAGAGTGCGCAACGGGTGCTGACCCTGATGCTGCTGTGGCGCCATGGGGTGATCAATTTCAATATGAAGCAGGAGGGGGTGAAAACGTCGTTGCCCTGGCTGATCACACAAACGGCGCAAAGCGGCATCGGTTGGGAGGACTGTCAGGAAGGGTTTCGCTGAAAACCGCCAAAGCCCGTAAACATTGGGCAAGCGGCGATTTTAGAGGGGATTTTGCTGCAGGTTGATCTCCGACTGTAAACAAGTGATGGCAGTCCGCCAAGGGCTTTTCGTCACTCTGCAAAATAAACTTCAAAAAAGCGTCAAAGTGCTTTTTTCTGTCATGGGTTTTGGAGTATTACGAAGACAGACCGCCGAAACCTGCAACACAGGTGGCGTCTCCCAAGACCCCGCATGTAGGCAGAACACTTGAGTCCCCGCAGGTGTATTCGGTAGTCACTTCGAGGCGCAGCACCGCCAAGGTATTGCGTCCACTGGCTCTGACAAAGGTGACCGAGTATGGATGATCACGGACGTAGCTCTTCTTCCAACCAGCCAATCCTTTATGTACTCGATACCAACGTATTGATTCACGATCCAAACGCGCTGCTCAACTTCGAAGAACACCACGTCGCGATCCCGATGACCGTGCTTGAAGAGCTCGACAAGCTCAAGAGCGGGCATCACAGCGTTGCCGCCGAATGTCGCCAGGCCATCCGGCTGATCGACAAGACCCTGGGCGATGCCTCACCCGAGGATGTCGAGCAGGGCGTGCCGATCCAGCGGGGCAAGAGCGGACCCAAGGGATTGCTGTCAATTCTGATGAGCAAGCAGGCCGAACCCCACATCGTTCTGCCTGAGCATCTGAACGACAACAGAATTATCAACCAGCTGATCGACCTGCACGCTCGTGAGCCGAAGAAGCCCGTGGTGCTGGTCACCAAAGACATCAACATGCGCCTCAAGGCCCGCGCCTGCGGGATCGCGGCCGAGGACTACAGCACCGACCAGTTGGTCGATGACGTATCGCTGCTTCCTAATGGCTATCACAACATGACCGGTTCCTTCTGGGACCGGGTGAGCAAGGTCGAGACCCGTCAGGACCACGGTCGCACCTGGCACCAGGTACAGTTGATCGACAATCTGCCAGCCGTGCATATCAATGAATTTATCATCGATGAGCAGGGGTTCGTCGGCTGGATCAAGGAGATCGAGGAAGACAAGCTGCTGATCCTTGACCTGCACCAGGAACCGTTGCTGCACCAGGAAGCCTGGGGCCTCAAGCCGCGTGACATCTATCAGAGCCTGGCGCTGTATGCCTTGCTCGATCCGGACATCCACCTGGTCAACCTGTCCGGTGCCGCAGGCTCCGGTAAAACCATCCTCGCGCTGGCCGCGGCCATCGAGCAGACCATGGTCAGCAAGCGCTACCGCCGCATCATCGCGACCCGCAGCGTGCAAGGCCTGGACCAGGAGATCGGCTTCCTGCCCGGCACCGAAGCGGAAAAAATGGAGCCTTGGCTGGGCGCCATCACCGACAACCTCGAAGCCTTGCACATGGATGACGAAAGCACCCATGGCAGCGTCGACTACATCCTCAGCAAAGTGCCGTTGCAGTTCAAATCCCTCAACTACATTAGGGGCCGCAGCTTCCAGCAGAGCCTGATCCTGATCGACGAATGCCAGAACCTGACACCGCACCAGATGAAAACCATCATCACCCGTGCCGGTGCCGGTTCCAAAGTGGTGTGCCTGGGCAACCTGGCACAGATCGACACCCCTTACCTGTCCGCGACCAGCTCCGGGCTGACGTACCTGACTGAACGCTTCAAGGATTTCCCTAACGGCGTGCACATCACCCTGCAAGGGGTGCCTCGTTCGATCCTGGCCGAATACGCCGAATCGCATCTGTAACCTTCACCCAAACCGGGCGGCCTAACGGGTCGCCCGGTTTTTTATGGGCAACGTAGAACTCTGTAGGAGCGAGCCTGCTCGCGATGGCATCTACTCGGTGTACCTGTTCAACCGCGGCGTCTGAATCGCGGGCAAGCCTCGCTCCTACAGGGGGGATTGTGTGAGCCGATATTCGTGCGTGCGAAAAATTGACCCACAGGTTTACAATCGGGACTCCTGATCAGGAGTAACCCCGTGCTGACTCATCTCGATTCCCAAGGTCGCGCCAATATGGTCGACGTCACCGAAAAAGCCGTGACGTTCCGTGAAGCGACGGCCCAAGCGCTGGTGCGCATGCTGCCCGAAACTCTGCAGATGATCGTCAGCGGCGGTCACCCCAAGGGTGATGTGTTCGCCGTGGCGCGCATTGCCGGCATTCAGGCGGCGAAAAAAACCAGCGACCTGATTCCCCTGTGCCATCCGTTGATGTTGACTGGGGTCAAGGTCGAGCTCAGTGCCGAAGGCGACGACAGTGTGCGCATCGTGGCGCGCTGCAAGTTGTCCGGGCAGACCGGGGTCGAGATGGAAGCGCTGACGGCTGCCAGTGTCGCCGCCTTGACTATCTATGACATGTGCAAGGCCGTGGATCGCGGCATGACCATCGAAAGCGTGCGCCTGCTGGAGAAGGTCGGCGGCAAGAGCGGTCATTTCCAGGCGGATCCATCATGAACGTCACCGTAAAGTTTTTTGCCCGTTACCGTGAAGCGCTGGGCGTGGATTCGGTGAAGGTCGAAGGCCAGTTCGCCACTGTCGACGACGTGCGGGCGTTGCTGGCGCAACGTGAGGGTGCTGACGTGCTGCGCGAGCAGAACCTGATGTGCGCGCGCAACGAAGACCTGTGCCAGCTCGACGAACCGGTCAGCGATGGCGATGAAGTGGCGTTTTTCCCCACTGTGACCGGGGGCTGAGACATGGCCATTCGCGTGCAATCGACCGCGTTCGATCCCGGCGCCGAAGTTAACGCCATGCACGACGCCAATGTCGGCGTCGGGGCGGTGGTGAGTTTTGTCGGCTATGTGCGCGACTTCAATGATGGCCTGGAGGTCGCCGGGATGTTTCTCGAGCACTATCCGGGCATGACCGAAAAAGCCCTCGGCAAGATCGCCACCGAGGCCGAGCAACGCTGGCCCTTGCTCAAGCTGGAGGTGCTGCATCGCATCGGTGCCCTGGAGCCTGGCGAACCCATCGTCTTCGTCGGCGCCGCCAGCGCCCACCGCCAGGCGGCATTCGACGCCTGCGCCTTTGTCATGGACTACCTGAAAACCCGCGCACCGTTCTGGAAGAAGGAAAACACCAGCGACGGTCCGCGTTGGGTCGAAGGGCGTGACAGCGATCATGCGGCGGCGGATCGCTGGAAGCAGTAATTGCTGTATCGCTCTCAAATACGCCATCGTCGGAACGCCGCCCGGAGCAGGCTCAATCCTACAGTTGAATGCATTCCCCCTGTAGGAGTGAGCCTGCTCGCGATAGCGTCATCCGCAACCCTGAAATCCCGCTGATACACATCCCGACCATCGGCCGGCACGCCCTGCATTTACCCAATTGACGCCAAATACATAAAAGTCCAGTATGGATTTATAAGTACAAAAAAGGCTTCCCCCCGTTTCTGCTCTTCTTCCATCTTGCCAAACCAACAACAACCCGCGAGAGAACGAACATGAAGAAATTCCCCCTCATCACTGGTCTGGCCCTGAGCCTGTTGGCGTGCAGCAGCCTGTTTGCCGCCGAGAAAACCCTGCGCATCGGCATCGAAGCGGCCTACCCACCGTTCGCCTCCAAGACCGACAAAGGCGAGATCGCGGGTTTCGACTACGACATCGGCAATGCCCTGTGCGCGCAGATGAAGGTCAAGTGTGTGTGGATCGAGGGCGAGTTTGACGGCCTGATTCCTTCCTTGAAAGTGAAGAAAATCGACATGGCACTGTCGTCGATGACCATCAACGAAGACCGCAAGAAGTCGGTGGATTTCACCCACAAGTATTACTTCACCTCATCGCGCCTGGTCATGAAGGAAGGCGCGGTGGTGGATGACCAATACGCCAGCCTCAAGGGCAAGACCGTTGGCGTGCAACGGGCGACCACCACCGACCGTTACGCGACCGAAGTCTTCGAACCCAAGGGCATCAACGTCAAGCGCTACAGCAACAACGAAGAAATCTACATGGACCTGGCAGCCGGTCGCCTCGACGCCATCTTTGCCGACACCATTCCGCTTAACGACTTCCTGTCGATGCCGCGCGGCAAGGGCTACGCATTCGCCGGCCCGGAGCTCAAGGACCCGAAATACGTGGGCGAGGGCGCCGGGATTGCGGTGCGCAAGGGCAACACCGAGCTGGTATCGGAGCTGAACAACGCTATCGACGGGATTCGCGCCAGTGGCGAGTACCAGAAGATTTCGCAGCAGTACTTCAAGTCTGATATCTACGGCGACTGATCAACCGCTCTTGGGGCTTTCTCGCGAAAGCCCCACTGCGCTGCTGATTCCCGAGACTTTCGATGGCTGCAGATTGAGGGCAAGCACGCTCGTCAGCACGATGACCATCCCGACAATGACCATGAACGAAGGGCGTTCAGCCAGAACCACCGAGGCCATCAACATGGCGGTAGGCGGTATCAGGTAAAGCGAAATGGACGCGCGGCTCACGTTGCTGTGCGCCAGCACATATGCCCAGGCGAGGTACGCAAGGGCACTGGGAAAAATGCCCAGGACGAGCACCGCCAGATTGACCGAAGTCGGGGCGCTCTGCACTTCGCTCCACAAGCCCGGTGCGTAGACGAGTAACAGCGCGGTGCCTGACCAAATGGTGTAGCACACCATCGTCAGCCCGTTGTAGCGATGGGCATGGCTTTTTTGCAGGGCGAAATAGAGACTCCAGGACAACGCCGCCAACAGGACCAGCAGCCCGTGCGCATCCAGATCACCCAAACCACGATCACTGCTGACCACGACAGCGGCACCTAGCAAGCCACCCAGTACGCAGATCCATTGCCAGCGGTTGACACGCTGTTTGAACACGAAGTGCGCCAGCAACGTGCTGAATAGCGGAGTGGATTGTGCAAGTACACTGGACGCGCCGGCACTGACGCCTTGTTGGCCGTAGTTGATTGCCATGTGGTGCAGGGTGACAGCAAAGAAGCCCAGCACAGCCAACAGCGGCAGGTCTTTCAGGCGCGGCAGGGAAATACCCGCCACCCATGCCACCCCGGCCATGAACGTCGAGGCGATGAGAAAGCGGATCAACGCCAAATGACCGGGCTCGTAAGCCAACAACCCGATGTGTATTCCAGTGGGCGAATAGGCCCAGCAAAGGATCACGAAAAACGTAGCCAGGGCGATTTTTACGCCGGGCCTTGTGGCGAGGCTCAGGTTCATGCGCTGAATCAAATCCATAAAACGTCCTGTTTATCCAAAGTGTGATGACGTAACTGAAGTGCGCGCAGTCGAATTATCAAAATCATCCGGATTCACTACAAGTGACTTAAACTGAGTTAAGTATTCACTTTGGGTGAGCTATGGAACTGTCCCAGCTGCGCATGTTCAACACGGTTCACCATCTCGGCAGCATCGCGCGTGCGGCCGAGGTGCTGCATTGCGTACCGTCCAATATCACCGCACGCCTCAAGTCCCTGGAGCGTGAACTCGGTACTGCGCTGTTTTCTCGCGATGGCCGAGGATTGCGGATCACGCCTGCCGGGGAGGTGTTTCTCGATTACACGACGAAAATCCTCGGCCTGGCCGACGAAGCGCGCAGGGCATTGGCTCCCGACAGTGCGCCGAGCGGTCCTCTGCGCATTGGTGCCATCGAGTCCACTGCCACTGGGCGATTGCCCCGGCTACTGGCCAAATATCACGAGCTTTACCCAAAGGTGGTGCTGGAGCTGAGCACTGGCACCTGGGCTCAATTGCTCGACGACACCCAACATCGGCGGCTGGACGGGGCGTTCGTGGCGGTGAACGTTGAGCGCCCGGGACTGCAGCGGGAAGTGATGTACCGCGAAGATCTGATTCTCATCGCGTCCGCCTCCCATGGGCCTTTGCGTCAGGCGGCGGATCTGCAGGGCAAGGCGATTTTCATGTGGCCCCCCGGCTGCCCGTACCGTTTCGCGCTGGAACAGTGGCTGTTGCGCCATGACCAGGTACAACCGATTGTCAGTATCGCCAGCTATGGCACCATCGTTGGCTGTGTCAGTGCCGGTGCCGGCGTCTCGCTGGTGCCCCGTGGAATCTATGAGCAGTATTGTCTCAGCGCAGGTTGCCAGGGATATGAATTCCCGGAACTGACGAGCGTCGACAACCTTTTTTACTGGCACGAGAGCGCAGGCCGGCACCCGGCGCGTGAGGCCTTCGTGAAGTTGTTACAGGCCGAGTTCGCGGGGCCAGGATCATTACGGTTAATCCCGTCTTAACCGACCTGTCGTCTATTCCCACGATACCCGTTGCACGCACCCGACTCTCAAAGGGCAAGGCCAGCGTGTAAACTGGCGGGCAATCGATAGTCAAAAGGGAAACACGATGAGCGAGGAAACGATGCGTCTGGGCCGAGAGCGGCGCTACCTGGTGCTGTTGGGCATCATCTGTTTGGCGCTGATCGGCGGTGCGTTGTACATGCAGGTAGTGTTGGGCGAGGCGCCGTGCCCTTTGTGCATCCTGCAGCGTTACGCGCTGCTGTTGATCGCGCTCTTCGCGTTCATCGGTGCGGCCATGCGCACCCGGCGCAGCATCACGGTGCTGGAGACCCTGGTGGTCATTTGTGCCCTGGCGGGCGTCGGGGTGGCCGGGCATCACGTCTACACGCAGTTCTATCCGGCCGTCAGCTGCGGCATCGATGTGCTGCAGCCGATAGTCGACGGTTTGCCGCTGGCGAAGATCTTCCCGCTGGGCTTCCAGGTGGACGGCTTCTGCTCCACACCGTACCCGCCGATCCTCGGGTTGTCCCTGGCGCAATGGGCACTGCTGGCCTTCGTGCTGGTGGTGGTGCTGGTGCCGTTGCTGACGGTGCGCAATCGCAAGGCGCTGCACTGACATCATCGGCGGCATTATTGCGACACACGCAAAACGCCCCGGTCCTCGATAAAAGGACCGGGGCGTTTTTGCATTTCAGGGGCCAGGTAAAAAGACCGTGATGCGCGGCAATCAGGGGTGCGACAAGTCTGCGACATGTTGTCACATCGAGAGTGTCGCAGCGCGCTTTCGTGTGTCGGATTGGTGCGGTGTCCTGCAATGAAATTGGCGCGTTTGAGCGCCGCCGGATTTTTGCCGGCTGGCACGGGAGCAGGCAGTTTTAACAGGCTCTGGCGATTTGCCAGAGCCCTTGCCATATCGGGGCTAGGGCGAAGTAGAGGGTCGTTGTCGCGCCTTCGATACTGTCTGTATCGCGGGTGGTAGCCCTACTATTTTTGGTGTTTTTGTTGAGAATCAATTTCGATAAGATGCGCCACTTTTACAGATTTGAGTCAGGATTGTTGCGGGCTGGGATAAAAATTATTTCGGGATAAGACATGGTTTATAAAACGCTACATATCTACAATCGCCCGCACTGAATTCCCGGCACTGCTCACCCAGGCATTGGTGCATGAGTGACACGAGGGTGTCGAGAGGCCTTTTGGCCTGATGTGACGCCCAGGTGTCGGTGCCTCCAACTATCCGCACCAAATGGAATTGGGCTGTAACAAGGCCTTTGACCACGAATTCGAATAAGAACTCACCGCTGGCCCAGGATTTGTCGAAACGCCTCTGAGGCTCGACGGGCAAGCCCTTATTCAATCCAAGAAAAATGCCAACCCTTGGCAGGGTGAAGTGTTGGCGATCAAAACCCAACTGCATTGCGCAAGCTGCTTTAGAGGTCGTGAGATGAGTAAAAACAGGTACCCCAGACTACTAGGCTTAGTGCCGCTGCTCGGCACGTTGTTGCTGGGAGGCTGCAACATGACCTTGCTCAATCCCACGGGCCAGGTCGGCCTGGAACAGCGAAACCTGATCATCACCGCAACGCTGCTGATGCTGTTGGTCGTGATCCCGGTCATCGTGATGACCTTCCTGTTCGCCTGGAAATACCGCGCATCCAACACCAAGGCGACCTACACGCCTAAATGGAACCACTCCACCAAGATCGAGATCGCGGTGTGGACTGTTCCTGTGTTGATCATCATTGCCCTGGGTTACATCACCTACAAGTCGACCCACGAGCTGGACCCGTACCGTCCGATCGAATCCGACGTGAAGCCTGTGACCATCGAAGTGGTCGCTCTGGACTGGAAGTGGCTGTTCATCTACCCGGAACAAGGCATTGCCACGGTCAACAAGATCGTGTTCCCGGCGCACACGCCAATCAACTTCAAGATCACCTCCGACGCCGTGATGAACTCGTTCTTCATCCCGGGCCTGGGCGGCCAGATCTACGCGATGGCGGGCATGCAGACCAGAATGCACCTGATCGCCGACCGCAACGCTGAAATGGACGGCATCTCCGCCAACTACAGCGGTGCCGGTTTCACCGGTATGAAATTCAAAGCGATCGCAACTTCCCAGGAAGATTTCGACGCCTGGGTAAGTGAAGTCAAAAAGGCACCTAAACAGCTTGAACAAGCTGAATACGCAGCCCTTTCCAAGCAGAGCCAGAACAACCCAGTCGAGCTCTACTCCTCGGTGACGCCGAACCTGTTCCAGATCATCGTCGACAAGTACGAAGGCATGAAACCAGGCCCGAAGGTCAAGCACGAGAAGAAAGAGAAAGAAGTGGCCGCTACGGACATGAACTCGCATTCAGCTGCCGGGGCAGAGGAGTAAACGATGTTTGGTAAATTAAGTTGGGAAGCGGTGCCGTTCCACGAGCCGATCGTGATGGTGACCATCGCCATGATCGCGCTCGGTGGTCTGGCACTGTTCGCGGGTATCACTTATTTCAAGAAGTGGACCTATCTGTGGACCGAGTGGCTGACGTCGGTCGACCACAAGAAAATCGGCGTGATGTACATCATCGTCGCCATGGTCATGCTGCTGCGCGGCTTTGCCGACGCCATCATGATGCGTACCCAGCTGGCCATGGCCACCGAGGGTTCGCCTGGCTACCTGCCACCTGAACACTATGACCAGATCTTCACCGCCCACGGTGTGATCATGATCATCTTCATGGCGATGCCATTCTTCACCGGCCTGATGAACCTTGCAGTGCCGCTGCAGATCGGCGCGCGTGACGTTGCCTTCCCGTTCCTGAACTCCCTGAGCTTCTGGCTGCTGGTTTCCGGCGTGGTGCTGATCAACCTTTCCCTGGGCGTCGGCGAATTCGCCAAGACCGGTTGGGTTGCCTATCCGCCGCTGTCGGGCCTGCAATACAGCCCGGGCGTGGGGATGGATTACTACATCTGGGCGCTACAGCTATCGGGCCTGGGTACGACGCTGACGGGGGTCAACTTCCTGGCCACCGTGCTGAAAATGCGTACCCCTGGCATGAAGCTGATGGACATGCCGATCTTCACCTGGACCTGCACCTGGGCCAACGTCCTGATCGTGGCTTCGTTCCCGATCCTGACCGCTACCCTGGCACTGCTGACGCTTGACCGTTACATGGATTTCCACATTTTCACCAATGAACTTGGTGGCAATCCAATGATGTACGTCAACCTGTTCTGGGCCTGGGGCCACCCTGAGGTTTACATCCTGATCCTGCCGGCATTCGGCGTGTTCTCGGAAGTCATCTCGGCCTTCACCGGCAAGAAACTGTTTGGCCACAAGTCGATGATCTACGCTTCGGGCGCGATCTCGGTACTGGGCTTCATGGTTTGGCTGCACCACTTCTTCACCATGGGTTCGGGTGCCAGCGTCAACGCCTTCTTCGGCCTGGCGACGATGCTGATTTCCATCCCGACGGGTGTGAAACTATTTAACTGGCTGTTCACCATCTACCAGGGCCGTCTGCGTTTCACCAGCCAGGTGCTGTGGACCCTGGGCTTCATGGTGACCTTCGCCATCGGCGGCATGACCGGCGTACTGCTGGCCATCCCGGGTGCTGACTTCGTTCTGCACAACAGCCTGTTCGTGATCGCGCACTTCCATAACGTGATCATCGGCGGCGCGGTATTCGGCTACATCGCAGGTTTCGCCTTCTACTTCCCGAAAGCGTTCGGCTTCAAGCTGCACGAAGGTTGGGGCAAGGCAGCGTTCTGGTTCTGGATCTCGGGCTTCTTCGTCGCGTTCATGCCGCTCTATGCACTGGGCTTCATGGGCATGACCCGTCGTCTGAACGCCACTACCAACCCTGAGTGGGTGCCGTACCTGTACGTCGCCATGTTCGGTGCGGTGATGATCGCCGTCGGTATCGCCTGCCAACTGATCCAGCTGTACGTCAGTGTGCGTGACCGTAAGAAGCCAGAGAACATGTGCGAACACGGTGACCCGTGGAATGCCCACACTCTGGAATGGTCGACCTCGTCGCCACCACCGTTCTACAACTTCGCCGTGCTGCCAAAAGCCGACTGCGTCGATCCGTTCACCGAAGCCAAGGAAAACGGCACTGCGTACAAGGTTCCGGCCAAGTACGAGCCGATCCACATGCCAAACAACACCGCTACCGGTGTGGTCATGGGTGCTCTGCTGACCGTGTTCGGTTTCGCAATGATCTGGCACATCTGGTGGCTGGCGATCGCGAGCCTGGTAGGCACTGTCGTCTACTTCGCGATCCACGCCGCCCGTGATGATCAAGGCTATATGGTGCCGGTCGACGTGATCGAGCGCATCGAAGCCGAGCAGCACAAGCGTCTGGTAGCGGCAGGGAAAATCCCGGCCACCGCCACCCGTGTTGAAACCTCGTTGGAACAGGCTTAAACCATGTCGAACTTAGTGACCAATGTTGGACACGCCCATGGTGACCATGGGCACGATGACCACCACCACGACTCGGGCGAGATGACCGTATACGGTTTCTGGCTCTACCTGATGACCGACTGCATTCTGTTTGCGTCGATCTTCGCGGTGTACGCGGTACTGGTTAACAACGTAGCGGGTGGCCCGTCGGGCCACGACATCTTCGAACTGCCTTACGTACTGGGCGAAACCGCCCTGCTGCTGTTCAGTTCGATCACCTACGGCTTCGCCATGCTGGCGTTCTACCGTGGCAACAAGAAGCAGGTCCTGGGCTGGTTGGCCATGACCTTCCTGTTCGGCCTGGGCTTCATCGGCATGGAGGTCAACGAGTTCCACCTGCTGATCTCCGAAGGCTACGGCCCTAGCCGCAGCGGCTTCCTGTCCGGGTTCTTCACTCTGGTCGGCACCCACGGTCTGCACGTGACCAGCGGCCTGATCTGGATGGCGATCATGATGTACCAGGTCAACAAGCATGGCCTGACGTCGACCAACAAGACCCGCCTGAGCTGCCTGAGCCTGTTCTGGCACTTCCTGGACGTCGTGTGGATCTGCGTATTCACCGTTGTTTACCTGATGGGGACTATGTAAATGGCTAATGCACATTCTCATGGCCACGACGATGCCGGTCACGGCAGCTACAAGTCGTACGCCATCGGTTTCATCCTGTCGGTGATCCTGACCGCCATTCCATTCGGCCTGGTGATGTACCCGACGCTGCCGAAGTCGATCACCCTGTTGATCGTCCTCGCGTTCGCGATCGTCCAGGTGCTGGTGCACCTGGTGTACTTCCTGCACCTGGACCGTTCGGCCGCGCAGCGTAACAACGTGATTGCGTTTGTGTTCGCCGCGATCGTGATCGTCCTGCTGGTTGGCCTGTCGTTGTGGATCATGTTCAGCATCCACACGTTCATGATGGCGAAGTGAGGTAAGTCCGCATGTCCCTCAAGCACTTTATCCAAATCACCAAACCGGGGATCATTTTCGGTAACGTGCTTTCTGTGGCAGGCGGATTTTTCCTGGCCTCCAAAGGGCATGTCGATCTGGCCATCTTCCTGGCCGCCATGATCGGCACGTCCCTGGTGGTTGCCTCCGGTTGCGTGTTCAACAACTGCATCGACCGCGACATCGACCTGAAGATGGAACGCACCAAGAACCGTGTGCTGGTCCAGGGCCTCATCTCCCTGAAACTGGCCCTGATCTATGCGACCGTCCTGGGTGTCGCCGGCGTTGCACTGTTGTACAAGGTGGCCAACCCGTTGGCCGCCCTGTTCGCAGTCATCGGCTTCGTGATCTACGTCGGCTTCTACAGCCTGTACCTCAAGCGCAAGTCGGTTCACGGCACGCTGGTGGGCAGCCTGTCGGGCGCCATGCCGCCGGTGATCGGCTACGTCGCGGTGAGCAACACCTTCGACATGGCCGCGCTGACCCTGCTGGTGATGTTCAGCCTGTGGCAGATGCCGCATTCCTACGCCATCGCGATTTTCCGCTTCAACGATTACCTGGCTGCATCGATCCCGGTGCTGCCAGTGAAGCGCGGAATCCAGGTGGCCAAGAAGCACATCCTGATCTACATCCTGGCCTTCCTCGTGGCGACCTTGATGCTGACCTTCAGCGGCTATGCCGGCATGAGCTACCTCGCTGTCGCCGCGGCCATGGGCATGTACTGGTTGTACATGGCCTGGACCGGCTACAAGGCAGTGGATGACACGGTCTGGGCACGCAAGCTGTTCGTGTTCTCGATCTTCACCATTACCGCGTTGAGCGTGATGATGTCCCTGGACTTCAAAGTGCCGACCGAGTTGCTGCTGACGTACGCGCCTTAAGGTTTGGACGCTGCATCGAAAAGCCCCGCCTTCGAGAGAAGAGCGGGGCTTTTTGTTGGGTTAATTCTGCTGGACCGTGTTGCCGCCATCGCGAGCAGGCTCACTCCTACAATGGATCTGTGTTGTTGCGAATGTTGAAAGCAACACCGATCCCTGTAGGAGTGAGCCTGCTCGCGATGGCCGCGACGCGGACTAACAGGCGGATTCGATATCGGTCCACTTAAGAAAAAATTGAGGAAACCTCAAAGTCTTAAGATTTTCTTGGCCCGCTAAAGAAAAAGCGAGCAGTCAGACTCAATAAAAGGGGTAGTGCGTCTGTCTGTGATCGGAAAGCCCCGTATTCAAAAGAAACGCGGGGCTTTTTCATTTACGCGCGGTTGTTACACGGTGCGTCGAGCACCTTCACCACGTCGTCAATGATTGCCTTGCTCATGTCTTGCAGGAAATGCGATGCCCAGGCGTGTCGGTCGGAGTCGCGGACCATGGCGGCGTCTGAGGCCAGTAGTTTGGCGAGGTGGAGCAGGTCTGAGGCGTGGGAGACGGCGGAGGTGACCGGGACACCGGCGTTGATGCGGAAAAGCGGTTCGTTGGCGTGATAGGAGAAGGGGGTGAGGCCGATGGTTTTGAGGTCTTGGGGATTGGTCATTGGGCTTCACCTCCAGCTGGTCGAGAGGTGCTGAGTGCAAGAGAATTAATTTTGAACGGACTGCGGGCATGCATAAAGAGAACTCCAATTGTGCCTATATCAATTCGAGTTATCAGGCCCGGTCGCTGAATTGGCAGCGACGGGCGAAGTTAGCGTGTGGGTATCGGATTGCACAATCGTGGCTTTGTGCTGGCCGGGATGCGTTTGGCGCCGCTGTCCCTGTGGGAGCGGGCTTGCCCGCGAAAGCGGTGTGTCAGATGACGTTGATGCAGGATGTGACGGCCCCATCGCGGGCAAGTCGAATCGTCGCACCGCCGCTCCCACAGGGATTAAGGGGGGGCGGCTATTTGTGCGGCTTGTCCAGCAACCGGAAAAACCGCTCCCGCACCTGCACATGATCACTGTGCGCCACGTTGAAGCGCAAAAACTGATTGCCATCCGCCGCCTTGCTGAGCATGGTTCCCGGCGCCAGCACCAGGTCGATTTCCAGACCCTTTCTGGCCAGGGTTTCGGCATCGAATCCATCGGGCAATCGCGTCCAGATATACAGCCCTTCGCCAGGCAGTGAAGACACCGAACACCCGGCTTCCCCCAGCCACGCCGCCACCCGGCTGTTCGACTCGTAGAGCCGGTCCACGGTGCGGCGCATGTGCTTGGCGTAGCTGCCATCGCTGAGCATGGTGCAGATGATCTGTTCGGCCATTTCCGAGGTCATGCCGCCGCAGGCCATTTTCAGGGTCACCATCCGCGCCGCCAGTTGTGGTGACAGCACCGCGAAGCTGACGCGGCTGTTGGCGGTCAGGGTCTTGGAGAATCCCGAGACGTAGGAGACGTTGTCCAGCCCGCTCGCGGCCAGGCGTGGGGTGCGGCGTTGCTGCATGTCGCAGTACAGGTCGTCTTCGAGAATGTGGAAATTGTAGCGATGGCTCAACTCCAGCAAGCGGTAGACCTGCGCCGAGGTGAACGAGTGCCCGGTCGGGTTGTGCAGGGCATTGTTGGTCAGGTAGAGCACGGGACGGTGGGCGATCAGCAACTGCTCCAGGGCATCCAGGTCCATGCCGTCGCAATCGCGGCGGATGGTGATGACCTTGGCGCCGTGCCAGGCCAGGTTGGTGTGCATCGTGAAGTAACAGGGGTCATCGAGCAGCACCGTGTCGCCGGGTTTGACCAGCAGGCGCATCAGCATGTCGATGGCCTGTACGGTGTTGGCGGTGGTGATGATCTGCTCGACCGGCGCTTCGATGCCCAGGGTCGCCATTTTCACCCGCAATGCCTGACGCAGTGGCAGGTAACCGCTGGCGTTGCCGTATTCGCCCATGCGCAGGGTGGTTGCGCGAAGGGTGCCGCGCACGGCCTTGAGCAGTTCTTCGGCAGGCAACCATGAGGACGGCAAAAAACCGGCCCCTGGGCGCAGCGCGCCATTGTCCAGCAGTACCGCGCGGCGGACCACGCTGAGCGTGTCCTGGGGCAGCAGGTCGGGGCCGGCGTTGCTCTGGACGCTGGTGTTGGAACGGTGCACGTAATGCCCCGAGCCCTGGCGTGACACCACCAGGCCCTTGGCGCGCAAGCGGTCGAGGGCGTCGACCACCGTGGACTTGCCCACGTGCATCAGGTCGGAGAGTTCGCGAATCGGTGGCAGCCTCGAGCCGTGGGGCAGGCCGCCCTTGCTGATCGCCACCGTCAACTGATCGACGATCTGCTGCACCAGCGGCACACCCGGCTGGAACTCGATAGCGGCGATCACTGCTCGCTGAGCCTGCATTTTACTGGTCTCTCTGGCAGTAAAGTTCGTTTGATTCTATACGAACTTGCTCTGATCAAGACAAGCATCTCTTTCTACCATCGCCTTACAGACTTTCTGGATGGCCGACCTATCACGGTCGATCGATGCCAGGTTCGTGAGGTGTTGCATGAGTGTCGAAACAACGGTCGTCGCGGCCAAGCCGGTGATCAACCTGCGGTTGTTCACCATCCGGATCATCACCGCCGTGTCGCTGTTCGCGGTGCTGGGCAAGGCCAACGTCTGGCTCGATACCGCCACCAACAGCATCCTGGCCCTGGGTTATCGGGCCTTGTTGCTGCTGTTGCCGTTGACGTTGCTGGTTCTCGGTCGCCGCTCCTTGAGCGTCACGCTGCTGTGCGCCGCTGGCGGATTGGTGTTGCTGGCGGTCACCAGCAACCAGGGGGTGGTCATGTTTGCCGCGGCGTTGTTTGCCTACGGCATTGCGATTGCCGGCTACCTGATCAAGAGCGAAGCGGCCCAGACCAAGGAGGGCGCCGCCTACAACCGCGTCGCCATGAACATGGGCAGCCTGCTGGCGGGCCTTATCCTGCTGTCGCCGCTGCTGACCCCGACCCTGTTTTTCCTCGGCGCCGCCGGTTTCGTCCTGTTGTGCCTGCCGATCGCCATGGGCGCGACCTTCACCTGCGACCCCGTGGTTGCCCGTCCCGCCAGCCAGGATGGCAGCGGCTGGCGTAACAAGCTGCCGTGGGTCATCGCCGGCGTCATCATGGGCATCAAGCTGTTTGGCGTGTTCTCGATCCTGCCCCAGGCGATCCTGCTGAAGACGGGCGAGCTGCCGGCCTGGTATGGCCTGATGCTGATCCTCAACAGCGCCGTGGTGGTGTTCGCGCAAGTGCCGGTCATGAAGCTGATCGAGAGCACCGGGCGCTTCAAGGTGCTGACAGTGATCGCCATCATCGTCGGCGGTTTTGCCGTGCTGTCTTCGCCTGCCGCGTTCCACGTCGACACCCTGGTCGGCGCGTTGATCTGGGTGGCGCTGCTGTCCATCGCCGAGTGCGCCTTCAGTCACCTCGATTACTTCTCGGTCAAGCAGAACAACATGTTCGTCAAGGAAGTGTCCCTGGGCGTCGGCGCAGGGTTGACCGTGTTGATCATGCGGGTCGCGCCACCGCCCTATAACGCGCTGGTGCTGGCGGCCATCGGCGCAGGCGGGATCCTGGTCTGGTACTGGCTCAACCGCCGATCGATCGCGTCGTTGCATGACTGAGTCATCGCTGTTTCGGTTTTCACTTTGCAAGTCGGGGGCTTTATGAATACGACTTCATGCGTAGTCGTGGTGGGGTACAACGGTAGTCGGGTTCACGATATCCAGAAGCTGCGCGATCTGTGCAAGTCGCTGTACGACGCCAGGCTGATCCTGCTGGTCGAGCAGGTCCAGCCCCATGACGACCAGGTGGCGGATCACGTCTGCAGCACTTCACTGGCCGAGCAGGACGTGGCGGCCTCCCTCGAATTGGTGGTGGGGTGCCTGAAGGCCGATCGCTGGAAGCTGATTGGCGTGCTGCCGTTTTCTGACCGTGGCGTGTTGCTCGGTGCGGCGCTGGCCAGTCATTTCGGCTTGCCCGGTATTTCGCCTGCCGAGGCCCGGGCGGGGTTGGACAAACAGATTTTCCGCCAGCTCGAAGCGTCGGCCACCGCGGCGCCCGAAGACTACCGGCCGGTGGTTTCCAGCCGTATCGAGAGCCTGCCGGAACTGCGTCAGCGTGTGATCGAACTGGGTGGCAAGGCATTCATCAAGCCAGCCTGCGAAGGTGCCAGCCGAGGCTGCCGCGTCATCCGTCACCCGTCCGAATGCGACGAGGCATGGCATGCGCTCAAGCCCTACCGCGAGGGTGGCATCGTGCTTGAGGAGCTGATCCAGAACGCCCGGGAATACAGCTGGGACTCTGTCGCCGGAAGCACCTGGATCACCGAAAAAACCACCACCGACGGTGCCTACCGCGCCGAGATCCAGCAAGTGGTGCCCGCACCGTTGGCGCCTGAGGTGCAGGCTCGACTGTTGGCTGCCGGCCAGCACATGGCGGGGCTGGTTTCCCAGGACAACGGTGCCTGGCACAACGAAGTGTTCTACAGGGCCAATCATCGCACCTCGGCCGTTGAAACCAACATGCGCCCTGGTGGCATGCACATCTGGGACCTGGCGCGCCAGGCGTTCGTCGATTTCGACCCGTGGGAGCGTTGGGTCCGCTGGGCCGTGGAAGGCCAGGTCGAGAGCCAGGAACCGGTGCCCCGGGGCTACTGCGGCATACGCCTGCTGCGGGCGACCACGGGCGGCATCCTGCGAGATGTGCCGGACATCCAGGCCCTGGCCCACTCGCTGGGCATCGAGCTGCTGGAGTCGGTGGTGAGCAAGCGCATCGGCGAATCGGTCAGCGCCCTGGTGAAGGACAACTTCTCGTTTATCGGCCACATCGTGTTGTTCAACGAAGACTACGCGCAGCTCAGCAATGACCTGTTGCGCCTGGCCGAGGCCGTTGAATCAAGCATCGGGATCACCAGCCTGGCGCCTTCTGCAAGGGTGTTTTCTTGAGTGTCAGGGATCGATGTTTTCTGCAGTATTGATCAAGAGGTTCGGCAAATGATTGAGCACATGACCTGTGACGAGCGCTTCATCGCGCTGGCGAAGGAATTCGACTACGACATCTACGGTGAAAACAGCGCAGGCGGGCATTACGCGCCGCTGATCCGCCACCACGACGAGCTGTATATCAGCGGCATGGTGCCGCGGGTGAACGGCAAGATCCAATACCCCGGCCGGGTCGGCCTGGACCTCGACATGGCGGATGCGCAAGCGGCCGCCAGCCTCTGCGCGATGCGCGGCTTGGCGTTGATCGTCGACGCCATCGGTTCGCTGGACAAGATCAAGTCGCTGATAAGGGTCACGGTGTATGTGAAATCCACCGCGGATTTTGTCGACCTCAGCGAAGTGGCCAACGGCGCCTCGGATGTGTTCAGTCACGTACTGGGCGATGCTGGTAAACATACGCGCTCGACCGTCGGTGTTTATCAATTGCCGAAAAACGCGGCAGTGGAAGTGGACATGATCGTGGCGTTGCGACCTTCTGCGTTATAAGTATGAGTTATTCGACTTTACAGCGATTAATTGTTCGCCTAAGGTCGAGTGACTCAACTCTGCAGAATAAGTTGGAAGCCGAACATGAATAACGTTCAGGGTGCATTCTTTTCCTATAAGGACTTTCGCCAAAGTCTGGTTCGTCAGCCGATTAAACCACGGGTTTGGAAGGATGTTGAACTAACGGGGATACGTCAGAGCCTTGAGGCCAGCGATGTCGATATTGTCGCGCTGGCCCACGACAACAGCCTCGATGGCTGCTCGTTGACCCCCGGAATGGCCGTGTCCATGCAATGGTTGATACCGGGTACGCAGCTCCATGGCCATGATCATGCATGGTGGCACCTGTTCATCATCCAGTGCGGCAACGGCACCTTGACCCTGGGCGATGCCGAGGCCGTGGGCGTCGGCAGCGGGGACGTGCTGCTGGTGCCGGCCTGGACCCGTCACGGCTTCGTCAATACCAGCGCCACCGAGCCGCTGGCCATGCTCAATATCAGCAACATGCCCCAGGCGCTGCTGCTCGCCAATTGCACCGACAACGTCGGCCTGATCCCCCGCCAGCTGTAAATTCCCCTCCGTTTCACACCGGGGAGTCCGCGTTCGCGGACTCCCTTTTTTCGTTTCTGCAGCGCCCTCGACGACCCCTGGGCGATTCGTATTTTCGAATTTTCTGTATCGATGCAAACGGGTAATTTCTGTATCTGTTCAGCGCCCGGTCAACTTACTACGATCGCCTCGAATGCAACGGATTAATGTACTTAGTGCAAGGGAGCGTTCCATGGAAAACAACAGGATTAAACTCTATGTTGGCGCGGATTTTGTCAGCGCTTTTGCGATGTCGGCGTTTGTGGCACTCAAGGAGAAGCAACTTTCATTTGAACTTGTTACGTTGGATTTAAAGGCACGAGAGAACTATCAGGCAAAGTATCGTGATATTTCGCTGACCTGCAAGATTCCCACATTAGTTCACGCAGGCTTTGCACTGTCGGAGTCTTCCGCCATCGCCGAATACCTGGAGGAACTCGCGCCAGGGCATGCAAGGCTTTTCCCCCAGGACCTCCAGCAACGCGCCCGGGCCCGTCAACTCCAGGCCTGGCTGCGCAGCGATTTGCTGGTGATCCGCAAAGAGCGCCCGTTTGACCTGGTGTACTTCGGCAAGAAAGACGCGCCGCTCTCTGACGATGCCAAGGCCGCGGTCGAGCGCCTGTTCTTCGTCGCCGAGCGCTTGCTGGAGGAGGGCGCCGAGCACCTCTTCGGCGACTGGAGCATTGCCGACACGGACCTGGCGATCATGCTCAACCGGCTGGTCGCCAATGGCGATCAAGTCCCGGCGCGACTCGCGGCGTATGTCCGTCGCCAGTGGGATCGCGACAGCGTTCGGGCATGGATGGACATAGAGCGCAAAGCGCCGGCCATCGCACCGGCTGTTGTTTAAGGCGACTGTCAGGGCAATCACCAGGAGCGCTGCCATGCAAGGACTGTCGGAGCACGAACGCTACAAACCCTATAACGCTCGCACCATTCGCGACACACCGTATTGGCACAAGCTGACGCCTGAGCTGCAGGAAGCCATGACGGTCGTGGCCCGGGTCATGCCGTTTCGCACCAACGAATACGTGCTGGGGACGCTGATCGACTGGAACAACATCCCGGACGATCCGATTTTCCGCATGACTTTTCCCCACAAGGACATGTTGCTGGCCGATGAATATGCCTCGCTCAAGCACCTGATCGAGCAGGATGACGCCGCCGCGATCAAGCAGCGCATCGAGGCGATCTGGCTGCGCATGAACCCCCATCCTGCCGGGCAGCTGACGCACAACGGCGCGACCCTCGATGGAAAGGTCCTGCCGGGCATTCAGCACAAGTACCGCGAAACCGTGCTGTTTTTTCCCGGTGCCGGTCAGACCTGTCATGCGTACTGCACCTTCTGTTTCCGCTGGGCGCAGTTCATCGGCGAGGAGGAGCTCAAGTTCAACGCGCGGGAATCCCAGGAACTGCTGAGCTACCTGCGCGTGCACACGGAAGTGACCGACGTACTGATCACCGGTGGCGATCCACTGATCATGAACACCCGCTCGCTGGCGGGTTACATCGAGCCACTGCTGGAGCTGGCGCATCTCAAGAGCATCCGCATCGGCACCAAATCGGTGGCGTACTGGCCGCAGCGGTTTGTCAGCGACAAGGACGCAGGCGAGTTGCTCGAACTGTTCCGGCGGATCATCGCGGCGGGTAAAAACCTGTCGATCATGGGCCACTACAACCACCCGGTAGAGATTCGCCAGGACATCGCCCGCCAGGCCGTCGAACGCATTCGCGCAACGGGCGCGACCCTGCGCATGCAGGCGCCGGTGATCCGCCATATCAACGAAAACCCCGCCGATTGGGCGGACCTCTGGACCGAAGGCGTACGGCTCGGGGCGGTGCCCTATTACATGTTCGTCGAACGCGACACCGGCCCCAGCCACTACTTCGCGATGCCGCTGGCCCGGGCGTTCGAGATCTTCCAGGCGGCCTATCGCACGGTCTCAGGGCTGGCGCGAACGGTGCGCGGGCCGTCGATGAGCACCTTCTACGGCAAGGTCCTGATCAACGGCATCGAGACCGTCGCCGGGGAGAAAGTTTTCGTGTTGCAGTTCCTCCAGGCCCGGGACCCGCAGTGGGTATTGCGGACCTTTTATGCGCGCTTCGACCCGCAGGCGACCTGGTTCGACGAGCTGCGCCCGGCCTTCGGCGAACGCGGATTTTTCTTTCAGACCGAGCCTGAGCGTTTGCTGGCACCCGCGCCGGAGTTGATACCGGTTCTGCTGCAAACAGCCTAGGACGACACTTGATGACAGGGGAGACAAGGACATGAGCGGTATCCCGTTTGATCAGCGCGAAGGATTGATCTGGCTCGATGGCGAGTTCGTCGAGTGGTCCCAGGCGCGCCTGCATGTGCTGACCCACGGCTTGCATTACGCAAGCACGGTGTACGAGGGCGAGCGCGTGTACAACGGCAAGATCTTCAAGCTGCGCGAACACACCGAGCGCTTGTATCGCTCGGCGCAGCTGATGGATTTTGCCATCCCGTTCGAACTCGACGAGCTTGAAGCGGCCAGCCAGCAATTGCTGCAACGTAACAATGTGGCCGACGGCTATTTGCGGCCGGTGGCCTGGCGCGGCAGCGAAATGATTTCCACGTCGGCGCGGTTCAATCGCGTGCATGTGGCGATCGCCTGCTGGCAATGGCCAAGCTATTTCGACCCGGCGGCGCGCATGACCGGCATCCGCTTGAAGACTGCCACCTGGCGCCGTCCGCCGCCCAGCAGCAGCCCGTTCGAAGCCAAGGCGTCCGGGCATTACCAGATCGCCACGCTGAGCAAGCACGACGCCGAAAACAACGGTTACCACGACGCCTTGATGCTCGACTGGCGGGGCCACGTCGCCGAAGCCACCAGCGCCAACGTGTTCTTCGCCAAGGGACGGACCTTGCATACGCCGGTGCCTGATTGTTTCCTCGACGGCATTACCCGCCAGACCGTCATCGAGTTGGCCCGGGCGCTGGACTACCAGGTCATCGAACGCACGATCCTGCCCACGGAACTGGGCGACTTCGACGAATGTTTTCTCACCGGCACCGCCGCCGAAATCACCCCGGTACAAAGCATCGATGAACAGCGATACCGACCGGGCAGCGCCTGCAGTGAATTGATTGCCGCTTACACCTCAACCGTAAACGCCTGATAAACCGCCAGGAAACTCACCATGTCAGACCAAGGGATTGTTGCGTCCACACCTTATGTTTCGCTGGGCCATCGCCATGAAGAGTTGTCGAATCGTGGCTGGACTGTGCTGACCCCGGGGGAATTTGCCCACGATGTAGCAGGAACACTGCATGAGTTCGGCCCGATCATTCCGCAGTTCAATGGCCAGATGGCGTTCGCCATCACCCGCAAGCCGGGCTACGAGGACTTGCCGTACTCCCAAAGCATGAACGGCATCGGCCCGCACACCGAAGCGCCGGTGTATGGCCCGCCACCGCGTTACCTGGCGCTGCATTGCCATCAACAGGCGACCTGTGGCGGCGGTCACACTGGGCTGGTGGACGGTTACGCATTCTTGAAGTCGCTGGAGCAATCCGAGCCGCAACTACGCGAGTGGCTCGATGACACGCCGGTGGAGTTCGTCGCCACGGCCAAGCCCGGTGAACCGGCGCAAACCCGGGTCAGGGAATACATCCTGACACCCACCGAGGAAGGCGATATTTTCCGCTTCAGCTACAACCAGTTTCACTACGGCGATGTGAATCCATCGAAGGAAGCCTTGCAACAATCACAGGTCAACAACAACGACTCGCCGCTGGCCAGGTTTGCCGTGCTCGGCGAAGCGTACTTCGTCGAACACAACATCCCGGTACTGATTCCCGACGGATGCATGCTGATTTGGGATAACTGGCGGATGATTCATGCCCGCAGCCGATACACTGACCCGGCGCGCAACCTGACCCGCTACTGGCTGGCCTGATTTTTCCGTCGCCCTTCTTTTTTCCGCGTACCCCCAGGGGTACGCGTTCTACAGGTATCGCGTCATGCAAACAGCAATCGAGATCGCCCAGGTCGATCATCAACTGATCGTACGGCTCAATCAGGCCTGGACCAAACGCGCCGCAGTCTGTTCGCCGGACAGGGCGCAGATCAATGAAGTGTTCGACCCGGCACGCCCGGATTACCCGGAGTGCATGGTGCCGTTTTTCCATCACCCGAAATTCCAGGCCTTGAGTGATGAGCTCAAAAGCAAGGTGGTGACCTGGGGCTGGATCGGCTACAACCTGCGCACCGTCACCGCCGAGGAACACGTGGTGAACCCGGCACTGAGCGTCCTCGCCAATCAGTACCTGGGCAAGGACGACTGGCATTTTCGCGAAGCGATGCAGCAGACCCTGATCGACGAGCACTACCACACCCTCATGCACCTGCGGGCCATCGAGCGGACCAAGCTGGATCGCGCACTGGACCAGGATCTGCAGTTGCCGCCATCGGTGACGTACCTGCGCCTCAAGGCCCTGCGCGAGGAGCTGTCCGAGCCATGGCAGCGCGACCTGGCGGCGATCACCTTCGCGGTGGTGGCCGAGATTAGCGTCAATGCCTATCTCGACCTGCTGGCGGAGGACCAGACCATCCAGCCGCAAAACCGCCGCGTGGCCGAACTGCACAACCGCGACGAATACGCCCACAGCAAGGTGCTGGCCGAAGTGGCCAAGGTGATGTACGCCAACATGCCGCCGATACAGCGGGAATTTTTCGCCCGCAACCTGTCGGTGGCGCTGAGTGCCTTCATCGCCCAGGACTACTCGATGTGGGAGGCGATCCTCACGCAGCTCGGGGTCGAGGACGCCGAGTCGATCATTGCCGACACCCGCGAGAGCAACAGGAACGCGACGATCATGCGCGACTACAGTGGCCTGCATAAGCTGGCACACGACCTGGGCATCAGCGAGCAGATCGACTTCGATTTTCGTCCGACCCTCAAAGCCACCGCAGCCGCCTGAACCTGGAGGTGTCCATGTCCATTCCCATGTACGAAGTGTTCGCCATCCGTGTCGGCGCCAACGCGCAGCGCACCGCCCGGGAGAACTTCCTCTACGACGCCTGCTGCGGCGATCCGAATGCGCCGATGCCGCTGGATTATTACTTCTGGGTCATTCGCAACGAGCACCAGGTGATCGTGGTCGATACCTGTTTTCAACCGGCCACGGCGGACCGGCGCAACCGGCAGATGTACCGCCTGCCGGAAGATTCCCTGCGGCAACTGGACATCGATCCGGCGCAGGTCGAGCACCTGATCCTCACGCACCTGCACTGGGACCACGCCGGCAACCTGGGGCTGTTTCCCAAGGCCACGGTGCATTTGCAGGAAGCGGAATTGCGCTTCTGCACCGGGCCGAAGATGAGCCATCACACGGTGAACAAGACCTATGAGGTCGAGGATGTGATGTCGGCGTTGCCGCCGCTGTTCGAAGGAAGGATGCGTTTGCACAACGGCACGGTCGAGGTGCTGCCGGGGGTGACACTGCACGCGGTGGGTGGTCACACACCGGGTAGCCAGGTGGTGCGGGTGAACACCGAACGAGGCTGGATCGTGCTGGCGTCGGACGCGGCGCACTTGTGGGTGAACATCCGCGAGCGTAGTCCGTTTCCAATCATCGATGACCTGGCGCAGTCACTTGAAGCGTTCAGCGAAATCGATCGCCTGGCCGATAGTGCAGACCACGTCATCCCCGGTCACGACCCCTTGATAGCCGAACGTTTCCCGCACTGGAACGACGATCCGCACATCATTTGCCTGCACCAAAAACCAATCTGAAACACGGCCCCTTTGTCGGGGCCAAACAAATATTTTTCAGCGAATACATATATACCGCTGCCGTGAATGACGATTGATGATCATGGAATGTGTGTTTTCTCAGGTACCACGCCTGAGGTAACGACATCGAGATCTTCTACATTCACGGACGATTACGTTATGGAAAACTCGTTAGCTCGCGTCAAACGTACAGCCAATGTCACCGTAAAACTACCCGCACTCAGCCCGCCTTTCATCAGTGCGGACGATGCGGCGCGGTTTGCGCATGAGGCCATTGGCAACAAAAGGGAGCGGGAGTATGGCGGCGCCATTCTTCGGCATGAAGACGGTCGGTTCTTTGCGACCCTGCCTATCCCCGGCGATACCGTATTGTTTGATCATCAAACGATGATGTCGACGGATGCGCAAGGCAACTTCGTCCACCCCGCCGGGTTCAAGTGCTATGCCTTTTATCATTCACATCCAGCTCATGCTGCCAAGGTAAAAGAGGCCAATCCGTCGTTCTCCGATGACTTTGTTGCCGTGGTCATGAGTTTCTATTCGGAAGCTGACAAGTACTTCATCATCCATCACAGGGCTTTTGCTCCGGCTCATTATTTATCGGGGGCTGAGAACTGCCTGCTTAAATACGTGACCAGCGGATCCGCTGCGGAAGATCAGGTGGCGAAAACCATCAGGGAGGGACGTGCCCCCGATTCATTCGCGAATTTTGAAGGGCCGATTCACGAGTTGGCACAGGCGGGAACCCTGAGCGTTGTAGTCCCCAACACCGTATGGGGCGGACGCGGAGGCCAGATTCACCCGCAATGGACCTTGAACACGCCTGTGGCGACCTCCAGGACGCCCACGGAACAACCTTTCTGCACACAAGTGTTCGATCAGTCGGCCAAGGCCGTCGACGCGGTACTGGGCTTTGGCGGTACTCAACCCGATGACGGCTGCATGGGGTTCATCCTCAAGGCGGTAGGCAAGGATGAATATGTCGCCACCCAACCGCTGAGCGCCCTTACACCACTGTTTTCGCCGATCGAGCTATTCCCCCAGCGTGCCAATGGCGGGCCGAAGCTGCCTTCCAACTTCCGGCTCGACGGCATCTACTACCGGTCTCGACCGGTTGCGGCGCAACGGCCTCCCAGGCAAGCCTGGCTGTATGACAACTTCTTTTCCCCGCAGGAGCTCGCGACGGCGATCGCTCAGTCGCGTACCGACACCTATCTGCTGGATAACCAGCGCGGGTTGACCCTGCATATGCGGGCCAAGGGCAACGCACTGTTGAGTTACCAATGCTCTGGGTCCGCTGCCGAAACAGCACTGCTGACCGCGCAGGGCACGACCTTGCACAACGAACTGAAGGCTGGAACCTTGAGCGCTTTCGACTTTGTCCTCAAGGTGGCTGCTGCCGGCAGGTTGACCGTCGTGGAAACTGGCGACGTGTGGGATAAAACGGGGGTTGTGGAGCAGAACTGGCGGCCTTTCGAGCGTATTCACCAAGCGCTGGGTCCGGCCTTTCTATCGGCCGACGATGCTGCTCGTCATGTCCACGAACAGTTGGGTGATGTGCGTACCCATGACTGTCTGGGTTATGTGCTTGAGCGTTCGGACGGCAAGTTTTTTGCCACCCAGCCGGTGCGATCGGAACAATGGCTTGAGGGTTGGGGGCTCCCCCATGCAGGGGGTGTATCCAGCAAACTGATTGAACTACCCGGTTATCGATACAAGGGGCAATACCTTACCAATTCTCAGACCCAGGCGCGGGTCAAAGAGCTGAACCCTTCCTGGTCGGAGGATGAGATCAACTTGTATGTGAGCATGCCGTCGATTGGCGCCATAGCCGGCATCACTTCACAGACCGCCGTACCCGCGCTCTATCATTCAGGTGTTGGCGGCTCGTTGGTCAAATATGTGTGCAGTCGCTCCCAGGAAGAACTCAACTTCAAGAACCTTTTGGCTGCCGCGTTGGCGGGTGACCATACCATCGGTAAACAGCTCGACGGGTATGATGGGTCGACAGAGCAACTGGTTAAAAAACTGGTGCGCACCGGCGAGCTCAGCGTCATCGTTTCGAATCCGGCCTGGAGAGGCTCGCGCGGAAAAGTGCCCACGGCGTGGGTCGCCTATGAGCCTTTTGAATCCGCGTCACCTGTCGCCCCCGCGCTCAGCTGGGTTTTCCAGGATGCGGAAACGGCCGCGCAATTTGCCCATGACCAGATGTTGGCAAAACCCACGGTCAGACAAGTCGCTTTCATCCTCAAGAACTCCCAGGCCGAAGAATACGTGGTCACCGCTCCGGCCGTCATCGATGCGGCCAATAGTGCGTTGCCATTGTTTTCGCCGCTGCATGCCTTCGCTGTCGATGATGCCGGGAAGTTAAAATTCCCCGAGGGCTATGCCCTGCAGAGTATTTGCTACCTGTCGTTGCCTGACGCCAGTTCGGCACGTGAAGAAAAGTGGGTTTACGAATGTTTTGTTTCTCCCACGGATTTCGCATTGGCAGTCGGCACCTCCCGAGTCGGGAAACCAAGTGGGTTTGCGCTCTACCTAAGCACCCGCGATCGCGCGCAATTGAAGTACGTGTTCTCCCAATCCGCACAGGAGAACCAGCTGTATGCGGTCAATCCCCATGGAATCGTCACGGACAACGGTGATCAAGCCGATTTGGTCTCGGGAACACTGACGCCTTCGGCGTTCGTAAAGCGGGTGGCAGCAGCGGGCGAGATGTCGGTGATTCAGACGGGCAGGCTATGGGATGTAGCGGGCTCTGTGGATCAGAACTGGCAGCCTTTTGCGCTGCATCCGAAACCCGTCTTGAGCCCGTCATTTCTCACGGCGGACGATGCGGCTCGTTATGCGCACGAACGTATCGGCAGTCAGCGCGACTACGAGTTCAGTGGCTATATCCTGCAACGTCAGGATCAGCGGTTTGTTGTGACCGAGCCGCTCGACAACTTCAAATTCGGTCGATTCACACCTGGCGCCATCTACCCTGCGGATGCTTCCGGGAAAGCGATACTGCCTGAGCGGCATGTTCTTCATGGCGTGTATGCCTCGTGCCTGGCTTTCTCGATGTATGACCCGGACAAAATGCAGCGCTATTCCTGGACTCGGCAGCAGGCGTGCATCGACGCGCAGATGTTCACTGATGTGGATATCCACAGCATTGTGCAGAACCGCCATAGTGTTTCATTGGCCTATCTATCCACGGCTGAAGATTCCCTGATCGCCTATGACTGCAGTGGTTCCACGACTGAAAGTGCGCTGCTCAAGCAAGTTGCACCCGGGCCGCAGGGCAGTCTGCTCGCACAGGATCTGGCGAGCGGTGCGCTGGCGCCTGAAGATGTCGTCAAGCAGCTGGCCGATGCGGGTGGCTTGCGGGTCATCGTTGCGAGTGACCTATGGGGCGCGCCGGGAATGGTTCCCGAATACTGGAAAGCCTTCCCCTCGGCCAAGGATCGTGTGGTGCCCGAGCAGGTGGCTTTTGGGGCGATATTTGCCAGCATGGACGCTGCCGCCAAGGATGCCCATGAGCGGGTACGGCGATACGGCCCGGACCAGACCTGTTTTGGATTTATCCTCAAGCATAAAAGTAATGAGGAGTACATCGTCAGCGAAACGGTGGCCGCCAGCGAAAGGCAGGAACTCTTTTCTCTCGCGAGCCTGTTCCGCATTCATGAAACCGGAGGCTTCGAGTATCCGCAGGATTTCGACCTGAACGGTCTTTTTCATGCGCGGCAGTGGAAGCCCAAGGGGCTCGGTTCGACCGAGGCCTGGTTGGCGCAGCACTTCATTTCTTCGAGCGACCTGTATAAGGCTTTCTTTGAAGCTCGACGCAGGAAGCCCAGGGACGCGACTGCAGGGTTGCAGGTTTACATCTCGACCCTGGACAAGGCGCTTCTGAAGTATCAGACACCTGATTCCACGACCCTGTTCGACGCCCGGATTCTGCCCTCGGGAGCGGCCGAGGATGTTCATACGCAGTTGGCCAGTGGTCAGTTGCTGCCAAAGGACTTTGTCACCCGGGTGGCCACCCTGAGCTGGCTGACCGTCGTGGTGCCCAACGAATTCTGGGGCGAGCAGGGTACCGCCAGGTTGACGGAGGATTGGGAGCCTTACCCACAGAACATCCGGCGAGCCCTGAGCCCGGCGTTCATCTGCGAAGCCGATGCCGTCCGGTACGCCTATCGATTGCTGGGCCATCGCCGCGACAACATTTACGGGGGACTGATTCTCCGGCGTAACGACGGCTTGTTCGTTGCAACCGAGCCTATGGCGGTGCCGACAGAGAACTTCGATCCCGCCTGGATTTTACCGGACGAGCATTTCAGCAAGGGCCTGCGAGCCCCTGGATGTTCAATCGTAGGCCGCTATCGCTCGCGCGCACTCACGGAGTACCCGTTCCAGTTAGCGGGTTTGGAAAAGATCGTTTATCGCAACCTGCTTTCTACCGAGGTGCTGTCAACGGCGCTCGCGTCGGCCCAGCTCTGGAACCATGAGTACCTGTTCGGCCCGGATGGTTCACTGATCAGTTTCACTTTGCTTGATGAGGACCGGGATCTGTTGACTACGTCGCTCAAGAACGAGTTGACAGCCCGCGTCACACTGCTGGAAAACCAACTCGCGCCCTCCAGCGATTCCCCCCATGATCCTTGGAGCAACTTGATCGAACGGCGAATTCGCAATGGCGTTGCCATCCCCACTCAGTTCGTCACTCAGTTGGTCAAGGCCGCAGCAGTGCATGTACTGGAGAGTTCCAACCTCTGGGGCCCCGTCCAGAAACTGCATGCCGGCTGGCAGCCGCTGACGTCTGGATACTCCAGCCCCGAGACTGCTCGCTTTGCCTTGGTTGATCGGACATTGAGCCCGACGTTCGAACATATGGATGATGCCGTGCATTACGCCCATGAGCGTGCGGGCAGGCGTGAACAAATGTCCTATGGCTTGATTCTGAAGTCGTCGCGACGCGGCCATTTCGTGACAAGTTTGCCGGTCGTGGCAGATGAACTGAAGTTTGCGTTCGACCGGGTATTTCCCAATGGAGTGCTGCCCACCGGGTATACGGTGCAGGGGCTCTACGTGTGCGCGCCGGCGCGACAGCCGGATGAGCTGCCGAGTAACGATGTGTACTACAGTTTTGTTCCGCCATCGGTACTCGCGACAGCCTTGGCGGCAGTGAGTATTCCAGGGCAGGCACTCAGGTTCCAGACGCTTTACCTGTCTTGCGCCGATGGCGCCTTGCTCAAATACGAGGCCGTGCGGCTGGACAGCGATCTGCAGTTTGGCAGCGGGTTGAGGGCCTATGTGAAAACCCTGCAAGAGGATGGGGACCCGGCGCAATACATCCGCAAAGTCATAGCGGCCGGTTATCTCACTGTGTTGGTCAGCAGCCCGGTATGGGCCTCCACGGGGCGTGGGATTTTCAACTGGCAGCCCCGGCAAATATCATCGTACGTATCCGATAGTGAACGATTGCCACTGGGGCCCCTGTGCTTGCACCCGGACGATGCTGCGCGCCAGGTGTGGCGCCAGAGAAGGGTTTATCACGGCAAAGCCTATCTGGGGGCGATTCTGAGGAACGAAGCCACCCACACTTTTGTGGCCGTTCAGCCGTTGAGCGATACCGACTCCAGCGTGATGCTCGGTGAGGCTTATCGCCGTCTCTTTTCCGGGGTCATGAATAGCAACCTTCCAGCCTCCAACAAGTATCCCGCCGGATACGAGGTCATGGGGGTGCAGCAGATCTACAAACTGGACGACACCCCACATAACTTCAGCAGTCATTATGAAAAGGCGCTTTACCGCAATTTCATTGCGCATGGTGAGATTCGCGCAGTCATCGACATGTTGAGAGTGGATAACGTCCCTGATGCCCGCTACTACTTGACCCCTCGAAACGGCGCCTTGCTTTCGTATGCACCCGGTTATTCCGCGAACGAAGGCCAGGTCCTGCTCAACGATTGGCAAGACGTGGAAAACGGTGTCACCCGTTCCAAACTCCAGGAAGTTCTCGGGACTCTGGCAAAACGGGGCAAGTTCTACGTTCTGGAGCCTGATAAATTCTGGCAACCGCGTGGCCAACTCGCCACGAAAGAGATTCGCGAATTAAGCAGGAGAGGAGACTCTAATCCTTCCTGAATGGGGGCGCACTTCACAATGAGCCCCTCCCGTGTTTGAAAGGGAGGGGCTTGCAGCGCGCTGCGTTTCAGGACCTGATCAGGGCTGTTCGAGTAACTGACCCAAAGTTGCCAGCGCCTGCTCGATCTGCGGTGAAAATGGCGTGCCACAGCCTATTCTCAGGCAATGCGCAAACCCTGCGGTATTGGAAAAGATATCCCCAGGCAAAATCTGAATACCCCTCTTCAGCGCCTCGTGGAACAAACCCATCGATGAATATCCGGGTGGCAACTCTACCCATAACAGCGTGCCCCCCTGAGGCTCGGTGATGCGAGTGCCTTGGGGAAAATGCTCGAGGATGGCGCGGCTGATCTGCTGGCGCTGCTGCATCAGGGTCTTCCTCAGCCGCCGCAGGTAACGTTCGTAGGACGGGGTCTTCATGAAGGCACTGACCGCCAACTGCGACAGCGTCTCGCACCCCCTCGATTGACTGTGCTTGAGCATCTCCACGCGGTCGTGCCACCGGCCAGCGCTGATCCAGCCCAGGCGCACGCCGGGGGCGAGGGTTTTGTTCAGGGAGGCGCAGTAAATCAGGTTGTCGCTGCGGTCCCAGTGTTTGAGCGTGGACAGGGGTTGCTCGGTGTCCACCAGGTCGCCATAGGTGTCGTCTTCGATCAGCACCGTGTCGTGCTCGGCGCACAGCTGCACCAGTCGTGCCTTGTGCGAGTCGGGCATGATGCTGCCCAGCGGGTTTTGCAGATTGGGCATGACGATCAAGGCGTGGATCCGCTCGGGGCCGCGCAGTATCTGCTCCAGGGCAAACAGATTGATCCCGCAGTGCGCCGTCGCCGGCACCTCCCGCACGCGCAGGCTCAGGCTTTCGAGAATCTGCAACAGGCCGTGGAAGGTCGGCGACTCGACGGCGACCGTATCGCCCGGTTGGGTGACGGCGCGCAGGGCCAGGTTCAGGGCCTCTGATGCGCCGTTGGTGATCACGATCTGCTCTGCACTCAGGTGGGTTTTGCAGGTCAAGGCCCGGCGGGCGAGGATGTTGCGCAGGGCCAGGTTGCCGCAGGTTGGTCCGGTCCTCCCCAGCAACTGCGGGTCCTGGCGCAACGCCTTGGTCATGTGGTCCTGGAGGATTTTCAGCGGGTAGAGTTGCGGCGCGCAGTAGGGGCTGGCGAAATTGACCTTGATGGTCGCGCGCTGGCTGGCCTTGAGCACCGACGACACCTGTTGGTGAATGCCCGCATACGCACCGGCATCCGGCACCGCCAGGGGAATGGGGCGGGGCGGGGTATCGGGCTGGCGGATGTAGTTGCCCGAGCGCGGGCGCGCCTCCAGCACACCCTGGCCCTCCAGCTCCCGGCACACCTGCACGGCGGTCGACAGGCTGACGGCGTGCTTCTCCATCATCAGGCGGATGGAGGGAAAGCGTTCGCCGGTTTTCAAGGTGCCGCTGCGGATCGCGTCGAGGTAGTGGTTGGCTAACTGACGGTACAGGGGAAGTGTGTTCATACAGGCCTCAGCAGTTGCACCACTGAGGTCCTGATCTGGACAGTGAGTTGACGCTCCCCGCAGGCGGACCCATGGTGCTCAAGGGTTAAGGGAAGTGTGATGTTGTTTTGATACTGGAACAGTAGTCGCGGACTTGCCTGAATCGCAGGCAATAAAAAGCCCCGCACGAGGGCGGGGCTTGGGGGATGCTTGAACTAGCGAAGCATTCGGGGCGAGGGCGTGTTACTGCGCGGCAATAGTGAAGCCATCGAAGGCGGTCTGTTGTTGCAGCGCGGTGATGATGTTCTTGCGGTTGATCGCCTGTTCGGTCCCGCTGTTGTCCAGGAACGTTTCGCTTTCCAGCTCCGCTTCATCGCCTTCGCCAACGAACGTGAAACCGAGGAACTCCAGGGCTTCACGGTCGACGTTCAGGCGCGAGCGCGGGGTGCGCAACGGCAAGGTGACGCTGATGCCGTCCTTGCTGATGGTGAACACTTCGAGTTCTTTTTTCGCCTTGGCGGCTTTGCTCTTGCCGCCGCTCGGATTGCTGATGGCCTGGTGGGTCTGGTTCAGCACCTTCAGGGCCAGGCCGTAGACGATTTCCTGGAACGCCGGGTCGTCCTTGAAGCTGGACAGGATGCGGCTGATCGGGAACTTGCTGCTCAGGTCTTCGAGGGCGGCGATGTCAGCGGCCTCGGCGTCCTTGAGTTGCTTGAGCTCGCCCATCAGTTCGTAGGCTTTGTCGTCGTCGAAACTGTCGTGGGCCTGGCGGATCGCGGCGCGCAGCTCGCGGATCTGCTCGCTTTCGCGGGTGGACTGGAAAGCGTCCAGGACCATCTCGCTGATGGTCTTGGCCTGGGGCACATGCTGTGAAAGATTGATGGAGTTTTCGTATTCCGCTTTGGACGACAAGGTGACTACGGATTCAGCGGTGTTGGAATCGGACATTGAAATTTCACTACTTCTTTGAACTTGAATAGAGGCGAGAAAGCCCGGGGGGCTTTTTCAGGCCGACTAATCTATTGGAGCGGGGCGCTGTTGTCACGGATGAACAGGCGGCTGGTCATGTTTTTGCCTATTGCGATGGACGCTGACAATGACGCGATCGCTCTGGCCCCCTGTAGGAGCGAGCCTGCTCGCGATGGACGTCAACGATAACGCTGGCAGCCTGACGCCCCGCGTTGTTCTGTCGTCCATCGCGAGCAGGCTCGCTCCTACAGGTTGAGATCAGGATTGCTGCAGCTTCTGCGCCCGCTTGTCCGCCAGATGCTGCACCACCAGCCGCCCAATCAGCACCAACAGGGTCAGCGAGATCAACAACACCGAAATCGCCGCCACACTCGGATCAACGTTATCGCGCAACCCGCTCCAGATCCGCTTGGGCAAGGTGTCGACGTTGACGCTGGTGATGAACAGCGTCACCGCCACCTCTTCCCACGACAGGGCGAAACCCAGCAGGGCGGTGGAGGCCAGGCCCAACTTGAGGTTCGGCAGGATCACCATGAAGGTGGTCTGCATCAGGCTGGCGCCGAGGTTGCGCGAGGCCAGTTCGATGCGTCGGTCGATCTGGCTGAGGGCAACCAGCATGGTCACCACACCGTATGGAACGACCATGATCACGTGGGCGATCACCACCCCGGTCAGGGTGTCGTAGCCCATGCCGGGTGCGAAGCGGCCGAGCTTGGTTTCCATGAAGTACAGCACCAGCGCGGAAATCACCGGCGGGATCGCCATCGGTAACAGCACCAGGCCGATCAGCGCCGTGGCCCATTTGGAGCGCATGTACCAGATGCCGAGGCTGAAGCTGGCCGCCAGCAAGGTCGCGATAATGCTGGTGGCGAAGGCGATGGTCAGGCTCTGGCTGATGGCGTGGAACCAGTCAGGGTTGCTCACCAACGCTTCGTAGTGACGCAACGACCAGTTGCCCTGCGGCATCGACAGGAAGCGCTTGCTGGTGAACGACACCGGGATGACCGTCAGCAGCGGGAACAGCATGAAGGCCATGGCGACCACGGCCAGCAGGCGGGTACTCAGGCTTGTACGATGGGTATTCATAGTGATCTCAGCCTACCAGTCGGTTCACGCGGGTCATTTTCAACAGCACCCAGATCAATGCGCTGACCAGGGCCAGCAGCACCACGCTCAGTGCCGCCCCCAGGCCCCAGTTGCTGGTCTGGAACATCTGCAGGAACACGTACTCGGCGATCATCACCGTTTGCCCGCCACCCAACAGCACCGGCGTGATGAAGAAGCCCAGGCAGAACACGAAGACCATGATGAACGCACCCAGGATGCCCGGCAGCGTCTGCGGCAGCAGCACTTGCCAGAAGGTGCGCAAGGCGCCGGCACCCAGGCCGCGCGAGGCCATGAGCACGCGCTGATCGAGCTGGCGCATGGTCGACAGCAGCGGGAACACGGCGTACGGGATCATCACGTGGAGCATGCCGATGACCACGCCGATTTCATTGCGGCTCAGCTGCAGCGGTTGATCGATCAGGCCCATGCCCAACAGGCTGTCGTTGAGCACGCCATTGCTGCGTAGCGCGATCAGCCAGCCGAAGGCGCGCACCAGCACGGAAATCCAGAACGGGATGAAGATGCAGATCTCCACCACCCGCTGCCAGAACGGCGGGCTGAACACCCAGCAGTACGCCAGCAGGTAACCGATCATCAAGGCCAGGCCACTGACCGTCAGGCACAGGCGCAAGGTGCGCCAGAGCATCTCGTGAATCGCGGGGTCCGTGGCGATGCGCTGGTACTGCTCGATGCCCGGTGTTGGCAGCGAGAAGCTCCAGCCGACCACGCCGAGGAACGGCAACACGTAGAAGACCAGCAACAGCACCGGCAGCGGAAACAGCAGCAGGCCGCGCTCCAGGCCCGGCGAGCTGAAGCGCGGCTTGGGGGCGGTGAGGGTTGAAACCAGGGTCGTCGTCATGGTCGATGGCTCACTTGGACAACCGCGTCAGGTACTCTTCCAGGGCTTTGGAATAGTTGTCGGCATACCACTGGGCATTGAGGGCGATCTGTTTTTTCAGGTTGGCTTCGGAGCTGCAGTTGGCTTCCAGCTGCTCGGGCGACATCAGTTTCTCGGTGGCGCTGTTCGACGGGCCGTTGCCCAGTGCTTCGAACAGTTTGAGCTGGCCTTCAGGCTGCAAGGCTTGCTGGATGAACTGCATGGTCGGTTGCGTGCCGCCCGGGTTGCCGTTGAGCACCGCCCAACTGCTGGAGTTGATGAAACCGTTGTCGAAGCTCCAGCGCACGCGATTGTCGGTGTCTTCGCTGAGCAGCTTGGCGCGGGTGTGCCAGATCGCCCCCACCGACACTTCGCCGTCGACCATCAGTTGCTGGCTCTCGGCGCCCGAGCTCCAGAACGACAGCACGTGAGGCTTGATCTCGTCGATCTTCTTCATCGCCCGGGGTACGTCCAGCGGGTAGAGCTGGTCGGCTGGAACGCCGTCGGCGAGCAGGGCGGCTTCGAGCATCCCGTTCATCCATTTGTACAAGGTGCGCTTGCCGGGGAATTTCTTCACGTCCCAGAAATCGGCCCAGGTCTTGGGGCCGTTGTCGCCGAATTTTTCGCTGTCCCAGGCCATCACGTAGCTGAACTGATAGCTGGCGATGCCGAAGTCGGAGCTGAGCGCCGGGGCCACCTGGTCGCGCTTGATGGTGCTGTAGTCCAGCGGCTGCAGGATCTTTTCGCGGCCCAGCACGATGGCGCTGTAGCTCTCGACGTCGACCACGTCCCAGCTCGGTTGGCCGCTGGCCAGTTGCGAGCGGATCGCGCCCTCGGTCGGGCCGGCGCCGTCGATGCGCACCTGGATGCCGGTGTTCCTGGTGAAAGTGTCGGTCCATGCCGAACGGAATGCGTTCAGGGCATCGCCACCCCAGTTGACCACCACCAGCGGCTTGTCGGCCGACCAGCTGATGCCACTGCGCAACGCCAGGGGTACCGCCGCCAACAGGCCCATGGCCTGGATGAAGGTGCGACGGTTGATCTGACCGCCACGGGCCTTTTCGATAAGCACTTCGATGCAGTCTTGTTGGTGATCCTGGCGCATGGGCAAGTCCTCAGTCGGCGGATGCCTGCGTGGGCAACGGCCTTTTTGTTGTCATTGGAAGAGAGCTTTGTGACGCAATTGCTTGGGGAATCAGGCCTGGAGCAGGAAGCTTTGCTGCACCGGCCAGCTCAGCCACACCGGTGCGCCGCTGGGCATCAAGGCGCCCGGGTGATTGCCCGGTACGGACAGGTTGATCGGCAATGTGTCGCCGCCGACCTTCAACGCCAGGTGGGTGCTGGAGCCTTGGTAGACCTTGTCGGTGAGCTGCGCGGGCATCACGTTGTAGCCCTCGGCGGTCGGGCAATCGCTGTGCAGCTCCATGTGTTCGGGGCGCACGGCCAGGACGATCGGGGCATTGCCCAAGGCGTTCGGTGCGAGGGCGTGCAATACGCTGGTGCCACAGCGGCCGCTGGCGGTCTGGCCATTGCGGGTCAGGTTGGCCAGCGGGAACAGGTTCATCTTGCCCAGGAACTCGGCGACGAAGCGGCTCTCGGGGCGGTTGTAGATGTTTTCCGGGGTGTCGACCTGGGTCAGCTTGCCGTGGTTGAAAATGGCGATGCGCGAGGACAGCGCCAGGGCTTCGTTCTGGTCATGGGTGACGAACACGAAACTGGTGCCGACCTGACGGTGGATGCGCTGCAATTCGGTTTGCAGTTGTTCGCGCAGGTTCTTGTCCAGGGCTGACAGCGGTTCGTCGAGCAACAACAGTTCCGGTTCGAACACCAGCGCCCGGGCAATCGCCACGCGCTGCTGCTGGCCACCGGACATTTCCGCCGGCTTCTTGTGCATGTGCGCGCCGAGGCCGACCACTTCCAGGATGTGCTTGACCCGGCGATTGCGCTCCTCGACCGGCACTTTACGGATGCGCAGCGGGTAGGCGACGTTGTCGGCCACGCTCATGTGCGGGAACAGCGCGTAACCTTGGAACACCATACCGAAGTTCCGCTTCTCGGCGGGGCGCCGGATGATGTCGACGCCTTGCTCCATCAGCTTGCCCGAGGTCGGGCTGAGGAAACCGGCCAGGATCATCAGCAAGGTGGTCTTGCCCGAGCCGGAGGGGCCCAGCAGGGTCAGGAATTCGCCTTGGCGAACATCCAGGTCGACGTTATCCAGCGCCGCGAAACGGCCGTAATACTGGCTGATACCTTGAGCGCTGAGCTGAATCGCTGAACGGCTGGACACAATGAGGTTCCTCTTTTTATTGCCCATATGACGTACGAGGACGGATGCGAATCCGAAATGGGCTTTGGGCGTTATTATTGTTAAAAATATCGCTACATCAATGGAATTATTTTGCCCATATTGGTTAGTTTTTTTACTCAGTTTCCCCGTGAATTTTGTAGGAGCGAGGCTTGCCCGCGAATGGTGCGACGCGGTTTGTCAGTCACACCGCGTTATCGTTCTTCGCGGGCAAGCCTCGCTCCTACAGAGATCGGGGGGTTAGAGGGTGTCCTGCCAGGTCTGGTGCGATGACTGCAGCTGCGTCTTGACCCAGTTGCTGAAGGCCTGGACCACCGCGCGCTCGGCCTTTTGCGGATCGGCGGCGAGGTAGTAGCCGCGGTGCAGGTCAATGGTGATGTCGAAGGGACGTACCAGCAGGCCCTTGGACAAGGCATCGCCGCTGATCAGGTTGTCGCCGATCGCGATGCCTTGGCCGGCAATGCACGCCGATTGCGCGCAGTGCGCATCGGAGAACAGGATGCCGCTCACCGCGTTGACCCCCGAAGCCCCGGCGGCGGTCAGCCAGACGCGCCAGTCCGAGTAATCGGTCATGTGCAACAGCGGGAAGTGGCTCAGCTCATGCGGGCTTTTCAGACCGCTCAGGGCGTTGATCAGGCGCGGGCTGCACACCGGGAAGAAGCGCAACGCGACGATCTCTTCGACCACCATCTCCGGCCAGTCGCCAATCCCGTAGGCGATGAACAGGTCGGCGCCGGGGTTGTTGGTGTCGTCCGGTGTGCGCGGGGAAATCAGCTGCAACTGCACCTGCGGGTACTGGCGCAGGAATGCGCCGATGTGGTGGCACAGCCAATAGGTGGCGAACCCCGGCGCGCAACTGACGCACAGCCGACCGGAGATCTCCTGGTCGTCGACCAACTGCCCGGCATCGAGCAGGTTCAACAGAATCCCGTGCACCTCCCGGGCATAACGTTCGCCCTGATACGTCAGGCCGATACCGCGGCCAATGCGCTCGGTGAGGGGGAAGCCGACACATTCCTCGAGCTTGCTGATCTGGTGGCTGATGGCGCTACGGGTCAGGTTCAGCTCACGGGCCGCAACCGACACGCTGCCGGTGCGGGCGACTGCGTCCAGCGCGCGAAGGGCGGTCATCGAAGGAAAACGCATAAATCATCCCGGTCTTGTTGTGAACTCGTATGGTGACGTAAATCGAACAGTCAGGCCAAAAAAAATCGATTGTTGTATCGGTTGATTCAACAATACTAGCGCCAATTGTCCTTGGGCCGGTATGGCCCATTATCAAAGAGGTGCTGCATGACCCGTTGTGCCCAGGCGCTCGTTCAGTTGCTGGAAGGCTATGGCGTTGACACCGTCTTCGGCATTCCCGGCGTGCACACCGTCGAGCTGTATCGCGGCTTGCACGGCAGCCGCCTGAAACACATCAGCCCGCGCCACGAGCAGGGCGCCGGGTTCATGGCCGACGGTTATGCCCGCGCCAGCGGCAAGCCGGGGGTGTGTTTCATCATCACCGGCCCCGGCATGACCAACATCATTACCGCCATGGGCCAGGCGTATGCGGACTCGGTGCCGATGCTGGTGATCTCCACCTGCAACCGTCGCGAGCACTTGCGCCTGGGCCACGGTCACCTGCATGAACTGCCGGACCAGCGCGCGCTGGTCGCCGGGGTCTGCGCCTTCAGCCATACGCTGCAGCACCCGTCGCAATTGCCGGAAGTGCTGGCGCGGGCCTTCGCCCTGTTCGGCTGCACGCGGCCACGACCGGTGCACATCGAGATTCCGCTGGACGTGCTGGACATGCCGGCCGATGGCCTGGACTTGCGCCCACGGGCCTTGCCGGCAGCACCGGCACCGGCCGCGGCGGCCATCGCCAGCGCCGTCGAATTGATCCAGGCGGCGAAGCGCCCATTGATCCTCGCCGGTGGCGGTTCGCGCCGAGCTACCGAGGCCCTGACCGCGCTCGCCGAGCGCCTGCAGGCTCCCGTGGCATTGACCACCAACGCCCGTGGTTTGCTGGCCCCCGAGCATCCGTTATTGCTCGATGGTGTGCAGTCCTCGGCCCACGGCCGCGAGCTGTTCGAAGAGGCCGACGTAGTGCTGGCGGTCGGCACTGAGCTGGGGGAAACCGACTATGACTTTTTCGGCCTTGGCCCCTTGCAGTTCAAGGCGCCGCTGATTCGCCTGGACATCGATCCGCTGCAGATTCTCGGGGTACAAGCGGCAGCGGTCGGCTTGTTGGGTGACGCCGAACAGGGATTGCTCGCGTTACTGGCGCAACTGCCGCAACGCCAGGCCGATGACGCCTGGGCGGCTGCGCGGGTGAGTCGGGTCAATGCCGTCGAACAGGCTGGCTGGACGGCGAAACAGAGCCGCATGCAAGCGCTGCTCGATACGCTGCGTGATCACTTGCCACAACCGCTGATCGTCGGCGATTCGACCCAGCCGGTGTATCAGGGTGCCCTGGGCTACCGGGCGCCAACACCCAACAGCTGGTTCAACGCCGGCAGCGGCTACGGCACCCTCGGCTACGGCTTGCCCGCCGCCATCGGCGCCAAGCTCGCGCAACCCTTGCGCCCGGTGGTGGCGCTGGTGGGCGACGGTGGCTTGCAGTTTTCCAGCGCCGAGCTGATTGCCGCAAAAGAAGCCGGCGTCGGCGTGATCCTGCTGCTGTGGAACAACGGCAGCTACGCCGAAATCCGCGACTACATGAACGCCAAGGCGGTGCCGTTGCTGGGGGTGGACATCCTCACGCCGGACTTCGCCGCCCTGGCCCGAAGCTGCCACGTGCCACATCACCGGGCGAGCGATCTGCAAGGCCTGCGCGAACTCCTCGGGCAACTGGCTGACAGCGTCGAACCGGTGATGATCGAGGTCGACGCGGCAACGTTCCTGGCTGACTAAAACAACAACAAATTTTCAGGCCCCCGATGCGCCCGGCGCCCGGTGGACCTTTCAATCTCCCTGAACTCAAAGGTGGCTTACATGGCTGAGTCCGATAACTTTTCCTCTACCCATTCCGTGCAGGGGACCTACGCCGACCTGATCCTGGCCAACGGGCGTATCTACACCCAGGACCCGGCCAACCCGTGGGCCGAGGCCGTGGCCATTCGCGACGGCAAGTTGATCGGTGTTGCCAGCCTTGGCCAGATCGAGATGTTCAAGGGCCCGAACACCCGTGTGCATGACCTGCAAGGCGCGTTCTGCATGCCGGGCCTGCACGACATGCACACTCACCCCGACCTGGCGTTGGCGCCACGCTACAGCGACGACCTGGATGTCGGCATTGAAGACCCGACCCCCGAGCAACTGCGCGAAAGCATCCTCGCCTATGCCGACAGTCACCCGGGTGATGGCTGGATCTACGGCCAATACTGGGTGCGCTACACCTTCCGCGAAGCCGGGCTGACCCCGGGTCGTGCCTGGCTCGACAGCGTCATGCCCGACCGTCCCGTGGCGCTGCTCGACCGCATGTGGGGCACCATGATGGTCAACTCCAAGGCCCTGGAACTGGCCGGGATCGATGGCAACACCTCGGACCCGCGCAACGGCTATTTCGAGCGCGACGAACTGACCGGCGAACCCACCGGCCTGATGATCGACGGCGCCTACGCGATGATCCACGCCGCCATGCCGCCGACCCCGGTCAGTGTGCTGCGCCGCGCCTATCGCGATGGCGTGCACTTCCAGAGCTCGCGCGGGGTCACGGCGAGCAAATACGTACACGTCTGCGAACAGCGCCTGCAGGCGTTGAAGGAACTCGACGACAGCGGTGAACTGACCGTGCGCATCGAAGCGGCGATCAGTTGGCAGGACGACATCTTCCCGGTGCGCCGTCGCTGGGAACTGCTGGCGGGCGAGCGTCACTACTATCGCAGTGCACGCCTGAGCGCCAACGCGGTGAAGTTCCACTTCGACGGCACCGTGGAGCCGAAGTCTTCGTACCTGCTGACCCCATGGCCAGAGGAAAAGAGCTGGCGCGGCAAGCTCAACCTGACCCCGGAACACATCACCGACATGGTGGTGGACATGGACCGCAAGGGCATCCGCGTCATCGCCCATTGCACCGGCGACGGCGCCTCCGACGTGTTCCTCGATGCCGTGGCCGAGGCGCGTCGGCGCAACGGTTTCAGCGGTGTGCGCCACCAGTGCGCCCACAGCACCTTGCTGCACCCGGGCAACCTGCCGCGCTTCAAGGAGCTGAATGTCATCGCCGAATTTTCCCCGGCGGCCTGGTACCCGACACCGTTCGCCAGCGGTGCGCGTTCCGGGTACGGCCAGGAACGGCTCAAGCGCATCTACGACTTCAAGGGCGTGCTCGCCGCCGGTGGCACCGCCGTGATGGGCACCGACTGGCCAGTGGCGTCCATCGACCCGTGGCTGGCGCTGGAAACCATGATCACCCGGCAGAACCCGTGGAACGACGACCCGGCCTGCTTCGGCGACCCGATCAGCCTCGAACAGGCGCTGACCGTGATCACCAGCAACGGCGCCGTGGCCATGGGCCTGGAGCACAGCACCGGCAGCCTGCAAGTGGGCAAGGCGGCGGACCTGATCGTGATCGACCGTGACCTGTTCGCGGCACCGGCACGCAACTACATCCACAAGACCCAGGTGCTGCTGACCTTCGTCGAAGGGCAACTGGTGTATGACCGCCATTCGACGCTCGAGGCCGTCGGCCTCAAGGCGGTCTGGCAGGGCGAACCACCGGTGCTGGAGGGCAAGGCAGAATGACTTCCCCACGTATCGCCGTGACCGTCGTTTCGGGCTTCCTCGGCGCCGGTAAAACCACCTTGCTCAACCGCATGGTGCGCCGTGCCGAAGGCAGCCGCCTGGCGGTGATCGTCAACGATTTCGGCGAGCTGAACATCGACGCCGCCATCGTTTCTGAAGTGACCGACGCCGTCTACAGCCTGCAAAACGGCTGCATCTGCTGCACCGTGCAGGAAGACCTGCTGGCCCAGCTCGGCAGCCTGGCGCAATTGCAGCCGCGGCTGGAACGCATCGTCATCGAGTGCAGCGGCGTGTCCGATCCACAGCGCATCGTGCAGACCCTGGCTTATCCACAGCTGCGCAGCCAGATGCAACTGGACATGGTCATCACCGTGGTCGACGCAACCCGCCATCTGCAACTCGACGGCGAGTACGCGCGACTGGCGCGGGCACAGGTGGCCGCTGCCGACTTGCTGCTGTTGAACAAGACCGATCTGGTCGACGAGGAACAGTTGCGAGCATTGCGCGAGGCGTTGGGGCTCAGGACTCGCGTGCATGAAAGCGTGCAGGCGCAGTTGCCGGATGCGCTGTGGCTCGATACCGAGCTGGAGCTTGAACCTCGCACCGTGAAACCGCTGACACGGGTGTCCGATGGCGATCACGGCGAGATGTTCAGCAGCTGGTTGTGGCAGAGCAACGCGGCCCTGGATGCCGAGGGATTGCGCCGCTGGTTGCAGGCGCTGCCCAGCGATGTGTTCCGGGTCAAGGGGCTGGTGAAACTGGCGCAGGGCAACAAGGCGCACTGGCTGCAACACGTCGGTACCCGCAGTCAGTTCCTGCCGGCGACCGATGAAGCCGGCGCCGATAGTACGCGGCTGGTGTTCATCGCCCGGCGTGGTTTTGACGGCTGGGAGGCCTTGGGCCAAGGGCTCGAGGCCTGCACCGTGAAGGTGAGCGCATGAAGCCGACCGAACGACGTTTGCGCGAAGAACTCGCTGCCTGTTATCGACTGGTGGCGCATTTTCGCATGACCGATTTGATCTTCACCCACATCTCGGTGCGCATTCCGGGGCCGGAGCATCATTTCCTGATCAACCCCTACGGGCTGATGTTCGATGAGATCACGGCGTCGAACCTGGTGAAAATCGACCTCGACGGCAATGCTGTGGAAGCGTCGCCACACCCGGTGAACCCGGCTGGTTTCGTGATTCACAGCGCGATCCATGCAGCCCGCGAAGACGCGCAATGCGTGCTGCACACCCACACCAAATCTGGCTGCGCGGTGGCGGCGTTGAAGTGCGGGTTGTTGCCGGTGAACCAGATTTCCATGGAGTTCTATGGCCGCGTGGCTTACCACGACTATGAAGGCGTGGCGCTGGACATGAGCGAGCAGCAACGGCTGGTGGCGGACATGGGCGACAAGCCGGTGCTGATGCTGCGCAATCATGGGTTGCTGACGGTGGGCGAGACGGTAGGGCAGGCGTTCATGCGCATGTATTACCTGGAGAAGGCATGCGACATCCAGTTGGCAGCGATGGCCGCCGGGGAGTTGGTGTTGCCGCCGTCCGAGGTTTGCGCGCATACCGAGCGGCAGTTCAATGATCCGGGGCGGGCGCTGGAGGAGGGTGAGCTTAATGATCCGGATGCGATGCAGCTGGCGTGGGCGGCATTGTTGAGATTGCTGGAGCGGGTGGCGCCGGATTATCGGGACTGATCTTAATTCCCTGATGCATGGGCTGACGCCATCGCGAGCAGGCTCACTCCTACAGGTGTGTGGGTGTACGCAACCTCTTTGAACGACCAAAATCACTGCAGGAGCGCCGTCAGAGCACCGCATTACTGCCCTAATCTCAGAAAGTCTACATAGTACGACGAATATTGGTTTTCTTATTCATTAGCTTACCAGGGGTTCGAAGAAGCTGTTCTGCACGTTGTCCTATGGGTGTTTGCGCTGGCGGATAATAGGATGGTGGCGGTTCGGTGGGCGTTGTGGATGTAATCGAGGAATGATCCAGTGGTGAAGTGGGGGACCTTTGCGTTAATTCAAATGACTCATAGCTCGGCGGTGGGGTGGATGATCGCCTGGAGTTGTTAAACGTAGATGCAGCCGCTCGATCATTACCTGGGTATGGAGGCGGGTTATCGGGTCTTGATGATATCGATGAGTTACCACGTGAAAATGAAGATCTGGGCTGCCTGTAAAATCTCGCGCGGAGAACTACCATGCCAGCACCAGCAAGGCCGATCCCGGCCGCTATTGCCCCGCCTATCAGCATTTTATTACCACTATCTTCATCATTACGACGAACGGCCATACCCGCAATAGCCACTCCGACGCCTGCAAATGTTAAAGCAGCAGAAGTATAAAATCCTCCTATTAATACTTTTCTTGATATATGAAAAGCAGAGTGCCCGGTCGGATCTCTCCGATTTATTGGGTCTGCGCCACAGTACATATAAGCATTAAGACCACCCTCCCTAAACGGACTCCAACTATCCGGGCTGTTAAACCGCATCAACCTCGGGTTGAACTGCCGATAACCATTGCCCAAATGATAATGCCCGGTCACCGGGTCCGGCCGTTCGCCGTTGAAGCCGAGCAGGCTGAGCAAACCGTCTCCGAGAGGGCGATGGCCGTAGGGAGAGTAGGCGAGGGGATGGGGTTGCGTCGCGGCGAGTGCATTCAACACTGAATGCTGTTGATCGGTCGCCAGCAGAGTAGTGTCGACTTTGTCTCCCACCTGTCGCTGTTGCGCCAACACTTGCTCATCATGCTGCAAAAAGCTGTACTTCGCCGCCCCCTGGATTTCGGTGGCCAGGCGACTTTTGCAATAAAAACGCTGGATGCTTGCCTGTTGGTCGGGCGCCCAGTCCGTCGCGCGATCCAGCGGGTCGTAGCGGTAGCGGCACAGTAGGGTTTCGCGAGGTGACATGGGCATTGGCTGAGCTCCGTGCAGGGTCGGTAAAGCCGGACCTTTAGCTTCGGAGTTTTTTCAGGCATTGGCTACTAGCAGAACTGATAGGGTCCTGACAAACACTACCGTCCTTCAGGCCCCAGATCGGCGCAGGCTGCAGAAACGTTGGGAGCGAAGGTGGCCTTCAATTCAACCTGCCGCGCCTCGGCTGTCAGTTCGAATTTCTGGAAAATGTCCTGGGCCAGGTCGGTCAGGGAGAACCGCTCCAGCACCGGTTGCACGAAGCCATGCTCCAGCCGCACCAGTTCCAGCAGCGACTGCGCCAGCCCGCCGACCTTGCGGCTTTGATCCAGGGCGATGCTCAGGTAGCGGCGGCGGTCGGCGGGGGACAGCGTGGCGTCCTTGAGCGACAGGGTTTCCAGATAGCCGTGCAAGGAGGCCAGCGGCGTGCGCAGGTCGTGGGAGATGTTCGCCACCAGTTCGCGGCGCTCCTGGTCCTGGCGGGTCAAGGAGCGCCATTGTTCGCCCAGGCGTGCCTGCATCTGCCGGAACGCGGCGTCGAGGACGGCGATTTCGTCGTGACTGGCGGCTTTTTCCAGGGGGGCGGGCAGGGCTGGCGTCACCGAGACGCCATCAATGTCGAACTGACTGACGGTTTCGGTGAGGCGGCGCAATGGCCGGGTGATCAGTGCAAAGGCGGTGAGACCGGCAATCAGGCACAGCAGCGCGACCAGTGCGATGGAGAGCAGGGCGGTATTGAGCGCAGCACTGGTGGCGCCGCGCTCGGCCAGGCGATCATGGTCTTCACCGAGCAACACCACGTAGAGATAACCGACGGCCTTGCCATCGACCTTCAACGGCGCGGCGCTGAACACTTTGCGTGCATCGACGCTGCGCGGATCGTCACCGGCAATCGGCAAGGCATCGCCCCTGAGCAGGCGCTGGATCGGCGCCAGGTCGACGCGCTCGCGCCGAATCCGGCCTTCGGGCGCGGCACTGCCGACAATCCTGCCCTCGGTGTCCAGCAGGTACACCTCGACAATGGGGTTGACCTGCATCAGCTTGACGGTGGGTGAGACGGTAGGGCAGGCGTTCATGCGCATGTATTACCTGGAAAAGGCCTGCGACATTCAGTTGGCAGCGATGGCCGCCGGGGAGTTGGTGTTGCCGCCGGCCGAGGTTTGTGCGCATACCGAGCGGCAGTTCAATGATTCGGGGCGGGCGCTGGAGGAGGGTGAGCTTAATGATCCGGATGCGATGCAGTTGGCGTGGGCGGCGTTGTTGCGTTTGCTGGAACGGGTGGCGCCGGGGTATCGGGACTGATCCAAGTCCTCCGTCGTTCGGGTTGGCCTCATCGCGAGCAGGCTCACTCCTACAGGTGTGTGGGTGCACGCAACATCTGCGAACGACCACAATCACTGTAGGAGTGAGTCTGTTCGCGAAGCAATAGTTAGGTCATCGCAACTTTTGGCCTTGTCAGAGCACCTGAAACTCAAACCGGCGGCTGGCGTTGATGGCCGCCGGGTGGCACAAGTCAAGATAAACGAGGCAGCATGCATTGCAGCCAACGGTAATCTAAATAGGTCTACGTAGATCGACGAATACTAAAGTGCTCATGCAGCGAATTTTTAAGGGCTCCAGGCAACTGTTCTACACGTTGTCTTGTCGGTGTCTGCGAGGGCGAGTTAACTGAATCATAGGCCGGTGGCGGGGCGTTAGTTTCCATAGCTGAACTATAACTCGGTAGGTTGGGGTCAAATCTCATAGCTGTATCATAATCTGGTGGTGGGGGGGGGGAGAGCTGTGAATGTCGACGTGGTGTCAAGGGCGGGCGAGCTGGACGCCTAGCTATTAAGCCAGCCTGTACGCTAATTGAAATAGTAATGATGGTTCCAACAGCGACTAATCCCCCTACCAACATTTCCTGATTATTAGTGATCCCTCCTATAGTGGCGACTGCTATGCCTGATAATGATAAAGCTCCAACAACTCCAAGTCCTACTATTTGTGCTGGTTTTTTTGGTGCTGCTAGTGTTAATCGACTTGCTTGACTCAAAAGAGAATGCCCACTCGGATCGCTACGATTTACTGGATCGGCGCCACAGTACATATAAGCATTAAGTCCACCCTTCCCGAACGGACTCCAACTGTCCGGGCTATTAAACCGCATCAACATCGGGTTGAACTGCCGATAACCATTGCCCAAATGATAATGCCCGGTCACAGGGTCCGGCCGTTCGCCGTTGAAGCCGAGCAGGCTGAGCAAACCGTTTCCGAGAGGGCGATGGCCGTAGGGAGAGTAGGCGAGGGGATGGGGTTGCGTTGCGTTGAGTGCATTCAACACTGAATGCTGTTGATCGATCGCCAGCAACGCAGTGTCGACTTTGTCCCCCATTTGTTGCCGCTGCGCCAACACCTGGTCGTCATGCTGCAAGAAGCTGTACTTCGCCGCTCCCTGGATTTCGGTAGCCAGGCGACTTTTGCAATAAAAACGCTGGATGCTGGCCTGTTGGTCGGGCGCCCAGTCCGTCGCGCGATCCAGCGGGTCGTAGCGGTAGCGACACAGTAGGGTTTCGCGAGGTGACATGGGCATTGGCTGAGCTCCGTGCAGGGTCGGTAAAGCCGGACCTTTAGCTTCGGAGCTTTTTCAAGCGTTGGCTACTAGCAGAACTGATAGGGTCCTGACAGGCACCACAGCCATTCAGGCTTGCCGTGGTGTATTGAGGTTCATCGACCGAACCGCCAATCCCGACGCGGTCTGTTCATCGATCGGCAACGAAAATCGAAACGTCGCCCCACGCCCCGGCACATCGATCAACTGAATTTCAAGCCCATGCAGTTGCAGGATGCGGTGCACGATCCGCAACCCCAGCCCGCCATCACGTCGTGCACCGCCGATATTGAATGGCCGCAAAAACAGACCTTCGCGCAGTTCCGGGGCGATACCAGGGCCAGTGTCGCTGACCGTCACTTCAATGAATGACCCTTGCGGACGCAACCCCAGTTCGATCTCGCCACCTGGCGGCGTATGGCGCAATGCGTTGTCGAACAGGTTGGTCAGCACCCGCTCGATCAATCCCAGATCAGCGCAGGCTGCGGATACGTTAGGGGCGAAGCTGGCCTTCAATTCAACCTGCCGCGCCTCAGCCGTCAGTTCGAATTTCTGGAAAATGTCCTGGGCCAGGTCGGTCAGGGAGAACCGCTCCAGTACCGGTTGCACGAAACCATGCTCCAGCCGCACCAGTTCCAGCAGCGATTGCGCCAGCCCGCCGACCTTGCGGCTCTGATCCAGGGCGATGCCGAGATAGCGACGGCGGTCGTCGGGGGACAGCGTGGCGTCCTTGAGCGACAGGGTTTCCAGATAGCCGTGCAAGGAGGCCAGCGGCGTGCGCAGGTCGTGGGAGATGTTCGCCACCAGTTCGCGACGCTCCTGGTCCTGGCGGGTCAAGGAGCGCCATTGTTCGCCCAGGCGCGCCTGCATCTGCCGGAACGCAGCGTCGAGGACGGCGATTTCGTCGTGACTGGCAGCTTTTTCCAGGGGGACGGGCAGGGCCGGCGTCACCGGGACGCCATCGATGTCGAACTGGCTGACGGTTTCGGTGAGGCGGCGCAATGGCCGGGTGATCAGCGCAAACGCGGTGAGACCGGCAATCAGGCACAGCAGCGCGACCAGGCCGATGGACAGCAGGGCGGTATTGAGCGCCGCACTGGTGGCGCCGCGCTCGGCCAGGCGATCATGATCTTCACCCAGCAGCACCACGTAGAGATAACCGACGGCCTTGCCATCGACCTTCAACGGCGCGGCGCTGAACACCTTGCGTGCATCGACGCTGCGCGGATCGTCACCGGCAATCGGCAAGGCATCGCCCCGGAGCAGGCGCTGGATCGGCGCCAGGTCGACGCGCTCGCGCCGAATCCGGCCTTCGGGCGCGGCACTGCCGACAATCCTGCCCTCGGTGTCCAGCAGGTATACCTCGACACTGGGGTTGACCTGCATCAGCTTGCTGAACAGATCACGCACGGCATTGGGCATCAGGCCCTGGGTGTCCATCAGCACCGTGTCACGGGCGATGTGTTGCGCCAGGTCCCGGGACAAACCCTGCACCACTTCCTGTTCATGCATCTGGTTAGAACGCACCTGCAGCCACGCCGAGGTGCCGCAGCACACCAGCAGCAGCACGGCGAACACCAGCGACAGGCGCTGCGTCAGGGTCAGCCTCATGGTGGCGATTCCTCCCCGGTGGCGAACTTGTAGCCACGGCCCCAGACCGTGAGGATGCGCACCGGTTGTGCCGGGTCGGCCTCGATCTTGGCGCGCAGGCGATTGATGTGGGTGTTGACCGTGTGCTCGTAGCCTTCGTGGCTGTAGCCCCACACGGCGTTGAGCAGGTCCATGCGCGAAAACACCTTGCCCGGCTGGCGCGCGAAAAAGTACAGCAAGTCGAACTCCCGGGGCGTCAGGTCCAGGCGCCGGCCATCGAGGGCCACTTCGCGGGTGATCGGGTCGATGGCCAGGCCGTCGATGAGCAGGCTGCCGGCGTCCATCTTCAGGTTGCGCGCCATGGCATCCACCCGGCGCAGCAAGGCTTTGACCCGGGCCACCAGCTCGAGCATCGAAAACGGCTTGGCCAGGTAATCGTCGGCACCGAGCTCCAGGCCGAGAATCCGGTGCACTTCACTGGAGCGCGCACTGGTGATGATGATCGGCGTATAGCGCGCCATGGCACGGGCGCGGCGGCAGATTTCCAGGCCGTCGACACCGGGCAGCATCAGGTCGAGGATCAACGCATCCCAGTTGCCTTGCTGCAGCAAGCGCATGCCCTCAGTGCCATCGGCGCTGTGCACCACCTCGAACTGCTCGTCACGCAGGTGCAGGCAGATCAGGTCGGCGATATGCAGGTCATCCTCGACCACGAGGACGCGTTTGGTCTGTTCCATCCAGCTCATCCTTTGGCGCAATGAGCGCATTGTGCGGGTTTTTCGCGACCCGAGTTATCACGAATTGTTTAACTTCCCGTGAGGATTTGGCGATCAAGCCAAGACTAGGCTGTGCTCCATGAAAGACCCCTGGAATTTTTGGAGACGGCCATGTTTTCACCACGCTTTTCACGGCGGCAATTCCTTTTCGCCAGCGGCGGGCTGGGCGTTGCAGCCCTGGCGATCGGCCTGTTGCCGAAATTCTCCACGCGCACTGCGTTGATCAGTGATGCCAGCGCGGCCGAGGCGTTCGAGGTGACCCACAGCGACAGCGAATGGCACGCCATCCTGAGCGACGAACAGTATGAAATCCTCCGCGAAGAAGGCACTGAGCGGGCCTACAGCAGCCCGCTGAACAACGAGCACCGCGACGGCACGTTCGTCTGTGCCGGTTGCCAGTTGCCGCTGTTCTCATCGGCGACCAAGTTCGACAGCCACACCGGCTGGCCGAGTTTCTGGGCGCCGCTGGACAAGGCCGTGGCCACCCGCCAGGACCGTGCCTACGGCATGGTGCGCGAAGAGGTGCACTGCCGCCGTTGCGGCGGGCATCTGGGCCATGTCTTCGACGACGGGCCGAAACCGACCGGTTTGCGTTATTGCATGAACGGTCTGGCGCTCAAGTTCGAGCCCAGGGCCATCTGAATTTCCCAGGAGTCTGTGACATGAAAAATCTTTTCACCTGGCGCCGCACATTGTTGGGGCTGGCCGCTGCCGGCATCATCGGCCAATGCTCGGCGTTTTCCCTTGGCAGCGCTGAAGAAGGCGTGCTCCTTCCGCCACCGGCCCTCGACGAAACCACCCAGGCCCGCAGCGAAACCGCGGTGTTCGCCGGTGGTTGTTTCTGGGGTGTGCAAGGGGTGTTCCAGCATGTCAAAGGCGTGAAAAATGCCGTCTCCGGTTACGCCGGTGGCAAAGCCGATACGGCGCAGTACGAGCGCGTCAGCAGCGGCAATACCGGCCATGCGGAATCGGTGGAAGTGACTTTCGACCCGAGCCAGGTCAGCTACGGCACCTTGCTGCAGATCTACTTTTCCGTGGCGCACAACCCGACCGAACTCAACCGCCAGGGGCCGGACACCGGCACCCAGTACCGCTCGGCGATCTTTACCAAGAGCAGCGAACAGCAACGGGTGGCCCAGGCCTACATTGCCCAGCTCGACGCCGCGCATGCGTTCGATAAGCCGATTGTGACCAAGCTGGAAAGCTTCAACGGTTTTTACCCGGCTGAAGACGAGCACCAGGACTTCCTGACCGAGCACCCGACCTATCCCTACATCGTGATCAACGACTTGCCGAAGGTGGCGCAGCTCAAGGAGCTGTACCCGGATCGCTACCAGGAAAAACCGGTGCTGGTGAAAGCGGGGATGTGACGGCGGTTATCCGCTGATCACATTCTTGCCGGCGACTTTCGACCGGTAGAGGGCCTGATCGGCCCTGGCCATCAGGCCGGTCTGTTGCTCCTCCTCGAAGCGCTGGACCACGCCGAAACTCATGGTGACGCGAAAGTCGCCCACGGACGGCATCTGCGACAGACCCTGGCGAATGGTTGCGGCCAGGGCCCTGGCCTCCGCCAGCGAGGTATCGGGCAGCACCGCGATGAATTCATCGCCGCCCCAACGGGCCAGCAGGTCACCTTCACGCAGGTAGCGCTGCACACGCTCGACCACCTGTATCAGGGCGGCATCGCCCAGCGCGTGGCCGTAGTGATCGTTGATGCTCTTGAAGTCGTCGATGTCCATGGCGATCAGTGACAGCGGCTGTCGAAAGCGCTGCGCTCGCTCGCATTCCTGGCGCAGGGCCTGATCCAGGCGATAGCGATTGGCGGTCGACGTCAAGGCATCGGTTTCAGCCAGTTTGCGGTTTTCTTCCAGTTGCTGCTGCAGTTGCTGATTGACCCTGGACAACTCGCGGGTGCGTTCTTCAACGATGGCTTCAAGGGACTGATTGCGCCGTTCGAGCGCTTCGAGCAGGCGCTTCTTGTCTTCGATGCTGCGGTGGGCGCCGACCATCCGCGCCACCGAACCGTCGGCATTGCGTGCCAACACGTGGCCGCGGTCTTCGATCCAGATGTAACTGCCGTCGTGCGTGCGGCAGCGGTACTCGGCCTGATACACCGGCGTGCGCTGGCTCAGGTAGTCATCGAACAGGGCCATGACCTGGGGGAAGTCATCGGGGTGGATGATGTTTTCCCAGGTCAATACGTTGTTGTCCAGGGAGTGCGGCGTGTAGCCGAGCATTTCGTACCAGCGGGCGTTGCGGTAGACGAAACCGGTGTTGGCGTTCCAGTCCCAGATACCGTCGCTGACCAGCTCCATGATGGTGTGCAGCATGCCTTCGTTCATGTCCGACACATTGAACTTCAAGGGTTCGATACTCGAAGTCTCTCCCATTGCCGCTCTCCCTGGCGCTAGCCTGATAGCCAATGACCTGCTCAGTCAGGGAGATTAGTCCAAGGCCCGGCGAGCCTGCTAGTGCTTGCCCCACATCTGCACGGCGAAGTCGACGAAACGTCGCAATTTCGGCAGCCGGTAGCGGTCCTGGGCATACATCAGGTTCATCGGCCGGCTCGGCGGGGTGAACCCGGGCATCAGGCCCAGCAGTTTGCCGTCCCGGATGTCTTGCTCAACCAGGACATCGGGCATCATCACGATGCCCATGCCGGTTCGCGCCGCCTGATGCAGCCCCGCCGAGCTGTTGATCAGCATCGGTCCGCTGACCGCCACCGTGACTTCGCCTTCGGGGCCGGCCAGGCGCCATTCCTTTTCCACCGAGTGCCAGTCATCGCCGGCCGGATAGGCGAAGGACAGGCAATCGTGGTGACGCAGGTCTTCCGGTGTTTGCGGCGCGCCGCGACGGGCCACGTACGCCGGGGAGGCGCACATGGTCAGGGTGTAGTCGAGCAGAGGGCGTGCAATCAGATTGGACTCCTCGAGGGCGCCCAGGCGAAAGGCCACGTCCAGACCGTTTTCCAGCAGGTCCGGGCGCCGGTTGGTGAGCATCACGTCGAGTTTTACCCGGGGGTAGAGCAGGGCGAATTCGCTCAGGGCGGGCGCCAGTTTTTCCGTGCCGAAGGTCAAGGGCGCCGAAATGCGCAGCGTGCCGCTGGGTTCATCCATCGCCTGCTCGGCCAGGCGTTCGGAGTCCGCCACCAGCCCCAGCACTTCGAGGCAGCGCTGGTAATACGCAGCGCCGAACTCGGTCAGCCGCTGGCGCCGGGTCGTGCGGTTGAGCAAGCGCACACCCAGGCGCTGCTCAAGGGCCTTGAGGTGGTTGCCGACCATGGTCGTGGACATTTTGCACTGCGATGCGGCGCCGGTCATGCTGCCGGCTTCCACCACTTTGACGTAGACGGTCATTGCCTGGAACAGGTCCATTATCAAGCTCGACTTTAAAATGATTGAAGTATTGCAGTATTTATCCAGCTCAGGTGGCTAACCATACTGCAAAAACACCGACCCTCGATGGAGCCTGATGCCATGACCGCCGCCTGCCTGATGAGCACATACCAACCCTTGGCCTTGAGTTTCAACAAGGGCCTGGGCACGCGCCTGTGGGACCAGGCCGGTCGTGAATACCTGGACGCGGTGGCCGGGGTGGCGGTGACCAACGTCGGGCACTCGCACCCGAAAATCGTCGCGGCCATCAGCGAACAGGCCGGGCTGTTGCTGCACACTTCCAACCTCTACAGCATCGACTGGCAGCAACGCCTGGCCCGCCGGCTGACCGAGCTTGCAGGCATGGACCGGGCCTTCTTCAACAACTCCGGGGCCGAGGCCAATGAAACGGCGCTGAAAATCGCCCGGCTGCATGGCTGGCACAAGGGCATCGAGCAACCCTTGGTGGTGGTCATGGAGAACGCCTTCCATGGCCGCACCCTCGGCACCCTGTCCGCCAGCGATGGCCCGGCGGTGCGCCTGGGGTTCAACAAGCTGCCGGGGGATTTCGTCAAAGTGCCGTTCGGCGACCTCAAGGCTTTGGACAAAGTGCGCCAGGAGCACGGCTCGCGCATCGTGGCGATCCTGATGGAGCCGATCCAAGGCGAAAGCGGCGTGCAGCTGGCGCCACCCGGCTACCTGAAAGCCGTGCGCGAACTCTGCAACCAGCGCGCCTGGTTGCTGATGCTCGACGAAATCCAGACCGGCATCGGCCGTACGGGGCAGTGGTTCGCGTTCCAGCACGAAGGCATCGTCCCGGACGTCATGACCTTGGCCAAAGGCCTGGGCAACGGCGTCCCGATCGGCGCCTGCCTGGCCCGTGGCAAAGCCGCCGAACTCTTCACCCCGGGTAGCCACGGCAGCACCTTCGGCGGCAACCCGCTGGCCTGTCGGGTCGGGTGCACGGTGCTGGACATCATCGAGGAGCAAGGCTTGCTGGAAAATGCCCGGCTCCAGGGCGAACGCCTGATGAGCAGGCTGCGCATGGAATTGGCGGATCACGCGAACGTCTTGGCAATCCGCGGCCAGGGCTTGATGATCGGCATCGAACTCAAGCAACCGATCCGCGACCTGAGCCTGATCGCCGCCCGCGACCATGCATTGCTGATCAACGTGACGCGTGGGCAAACCATTCGTTTGTTGCCGCCACTGACGATTGATGAGCGGGAGGTAGAGATGATTGTCAGGGGGGTGAGTTCAGTAGTGGTATCTGCACTTACCCGGCACGCAGGTTGCCAATCGATTTGATCAGGCGTTCGGCATTGGCCGGGGAGCGAAGCAGGTAGGCGGTCTCTTCGAGGGCGTTGTATTGCGCCAGCGACATCATCACTACCGGCTCGCCTTTCTGACGGGTGACCAGCAGGGTGATGTGGTCTTCGTTGACGCGATCCATGGTTTCAGCCAAATGCGCGCGTGCGGTGGTGTAGTTGATGGTGTACATAGTGAAATCCTCGCTCGATGAGTGCGAGTATCTTCGAAACCTCCTCGAGACGTTTCCGAGAGCGCTGTAGTCCTTATCTGATAAAGGCGAAATCGCTGATTTCAGTCCGGCCCGTCAATTGAATTCTGCAACCGGCAAACCCTTCGAACAGCTGCCGATGGGCCGTATATCCGCTGGACCCATCACGCTGGCGATAGCTCCCCGCCCACTCCAGCAGGGCGATCAGACGTTCGTCGTCGTTGGCTTCTCGCTGGCGGATATTGGCGACGCATTCCTCGTCGGCAACACACAACCAGATCAGCGCAGTCGTGCGGTGCAGAAGTTCGCTGGCGATCCAGCCATACACGCCTTCGATCACCCAGCGCTCCTGCTCCGCCGTGACTCGCGCCATGGCCAGGGCTTCGGCGCGGGAGCGGGCGATGCTGTGTTCGTCGGACAGCCAGTGAATGCGGTCGAGATCGGTCCATGGCACCTGCAGTCGCTCGGCCAGGCGTTGCGCCAGCCAGCTCTTGCCGGAACCGGAGTTACCGATGATCAGGGTTCGGGTGAGGTCCATGAGCGACACCGATCAACTGTAGGAGTGAGCCTGCTCGCGATGGCTGCGTAACATTCAACTAATAGGCTGGCTGATATACCGCTATCGCGAGCAGGCTCACTCCTACAGGTTATTGTTCCAGTCCTTCAGTCATCATCTTCAGGCGCCACCATTCGCGTCTTCGGCGAGCCATTGGCGTTGTGCTGGAAAATATCCCGCGGCTGCCCTTGTTCATTGAAGTACACCTGGCCGATCCCCGCCGAATTCCACAACCGTTCGCCTGCTTCGGCGTGTTCGGGCACGTGCGGCACGATGCGCATGCGCCGGCGCTTGGTCAGCCAGTTCAGCGGCGAACGCGGTGAATACAGCCAGCGATTGAGGCGGTCGAACCACTCCAGCAAGGTCGGTGGGAACTCGTTCTTGATCCCGCTGCTGGTGATCTGCCAGATGCGCGGGCCGGCCTTGCGGTGGCGGATCAGCACTTCGTAGACGAAGGAGTAATGCACGTCGCCGGACAGCACCACGTAGTTACCCGGCGTGCGCGAGTGGCGGAAAATGTTCAGGATCACCTGGGCCGCGCCGCGATGGGCCATCCAGTTCTCGGCGTCCACCAGCAGTGGATAACCCAGCCAGCTGAACACCCGTTGCACGGTTTCAATCAGCTTGACGCCGAAGATCGGCGCCGGCGACACGATGATCGCCGAGGGGTGATCCAGCAGTTCCTGCTGCAGTTCACTGAGGGCTTCCCAGTCCAGCAGGCCCGACGGTTGCTTGAGGGTCATCTCGCTGCGCCAGCGCCGGGTGCGGGTGTCGAGCACCACCATGGCCGGCGTGGTGGGCAGCACGTAATGCCAGTGCTGGAAGCGCAGCAGCTCATTGATCAGCTCGTCCTGGACATCGCTGTCGAGGTAGCAATCATCGCCGGTGGCACTGAGCGCACGGGTTTTTTCCAGCACGCCGGTGAAGGCATCCGGATTATTGCCCCAGCCCTGGCACAGCATGTAGGCAAGCAGCGCATTGCCGATGATGCGCCGGGAAAACGGATGGCCGTAGGCTGTTTCCTCCCATTGCGCGGAAAGATTCCAGTCGTCGGTAATGTCGTGGTCATCGAAAATCATCAGCGTCGGCACGTGCGCCAGCGCTCGCGCGACCTTGCCCAGGCCGGCCTTGAACGCGTCGATGCGCGTCTGTTCCAGGGCATACCGCTCGCGCCGTTCCTTGATCAGTTTCGGCGGTTTTGGCGCGATCAGGGTCCAGGGCGTCGGCGACCAGACCAACAGGTACATGGCCATCACTTCGGCGAAGGTCACCAGGTGATTGTCGGCACTGCTGCTGGTGAAAATCGGCTTGCGCGCGCCACCGAAAAAACGCTCGCGCAGGGTTTCGTTGCTTTGCAGCGCCGGCAACAGGTCCGCGCGGTGGTAGTAACAGGCGGCGTGCCCGTAAAGCGCGGCGCTGTCACTGACCACGGCGCCTTCCAGATGCTCACCGAACAACCCCAGCCGTTCGATCAAGGCATGGATCGCCCGCAGGGTCGGCCCGGCGACATCGTCGGCGTAGACCTGATCGCCGCTCATCATCAGCAGCGCCGGACGGTCCGTGGCCGGGTGGTCTTGCGACAACAGCTCATCGACGCACAGCAGCCCGTCGGTCGCCGGGTGGTGGGGCTTGCGGCAGGAGCCGTGCAGCAACTGCTCGATGCGGCTGCGCAGGACAAAATTCGGTGCAGTTGCATCGCCGTACAACAGATGCGGCGCCCAGGTGGCGATGCCGGTGCCGTCATCGATCAGCAGGTCATACTCGATCAACTCATCGCAGGGCAGGGCAACGTCCAGCGCCACATCGATCAGGTGCACGAACGCATGGGTACCCACCGTAATCACCGTGCATTGCCCGGCATCGAGGCGAATATCGCCCACGCCCTGCAAGCGCAGCGTCAACTCCAGCGCCCGCGAGCCCACCAGCCACAGCACCAGCCGCGACGGTTCCAGGCGCCGTAATATCGGGCCGGCCAGCACAGGGGGCAGGGATTGAGGGTCGTCGGGTAATGGCAGCGCTTGGGACATCCGGGATAAAAACTCTTGGGGGCACAGAGGCGGGGGATGATAACGCAGCTGACGGCGACACAGGCTAAAGTGAAGCTGCCATGCAGATTGCTGGTGCCCAGCTGAAGAGAGGACCCATGAACAGAATCATCCTGCCGACACTGGCCATTTTGCTGCTCGCCCAGGCCCCGGCCCATGCCATCAACGACAAATACCGCCAGCAGCTGGAGAAGTCCGGGTGCACCCAGGTCAGCGAGGCGCAGGGCTGCGATATCCACAAGACCAAGGCCGAAAACGCCAAGGCCGGCTTTGCCAATCCCGCAGTACCTGACGCCGGTGAAAAAACCAAAGACCAGACGATTGACGGTAAGGAAGCAGCTACACCGTCGTCCTCAGGAAACCCATGACATGAAGCCCGCCCATACCTCGCAGATCCGTCGAGAGTTCTACAAAGCCGTCGGCTACTACCTTCGAATTGTGTGGCCGATTTTTTCCACCATGCTGGTCGTCATCGTCACGTGCGGCCTGATCATCAGCTACCTGGAAGGCTGGGACGCTTTTGACGGCATCTACTTCGGCTTCGTGACCGGGTTGACCATCGGCTATGGCGAACTCGTGCCGAAACTGGCGCTGTCGCGGGTACTCGCGATATTGCTGGGGTTCAACGGCGTGCTGCTCACGGCGATCTTTGCGGCGATCAGCGTGCGGGCGATCGAGAGTGCGGTACGCACGACCGGTGGGGAAAAGTAAGGCAGGCCCAAGGGCATGAAGTCGTGCTTAGATGCGTGTTTTGACAATCAGGGAGAGGCCAATGATCGACTTCAACAACAAGGGATTCTTCAAGCTCAAGCAAAACGAGGAATACGCGGAACGGGTTGCAGACCTTTTGCTCGACGGGGAAAAGGTCATCGACGCCTACAAATCCATGCGCGACGGCGTGGTGTTCACCAACAAGCGCATCATCGCGGTGAACGTACAGGGCATCACCGGCAGCAAGAAGGACTTCACCTCGTTGCCATACAAAAACATCGTGGCGTATTCGGTGGAAACATCAGGGACGTTCGATCTGGATTCCGAGCTGGAAATCTACTTTTCGTCGTTGGGTAAAGTGAAATTCGAATTCACCGGTAAGACCTCGATGGTCGAGGTCTCCAAACTGATCTCCCAGCACCTGCTCTGAGCTGACTGCAGAATTTGTGAACGACGCGGGCCCTGTGGGAGCGGCGGTGCCGCTCCTGCAGGGGATTTTGGTGTATTTGTAGTTTCTTCATTTCCTACAAGAAAAACGGAAAGCGGAGCGCCCCAGCGCCCGACTTGGCTCATTTACGCTGAGCGCTCAAAACTTCAACGTCTTCCCTGCATAAACATCAGTACTTTCAGGGAAGATCACAATGACTATTGGTTCAAGCTACAACTACCCTTCATTCGCAGCCACGGAAAGCACTCGAACAAAGCGCTCGGCTGAAAACAAATGGGCTGCCCGCTTTCCCAATCCACCCGATTTGTGTTTCGACTATCGATTACTGGTTGAACAGGCAAACGGAATAGCCAAGACCACTGACCCGGATCACCGAATTTGTATCATCGGCGCAGGGGTGACCGGACTGACGGCCGCCCGAGAACTGTATCGCTGCGGCTTCACCAATATCACCCTCATGGAACAGTCCCGCCGCATAGGGGGCAGGCACTTAACCGTTCCAGGAAGCCGTAACTCCACGGAAAGTCATACACCCTTTGAAATGGGGGCGATGCGCATGCCTTTTTTCAATCGGGCAGACGAACCACCAACAGATGGCAGGTCGTTAATGGCTTACTACGCCAAGGCTTTTGACCTGTCGTTTTCAGACTTTGCCAATCCCGGAAGCCAGTGGGTCCGCTCGACCGGTATTTACCTCAGAGAGGGCCGTATGGGGAACGGCGACGCTCCTGAGATGTTGATCTGGAAAAATACCGATGGCCTCACCCCACCTCCTGGCGAGGAACTGCAGAAGGTCTATGCAAAGTGGAAGGATTTCGCCGATCGCATGACAAAACATGTCGCAGAAAACTTCGCGAGTCCGAAATGGGAAAGCATGTGGGCTGCGATCGTGAATAAGTACGAGAGCGTTTCGTTTCGCGATCTGGTCAGTATGCCGATCCTGGAGATCTGGGATGAACGCACCCCCGGGGACTTTGGCGGAATGGGAATGTCCGCGGAAGAATCCGCGATTTTCTATGCGATAGGTATCGGTGACGGGAGCTGGGGGGCTTTTTATGACGTCTGCTGCCTTTATCCGCTGCGAACTGCCATTTTTGGGTTCAGCAGTCAGTTGCAACTGATCCACGGTCGGGTAGACGCTAATGGAAACCCACTGGCCTCGCCCTACCTACACAGCAACACCGTTTTTGACTCGGAGGGATTAAGCTTCGATGCCCCCCGATACATCGGACTCGCCGCCTTGGACGAATGCCTGATGTTCCTGAAAATCGCCGAAACCGGTAAGTCCGTTTATGAACACAGTATTGAAAGAAGCAATGGCTTCCTCACGGACTCGTCTGTTACAAAACTTGAAAAACTGACGAACCAGAAGATACGCGTCTCCTTCAACTGGAAACACAGTCGACCCGAGCAAACCGAGGAACGCTACGAAGACTTTGATTCGGTCATCATGACCCTACCGTCCTGGTTAATCGAGACTCGAATCGAGTTGAAAAACTTCACTCAGGAGATGCTGCCATTCGAGACAATCAACGCGTACAAAACCGCACACTGGGAAACCAGCTGCAAAGTCTATGCACCGCTGAAAAAATCATTTCTTTCGAAAAATCACAAAATCCCGCAAACCATCGTCACCGACAGTTTTATCCACGATGTCTACACCTACCGCTACAACGACAACTACAGCTATGACTGCATCCTCCTGAGTTATACGTGGGAGGATGACGCGACAAAACTCGCCTCATTCACCGACAAAGAACTGGTTGCCAAGTGCGTCAAAGAGCTGGATCGCATCCTCCTGAACTCCACCAATATTCAGGAGAAAATTTCTCCTTACGTGGGCATTGATCAGGCAGTGGTTCAACGCTGGATAACTGATAAAAACGCCTTGGGTTGTGCAAAGCTCTACCGACCCGGTACCTATTACGACGCCGTGAGCCTGATGAAGTACAACAGAGACTTAGCGCGTACATCAGGCCTGTATTTTTCTGGTGAGTCGTTTTCAGTCGATGCTGGCTGGACGGAGCCATGCTTTCGGGCGGCCGTCGATGCGGCTATTCACATCTGCGATAAAACCGCGGCGATTTTCAATGGCGGTTTTTCCATGAATGACTACCCACACTACAAACTCAAAACCTGATCCCTCCTCCAGAGCCATGCACGCCTGGAATGGCTCTGCTTTGCGGCCTGACCCGGCCGACGAACAAAAAACCCCTCGCTCATCATCTTCGGACAAAGGCTACAGACCTACCGGAAGCGTCTGACTTACGTCAGCTGGCTTTTCGAGTCTTATAAACACGCAATTAAACAGCGTGAATAACAATAAAAAGAGGTCACCCGAAATGAGCGAGCCAACAAGCCCTGTTCGTGTAGCAGTCGTGCAATTCGATCCACAAGTCGGCATTGAAAATTGTGATTCAAATCTGTGTCGCAGCCTGGAATTGGCGCTGGAGGCGGTCACCGGCGGTGCGAACCTCATCGTGCTGCCTGAACTCTCCAGCACCGGTTATTTCTTCAGCAGTCGGCAGGATGCTTTTGAACATGCCCAGCTGGTACCCGGCGGGCCAAGCGCGCAACTCTGGATCGACTTCGCCTCCAGGCACAACGTCTACCTCGTAACCGGCCTGGCCGAACGTGATGGCATGCGGCTTTTCAACACCGCAATACTGGTCGGCCCTGAGGGTTTTATCGGCAAGTATCGCAAAGCCCATTTATGGAATCTGGAGAAACTCTGGTTCACACCGGGCGACCTGGGTTTCCCGGTTTTTGATACACCCATTGGCCGTATCGGAATGTTGATCTGCTGGGATATCTGGTTCCCCGAGGTGCCACGAATCCTGAGTCAACAAGGCGCCGACATCATTTGCAGCGTCAATAACTGGGTCTGGACACCTCCACCGCTGTTCGACGATGCCGGCAAGTGCATGGCGTCGTACCTGACGATGACGGCTGCCCACGTCAACAATGTGTTTATCGCAGCTGCCAGCCGGATCGGTGAGGAACGAGGTGCCCGTTACCTTGGATGCTCGCTGATTGCCGGGACCAATGGCTGGCCGATTGGCGCAGTGGCATCGGCAGACCAGCAGGAAATTCTGTTTGCCGATATTGACCTGACCAGCTCCCGCAGCGCCCTCATCTGGAATAACCTGAACGATCTACATCGTGATCGTCGAGCCGATCTCTACGATCAGATGCTCGGCTACACACAACACCCATGTCTCCCGCGTTGATCAGGGGGACCTCACTCATGGAAATCACAACCAATAAAAACAGGTTTGCCTCCAGATCACCTTTTGATGTGGCGGTCATCCTGCTGATGATCGGCACGACACTGCTGATTATCTGGCTTTCATTCACCAATCGTTCGCACTGGTCCGCCCATTGGCCAGGTTACAGCGACATGGTGTCGAGCCTTCCCCAGCCAAATGCCTGGTTGCGCTGGCTGCTTGGAGACATCAGCGAGGTGGCATTCTACAAACACGAGTTCGCCTCGATCGGACTATTGGCGGGCGCTTATCTCGCCTACTGGGCGAATCGAACGGGAAGAGCCTGGCAAGGCTTCAGCATTTCCTATGGCACCGGGCTCTGGCCGTGGTTGATCACCAGTTCACTGCTCGGCCTGCTGCTGAGTAACGTGCTCTGGGGTTGGACGGTGACCGCCACTAGCTGGCAACCGACATTTGCCGCGTTCGTCTCGCTGCCAGCGGCGATGGTGCTGATGTTTGGCGGTGGCTGGAAGGTCACGATCAACGGCGCAATCATGGGTGCCGTCCTCGTCACCCCAATGTGCCTGCTGATCGTCAATTACGTGTGCAATCCGTTGGGGTTGCCAGCGGTGATCGGCAATGTTCTGGGCATGGCAGTCGCCAGTGTCTTGGCGTTTCTGCTCTGCCGCTACCGGCCGAATCTGATGAAGTCCGAACAGACCGGGACACCACCGCCTTCACCTCCCGTACCCGTCACCAAAGCACCCGATTACGGAGTGGTCTGGAGCATACGCCGGGTCTTGGCAGACTTTTCCGAAGCGCCATTCTTCGGCAATGAACTGGCCAGCCTTGGTTTGTTACTGGGGGTATTGCTGGCTTACACCTTGAACCCGATGAGTCCGGCGTACGGTTCGGGCCTGTTGCTGCACATCATCGCGGCACAGGCACTGACCTCCGCCATAGGGGTGCTGGTCTGGCGTCGACAATGGATGTTGCACGGCTGGTACCCCACCTACGTTCCACTGGTTTCAGTGGTGCCCGCCGCGATTCTGACCCATGGCGGCAGCTGGCTGGTGATCGGTTCGAGTGCATTGCTGGGGGCGTTGATCGCACCACCTCTGGCCCGGGCGATCTCCAGGCGATTACCGGCCGACATGCATGCCTATATCGGCAATGTCCTGTCCATGGCCATCAGCACGTTGCTGATCGTGCCGCTGATCGGCGTCCTTATCGCGCAGTAAATGCCACCTGCCTTACGGCTGTACCCCGTCCGGAACCGGGTACAGCCGCTTCTCTTTCCGAATACGCGAGGTATCACATGGATCTGCCAAAACTGGCCATCGCGGCGCTCGGCGGCACGGTGAGCATGCAAGCCAGGAATGCCGGCGAAGGCGTTATCCCGACCGTCAGTGGCGAGACACTTCTGGCGTCCGTACCCCAATTGACGACGCTTGCCCGGGTGAACGTTGAAACCCTTGGACTGCTTCCCAGTGCTTCACTAAATTTCGATTTTTTACTAAACGTATTGGCTTGGGCAAAACTTCAAATCACACAAGGCGCCGTGGGTGTCGTTCTGACCCAAGGCACCGACACACTCGAAGAAACGGCGGCGTTTTTCGATTACCTGTGGCCCCACGACACACCTCTGGTGCTGACCGGTGCAATGCGCTCGGCAGCACAGCCCGGGGCCGAGGGGCCGGCGAATCTCCTGGATGCATGCCGCGTCGCGCTGGCCGAGAGCAGCCGGCGGCGCGGTGTTCAGGTCGTGATGAACGGAGAGATTCATCAAGCGAGAAGCGTGCGCAAAACCGATTCACTGGCATTGCAGGCGTTCACCTCTCCAGTCGTGGGGCCTGCAGGCTTGATGGTTGAAGACCGCGTTCACTACCTGCGCCCGCCGGCTCAGCGTTCGTTTCTGCCCCTGCCGCACCAGACAACACAGAAGGTCGCGATGCTCGAGGCATCCCTCTCGGCCGACACGCTGCTTCTGGAAAACATCCTTGCACTCGGCTATGACGGGCTGGTAATAGCCGGTTTCGGTGCCGGACATGTCTCGCAGAGCTGGGCGACGGTGATTGAGCACATCGCCGAAAAAATCCCGGTGATCATTGCGACCCGCACCGGTTCAGGCTCTACCGCGCAAGTCAGCTATGGTTTTAACGGCAGTGAGATGGATCTGATTCGCAAGGGTGCATCGATGGCGGGATTTCTATGTCCGCGTAAAGCGAGGGTTCTGCTTTGGCTGCTGCTTGGCTGTCAGCGGCAGCATGAGTTATCGCGGTACCTCAAAGACGAAAGCCGCATTCAAAATTGATACATAACCCTGTGGGAGCGAGCCTGCTCGCGATGGTCGTTAACGATAACGCGGGAAGCCTGGCACCCCGCGGCGTTCTCGAGTCCATCGCGAGCAGGCTCGCTCTTACAGGTTTTTAAGCCAGCTGGCTAAGCCTCCCAACCCGCCCCACTGACCGCCTCTTGCGCCAGCGGGTGCAAGTCCGCGCCGTGATGCGCCGTCTGCCAGGCCAGCAACTCCTTGCGCATACCCGGCGTCCAGTACATCTGCAGATGATTACGCACACCGAGCACCCCCAGTTGCCGGTCCGGCTCGCTGGCGAAGTACTGGGCGATCTGGTTGGCCATCTTGATCAGGTTTTCAGTGCTCATCGGCGCACCTCCGCTTTATCGCCACGGGCCTGACGGCGTTCCTTGAGCAAACGGTGCTGTTCGTCGGTGAATTCCTGGAAGCGTTTTTGCCACTCCGAAGGGTGGTACACGCGGCTGACTTCCACGGCCGTGACCTTGTACTCCGGACAGTTGGTGGCCCAGTCGGAGTTGTCGGTGGTGATCACGTTGGCCCCCGACTCCGGGAAGTGGAAGGTGGTGTACACCACGCCCGGGGCAACCCGTTCAGTGACCCGCGCACGCAGTACGGTCTGCCCGGCGCGGCTGCCGATACCGACCCAGTCGCCTTCGTTGATGCCACGGCTCTCGGCGTCGGTCGGGTGGATTTCCAGGCGGTCCTCGTCGTGCCAGGCGACGTTCTCGGTACGCCGGGTCTGGGCGCCGACGTTGTATTGGCTGAGGATGCGCCCGGTGGTCAGCAGTAGCGGATAGCGACTGTTGACCTTCTCCTCGGTGGGCACGTAGCCGGTGAGCATGAAACGCCCTTTGCCGCGCACGAACTGCTCGATGTGCATGGTCGGCGTGCCGTCCGGTGCCTCGGCGTTGCACGGCCATTGCAGGCTGCCGTGGCGATCCAGTTCGGCGTAGCTGACGTTGGTGAAGGTCGGCGTCAGGCTGGCGATTTCATCCATGATCTCCGATGGGTGTTTGTAATTCATCGGATAGCCCAAGGCGTTGGCTAGGGCCACTGTGCCTTCCCAGTCGGCCTTGCCGCCCAGGGGATCCATGACCTTGCGTACCCGCGAGATACGGCGCTCGGCGTTGGTGAAGGTGCCGTCCTTTTCCAGGAACGAAGCGCCCGGCAGGAACACGTGGGCAAACTTCGCCGTTTCGTTGAGGAAAATGTCCTGCACCACCACGCATTCCATGGCCGACAGGGCCGCGGTGACGTGCTGGGTATTCGGATCGCTCTGGGCGATGTCCTCGCCCTGGCAGTACAGGCCCTTGAAACTGCCGGCCAGCGCCGACTCGAACATGTTGGGAATGCGCAGGCCCGGGTCGGGTTGCAGGGTGACGTTCCACGCCTGTTCGAACTGCGTGCGTACCACTTCGTTGGAGATGTGCCGGTAGCCGGGCAACTCGTGGGGGAAGGAGCCCATGTCGCAGGAGCCCTGCACGTTGTTCTGCCCCCGCAGCGGGTTCACGCCCACGCCTTCGCGGCCGATGTTGCCGGTGGCCATGGCCAGGTTGGCGATGCCCATGACGGCGGTACTGCCCTGGCTGTGCTCGGTAACGCCCAGGCCGTAGTAGATCGCGGCGTTGCCGCCGGTAGCATATAGGCGAGCGGCGGCACGGATGTCGGCAGGGTCTACCCCGCAGACTGGGGCAAGGGCTTCCGGCGAATTCTCCTCACGGCTGACGAACTCGCTCCAGCGGGCGAAATCATTGCCCTCGCAACGGGTGTCGATGAAGGGTTGGTCTTGCAGGCCCTCGGTGATGATCACATGGGCCAATGCGTTGAGCATGGCGACGTTGGTGCCGGGGCGCAGGGCCAGGTGATATTCGGCGCGGGCATGCACCGAGTCCACCAGATCAATGCGTCGCGGGTCGATGACAATCAGCCGCGCACCTTCACGCAGGCGGCGCTTGAGCTGAGAAGCGAACACCGGGTGCGCATCGCTGGGGTTGGCGCCCATCACCAGGATCACGTCGGCCTGCATCACCGAGTCGAAACTCTGGGTGCCGGCGGACTCGCCCAGGGTTTGCTTCAAGCCATAACCGGTCGGCGAATGGCAAACCCGTGCACAGGTGTCGACGTTGTTATTGCCGAACGCGGCGCGCACCAGCTTCTGCACCAGATAGGTTTCTTCGTTGGTGCAGCGGCTTGAGGTGATACCACCAATGGAATCGCGACCGTATTTCTGCTGCAGCCGGCGGAATTCGCTGGCGGCGTAGGTCACCGCTTCATCCCAGCTGACTTCCTGCCACGGGTCGTTGATGTGCTTGCGGATCATCGGCTTGGTGATGCGATCCGGGTGGGTGGCGTAACCCCAGGCAAAGCGCCCCTTGACGCAGGAGTGGCCGTGGTTGGCCTGGCCGTTCTTGTCCGGAACCATGCGCACCAGCTGGTCGCCTTTCATTTCGGCGCGGAACGAGCAACCCACGCCGCAATAGGCGCAAGTGGTGATCACGCTGCGTTCCGGCTGGCCCAGCTCAACCACGCTTTTTTCCATCAGCGTCGCGGTAGGGCAGGCCTGTACACAGGCACCGCAGGACACGCATTCCGAATCGAGGAAGTTATCACCGCCAGCAGCGGCCACGCGGGATTCGAAACCGCGTCCGGTGATGGTCAGGGCAAAGGTGCCCTGGGTTTCTTCACAGGCGCGCACGCAGCGGTTGCAGACGATGCACTTGCTCGGGTCGTAGTCGAAATAAGGGTTGGAGGTGTCTTTCACGTCCTCCAGATGGTTCTCGCCTTCATAGCCGTAACGCACCTCGCGCAGGCCAACCTGGCCGGCGACGGTTTGCAGCTCGCAGTTGCCGTTGGCCGAGCAGGTCAGGCAATCCAGTGGGTGATCGGAGATGTACAACTCCATGACATTGCGCCGCAGGGTCGCGAGCTTCGGCGTCTGGGTGTGCACGCTCATGCCTTCGGTGACCGGCGTGGTGCAGGACGCGGGATAGCCGCGCATGCCGTCGATCTCCACCAGGCACATGCGGCAGGAGCCAAAGGCTTCCAGGCTGTCGGTGGCACAGAGTTTCGGAATGGTGGTGCCCAGCAGCGCCGCGGCGCGCATCACCGAAGTGCCTTCGGGCACGCTGATGCTGCGGCCGTCGATGTTCAGGGTGACTTGCACCTGGCTCTCGCGGGCCGGCGTGCCCAGATCGATATCGGTTTTTGGATCGAATACAGTGATCATTGCTCGGCCTCCGAGGCTTGCAGACCGAAGTCAGCGGGGAAGTACTTGAGGGCGCTGGCGACCGGATAGGAGGTCATGCCGCCCAACGCGCACAGCGAACCGTATTGCAGCGTGTCGCACAGGTCCTTGAGGATGATCACCTGCTGATCACGAGCGGCCTGATCTGGCGCGGCCAGCAGACGGTCGATCACCTCCACGCCCCGGGTCGAGCCGATGCGGCAGGGCGTACATTTGCCGCAGGATTCCTCGGCGCAGAACTGCATGGCGAAGCGCGCCATGTGGGCCATGTCCAATGTGTCATCCGCCACCACCACGCCACCGTGACCGAGCATCGCGCCGATGGCGGCGAAGGCCTCGTAATCCAGCGGCGTATCGAATTGCGAAGGCGGCACCCAAGCGCCGAGCGGGCCGCCGACTTGCGCGGCTTTCAGCGGTCGACCACTGGCAGTACCGCCACCGTAGTCTTCCACCAGCTCGCGCAGGGTCAGGCCAAAGGCCCGTTCCACCAAGCCGCCGTGGCGAATATTGCCCGCCAACTGGAAGGGCATGGTGCCCAGGGAACGGCCCATGCCGTAATCGCGATAGAACTGCGCACCCTTGGCCAGGATCAGCGGCACCGAGGCCAGGGTCAGCACGTTGTGCACCAGCGTTGGCAGGCCGAACAGGCCCTGCAACGCGGGGATCGGCGGCTTGGCGCGAACGATTCCGCGCTTGCCTTCCAGAGAGTCCAGCAACGCGGTTTCTTCACCGCAGATGTAGGCGCCGGCACCGACGCGAACTTCCATATCGAAGGCCTGGCCGCTGCCGCCGACATTGGCGCCCAGATACCCTGCTTCACGGGCGATGTTCAGCGCCTGGCGCAGGATGGCCACGGAGTCTGGATATTCCGAGCGCACATAGATGTAACCGAGGGTGGCGCCGACGGTAATGCCGGCAATGGCCATGCCTTCGATCAGCAGGAAGGGGTCGCCTTCCATCAGCATGCGGTCGGCAAAAGTGCCGGAGTCGCCTTCGTCGGCGTTGCACACGATGTACTTCTGCGCAGCCTGAGTGCCACGCACCGTGCGCCATTTGATCCCGGCGGGGAAAGCCGCGCCGCCACGGCCACGCAGGCCCGAATCGAACACCGCCGTCGCGGTCTGCTCGCCACCAATGGCGACGGCCCTTGTCAGGCCTTCGAAACCGCCGTGTGCGCGGTAGTCGTCCAGCGACAACGGCCGGGTAATACCGGCGCGGGCGAACAGCAGGCGTTGTTGAGATTTGAGATAAGGCAGCTCTTCCACCAGGCCCAGGGCCAGGGGATGGCTGGCGTCTTGTTGCAGCGCATCGAGCACGGATGGCACATCGTCTGCGGTCAACGGGCCGAAGCCGATCCGGCCTTGCGGGCTGTCCACTTCCAGCAGCGGCTCCAGCCAGTACAACCCGCGCGAGCTGGTGCGTTGCAGCTCCAGCGGCAGATTGCGTTCCTTGGCCTGAGTAATCAGCGCCGTCGATACCTCATCGGCCCCCACGGCACGGGCAATAGAATCACAGGGCAGATAAAGAGTCGGCATCACGCGTCCTCCCGGCAAGCATCGAGCAACGCATCCAGCCGCTCGGCACTGAGCCGCGCATGCACCCGGCCATCCAGCTCCAGTGCCGGCGAGCAAGCACAGGCACCGAGGCAATAAACGGGGCGCAAACTGATGCTGCCATCAGCGCTGCTGCCGTGATCATCCAGTTGCAGCCGATCGCGCAACTGCGCAGCCAACTGCTCGGCCCCACGGCTCTGGCACGACTCCGCGCGGCACAAACGCAGAATATGGCGGGCTGGCGGCGAGGTACGGAAATCATGGTAAAAACTGATCACCCCACGAACCTCCGCCTGACTCAGGTTGAGGGCATGGGCAATCTCGGGTACGGCCGCATCGGGGATGTAGCCAATGCGTTCCTGAACATCATGAAGAATCGGCAACAGGGCGCCGGGAGTGCCCTTATGGCGCTCCAACAGGGTGTTGACCACAGACAGGTGCAACTCAACATCAGGCATTCAGCAATCCTCACGGTCACGGACAAACCAGAAGGTCGTCGGTCGTCCGAAAGTGTCGGCTGCGGCACTCACACCACGTCACGGTATCGTGGCATTTTCAGGCCGTTGGCCAGGGCACCCTGAGCGGGCATCTTGTGCGCCCGGCACGGTCTTCGCCGCACCTCGATTGGGCATAAAGGGCAGCTTGCCACGCGGCTGTTGATGGAACTGCACCAAAGCGACGTGCTCGGTTCTGCCTACGACTATGCATTAAGTCTAGATGAGTGCCGCAGGGGGCGTTCATACACTGGCCTAATGCCAGAAGGGCTTGGCGATGGGTGATGTATAGCAAGCATTGCGGGTGGGAAGAAGCATCAGAAATGTGGGCAATTCTGCGGTGCAGATGCGCTGATCCAATCCGGAAAAAGCAGCGGTATGAAGTCTACCGCGTCACCGCGCAGCCAAATGCCACACAATAAAAAGCCCCGAAACCTGGAGGCTAATCCAAATACCGAACAGCATGCAAAACTCCTGTGGGAGCGAGGCTGCTCGCGAAAGCGCCAGTCCAGCCAACACAAATGCCGAATGTGGTGCTGCATCAAAAAGCAACTCACCCACTCAGGCCAAACAATGCCAGTTAGCTCACCGCAATCCCTGTGGGAGCGGGCTTGCCCGCGAAAGCGCCAGTCCAACCAACACCAATGCTGAATATACCGCCGCAATCGCAAGCAACTCACCCCACAAGCACACACCTTACCAACACGCTACAGCTACTCCCCCTGAGCCGTCGTCGCCCGCTTTGCCGCCGACCCCAACCCCCGATCCCGAGTAAGCACCTTCACCGCATCATCCACCAACGCCTTACTCATCGACGTCAAATAATGCGCCGCCCAGGCATGCCGATCGGTATCTCTGGCATAGGCAGCATCTTCAGTCAGCGTCTTGGCCAGAAACAGAAAATCAGAAGCCATCGACAACGCATCACCGAGCGGAACGCCGCGAGTGACGTGGAACAGTGGTTGATCGGAGCAGTAGATGGCGGGGGTTAAGCCGATGGTTTTTAGTTCGGGTTGTTCGGTCATTGGCCACCTCCGAGGATGGAGAGGCAATGGGGGAGGGCGTTACACGATTGGAAATTGCGTAGAGGGGAAAGCCAAATTTCAAACGGATTCATACTGCGCATCATGAAGCTCCTTAATTTGAAGAGCTACCACAATTCGTTACCAAGCGAATGGGTGGCAGCTGTGCGCAGGTTGGTAAACCGGGAAATCAAGGAAACCGGCACGTCCGCAGACGTCCCACGCACAGCCGCCATAACGCAGATCGCAGGCGAAAAAAAGCGCCTGCGAACGCATGGCACTGTTGCGCAGTGATTTACCTCGGGTTACCAAGCCCGGTCGCTGAATTGGCAGCGACGCCGGAAGGGTATCGCGCAGACCCCGCTCCTGCAACTTTCGAAAGCCCTTTACTCGACGCTATCTCTCTAATAATCACTGGCATCACGCGCTGGAGGGAATATTCCTACCGCTATCTAGGAGCTGCCTGACAGCTAGCCAAAGAGCTCTGTTTTAGGCTGCTCACAAGCGCACGCCATCGCCTGCAACAAAATCGTCGCAAACCTGCATAGACCCTGGTGTTTATCGCGGTTTTGTAACGAACACATTGACAGGGTCATCAGGCTTCGGCAGCATTAATCCCAATCGCGCCCGATCCTCTGGTGCTGGCTCAGTCCGGCATTACGTTCGGGCCTTCTTGTTTCTGGAACATGGAAGTTGTCTACCCCAACCCCTCCGAAGCCGTTCCGTTCATACCCTGATTTGGTTGCGCTGCTCGCCAGCAGGGGAATGCAAATCCATGACCTGTCTCGTGCAGAACGCAAGCTCGCGCAGCTAGGGTATTACCGCCTCAGTGGTTACTGGTACCCGGCGCGAGAGTTCAAAATGAACTGCTCGCAGAAAGACATCTGCCCGGTCACGAGCAAGCCCTTGCGTCTCGACACGTTCCAGGCAGCGACCTCCTTCGACTCGGCCGTAGACCTTTACAAGTTCGATAAACGACTGCGAATGCTCATGCTGGACGCGATCGAGCGCCTGGAGGTTCACCTCAAGACAGTAATGGCTCACGAGGTCGGTTATCACGACCCCATGGCATATACCAATGTGAAATTCATCCTGCACAAATGGACTCAGCCGTACACGGACAACCGCGGTATTACACGGAACAAGTGGAAAGAATGGAGCCAGAAGCAGCAGTCGCATATTGCGCGTAGCAAAGAGGACTGCATTCAGTGGCACTTTCGTGCCGGTAAGTCCATCCCCGTTTGGGTCGCGGTGGAGGCATGGGATTTCGGGGATCTCTCGGAATTCTTCGAGCTGCTCAACAGCAAGTATCAAAATCTCATACTCGCGCGTCTCGGCTTGAACAACGCCAAGATGCTCAGCCGGTGGATGCAGCAGGTCAGCCATTTGCGCAATCGCTGTGCCCACCATACCCGTATTTGGAATCAGGCCTCGCCTAATCCGTTAGCGGTCCCTCCTGAGTCGTATTTTCTGACGTTAAATCTAGATCAGCATGCGCTGAAGCGGCTGTACGGATTAATCACGGTCATTTGGTTTCTGCTGCGTAGGATCGCACCAGCTTCAACTTGGATAAATGAAGTCGCGGAACTGATGGACAGCAAGCCTGCTATGCCCGGATGTACCTTCAAATCGATGGGGTTTCCAGATGAAACAGGGTTACCTCGGAAGCTGTTCCGGGTCTAGCTGGCTTTAGCCATCCCTTTGCCTATCTTCATTTTTGTCGCCTTTTTCTACATGGCTTGTGGGATGTTTCCTGATTTTCTCAGCCATCTTGAGTTTCCCCTCTGTCCACGTACTTTGCGTTAAGCCACTCAACCCGAGTCGGCTTATCGATCGTTAACAGTGGTGCGCTATCTGGGGCGCCAGCAGAGAGGGAGATCAACAATGGCACAAGGACATTTCATTCGCCTGGGTGACAAGACCACTTGCGGTGGCCAGGTTTTGGAAGCCGACACCCGAGTCATGATGTTCGGTATCGCCCATGCTCGTGAGGGCGACCGCGTTTCCTGCGGCAAGAACGACGAAACCTACACCATCGTGGGAGGCGTCTCCTACATCAACAGTCATGGCAGGATCGTGGCGGGCTCGCTGGACAGCTACAGCACCTGCCCGTGCAGGGCCAGGTTGATCCCCTCGGTTTTCACCGCCACTTACGAATCGCGTAGCAGTGCTGCGCCCCAGGCCACAAGGGCCGCGCCCCAACCGACCACACCTCTCGCCGGCAATCCGGCACCACGCTCAGCCGGTTTCGCGTCTGCGTCGAACACTCCCAAGCCAGTGCCCCTGGGCAGCGCAGCAACCCAGGAGCCAGGCTTCTACGTCGTCCCCAAGAGCACCACCCGCGAACAGCTTGAAGCCTCCTTATTCACCCTGCGTGACCCGGCGTTGATGGGCAAATTCAAGCTGCTCAATCCCAACCTGCGCGACGTCAAAGCCGGTTCGATGATCGTGCTGGGCGACCCCAACAACTACCAGTGCACCCGTGAAGAAGCCCTGCTCATGGACGTGGCAGCCAAGACCAACCAGATCATTGAAACACTCAGTCCCGAAGAAGCGGATTTCATGGTGCAGCACCGTGATGCCATCCAGACTTTCCTGGGCCATGGCTCGATCGCAATAGGCGTTGGCGCGAGTGTTCTCAAAAACAATCTGGATAACGTCAGCGACACCCTGAAAAAAATCGAAGCGTTGCATCAGCATTCATTCCTGCGCGATGGGCACCTGAACTCACCGACGTTTCTGGCAGAGCGCCAAAAGCTGCTCGCTCAACTCGATATCCACCTGACAAGTCTGACGCGCAAAGGTATCGGCTTCCCCGACCACCTCAATTTGAATCGTGCCATGTTCCTCTCGCCTCCCACTCTGGTTCACCGCTGGACGGAAGCCGGCGGCGTAGGGCGGATGCCGGGATATGCCACTCATCTGGAGGGGGTGGCCAGGGCTTCCAAATACCTCAAATACGGTGGTTGGGTCGGCACTGCGGTCGGAGGAGGTGCGTCGGCCATGAAGGTGCAGGATGTATGTACGGCTGGGAATACTGAGGCTTGCGAACGGGTTAAATTCACTGAGGCGGGGAGTTTTGCTGGCGGGGTCGGCGGCGGCGCCGCTGTTGGTGGCCTGTTATCCGCCCCTATTGTCGGTGGGCTTTGTGTTGGATTGGGAGTAGTAGGGGCGTTGGTGTGCGGTGTCGCCGTAGTTGGGGTCGGTTCTTATGCTGGCAGCCATTATGGTGCGAAGGGCGGTGAGTTTATGGGGGAGGTTATCTATGAGTCTACGAAATGACGGCCGCTGAATTGGTTGTCGGTAGTTTATGCGGCGTAGTGCTCGTCGGATTGTACATTTGGATTGGGATTACCCTATATCTTGGCTACACCAAAGGCGAAGAGATGTCAGCGTATTTCAAAAGAAGCTCTTCGCTTATAACGCTATATACGAACAAGCATAAGGGCCCATTTGGAAAGCTTCAGTTGGTAGGTGGCATAGCCGGTGTTGTCACCTTCCCTCGCTTTTTTATAAAGCGCGGCATAGCCAATGCTGAAGATGTCGAGAACTTTCCACTTCCATTTAGGCGCAAATTAATTATTTTGCAATGGAGTGTAATAGGATTGCTTACCACTTTGGTGTTCCTGGTTTCATTATGGGAGTCAGGAGTGCTTAAATAATGTGCCTGTGGATCTATGTTGTGTCTGATCGGTAGCTGGCTGGCTTAAGGCTAGCCAGTTCCGAGAATTAAACCGCAAGCTCAGAAATTTAGGTATGTTGATTTGTAGTGGCAAGAGGACGCTTGGCTGTAGGGTTTGCCCTCGGCAAGACGGGTGAAAAAACTGGCGAAATAATTTACGAGACCCTGAAATGAGCGTGAGTGCCGCGCAAAAGATATTTCTGTGTATCAGCATAATTGGTTTTAGCGGTCTTCTCATTTTCCTTGGCGTTGCGCTGCATTTGGCCTACACCAGAATGGATATGATGCTGGATCACTTGAAAAACTGCCCATCTATTATGGTTAGGGCTCAATTTAAGAATGGGGGGGCTTGGGGAAGGTTGTTCGTTCTGGCTGCAATAATGGGCGTTATGACTATGCCTAATATGTATCTTCGCGATGGCGGAGCCCACGCTAAGGATCTGCAAAGCTTTCCTGCGAAGCTCAGGCGCAAACTAATTGTTTTGCATTGGAGTGGGTTATTTTTTATTATTGTATTGCTTGGGCTTTTTGTAGTTAGCGCACTTGGCTTCGTTTAACAATGTTTGGAGTAAAGTTCACTGCGGAAAATGGAGTAGGAAAGGGAGCAATTGGAAAAATGGGCAGATTTTCCGTATGAAAATAAATCCAATTTTGCGGTCGTCCCTTTTTTTGCCCTTTCGACTCTTAAGATAAGGAATGATCATGAAACTCATAGAATGGGCTAACCTCAAGGTCCTCTACAAGTGCAGTCGAAAACAACCTAACAAACTATTGCTCAAACGCGAAAATGCTCGCAGGTTATGGCCCATGTGGACGACTGCAGCTTCAACGATACTGCTCGTTGTGTTCGCCGGCTTAGCAAAAAGGGGGAAGATTTATTTTTTTGAAAATATTTCTGTTCCTTTTTTTTCAAAATTATGGCTGCGAAGCTCTTTCGTTCCTCAACTTTAGACCCAAAAGTGGGCTAGGGGAAAAGTGGAATAATTTATTATGGAATGAACTCGAAAATAAATCCGTCCCCATTTTTTTTGTGTACCTATTTGGAGGCATTTCTTCAAGATGTGGCTTTTTTTTATGCTCAATCTGTAAATGAACGCCTGAAACTAGCAAGAGTGCCTCACAATTATATCTACTGGAAAACCTCGGGTGAGGTAAAGGAGAAAGAGCTAGCTTTTAAATATGCAGATCATCCCTGTAGTAAAAAAGAAATTTCTGATTCAATATCCGCCAATCCTTATAGGACAATAAAGGCTTTTAAGTTTTTGGGTATTGATTTGTCAGTGTCTCAAGGAGTTATGAGTAATAAGGAATTGGTTGAGCAGATTGTTAGGAAGAGAAATAATATAATTCACCACAATGATAAGGCTGTAGATGTGTCTTTTTCTGATGTCGTGTCTTATGTGGGTGTTTTTGTGTCATATATGAAGGCGGTAGGTGCTACGGTTCGCAGTTCTTTATGATTTTCAGGTTTTTGTAAAATTTTTCCATGGTGCTTGTAAGCGGCTGATTTTTTGGGGAAGAGGACGGATTTATTATTGGATCGATTTCGAAAATAAATCTGTCCCCTTTTTTCCAATTTCGAAAATAAATCTGTCCCCTTTTTTCCAGTCCCCTTTTTTCCATTTTTTCCTTTTTATTTAATCGCTGTACCTGTCTTTTAGGTACCCCGCCACGTGCTCAATTTCCGGGTAAATAGTGGATCTGGTTATGCCTAGAGACTCAAGTTGCTCCAAAATTTTTATCTTGTCGCTTCCTCGAATAACTATTTTAAATTCTTCGCTTGTCAGTAAGTATTGTTCAGGAACTGTAGCTGGCTTGCCTTTCTCTCCATCTACTCCAAAAAGCAGAAAGGCTCCATCCTGCTTTATTATCCTCGGATTATCTAGCACTGGTTTAACACAAACTACGGAAGAAATATCGATAGGGTTAACTCTTGCTACAAAGTAAGGCTTCTCTCGTTGTATCTCTCTAATAAGCTTGATGACATCGTCGTCAGAGTTGAATTCGTCTGCGTTGCGCCCTATGGGGAAACGAGTGTGCTGTGGGAGGCGACCAATATTGGAAATTAAACTAACTCGATCGCTATCGTAATACCTAATTTCGTTTTTAGGGATTTTAAATACAATAACTTCAGCATCAGTAGTGCCTCCGTCAGCGCACGAGAAATACAATGCGATTAGTGGGTTTGTTGTAATGTCCAATAAGCGAGTTGGAAGTGCATAATGCTGCATCTTAACTAGGGTGTTAAAGGTCGGTCCGGAAAGCTGAAAGTCATCTGGGCAGCGTAAAACAAGCTCTTGAAATATTACGTGCTCATTTCTAACCCAGCCAGAGTTTCTATACAAGCTTGGTAGCAGCTTGTACGAAACATCTCCATGACCTCTAAAAAATACTACTGATCCTGAATCTTGAGGTAGTGATTCAATGGCTGTTATATATGTTCTTACACTACCAATTTTTTGCACCGCTTTTGAACTGCCCAATACGTCGACTATAGCGGCTTCGGGGCCTCCGTATTTTCTAACTGATTCAATTCCGCTTTCTAACGAGACATTGCTGGAATATAACGGACTTGACCCAAGAATGGCTCCATTAGCGGCCACTAATTGGAAATATGGCTTTCCATTGCTTGATTCTCTTATTCTAAATTTATCTGCTCTGCTGCAATTAGCCATTGACTGCTGAATAGCGGATTTAGCCGCACTATGTGTCGTAAATTGCTCGCTTATTAAAATTGTTTCGGAGTTTGGCGCTTTTAAAGCGTAAAAATAATTGCCGCTACTTGATTTATTTATTTCATACTTACCCATGCGTTTTCCCTGAAAATAAATAGAGCGGGTATTGGTCTGTATTTAATTTCGCAAAAATTAGGTCCATTCAATAAACATAAAAATTTATAAGGCTTCTTCTGTTTGAGGAAATAGTGTCGGGCTTTTTCTTGAGAGTACAGGTTTTAAGCGTTGATGTAGTCGCCGAATAATTGAGAGTATGATGCGTGGTTTTTTCTGAAATTAATCGCCAAAGGACCAGTTAAAACTAACGGTGATGAGGGTGTGTGAAGTAGGGAAAAGGTCATGTTGTAAAATAATAAAAACATAAACCAGCAGTGTGCGTACGTAGTTATCGATGCTGCACTGCTTCTGAATGGGGCGATAGATTTGGCATGAGCTCGATCATTTCTGAATGCATAGCCTAGACCACTTACTAAAAAGAACAGTATTTCTGATTTTGTAAGTTGAACTACCGTAGAGTGTAGTGAAACTTTCTCAAGTTTGATAATTCTACGTAACAAAGAAGCACCATTTCGACGATCGCTGGCTTTCTTGTAATCATAGTTTTTCGACAAAAACTCCAGAATGCTCTGGAGTGAAGTGCTGACAACCGGAGGATTTCCATTTGAAAAAAGCAAACGCTTGGCGTAGCTGGATAATGGATTTTGCTGGCCGGTCGTAAAGCTATATGGGCCGGATTCACATATTCGCTTCAATAAATACTCACAGGTTTGAAACGGAATTTTGTTAGTCAGTTCAAAAAAAGCATCTGAAATATCTTGGTCGGATGAGAAGAGTCCATCGACAGCGGGGCAAACAGTGCTTCTCAGCTCATTAGTAAGGTTTCCTTTGCCTCCAATCGCGTGAGATGTCAAATACTCAAAGCTTCGCCAAATCCAATCGAATGCATGATCTGGTCTAAGCGGTAAACTATCCAGGGCATCCAACATGTAGGATACGCAGACATGTAGGTGTCTGTCGTTTGTGTCGGGAAGTTTATATGGAAAAAATAATTCTGATAGTTCTGTATTGACAAGCCTTGTCTTAAACTTTTCTTCAGCATCAGACGCCAAGGTCATTGGCCACAAATTGAATTGATCAATACGGCGCTGTTTCATGTTCTTGTTTCCCTAAGAGATAAGAAAAGATGACGCGGCATGCATTCGCGGCGCTCACTGAAAAAATCAAGTTGCTGAGACGTACACGTATTCATCCTGACTTAGAAAGGATTCCGCCAAAGGGGTGAAAAGCTACCCAATTGCCATCATCCTGTCCACCGGTTGCTTGTGGCGGAATCGGGTCCGCTAAAAACCAATAGATAGTGAAAAAGTCAAGGGAGGGAGACAGGGGAATAAGGGGGCGATTTATCGTTTAAGACGTTTCGACACGTCGGAGGGTTTGTCTATCTTCTACTTTAAAGCCTCCCTTTTTTATTGAATATCTTTTAAATAGTCCTTCAGAGCAATGATCGGGTCATCAAGCTGCTCCAGCGTCTGGGCGCTAGCAAAATCCCCCGCCAACCTCCCCAACTCCCGCCCCAATGGCTTCCCCACACCCCCAACAGCCTCCAACGCCAACCCCATACACTCACCCACCTTCACCTGAATCCCCTCAACATCCCCCCGCCGCACCAGCAACTCAAACACATCCCGCTGGTAATCACCCATCACCAGATCATCCCGCAAAATCGGGCTTGAACCTTCCGATTCGTAAGCCAGCTTGAGGGAGAAGAGGGCGACGGTTTCCAGTTGTGATTCCATGGGAGAGTCCTTGTGAAATGTTCTTCCGGCGTGAAGAGCAGAAGAGAAGCAAGATCAAAAGATCGCAGCCTTCGGCAGCTCCTACACGTCAGCGCGGTGTCAGGGCGTTGGCGGTGGGGTGTCGGGGGCTTTTCTTTAGGCGAAAAAAAAGGCCTTGCTAAGCAAGACCTTTCTTAATTTTGGTGCCCCGAGGGAGACTCGAACTCCCACTCCTTTCGAAAACGGATTTTGAATCCGCCGCGTCTACCAATTCCGCCATCAGGGCAATGGCCGCGGAGTATAGAGATGAGATAACCGTCGGTCAATCAGGTACATGGAGAATTTTTGATATTTCCGCTAGACTTCCCGGCCCTGCTAGACGAACCCCATCATGCGCGTTGCTGACTTTACTTTCGAGCTTCCTGATTCGCTGATCGCCCGCCACCCTTTGGCCGAGCGTCGCGGTAGTCGCCTGTTGACCCTGGATGGGGTCAGCGGCGCCCTGGCACACCGTCAATTCACTGATTTGCTGGAGCATTTGCGCCCTGGCGATTTGATGGTGTTCAACAATACCCGGGTGATTCCGGCGCGGCTGTTTGGCCAGAAGGCTTCCGGCGGCAAGCTGGAAATCCTGGTGGAGCGGGTGCTGGACAGTCATCGCGTGCTGGCTCATGTGCGTTCCAGCAAGTCGCCCAAGCCTGGGTCGAAGATTCTGATCGAGGGCGGTGGCGAGGCCGAGATGCTGGCGCGGCACGATGCGTTGTTCGAGCTGGGCTTTGCCGAAGAGGTGTTGCCGCTGCTCGACCGCGTCGGGCACATGCCGCTGCCTCCTTATATAGACCGCCCGGACGAGGGTGCGGACCGCGAGCGATACCAGACCGTCTATGCCGAGCGTTTGGGCGCGGTGGCGGCGCCGACGGCGGGGCTGCATTTCGATCAGGTGCTGATGGAGGCGATTGCCGCCAAGGGCGTCGAGACGGCGTTCGTGACCTTGCACGTGGGCGCTGGCACGTTCCAGCCGGTGCGGGTCGAGAAGATCGAAGACCACCACATGCACAGTGAATGGCTGGAAGTCGGCCAGGACGTGGTAAATGCCGTTGCCGCCTGTCGTGCGCGCGGCGGTCGTGTAGTGGCGGTGGGGACCACCAGTGTGCGTTCCCTGGAAAGCGCTGCCCGCGATGGTGTGCTCAAGCCGTTCAGCGGCGATACCGACATTTTCATCTACCCGGGCCGGCCGTTTCATGTGGTCGATGCCCTGGTCACCAATTTCCATTTGCCTGAATCCACGTTGTTGATGCTGGTCTCGGCGTTTGCCGGTTATCCGGAAACCATGGCCGCCTATAAAGCCGCCGTCGACAACGAATACCGCTTTTTCAGCTACGGTGATGCGATGTTTATCACCCGTAATCCCGCACCACGTGGCCCTGAGGACAAAGAATGAGTCGCCAATGTCGTATGTCGTTTGAGTTACTTGCTACTGACGGCAAGGCTCGTCGCGGTCGTTTGACCTTCCCGCGCGGTACCGTCGAGACCCCGGCTTTCATGCCGGTGGGTACCTACGGCACGGTCAAGGGCATGTTGCCGCGGGATATCGAGGCCACTGGCGCTGAAATCATTCTGGGCAACACGTTCCACCTGTGGCTGCGCCCGGGCATGGAAGTGATCAAGAAACACGGCGACCTGCACGATTTCATGCAGTGGAAAGGCCCGATTTTGACCGACTCCGGTGGTTTCCAGGTGTTCAGCCTGGGCGCCATGCGCAAGATCAAGGAGGAGGGCGTGACCTTCGCCTCTCCGGTCGACGGCGCCAAGGTGTTCATGGGCCCGGAAGAGTCGATGCAGGTCCAGCGTGACCTGGGCTCGGACATCGTGATGATTTTCGACGAATGCACGCCGTACCCGGCCGACGAAGACGTCGCTCGCGTGTCCATGGAGTTGTCGCTGCGTTGGGCCCAGCGCTCGAAAAACGCCCATGCCGACAACACGGCGGCGCTGTTCGGCATCGTTCAGGGCGGCATGCACCAGGATTTGCGCATGCGCTCCCTGGAAGGCCTCGACAAGATCGGCTTCGACGGCCTGGCCATCGGCGGTCTGTCGGTGGGCGAGCCCAAGCATGAAATGATCAAGGTGCTGGATTATCTGCCAGCCCAGATGCCGGCTGACAAACCTCGTTACCTTATGGGCGTTGGCAAACCGGAAGATCTGGTGGAGGGTGTGCGCCGCGGTGTGGACATGTTCGATTGCGTGATGCCAACCCGTAATGCCCGCAATGGGCATCTGTTCATCGATACCGGCGTGATCAAGATCCGTAACGCGTTCCATCGCCATGATGATTCGCCGCTGGATCCGACCTGCGATTGCTATACCTGCCAGAACTTCTCCCGCGCTTATCTGCATCACCTGGACAAGTGTGGCGAAATGCTGGGAAGCATGCTCAATACCATCCATAACTTGCGTCATTATCAAGTGCTTATGGCTGGTTTGCGCGAGGCTATTCAACAGGGTACATTGGCCGCCTTTGTCGATGCCTTCTACGCCAAACGCGGGCTTCCCGTACCGCCTTTGGACTGAGTTTTCTGACCCCAAGATTCAACATTTGCAACTGGAGTGCTAAATGAGCTTTTTTATCTCTAATGCCATGGCAGACGCTGCAGCACCTGCTGCAGCCCCGATGGGCGGCGGCTTTGAGTGGATTTTCCTGGTCGGCTTCCTGGTCATCTTCTACCTGATGATCTGGCGTCCACAGGCCAAGCGCGCCAAAGAGCAGAAAAACCTGCTGAGCAGCCTGCAGAAAGGTGACGAAGTCGTGACCACCGGCGGCATCGCCGGCAAGATCACCAAAGTGGCCGACGATTTCGTGGTCCTGGAAGTTTCCGACACCGTCGAAATGAAATTCCAGAAAGGCGCCATCGCCGCCACGCTGCCAAAAGGCACGCTCAAAGCGATCTAAGTTTCAACTTCTACTCAATCGACGGGGCGCGCAAGGCGCCCCGCGTCATAAGCGGGCGGCGTGATGCTGAACAAATACCCTCTGTGGAAATACATTCTGATCCTGGCGGTGCTGGCGATCGGTCTGATTTATTCCGCTCCCAATCTTTATCCTGATGACCCGGCCATCCAGGTCAGCGGTGCAAGCACTGCACTGCAGGTCAATCAGGCTGATCTGGACCGTGTGAGCGCTGCGCTCAAGGAATCCGGGATCAACGTCAAGGCTGCCACCCTGGCTGCCAACGGCAAGGGCGGCTTGATTCGCCTGACCAAGGCTGAAGACCAGCTGCCGGCCAAAGACGTCGTGCGCAAGGCATTGGGTGATGACTACGTCGTTGCACTGAACCTGGCACAAACCACCCCGCAATGGCTGCGCAGCCTGGGCGCGCACCCGATGAAGCTGGGCCTGGACTTGTCCGGTGGTGTGCACTTCCTGCTGGAAGTGGACATGGATAAAGCCCTCGACGCACGCTTGAAAGTGTACGAAGGCGATGTAAAGAGCCTGTTGCGTAAAGAGAAACTGCGCTATCGCAGCCTGCCGCAACTGGGTGGTGCCATTCAGCTGGGCTTCTCCGATGAAGACAGCCGTGAACAGGCCCGTACGATCATCCGCAAGAACTTCAACGATTTCGACATTGTTCCGGCCGACCTCAATGGCCAACCGGTGCTGCGTCTGGCGATGACCCCGGCCAAGCTGGCGGAAATCCGCGAATACTCCATCAAGCAGAACTTGACCACGGTACGTAACCGCGTCAACGAGCTGGGTGTTGCTGAACCGATCGTCCAGCGTCAGGGCGCCAACCGCATCGTGGTTGAGCTGCCGGGCGTGCAGGACACTGCCGAAGCCAAGCGTATCCTCGGCAAGACGGCCAACCTGGAATTCCGTCTGGCCGCTGAGCCGGGTGCTTCGAAAGCCACTTCCGAATCCTTCGAGTTCCGTGAGGGCAATCGTCCTGCTGCGCTGATCGAGCGTGGCCTGATCATCACCGGTGACCAGGTAACCGACGCCAAGGCTGGTTTCGGCGAGCACGGTACGCCAGAAGTGAACATCCGCCTGGATGGCCATGGTGGCGAGCTGATGAGCCGCGCGACCCGTTCGAACGTCGGTCGCAGCATGGCGGTGATCTTCATCGAGCAGCGTCCGGTCACCACTTACACCAAGCAAGTGGTCGATGGCGTCGAGAAAGACGTGGCGGTGCAGTCGTTCAAGGAAGAGAAGAAAATCATCAGCCTGGCGACCATCCAGTCGCCGCTGGGTGCGCAATTCCGTATCACCGGCCTGAACGGCCAGGGCGAGTCGTCCGAACTGGCACTGCTGCTGCGTGCCGGTGGCCTGGCTGCGCCGATGTACTTTGCTGAAGAACGCACCATTGGCCCGAGCCTGGGTGCCGACAACATCACCAAGGGTATCGATGCCTCGCTGTGGGGCATGCTGTTCGTCTCGCTGTTCATCATCGCCATCTACCGCTTCTTCGGCATCATCGCCACCGTCGCACTGGCGGTGAACATGGTGATGCTGCTGGCCCTGATGTCGCTGCTGGGTGCAACGCTGACCCTGCCGGGTATCGCCGGTATCGTGTTGACCATGGGCATGGCGGTCGACGCCAACGTGCTGATCTTCTCGCGGATTCGTGAAGAGATCGCCGCGGGCATGACCGTGCAGCGCGCCATCAACGAAGGCTTCGGCCGGGCATTCACCGCGATTCTCGACGCCAACCTGACCACGTTGCTGGTCGGCGGCATCCTGTTTGCCATGGGCACAGGGCCCGTCAAAGGCTTCGCAGTGACCATGTCCCTCGGGATCTTTACCTCGATGTTCACGGCCATCATGGTGACCCGCGCGATGGTCAACCTGATCTTCGGCGGACGTGACTTCAAGAAGTTGTGGATTTAAGGGGCTGCCATGTTACGTACAATCAACTTCATGGGCGTTCGCAACTTTGCGTTCGGCGTCACATTGTTCCTTACCGTGCTGGCCTTGTTCAGCGTCGCCACCAAGGGCATGAACTGGGGCCTGGACTTCACCGGCGGTACGCTCATCGAGCTGACCTACGAGCGTCCGGCCGATGTCACCAAGGTGCGTGAACAACTGGTTACCGCCGGTTATCACGAAGCCATCGTGCAGAACTTCGGTGCTACTACCGATCTGCTGGTGCGTATGCCTGGTGAAGACCCGCAACTGGGTCACCAGGTGGCTGAAGCGCTGCAGAAAGTCGGCGGCGAAAACCCGGCGACGGTCAAGCGCGTCGAGTTCGTCGGCCCGCAGGTGGGTGAAGAACTGCGCGACCAGGGCGGCCTCGGCATGCTGATGGCGCTGGGCGGCATCCTGATCTACCTGGCGTTCCGCTTTCAGTGGAAGTTTGCGGTCGGTGCGATCGTTTCCCTGATCCACGACGTGATCGTGACCATCGGTATCCTGTCGTTCTTCCAGATCACCTTCGACCTGACGGTGCTGGCGGCGGTACTGGCGATCATCGGTTACTCGCTCAACGACACCATCGTGGTATTCGACCGGGTTCGTGAGAACTTCCGGGTGCTGCGCAAGGCCAGCCTGATCGAGAACATCAACATCTCGACCACGCAAACCCTGCTGCGCACCATGGCCACCTCGATCTCCACCTTGCTGGCGATCGCGGCCCTGTTGTTCTTCGGTGGCGACAACCTGTTTGGCTTCTCCATCGCCCTGTTCATCGGTGTTCTGGCGGGTACCTACTCGTCGATCTACATCGCCAACGTGGTGCTGATCTGGCTGAACCTGAGCTCTGAAGACCTGATTCCTGCGGCCAACACCGAGAAGGAAGTCGACGACCGTCCTTGAGTGAAGCTTCTTCCAGGGATGCAGTCCAAAAAGGCGCGAGTTGAACTCGCGCCTTTTTTTATGCTCCAAGGCTAGGAGAAGCGCGGGTTATCCCGCACGTGATGGTAAGGAGGTTCATGTGAACAAGTCGATGCTGGTTGGTGCTGTACTGGGTGCTGTCGGTGTGACTGCCGGCGGTGCTGTGGCCACCTACAGCCTGGTTAAAGATAACGGCCCTGAGTATGCTCAAGTGCTCGCCGTTGAACCGATCAAGACTCAAATCAAGACTCCACGTGAAGTGTGCAAGGATGTAGCGGTCACCCGGCAAGCGCCGGTCAAAGATCAACACCAGATCGCTGGTACGGTGGTAGGTGCGCTGGCGGGTGGTTTGCTGGGTAACCAGATCGGCGGCGGCACCGGCAAGAAGATTGCCACGGTTGCAGGCGCTGTCGGTGGTGGTTATGCCGGTAACAAGGTTCAGGAAGGCATGCAGGAGCGTGACACCTACACCACGACCCAGACCCGTTGTAATACGGTGAATGACATCAGTGACAAGGTAGTGGGTTACGACGTGCGTTATTCGCTGGATGGCAAGGAAGGCAAGGTGCGCATGGATCGCGATCCGGGGAACCAGATCCCTGTGGATAAAGAGGGCAAGTTGATCTTGTCGGAGAATCAGCAGGCGCATTGATCCGCTGAAGTCAGATTGAAAAAGAAGCACCCTGCGGGGTGCTTTTTTATGCCCGCGATTTCCGCATCACCACCAACCCCTGTAGGAGTGAGCCTGCTCGCGATAGCGGTCCGTCATCCAAAATAAATGCTGGCTGATACACCGCAATCGCGAGCAGGCTCGCTCCTACAGGGGGCTGTGGTGAATTCCAGGCATAAAAAAAGCACCCCGAAGGGTGCTTTTTCTGTCGCTTGGGGCGCTTAGCGCTTCAGCGAGGCTGGCAGGTGCGGCTGGATGGCCGTCAGGACTGCCTTGAAGCATTTGGTGTTGCCGGCAACGACGTGGCCTTTTTCAAGGAAGTCGTGACCGCCGGTGAAGTCGCTCACCAGGCCGCCTGCTTCCTGGATCAGCAGGGCGCCTGCCGCCATGTCCCACTCGGACAGGCCCGACTCCCAGAAGGCGTCGAAACGGCCAGCGGCCACATAGGCCAGGTCCAGGCTCGCCGAGCCTGCGCGACGGATGCCGGCAGTCTGGCCTACCAGGGCGCGGAACATGCCCAGGTAGTTGTCGAGGTTGTCCATCTGGTCATCACGGAACGGGAAGCCGGTGCCCAGCAGGGCGCCGTCCAGGCTGGTGCGACCGCTGACGCGCAGGCGACGGCCGTTCAGTTGGGCGCCGCGACCACGGCTGGCGGTGAATTCTTCCTGGCGAACCGGGTCCAGGACAACAGCGTGCTCCAGGCGACCGCGGTATTTGCAGGCGATGCTGACAGCGAAGTGAGGAATGCCGCGCAGGAAGTTGGTGGTGCCGTCCAGCGGATCGATGATCCACAGGTACTCTTCGCCTTCGATGCCGGAGCCGGCGTGCATGCCGGTCTCTTCACCCAAGATCGAGTGATTCGGGTACGCCTTGCGCAGCGCGTCGATGATTTTCTGTTCAGCGGCGCGGTCCACCTCGGATACGTAATCCTTGGCGTCTTTTTCGTCGACCTTGATGGTATCCAGGCGCTCGATGGAGCGGAAGATCAATTCACTGGCGCTGCGGGCGGCGCGCAGCGCGATATTCAGCATGGGCTGCATGGATGTGTCACCTAAGGTTGTTAAAGAAAGCCGGGCATTCTATCAGAAAGTTTCTACAGGAGAAGGACGACGTTCGCTTTCATGGCTTAACGGTAGTGAGCGCTGTAAGATTCTGCTCCCGATAATGTGTTCGAGAGCGCCTCCCTTGCTGCAAAACATTCGTGTCGTCCTGGTCAATACCAGCCATCCGGGCAATATCGGCGGGACCGCGCGCGCCATGAAAAACATGGGGCTGTCGCGCCTGGTGCTGGTCGAACCACGCCTGTTCCCGCACCACGAGGCCGATGCCCGCGCTTCCGGTGCCGGTGACATCCTTGAAAAGGCGCAAGTCGTCGCCACCTTGGAAGATGCCCTGGTCGGTTGCAATCTGGTGCTCGGCACCAGTGCCCGCGACCGGCGTATTCCCTGGCCGCTGCTCGATCCGCGCGAATGCGGGAGCAAAGTGGTCGAGGAAGCCGGGCAGGGCGCCGAGATCGCCCTGGTGTTCGGTCGTGAAGATTCCGGCCTGACCAATGACGAGCTGCAGCGATGTCATTATCACGTGCACATTCCATCAGACCCTGAGTTCAGTTCGCTGAACCTTGGGGCGGCGGTGCAGGTGTTGAGTTATGAAGTGCGCATGGCCTGGCTGGCCGCCCAAGGCCAGCCAACCAAGGTCGAGAAGGAAGAAGTGGCATCGGTCAAAAGCGCTGAGCTGGCGACCATGGATGAGCTGGAGCGATTCTATGAGCACCTGGAGCAAACCCTGGTGGCCATCGAATTCCTCGACCCGGAAAAGCCACGGCACTTGATGGCGCGCCTGCGCCGGTTGTACGGACGCAGCTCGGTCAGCCGGGCGGAAATGAATATTTTGCGTGGCATCCTCACGGAAACCCAGAAAGCGGCCCGTGGTGAGCTTCTTAAGCGGAAGGATTAATGATGTTTGAGCGTTTGCGTGAAGATATCCAGAGCGTATTCCATCGAGACCCGGCGGCGCGTAACGCTTTTGAAGTCCTGACCTGCTACCCCGGCATGCATGCCATCTGGATTCACCGCCTGTCGGCGATGCTGTGGCGCGCGGACCTGAAATGGCTGGCGCGGCTGGTGTCGAACTTCGGCCGCTGGCTGACCGGGATCGAGATCCACCCGGGGGCCAAGGTCGGTCGGCGTTTCTTCATTGACCATGGCATGGGTATCGTCATTGGTGAGACCGCTGAAATCGGCGATGACGTGACCATTTACCAGGGCGTGACCCTGGGCGGCACCAGCTGGAACAAGGGCAAGCGTCACCCGACCCTGGGTGATGGCGTGGTGGTCGGGGCGGGCGCGAAGGTGCTCGGTCCGTTCACTGTCGGGGCCGGCGCCAAAGTGGGCTCCAATGCCGTCGTAACCAAGGAAGTGCCGCCGGGCGCCACGGTGGTGGGCATTCCGGGGCGGATCATCGTCAAGCCCGGCCAGGAGCTGGACGCCAAGCGCAAGGCCATGGCCGAGAAGATCGGCTTCGATGCCTATGGCGTGACGGAAGACATGCCGGACCCGGTGGCACGTGCCATCAACCAGTTGCTCGACCACCTGCAGGCGGTCGACGGGCGCCTGGAGGGGATGTGCGGGGCGTTGAAGGATCTGGGCAGTAATTACTGTGCCAAGGACCTGCCTGAACTGCGCGAAGAAGACTTCGCCTGTGTGAAGGATAAGGACCAGAGTCAGGCCAGTTAAACCGTGTCGACTGCATCGCGAGCAGGCTCACTCCTACATTTGAAATGCGTTTTCCTGTAGGAGTGAGCCTGCTCGCGATGAACGATGACTCGGTATTGCTGGCCGTTCACAGCCAGCCTTTGCTATGATGCGGCCGCTCTTTTGCGGGTAAACCTGACTAAAGTACTAGGTCTTATAGTTGACTTAAATACTCGGGAATTGCATACTCGCCTCATTCCGAACTCCGTGGTAATTGTCCATGCGACTGACTACAAAAGGCCGATACGCCGTGACCGCCATGCTCGACCTGGCGTTGCACGCGCAGCACGGGCCCGTGTCCCTGGCCGATATCTCCGAGCGCCAAGGCATCTCCCTGTCCTACCTCGAGCAGCTGTTTGCCAAATTGCGCCGCAGCAATCTGGTGTCCAGCGTTCGCGGTCCAGGCGGTGGCTACCAGCTGTCACGCGACATGCAAGGTATCCAGGTCGCCCAGGTGATCGATGCGGTGAACGAATCGGTCGATGCAACCAAATGCCAGGGCCAGGGTGATTGCCATCAAGGCGACACCTGCCTGACCCACCACTTGTGGTGCGATCTGAGCCTGCAGATTCACGAATTTCTGAGCGGTATCAGCTTGGCTGACCTTGTGACTCGCCGTGAGGTGCAAGAAGTAGCCCAGCGTCAGGATCAACGCCGTTGCAACAGCAAGGCGCCACGCCTGGACAAGATTGAAGCGTCCGCCGTCGAATGACAGCCAGAGAGCCAGCGGCACGCCAGCCAGCCTGATTTAGGAGATAGTCCATGAAATTGCCGATTTACCTTGATTACTCTGCGACTACCCCGGTTGATCCGCGTGTCGCGCAAAAGATGAGTGAATGCCTGCTGGTCGACGGAAACTTCGGTAACCCGGCGTCCCGTTCCCACGTGTTTGGCTGGAAAGCCGAAGAGTCCGTCGAAAACGCCCGTCGTCAGGTGGCCGACCTGGTCAACGCCGACCCGCGCGAAATCGTCTGGACTTCCGGTGCCACCGAATCCGACAACCTGGCAATCAAGGGTGCGGCACATTTCTATGCCACCAAAGGCAAGCACCTGATCACCACCAAGATCGAGCACAAGGCTGTCCTGGACACCATGCGCCAATTGGAGCGTGAAGGTTTCGAAGTGACCTACATCGAGCCTCGCACCGACGGTCTGGTTACACCTGAGATGATCGAAGCCGAACTGCGCGACGACACCATCCTGGTGTCGGTGATGCACGTGAACAACGAAATCGGCACCATCAACGACATCGCAGCGATCGGCGAATTGCTCCGCTCCAAGGGCATCCTGTTCCACGTCGACGCCGCTCAGTCCACTGGCAAGGTCGAGATCGACCTGCAGAAGCTGAAAGTCGACATGATGTCGTTCTCCGCCCACAAGACCTACGGTCCTAAAGGCATCGGCGCCCTGTACGTCAGCCGCAAGCCGCGCGTACGTATCGAAGCGACCATGCACGGCGGCGGTCACGAGCGCGGCATGCGTTCGGGCACCCTGGCGACTCACCAGATCGTCGGCATGGGCGAAGCGTTCCGCGTGGCCAAGGAAGACATGGCTGCCGAGAACGTGCGCATCAAGGCCTTGAGCGACCGTTTCTACAAGCAGGTCGAGCACCTGGAAGAGCTGTACGTCAACGGCAGCCTGACTGCTCGCGTGCCGCACAACCTGAACCTGAGCTTCAACTACGTTGAAGGCGAGTCGCTGATCATGGCGCTCAAGGACCTGGCGGTTTCGTCCGGTTCGGCCTGCACCTCGGCGTCGCTGGAGCCTTCGTACGTACTGCGCGCCCTGGGCCGCAACGACGAACTGGCACACAGCTCGATCCGCTTCACCTTCGGCCGTTTCACCACCGAAGAAGAAATCGATTATGCCGCGCAGAAAGTCTGCGAGGCCGTTACCAAGCTGCGCGCTCTGTCGCCGCTGTGGGACATGTACAAAGACGGCGTCGATATCTCGAAGATCGAGTGGGCGGCACACTAAACAAAGAAGCCGCCGGATACAGCTCCTGTAGCGACGCGGCGACTGACGCAGCGCAGCTACAGGGTCTCAAGAGCGGCCCTGATGAGTGAGGATTGAGAATCATGGCTTACAGCGAAAAGGTCATCGACCACTACGAAAACCCGCGCAACGTCGGCAAGATGGACGCGGAAGATCCTGATGTCGGCACCGGCATGGTCGGCGCTCCGGCGTGCGGCGACGTGATGCGCCTGCAGATCAAGGTCAACGACGCAGGCATCATCGAAGATGCCAAGTTCAAGACCTACGGCTGCGGTTCGGCGATCGCCTCCAGCTCCCTCGCCACCGAGTGGATGAAGGGCAAGACCCTGGACGAAGCGGAAACCATCAAGAACACCCAGCTGGCTGAAGAGCTGGCCCTGCCGCCAGTGAAAATTCACTGCTCGGTACTCGCCGAAGACGCCATCAAGGCGGCCGTTCGCGATTACAAGCAGAAGAAAGGCTTGATCTGAATTTCAGTTTTTGGCGACGAGTAAGGAGTCACCGATGGCTATCAGCATGACAGAAGCGGCTGCTCGACACGTGCGACGCTCCCTTGACGGGCGCGGCAAAGGTGAGGGGATTCGCCTGGGTGTTCGCACCACGGGCTGCTCCGGCCTTGCCTACGTGCTGGAGTTTGTCGACGAGGTGGTTGCAGAGGACCAGGTGTTCGAGAGTCACGGCGAGAAAGTGATCATCGACCCGAAAAGCCTGGCCTACCTGGACGGCACCGAGCTCGATTTCGTCAAGGAAGGGTTGAACGAAGGCTTCAAGTTCAACAACCCCAACGTGCGCGGTGAATGTGGCTGCGGCGAAAGCTTCAACATCTGAGGCTTGTCGTGGGTACTCCTTGTCATTTCGCTTTATTCGAGCTGCAACCGAGTTTCAACCTGGATCTCGACCAGCTGGCTACGCGCTACCGTGAGTTGGCGCGCAGTGTTCATCCAGACCGCTTTGCCGACGCTTCCGAGCGAGAGCAGCGGCTGGCGCTAGAGCAATCCGCGAGCCTCAACGAGGCCTACCAGACGCTCAAGAGTCCACCCAAGCGCGCGCGATACCTGCTCGCCTTGAATGGTGGCGAGCTGCCGCTGGAGGTCACGGTGCATGATCCGGAGTTTCTTCTGCAACAGATGGAGTTGCGCGAAGAGCTCGAAGACCTGCAGGACAGCGCCGACCTCAATGGCGTTGCCGTCTTCAAGCGCCGCCTGAAAGTGGCCCAGGAAAAACTGAACGACAGTTTCGCAGCCTGCTGGAATGATGCAGCGCAACGTGAACAGGCCGAACGCCTGATGCGGCGCATGCAGTTCCTCGACAAGCTGACCTACGAAGTGCGCCAGTTAGAAGAGCGCCTCGACGATTAACCCAGTGCCGCTCCGGTCGCACGCCTGATATACAGATAAGTCCTGATAACGATGGCCCTACTGCAGATCGCCGAACCCGGCCAAAGTCCTCAACCGCACCAGCGTCGCCTGGCTGTGGGGATCGACTTGGGCACTACCAATTCGCTGGTCGCTGCGTTGCGCAGTGGTCTTTCCGAGCCTCTGGCTGACGCGCAAGGGCAGGTCATCCTGCCGTCTGCCGTGCGCTACCACGCCGATCGCGTCGAGGTTGGCGAATCCGCCAAGCTGGCTGCCGCCACCGATCCCTTGAACACCGTGCTGTCGGTCAAGCGCCTGATGGGTCGTGGTCTGGCCGACGTCAAGCAGTTGGGCGATCAACTGCCATACCGCTTTGTCGGTGGCGAGTCGCACATGCCGTTCATCGACACGGTCCAGGGCCCGAAAAGCCCGGTCGAGGTGTCTGCCGACATCCTCAAGGTCCTGCGCCAGCGCGCTGAAGCGACCCTGGGTGGTGAACTGGTAGGTGCGGTGATCACCGTTCCGGCCTATTTCGACGACGCCCAGCGCCAGGCCACCAAGGACGCGGCCAAGCTGGCCGGCCTTAACGTGCTGCGCTTGCTCAACGAGCCGACCGCAGCGGCGGTGGCTTACGGTCTGGACCAGCATGCCGAAGGCTTGGTGGCGATTTATGACCTGGGCGGCGGTACCTTCGATATTTCGATTCTGCGCCTGACTGGCGGTGTGTTCGAAGTTTTGGCTACCGGTGGCGACAGCGCCCTGGGCGGCGATGACTTCGACCACGCGATCGCTGGCTGGATCATCGAGAGCGCCGGCCTGTCCGCCAATCTCGATCCGGGTGCGCAGCGTCAACTGCTGCAAACGGCCTGTGCTGCCAAAGAAGCCCTGACCAACGCCTCGTCGGTCGAAGTGGCGCATGGCGACTGGAAAGCCGAGCTGACCCGCGAAGCCTTCGATGCCTTGATCGAACCGATGGTCGCGCGCAGCCTGAAAGCCTGCCGCCGCGCGGTACGTGATTCCGGTGTTGAGCTGGAAGACGTGCATGCGGTGGTCATGGTTGGCGGCTCGACTCGCGTGCCGCGCGTTCGCGAAGCCGTCGCTGAAGCCTTTGGGCGCCAGCCACTGACTGAAATCGACCCGGATCAAGTGGTGGCCATCGGTGCCGCGATCCAGGCCGATACCCTGGCCGGCAACAAGCGCGATGGCGATGAATTGCTGCTGCTGGACGTGATTCCGTTGTCCCTGGGTCTGGAAACCATGGGCGGTCTGATGGAGAAGGTGATTCCACGCAACACCACCATCCCCGTCGCTCGCGCCCAGGACTTCACCACTTACAAAGATGGTCAGTCGGCCATGGCGATCCACGTGTTGCAGGGCGAGCGCGAGCTGATCAGCGACTGCCGCTCCCTCGCGCGCTTCGAATTGCGCGGTATTCCGGCGATGGTGGCCGGCGCGGCGAAGATTCGCGTGACCTTCCAGGTCGATGCCGACGGCTTGCTCAGTGTTTCCGCCCGCGAACTGGGTTCGGGCGTCGAAGCCAGCATCCAGGTCAAGCCGTCCTACGGCCTGACCGACGGCGAAATCGCCAAGATGCTCAAGGATTCGTTCCAGCACGCCAATGACGACAAGGTTGCCCGCGTATTGCGCGAGCAGCAGGTCGATGCCCAGCGCTTGATTGAAGCGGTGCAGGGCGCCCTGGAAGCCGACGGCGACCGCCTGCTCGATGCCGAAGAGCGCATGGTCATTGAATTGCAGATGCAGGAACTGACCGAACTGATGAAAGGTTCCGATGGTTTTGCCATCGAGCAGCAGACCAAGCGTCTGTCGCAAGTAACCGACGCTTTTGCCGCCCGTCGCATGGACTTGACCGTGAAAGCCGCGCTGTCGGGGCGCAACCTGAATGAGATTGAGGAATAACGATGCCGCAGGTCATTTTTCTGCCACACGAAAAGTTTTGCCCGGAAGGCATGGTCGTGGAGGCTGAGACAGGTATTTCCATCCTCGAACTGGCTCACGAACACCATATCGAGATGGAAAGTGCCTGTGGCGGCGTCTGCGCCTGCACCACCTGCCACTGCATCATCCGCGAGGGTTTCGACTCGCTGGAAGAGGCTGATGAGCTGGAAGAAGACTACCTTGATAAGGCTTGGGGCCTTGAGCGTGAGTCGCGCCTGGGCTGTCAGGCCAAGGTCGGCACCGAAGACCTGACCGTCGAAATTCCGAAGTACTCGCTCAACCACGCAGCCGAAGCGCCGCACTGATTCAAGGAACTGTCATGAGTCTCAAGTGGACTGATGTGCTGGAAATCGCGATCCAGCTGGCTGAAAGCAAGCCCGATGTTGACCCTTTGTCGGTCAACTTCGTCGATCTGCGCAAATGGGTGATGGAATTGCCCGAATTCGACGATTTGCCTGAGCATTGTGGCGAAAAGATCCTGGAGGCCATTCAGGCTCACTGGATCGAAGAACGCGACTGAGCCACGCTGCAGGTTAGGCAATACCCAAGAACCCGCGTATAATTCGCGGGTTTAATTTTTCGCAAATTACCGTTTCTGGAGTTACACCATGGCTGTTCAACGTACTTTCTCCATCATCAAGCCTGACGCCGTTGCTAAAAACGTGATCGGCGAGATCACCACCCGTTTCGAAAAAGCTGGCCTGCGCGTTGTAGCTTCGAAACTGAAGCAACTGTCCAAAGCCGAAGCCGAAGGCTTCTACGCTGAGCACAGCGCTCGTGGTTTCTTCAACGACCTGGTTGCTTTCATGATCTCCGGCCCAGTTGTTGTTCAGGTTCTGGAAGGCGAAAACGCTATCGCTCTGAACCGTGAGCTGATGGGCGCTACCAACCCTAAAGAAGCTGCTGCTGGCACCATCCGTGCTGACTTCGCTGACTCGATCGACGCCAACGCCGTACACGGTTCGGACTCCGAAGCCGCTGCCGCTCGCGAAATCTCGTACTTCTTCGCAGCTACTGAAGTAACCACTCGCTAAGCATTGGCTTAAGAGTGAAGGTGAATCCATGACTACATCGACTGTAAAAACTAACCTGCTGGGTCTGACTCAACAGGAAATGGAAAAATTCTTCGACTCAATCGGGGAGAAGCGTTTCCGTGCCGGTCAGGTAATGAAATGGATTCACCACTTTGGCGTCGATGATTTCGACGCCATGACGAACGTCAGCAAGGCCTTGCGCGAAAAGCTCAAGGCTGTTGCTGAGGTCCGTGGTCCGGAAGTGGTCAGCGAGGACATCTCCAGCGACGGCACCCGTAAATGGGTGGTGCGCGTGGCGTCCGGCAGCTGCGTCGAGACCGTGTACATTCCCCAGGGCAAACGCGGCACCTTGTGCGTTTCGTCCCAGGCAGGCTGTGCCCTGGATTGCAGTTTCTGCTCCACCGGCAAGCAAGGCTTCAATAGCAACCTCACCGCCGCCGAAGTCATCGGCCAGGTGTGGATTGCCAACAAATCCTTTGGCAGCGTCCCGGCAACCGTCGACCGTGCCATCACCAACGTGGTGATGATGGGCATGGGTGAGCCGCTGCTGAACTTCGACAACGTTATCGCCGCCATGCACCTGATGATGGACGACCTGGGCTACGGCATTTCCAAGCGCCGCGTGACCCTGTCGACCTCCGGCGTGGTGCCGATGATCGATGAGCTGTCCAAGCACATCGACGTCTCCCTGGCGTTGTCCCTGCACGCACCGAATGACGCATTGCGTAACCAATTGGTGCCGATCAACAAGAAGTATCCGCTTAAGATGCTCCTCGAGTCGTGCCAGCGCTACATGTCGTCCCTGGGCGAAAAGCGCGTGCTGACCATCGAGTACACCTTGCTCAAAGACGTCAATGACAAGGTTGAGCACGCTGTGGAAATGATCGAGCTGCTCAAGAACATCCCGTGCAAGATCAACCTGATCCCGTTCAACCCGTTCCCGCATTCCGGGTACGAGCGGCCGAGCAACAACGCCATCCGCCGGTTCCAGGATCAGCTGCATCATGCCGGTTTCAACGTCACCGTCCGCACCACCCGTGGTGAAGACATCGACGCGGCCTGTGGTCAATTGGTAGGGCAGGTGCTGGATCGCACCCGTCGCAGCGAACGTTATATCGCCGTGCGTGAACTGAACGCCGACAACGATATGGCTTCGAACGCTGCGAAGTAATCAAGAGAGGATCTCCATGTCCCTGCGCTTTGCGCTGCTTTTGCTAATGGCCAGCCTGTGTGCTGGCTGTGTGCTTTCGGGTGACTACAACCCGATGAAGACCAGCAAAGGCCGTGACGAGGCGCGCGAGGCCTACGTACAACTGGGCATCGGTTATTTGCAACAGGGCATGACCGAGCGCGCAAAAGTGCCGCTGAAGAAGGCGCTGGATCTGGACGCCGCAGACCCGGACGCCAATGCGGCGCTGGGGTTGGTGTTCCAGGCCGAGATGGAGCCGGAGCTGGCTGACCAGCATTTTCGCAAGGCGCTGTCCTCCCGTCCCGCCGATGCGCGAATCCTCAACAACTACGGCAGCTTTCTCTTCGAGCAGAAACGTTACAAGGAAGCCTACGAGCGCTTCGAACAGGCCGCGGCCGATACCCTGTATCCTGAGCGTTCGCGGGTGTTCGAGAACCTCGGCATGACCGCTTCGATGCTCGGCCAGCGTGAGTTGGCCCAGCAACAACTGGAAAAAGCCCTGCGTTTGAATCGACAACAGCCTCGGGCATTGCTGGAAATGGCTGAGTTGTCTTACGAAGACAGGCATTATGTGCCCGCGCGTGACTATTACGACCGTTTTAGCCTGCTTACCGAGCAAAATGCACGTAGTCTATTGCTCGGCATTCGCCTGGCAAAAGTGTTTGATGATCGCGACAAGGCCGCCAGTGCGGGCCTGCAATTAAAACGACTCTATCCCGGTACACCGGAATATCAGCAATACCTGTCGGAGCAATGATGAAAGCGGCGCATCCTGAAGTTGTAGCAGCGAATCGCGTTAACCCCGGTGAGACCTTGCGCCAGGCCCGCGAAAGCAATGGCTGGTCGCTGGCCGAAGTGGCCCTCAAGCTCAACCTTACCGTCAATTCCCTGAGCAATCTGGAAGCCGGTGAGTTCGACAAGCTGCCAGGGCATACCTTCGCCCGCGGCTATATTCGCGCCTATGCCAAATTGCTCGGCATGGACCAGGCCGTCCTGGTCCAGCAGTTCGACCAATCCACCGGTACCGACTCCAAGGGCAGCAACGTTCACAGCCTTGGCCGTATCGAAGAACCGGTGCGCGTGTCCCACACCATCCTGCGCATTGTCAGCCTGTTGTTGCTGGTGGCCGTGGTGGGTGGCGGTTTTGTCTGGTGGCAGGACCAGACGTCGCTGCGCACCAAGGACCTGATCAGCCTGACCCCGGAACACGTGGAAGTCGAAGGCGCCGACGGCACCACCCAGATTCATCCGCTGGACGAGCCGGAAGACCAGGCCGTCGCCGAAGGGCAGGCTGAAACCACAACGGCTCTGGCATTGCCGCAGGCCGACACCGCGACCCAGGCACCGGCTGAAACGCCAGCGCCAGCACCCGTTACAGCGGCCGTGACCGCTCCGCTCGTTGCCACACCTGCTGCGCCAGCCCCGACGGCTCCTGCTGTTGCAGCGCCAGCGGTGACTTCACCGGTTGCTCCAAGTGCTCCAGCGCCAACCGCTGCGGCTCCAGCACCAGCGCCAGCAGCACCTGCGGTGGCAGGCCAGGGCCAGGTCCAACTGCAGTTCACCGCCGACTGCTGGACCCAGGTGACCGACGGCAACGGCAAGGTGCTGTTGAGCGGTCTGAAGCGTAAAGGCGAAAGCGTTTCCCTCAATGGCAAGCCGCCGTTTTCCGTGCGCCTGGGTTATGCCCGCGGCGCGCAGGTCAGCTACAACGGTCAGGCGGTCAATGTCGCTCCGTTCACCAGTGGCGAGACTGCTCGCCTGAAGTTGGGTCAATAAGTCATGCACGGCGAATCTCCAATCAAACGTCGCGAATCGCGCAAGATCTGGGTCGGTAATGTACCTGTTGGCGGCGATGCGCCCATCGCTGTGCAAAGCATGACCAACAGCGACACCAACGACGTCGCTGCGACCGTTGCGCAAATCAATCGCCTGGAAGCAGCCGGTGTCGATATCGTGCGGGTATCCGTGCCGGACATGGACGCCGCCGAGGCTTTCGGCAAGATCAAGCAACTGGTCAAGGTGCCCTTGGTCGCCGACATTCACTTCGACTACCGCATTGCCTTGCGCGTGGCCGAGCTGGGTGTTGACTGCCTGCGGATCAACCCGGGCAACATCGGTCGCGAAGACCGCGTGCGCGCGGTGGTCGATGCTGCCCGCGATCGCGGCATTCCGATCCGTATCGGCGTGAACGCCGGCTCCCTGGAAAAAGACCTGCAGAAAAAATACGGCGAGCCGACGCCCGCCGCGCTGGTCGAATCGGCGTTGCGCCACGTCGAACACCTCGAGCGCCTGAACTTCCAGGACTTCAAGGTCAGCGTGAAAGCCTCCGACGTGTTCATGGCCGTCGAAGCCTACCGCTTGCTGGCCAAGGAAATCGTCCAGCCGCTGCACCTGGGGATCACCGAAGCCGGTGGTTTGCGTTCAGGCACAGTGAAATCTGCCGTGGGCCTCGGTATGCTGCTCGCCGAAGGGATTGGCGATACCATTCGCATCTCGTTGGCGGCTGACCCGGTCGAGGAAGTGAAAGTCGGCTACGACATTCTCAAGTCCCTGCATCTGCGTTCCCGTGGCATCAACTTCATCGCCTGCCCGAGCTGCTCGCGGCAGAACTTCGATGTGGTCAAGACCATGAACGAGCTGGAAGGGCGCCTCGAAGACCTGCTGGTGCCGCTGGATGTCGCGGTCATCGGTTGCGTGGTCAACGGGCCGGGCGAAGCCAAGGAAGCCCATATCGGCTTGACCGGCGGCACGCCAAACCTGATTTACATCGACGGCAAGCCGTCGCAGAAACTGACGAATGACAATCTGGTGGATGAGCTTGAACGCTTGATCCGCCAGAAAGCGGCCGAGAAGGTCGAAGCTGACGCTGCCGTCATTGCGCGTGGCTGATCGAACGAATTTAAGGATTTAATGTGAGCAAGTCATTGCAAGCCATTCGTGGCATGAACGACATCCTGCCCGAACAGACCCCCCTGTGGCGTCATTTCGAGGGCACCGTTTCGCGCCTGCTGGATAACTACGGTTACAAGCAGATCCGCATGCCGATCGTCGAGTTCACCGAGCTGTTCAAGCGCTCCATCGGTGAAGTGACCGACATCGTCGAAAAAGAGATGTACACCTTCGACGACCGTAACGGCGATTCCCTGACCCTGCGCCCTGAAGGTACCGCAGCCTGCGTGCGTGCCGTGCTCGAACACGGCATCACCGGCGGTGGCCAGGTGCAGAAACTCTGGTACATCGGCCCGATGTTCCGCCACGAGCGTCCGCAGAAAGGGCGTTATCGCCAGTTCCACCAGATCGGTGTCGAAGTGTTCAACCTCGACGGTCCGGACATCGATGCCGAGCTGATCGTGCTGACCTGGCGCCTGTGGGGCGAGCTGGGTATCCGTGATGCGGTCAAGCTCGAACTCAACAGCCTGGGCACCAGCGAGTCCCGTGGCCGCTATCGTGAAGCGCTGGTCGAGTTCCTGTCCGGTCACTTGGACAAGCTGGACGAAGACAGCCAGCGCCGACTGAAAACCAACCCGCTGCGGGTCCTGGACACCAAGAACGCCGACACACAGGCGATTCTGGTCGATGCGCCGAAAATGGCCGATTACCTCGACGAAGAATCCCGAGTGCACTTCGAGGGCCTCAAGGCTCGCCTCGACGCCGCTGGCATTCCCTATGTAATCAACCCGAAGCTGGTTCGCGGGCTGGACTACTACAGCAAGACCGTTTTCGAATGGGTCACCGACAAACTCGGCGCCCAGGGCACCGTGTGTGCCGGTGGTCGTTACGACGGCCTGGTCGAGCAGATGGGCGGCAAGCCTACTGCCGGCGTCGGTTTCGCCATGGGCATCGAGCGCCTGGTATTGCTGCTCGAAACCCTGGAGCAGATCCCGGAAGAAATCTCCCGTCAGGTCGACGTCTACCTCTGCGCCTTCGGTGAAGCCGCCGAGCTGGCTGGCCTGGCCCTGGCCGAGCGCGTGCGCGACCAGTTGCCCAACCTGCGCCTGCAAGTCAATGCCGGTGCCGGCAGCTTCAAGAGCCAGTTCAAGAAGGCCGACAAGAGCGGTGCGCTGTACGCACTGATCCTCGGTGACGACGAAATGGCCCAGCAAGTGGTAGGTTTCAAACCCCTGCGTGGCCAGGGCGAACAACAAAGCATTGCCTGGGATGCGCTTGCTGCACACCTGGCCACCTGCGTCGTGCAGGGTTGAAGCTGTCTTAACAGCCGAATTAGCGATTAAGGAGTATTGGGGTGTCGAGTACCGAAGACGAACAGCTGGCGGATTTTAAGGAATGGTGGTCACGCAACGGCAAGCCCCTGGTCACTGGCGGCCTGTTGGCGCTGGTCATCGTGTTCGGTTGGCAGGCGTTCCAGAAGTATCAGAGCAACCAGTCGCAAGGCGCCTCGATGCTCTATCAGCAATTGCTCGAAACCACGCTGACGCCTGACGGCAAGCCGGATGCGGCGCGGGTCTCGGACCTGGCCGGCAAGCTCAACAGCGAGTTCGGCGGCAGCGCCTATGCGCAATACGGCAGCCTGTTCGTGGCGAAAGTCGCGGTCGACAGTGGCAAGCTCGATGACGCAGCCACTGAGCTCAAAGCCATCGTCGCCAAGCCGGCCAACCCGGCTCTGGGCGAAATCGCCCGTCAGCGCCTGGCGCAGGTGCTGGCCGCGCAGAGCAAGGTCGATGAAGCCCTGAAGCTGCTGGAAGGCGATGCCGACAAGGCTTTCCTGGCCACTCGCGAAGAACTCAAGGGCGACCTGCTGGTGCAGTTGGGTCGTACCGACGAAGCGCACGCGGCGTATCAAAAAGCCAAGGCGGCACTGTCGGATGAAGCGGCGGTCGGTGGCCTGCAAATCAAGCTGGACGACCTGGCCAAAGGGGATGCGTGACGTGATCCGTTGGAAGCATGCAGCATTGCTGGCCCTGGCCATTTTGGCCGCGGGTTGCAGCAGCAACAGCAAGAAAGAATTGCCACCGGCCGAGTTGACCGACTTCAAGGAAGAAGTGGTCCTGCAAAAGCAGTGGAGTCGTTCGATCGGTGACGGTCAGGGCGAAACCTACAACATGCTGGTTCCGGCCATCGAAGGCGATACCATCTATGCCGCCGATGTCACCGGTGTGGTGATGGCGCTGGATCGCAGCAACGGCGACGTCAAATGGAAGAAAGATCTCGAACTGCCTGTTTCCGGCGCCGTTGGCGTGGGTTACGGTCTGCTGACGATCGGTACGATCAAGGGTGAAATCGTTGCCCTGGACGCCATCAACGGCGAAGAGAAATGGCGCGCTCGCGTGTCCAGTGAAGTCCTCGCACCACCCGCCAACAATGGCGATGTGGTCGTAGTCCAGACCCAGGACGACCGTTTGATCGGTCTGGATGCCGCCACCGGCAACCAGCGCTGGTTGTATGACAGCACGCCTGCGGTACTGACCCTGCGCGGTACCAGCGCACCGATCGTGACCAACCGCCTCGCGGTGGCTGGCTTCTCGACCGGTAAAGTGGTCGCTCTCGACATCTCCAACGGCGTGCCGGTGTGGGAACAGCGTGTAGCGATCCCGCAAGGTCGTTCGGAACTGGAACGCGTTGTCGACATCGACGGCGGCTTGCTGCTGTCCGGCGAGACGATCTATGTCGCCAGCTACCAGGGTCGCGTTGCGGCACTGGACCTGCAAAGCGGCCGGCAGCTCTGGCAGCGTGATGCTTCCAGCTACGCCGGTGTCGCCCAGGGTTTCGGCAGCGTCTACGTGAGCCTGTCCTCGGGCACCGTTGAAGGCGTCGACGAGCGTTCCACCACAGCCTTGTGGAGCAACGATTCGCTGGCTCGCCGTCAACTGACGGCTCCGGAAGTGTTCTCCAGCTACGTTGCAGTCGGTGACCTGGAAGGTTACCTGCACCTGTTGAGTCAGGTGGACGGTCGATTCGTCGGCCGTGAGCGCATCGACAGCGACGGCCTGCGTGCGCGTCCGCTGGTGGTGGGTGACACGATTTATGTCTATGGCAACAGCGGCAAACTGGAAGCCCTGACCATTAAGTAACGACTATGCTTGGGTTTTAACTGTAGGAGCGAGCATGCTCGCGATGGTCGCCAACGAAAACGGTGGCTTCCTGGATAAACGCGGTGTCCATGCGTTTTTCGCGAGCAGGGCTCGCTCCTACAGGTACGTGCCCTGGGATGGTCCCGAGCACCAGCCGCTGCCTCGCAGCGGCTTTTGTATTTTCTGAAATAACGAAGTGGAGAGCCGCATGGTTCCCGTAATCGCCCTGGTGGGCCGACCGAACGTCGGCAAGTCCACCTTGTTCAACCGCCTGACCAGGACTCGCGACGCCATCGTCGGCGACTTGTCCGGTCTGACCCGTGATCGCCAGTACGGTGAGGCCAAGTGGCAAGGGCGTTCCTACATTCTGGTCGACACCGGCGGTATCTCCGGTGACGAGCACGGTATGGACGAAAAAATGGCCGAGCAGTCGCTGCTGGCCATTGAAGAAGCGGATGTTGTTCTATTCCTGGTAGATGCCAAGGCCGGTTTCACCGCCGCCGACCAGATGATCGCCGAGCATTTGCGCAAACGTAACAAGCGTTCCCACGTGGTCGCCAACAAGGTCGACAACATCGACCCGGAAATGGCCCGCGCCGAATTCGCCCCGCTGGGCATGGGCCATGCGATCCCGATCGCCGGTGCCCACGGTCGTGGTATCACCCAGCTGCTTGAAATCGCCCTGGGCGACTTCCCGAAAGACGAAGACGAGCCGCAAGAAGGCGAGGAAGAAGAGGACGTCGCTGAAGGCGAGGAAGCCAAGCGCATTCCTGGCCCGAGCGAAAAAGACGGGATCAAGATCGCCATCATCGGTCGCCCGAACGTCGGCAAGTCGACCCTGGTCAACCGCATGCTCGGTGAAGACCGGGTGATCGTGTATGACCAACCCGGCACCACCCGCGACAGCATCTACATCCCGTTCGAACGTAACGAGGAGAAGTACACGCTGATCGACACCGCCGGTGTGCGCAAGCGCGGCAAGATCCACGAAGAAGTCGAAAAGTTCTCCGTGGTCAAAACCCTGCAGGCGATCAAAGACGCCAACGTGGTGATCTTCGTGATGGACGCCCGCGAAGGCGTTGTGGACCACGACCTCAACCTGCTGGGCTTTGCCATTGAGTCGGGTCGTGCGCTGGTCATCGCGATCAACAAGTGGGACGGCATGACGCCGAGCGAGCGCGACTTCGTGAAGGTCGAGCTGCAACGTCGCCTGTTCTTCGTTGACTACGCCGACATCCACTTCATCTCGGCATTGCACGGCACTGGCGTGGGCAACCTCTACGCCTCGGTGCAGAACTCGTTCAAGTCCGCGGTCACCCGCTGGCCAACCAACCGCCTGACCCAGATCCTGGAAGACGCAGTTGGCGAGCACGCACCGCCGATGGTCAACAACCGCCGGATCAAGCTGCGTTACGCCCACTTGGGTGGTGCGAACCCGCCGATCATCGTGATCCACGGTAACCAGATCGAGAAGGTGCCGAAGTCTTACGTGCGTTACCTGGAAAACACTTACCGCCGTGTCTTGAAGCTGGTCGGTACGCCGATCCGCATCGAGTTCAAGGGCGGCGAGAACCCGTACGAAGGCAACAAGAACTCGCTGACCGACCGCCAGGTCAACAAGAAGCGTCGCTTGATGTCACACCACAAGAAGGCCGACAAGAAGCGCCGCGACAAGCGCTGATTCAGGTTTTTACTGTGGGAAGAAGAGGGCGCCGATGGCGCCCTTTTTCATGCCTGCCGTTTGGGCTATCCTCGGGCTCTCCCGCGCCGCCGTTAGAGCCGGGTGTAGAGCAGGGAGTCCTCGATGATCACCAGTAAGCTGCCGAATGTCGGCATCACCATCTTCACGCAGATGTCTCAGCTCGCGGCGCAAACCGGGGCGCTCAACCTGTCCCAGGGTTTTCCCGATTTCGCCGCGCCGCAGGCCCTGTGCGATGCGGTCGGCCGGCATATTGCCAGTGGCCACAACCAATACTCGCCAATGACCGGTCTGCCGGTACTGCGTCAGCAGATCGTGGCGAAAATCGCCCGCAGCTACGGCGTCACCGTCGATGTGGACAGCGAAGTGACCGTGACGCCCGGCGCGACCGAGGCGATTTTCTGCGCCATTCAGGCGGTTATCCACAGCGGTGACGAAGTCATCGTGTTTGATCCGGCTTATGACAGTTACGAGCCCTCGGTCGAGCTGGCCGGTGGCCGTTGTGTTCACGTGCAATTGGGGCTGGACGACTTCAGCATCGATTTCCAGAAGCTCGCCCAGGCACTGAGTCCGCGCACACGGATGATCATCCTCAATACCCCGCACAATCCCAGCGGCGCACTGATCAACCGTGCCGAGCTGGACCAACTGGCGGCGTTGATCCGCGATCGCGACATCTATGTGATCAGCGATGAGGTCTACGAACACCTGGTCTACGACGGTGTGCCCCACGTCAGTGTGCTGGCCCATGAAGAGCTGTATCAGCGTGCCTTCGTGGTCAGTTCCTTCGGTAAGACCTACCACGTCACCGGCTGGAAAACGGGCTACGTGGTCGCGCCGCCGGCCCTGACGGCAGAGCTGCGCAAGGTGCACCAGTACGTGAACTTCTGCGGCGTCACTCCGTTGCAGTATGCCTTGGCCGACTTCATGGCCGAACACCCGGAGCACGTGGAAGAGTTGCCGGCGTTCTATCAGGCCAAGCGCGACCTGTTCTGTGATCTGTTGGTGCCTTCGCGCTTCAGCTTCACCCGGGTAAGCGGTACTTATTTCCAGTTGGTTGACTACTCGCAGATCCGTCCTGACCTCAACGACGTTGAGATGGCGCTGTGGATGACCCGTGAGCATGGCGTTGCGAGCATCCCGATCTCGGTGTTCTACCAGACGCCGCCGGTCGGCCAGCGCCTGGTGCGCCTGTGCTTTGCCAAACGTGAGGAGACCCTGCGTGAAGCAGCGGAAAAACTATGCGTGATCTGAGTGCACTGCCGAACCTGACTGTTGCGCTGATCCAGACCACCCTGGCCTGGCACGATCGCCAGGCCAACCTGGAGCATTTCGAACCCTTGCTGGAGCAGGCGCGCGGCGCGGACCTGATCATTCTGCCGGAGATGTTCACCACCGGTTTCTCGATGGAGTCCGAGACCCTCGCCGAAGCGGAAAACGGGCCGACCAGTAAATGGCTGCGGGCCCAGGCTGCAAAATTGGATGCGGTGATCACCGGTAGCGTGATCGTGCAGGCCGCTGATGGCAGCCATCGCAACCGCCTGTTGTGGGCTCGGCCGGACGGCGAAGTGTGGCACTACGACAAGCGTCACCTGTTCCGCATGGCCGGCGAGCACAATCACTACACCCCGGGCGAGCGCCAAGTGCAGTTCGAGCTCAAGGGCTGGCGGGTACGGCCGCTGATTTGCTACGACCTGCGCTTCCCGGTGTGGAGCCGTGACCCGCAGGACACGGACTTGCTGCTGTACACGGCGAACTGGCCGGGCGCACGGCGTCAGCACTGGAATAGATTGCTGCCGGCGCGGGCGATCGAGAACCTGTGCTACGTGGCGGCAGTTAACCGCGTCGGCACCGATGGCAAAGGCTTTGCCTATACCGGGGACAGCCAGGTGCTGGATTTCCAGGGCGAGACCTTGCTCAGCGCGGGGGAGGCGGACGGCGTGTTCAAGGTGGTGCTGGATGCGGCGGACCTGGCGGCTTATCGCACGCGTTTTCCGGCGAATCTGGATGCCGATACCTTCGAATTCACCTGAGATTGTTGCTACCTGAGCCGGCCCCATCGCGAGCAGGCTCACTCCTACATTGGATTGGTGTGAACGCGGACACTGTGGGAGTGAGCCTGCTCGCGATGAGGCCATAACAGGCAACACAGAACCCGCAGGCAAACAAAAAGGCCCCGAGATTCGCATCTCGGGGCCTTTTGCATTACAGCAGGGCGTTACGCCGCTTTCGCTTCCGGCTGGCTCAGCGAGCGGTTCAGCGCGCTGAACAGGGCCTTGAAGCTGGCGGTAGTGATGTTTTCATCGATACCCACGCCGTGCACCGCACGCTCGCCATTCACGCGCAGTTCAATGTAGGCCGCGGCCTTGGCATTGGTGCCCGCGCCGATGGCGTGTTCGTTGTAGTCCATGATTTCCACCGGGATCGGCAGGCCGGCCACCAGTGCTTCCAGGGCGCCGTTGCCCTTGCCGCGCCAGTGCAGGTTGGTTTCGCCCTGGCCTTTGCTGGCCACTTCCACTTCGACGGCGCTGTGGCCGTTTTCTTCCTGCAGGCGATGGCTGACCAGCGCGTACGGGGTATTGGCCTGCAAGTACTCGCTGTGCAGCAGCGCGTGGATTTGCTGGGCGGTCATTTCCAGGCCCAGGCGATCGGTTTCACGCTGCACGACCTGGCTGAACTCGATCTGCATGCGACGCGGCAAGCTGATGCCGTATTCCTGTTCCAGCAGGTAGGCGATGCCGCCCTTGCCCGACTGGCTGTTGACGCGGATGACCGCCTCGTAGCTGCGGCCGATGTCGGCCGGGTCGATCGGCAGGTAAGGCACTTCCCACAGGGCATCGGATTTCTGCTGGGCGAAGCCCTTGCGGATCGCGTCCTGGTGCGAGCCGGAGAATGCGGTGTGCACCAGGTCGCCAACGTACGGGTGACGCGGGTGAACCTGGATCTGGTTGCACTCTTCGACGACTTTGCGCACGCCGTCGATGTCGGAGAAGTCCAGCTCAGGGTTCAAGCCCTGGGTGTACATGTTCAGGGCCACGGTCACCAGGTCGACGTTGCCAGTGCGCTCGCCGTTGCCGAACAGGCAGCCTTCGACGCGGTCGGCGCCAGCCATCAGGCCCAGCTCAGTGGCGGCAACACCCGTGCCACGGTCGTTGTGGGTGTGCAGGCTGATGATCACGCTGTCACGACGGTTGATGTGACGGCCAAACCATTCGATCTGGTCGGCATAGATGTTCGGGGTCGCGCATTCGACGGTGGCCGGCAGGTTGAGGATGATCTTGCGCTCGGGCGTCGGGTTCCAGACTTCGATCACCGCGTCGCAGACTTCCTTGGCGAACTCCAGTTCGGTGGCGCTGAAGGTTTCCGGGGAGTACTGGAAGGTCCACTCGGTTTCCGGCTGCTGGGCGGCATATTTGACGAACAGCTTGGCCGCGTTTACGGCGATTTCCTTGACCCCTTCCAGGTCCTGGTTGAAGACAATGCGGCGGAAAGAAGGAGACGTGGCGTTGTACAGGTGAACGATGGCTTTTTTCGCGCCACGCAGGGATTCGAAAGTACGCGCGATCAAATCTTCACGTGCCTGGGTCAATACCTGGATGGTGGTGTCGTCCGGGATATGACCGTCTTCGATCAGGGTGCGTACGAAGTCGAAATCGGTCTGCGAGGCGGACGGGAACGACGCTTCGATTTCCTTCACGCCGACCTGCACCAGGGTTTTCCAGAAGCGCAGCTTCTTGACGGCGTCCATCGGTTCGATCAGCGACTGGTTGCCATCACGCAGATCGGAGCTGCACCAGATTGGCGCTGCAGTGATGGTCTTCGACGGCCAGGTGCGGTCCGGGAGATCGATGGTCGGGAACGCGCGGTATTTCGAAGACGGGTCTTTGAGCATGCTCATCGGGAAATCCTTATTGTGTGGGCCGAAAAAAGGCGGCCTGCCGGTGGATCAAAATGTTCTTGGAGTAACGCTTGGGATGAGGCGCCGCGATTTAGCCCGGCAGTCGTGCGCTGACAAGGCACAAACTGCGGTGCTGACGAAGCTGAATGAGGGTGTGAGAGGTTTTCATGCCTTCAACCCTAACCGCGGGGGGGAAGGATGGCAAGCAGTCGAAAAAAATTGAGAGGAATCCTCTTTAGGCCGTATTTATCGAGATTTTATTGCTCTGCATAAGTCCGATCTTCAGGATGTTTGCGCAAGGTTTGAGCGATGCGCAATCGACGGATTGAGCGACCGCGTCCGTGCAGCGGGGCTATTCTTCTTTAAAGCCTCGATGGGCAAGCGGGAGTCGGCGATGAACGAGTCCGATTGGAAACAGTATTGCGTATTGCGTCCGGTGGCCCATGAGCGGATGTGCACCCGGATCATGACCGACGTCGAAAAGATCGTGTTGGACAAGAGTATTGCGCCCTACGAGCGGATCGATGCCAGCGAGGAATTGCTGAAAGCCGGGCAAAAAGAGCTGTATTGGGCGTTTGGCGTGTTCAGGTTTTCACGCCATGAAGCGCGTTCGCATTTGCTTGGGTTGTGTGCGCGCGAGTTGATCACGGCGGAGGAGTTGAGCTGGTTTTCAGCGGAGACCCAGGAGTGGGTCAGGCATTGCCTGGCGGACCGGGAAGTCCATGGGATCGAAGATCTGGAGGCGGAATAGGCGGTGTCAGTGACGCCGCCTTCGCAGGCAAGCCCGCTCCCACAGTGACCGAGGTGAACATGAATTTTGTGTGCACCGCCAATCCCTGTAGGAGCGGGCTTGCCCGCGAAGGGGCCACCAGCTTCACCGAACAACTATGGCTGAAACGCCCCGATAAAAATCGCCGGATCCACCCGCGCATCATTCAAACTGACATTCCAGTGCATATGCGGCCCGGTCGCCCGCCCCGTCGCACCCACCTTGCCAACCACGCCACCACGCCCCAGCTGCTGCCCAACCTTCACATCGATCTTCGACATGTGGCAGAACATGCTGATGAAACCCTGCCCATGGTCGACAAACACCGTGTTGCCATTGAAGAAGTAGTTACCAATCAAGATCACCTTACCCGCGGCCGGGGTCTTGATCGGCGTACCGGCAGGCACGGCGAAATCCAGGCCTGAGTGAGGATTACGCTCTTCACCATTAAAGAACCGGCGCACACCGAACTTGCTCGACAGCGGTCCGTTCACCGGTTTGTCCAGCAGCACGTTACTCGGCGTATTCGGGCTGAAGGTGCGGTAGGCGGCGATCTGCTCGGCCAGCTCGCGTTCGATGCGCTTCAGGTTGTCCTGATCAGGATTGACCTGCTGGGTATTCTTCAGGGTGATGCGTTGTTCCGGGTATTTCTTGTTACCGACAGTGAACCCCAGGCTGCGCCCACCGCTGCTGATGGACTGGGCGCCCGGCTTGACCGTCAGCGGCACGCCGACAATCGCCAGCCAGTTGTTCTGTTCCTTGATCACCAATACAGGCTTGCCCTGATAACTGGCTTTCGGCGCTTGCGCGGCAGCGCCCAGGTCGACCACGGCCACGCCCCCCGGCACCGGTTTGTTCAACAGGCGGGTGATGTAACTGTCGGCGTGGGCGTTGAAGGTCAGGCACAGCAACAGCAGCGGAGCTAAAAAACGCGGCATGGATCAGTCCAGTAAAGAGAGGGTGACGGGCGTCAGGTGATTGTCTTCGACCCGCACCTGCAGTTCGCCTTCACCCAATTTGGCCTTCAGGCGCTGGCCGGTGTGGGTCTGAGCGGCGTTGCGGATCGCATTGCCACGCTCGTCGAGCAAGATGCTGTAGCCACGGCCGAGGGTCGCCAGGGGGCTGACCACGTGCAGTGTTTGCATCTGGCTCTGCAGCTGCAGGCGACGGTTTTTCAGGCCCTCGCGGATGGCACGCGGCAAGCGTTCGGCGAGGCTGTCGAGACGTTGGCGCAGCATCGCCAATTGACGGCCCGGATGTTGCCCGGCCAGGCGGGTTTCCAGGCGGATCAGGCGTTCGCGACGGGTGTTGAGGCTGCGTTCGAACGCACGACGCATGCGCATATCCAGGTCATCCAGGCGTTGCGCTTGCTGGCGCAGGCGTTCGCCGGGATGGCGCAGGCGCCGAGAGATGCCTTCCAGGCGCAGCCGGTCACGCATCAGGCGATCGCGCATGCGCATCACCAGGCGCCGATGCAGGCTTTCGACCCGGCGTACCAGGTCGCTGGAATCCGGTGCCAGCAGTTCGGCGGCGGCCGATGGTGTGGGCGCGCGGACGTCGGCGACGAAGTCACTGATGGAGACATCGGTTTCATGGCCGACGGCGCTGACGATCGGTGTCACGCAGGCATCCACCGCGCGCGCCACGGCTTCTTCGTTGAAGCACCAGAGGTCCTCCAGCGAACCGCCCCCGCGGGCCAGGATCAACGCGTCGAAGCCGCGGGCGTCCGCCAGTTTCAATGCGCGGACTATCTGCGCGGTGGCTTCGCGGCCCTGCACGGCGGTGGGGATCAGGGTCAGTTGCACCTGCGGCGCGCGGCGGCGGAACACGCTGATGATGTCGCGGATGACCGCGCCGGTGGGCGAGCTGATGATGCCGATGCGCTGCGGATGCGCCGGCAGCGGCACCTTGCGTTCGGCGCTGAACAGGCCTTCGGCGCTGAGTTTTTCCTTCAAGGCATCGAAAGCCAGGCGCAACGCCCCGTCACCGGCCGGCTCCACGGTATCGAGGATCAGCTGGTAATCGCCACGGCCTTCGAACAACGAGACTTTGCCGCGTACCTTGACGGCCAGGCCGTCCTTCAATGCCTGGCGCACGCGCGCGGCGTTTTGCCGAAACAGCGCGCAACGCACCTGGGCGCCGCTGTCCTTGAGGGTGAAATACACGTGGCCCGACGCCGGCCGGGCGAGGTTGGAAATTTCGCCTTCGACCCAGATGTTGCTGAAAACGTCTTCAAGCAACACCCGCGCGCGGCCGTTGAGCTGGCTGACGGTCAGGACTTCGCGGTCCAGGCCGAGTCTTGCAAAGGGATCTTTAATCATGGGGCGCATGATAAAGGCAATCTCCAACCGAATGCACGATCCCCCTGTAGGAGCGAGCCTGCTCGCGATGGACCTGAGGACGACTTGTTCATCCAGAAAATACTCGTCATCGTTAACGTCCATCGCGAGCAGGCTCGCTCCTACAGGGGTAGAGTCTGCTTCGCGATTCATGGATGAGTGGGGAATTAATGTGTTTGAACTGTTGAGCCAATGGCCATTTGGCGCCACGGACTGGCTGGTAATCGCGCTGGGCATCGCCCTGGCCTACATCGTGTTCGGCATTGCCGGTTTCGGCACGGCGCTGGTGGCCGGGCCGATCCTGATCCTGTTCATGCCGCTGTCGAAGATCGTGCCGTTGCTGGTGTTGCTGGATTTTGTCGCGGCCTTCGGCAATCTGTTGCCCTCGCGGCGTGATGTCGCCAAGCCTGAGCTGCTGCGATTACTGCCCTGCATGGCCGTGGGGTGCACGCTGGGCGTGATCTTCCTGTTGAACCTCAAGTCCGATCTGTTGCTGCTGTTGATGGGGCTGTTCATCAGTGCCTATGCCGTCTACAGCCTGTGGATCAAAACCCGTCCGACGCAGTTGTCTGCCGCCTGGGCACTGCCGATGGGCACCGTGGGCGGGATGTTCGGGGCGTTGTTTGGCAGTGGTGGTTTCCTCTATGCGATCTATTTGAATAGCCGCTTGCCCAAGGAGGCGGCTCGCGCGACCCAGAGTGCGCTGATCAGTTGCAGCACGGTGGTGCGCCTGAGCCTGTTCATTGTCGCGGGTGTCTATGCCGAGCTACCCTTGTTGGTGCTGGCGTTGTGTTTGCTGCCGGCCATGGCACTAGGCCTGTGGATCGGGCGACGGCTGACCATGAAATTGTCCCGCGAGGCGTTCGTTCGGCTGGTGACCTGGCTGGTCCTGGCCAGCGGTATCGCCTTGATCGGGCGTTACTTGAGTACTTGACCTCTGAAGCCTTGGGCTTAAGCTGCCGGGCTTCTTTCAAAGCGTTACAGCAGGCCGCCCCATGAATTCCCAAAGCATCATTGTCCCGAAAATCTCCACGCTGCCGGTGCATGAGCCACGGGCCCGGGCGATCGTGCGTTGGCTGGTGCGCAAGAACATCATCAACGAAGAGCTGACCACCTGTGGCCGCACCGGCAATCGCATGGGCCACGCCATCGCCGACGGTGCCAGGGCCGTGGTCCTGCATCCGCAAGCCTTGCCGTTCGGCGAGCCGGTCAATGGCCTGGAGATCGTCACCAAGCGCTGCATCTATACGCCGGCCAAGGGGTTTCTTGGCGAGGCCGGTTGCGCCGAGTGCCGCAAAGAAATCGGCGAAGCGCTGTTTGAAAGCCTCGAAGACTGGATGCCCGGGCGCACCGACAACTTCACCTGCCCCGAATGCGGGCATGAAGACGACATCAACGGCTTTCTGTTCCTGCAGGAGTGCGGTTTTTCCAACCTGGGGTTCATTTTCAACAATTGGGCAGAGGCGGGGTTCAAGCAGAGCTTTCTCGATGAATTTGCCGATTGGCTGGATCAACCCGTTAGTTGGGTGAAAGTAGAGCTTTAGGTAGAAAACCCCCCGTCGATCACCGCATCGATAATAGACAGAGTTTTACATTGAACCCGAGGGGGTGTGTGACTATAATGGCGCGCTTCCATTTTCCCGCTCGGGAGCCCCCGCGATGCTGCGTATCAGCCAAGAAGCTCTGACATTCGACGACATTCTCCTAGTGCCCGGTTATTCCGAGGTGCTTCCTAACGAAGTCAGTCTCAAGACCCGCCTTACCCGTGGCATCGAGCTGAATATTCCACTGGTTTCCGCCGCCATGGACACCGTCACTGAAGCCCGTCTGGCAATCGCCATGGCTCAGGAAGGTGGTATCGGCATTATCCACAAGAACATGACCATCGAGCAGCAAGCTGCCGAAGTCCGCAAGGTCAAGAAGTTCGAAGCCGGCGTCGTCAAAGACCCGATCACCATCGAGGCTGATGCCACGGTGCGTGACCTGTTCGAACTGACCCGCCTGCACAACATTTCCGGCGTTCCGGTACTGCACGATGGCGACCTGGTCGGCATCGTCACTTCCCGTGACGTGCGTTTCGAAAACCGCCTGGACGCCAGTGTCCGTGAAGTGATGACGCCTAAAGAGCGCCTGGTCACGGTCAAGGAAGGCGCCGACAAGAACGACGTTCGCGAGCTGCTGCACAAGCACCGCATCGAACGCGTGCTGATCGTCGACGACAAGTTCGCCCTCAAAGGCATGATGACCGTCAACGACATCGAAAAAGCCAAGGCTTACCCGCTGGCCAGCAAGGACGATCAAGGTCGTCTGCGCGTGGGCGCTGCCGTCGGTACCGGTAAAGACACCGGTGACCGCGTTGCCGCCCTGGTCAATGCCGGCGTTGACGTGGTGGTGGTCGACACCGCCCACGGTCACTCCAAAGGCGTGATCGACCGCGTTCGCTGGGTTAAAGAAAACTTCCCTGAAGTGCAGGTGATCGGCGGCAACATCGCCACCGGCGCTGCCGCCAAGGCCCTGGCCGAAGCTGGCGCTGATGCAGTCAAGGTCGGTATCGGCCCTGGCTCGATCTGCACCACCCGTATCGTTGCTGGTGTCGGCGTGCCGCAAATCAGTGCCATCGCCAACGTCGCCGCTGCCCTTGAAGGCACTGGCGTACCGTTGATCGCCGACGGCGGCATCCGTTTCTCCGGTGACCTGTCCAAGGCCATCGTGGCCGGTGCTTCCTGCGTGATGATGGGCTCGATGTTCGCCGGTACCGAAGAGGCGCCAGGCGAGATCGAACTGTTCCAGGGCCGTTCGTACAAGGCTTATCGCGGCATGGGGTCGCTGGGCGCCATGTCCCAGGCCCAGGGTTCCTCCGACCGTTACTTCCAGGACTCCTCGGCCGGCGCCGAGAAGCTGGTTCCGGAAGGCATCGAAGGGCGTGTGCCGTACAAGGGCACCCTGAGCGCCATCATCCATCAACTGATGGGCGGCCTGCGTTCTTCCATGGGCTACACCGGTAGCGCCAACATCGAAGAGATGCGCACCAAGCCTGAGTTCGTGCGGATCACCGGCGCTGGCATGGCCGAGTCCCACGTCCACGACGTGCAGATCACCAAGGAAGCGCCAAACTACCGCGTAGGTTGAGCCTTCAAGTAAAAAGTTAAGCAACCGGGGCTGTATTATTCAGCCCCGAGTTGTTTCTGAATCACGACTGTTTCTGAATGACTTAGACGAGACTGAATCATGGCCCTCGATATTCACGCCCACCGCATCCTGATCCTCGACTTCGGTTCCCAGTACACCCAGCTGATCGCCCGCCGCGTGCGTGAAATCGGCGTGTACTGCGAACTGCACCCGTTCGACATGGATGACGAAGCGATTCGCGAATTCGCGCCAAAAGGGATCATCCTCGCCGGCGGCCCCGAGTCCGTACACGTCGCCGACAGCCCTCGCGCACCGCAAGCGGTGTGGGACCTGGGCGTGCCGGTCTTCGGTATCTGCTACGGCATGCAGACCATGGCCGAGCAACTGGGCGGCAAGGTTGAAGGTTCCGAACTGCGTGAGTTCGGTTACGCCCGTGTCGACGTGGTTGGCAAGAGCCGCCTGCTCGACGGCATCGAAGACCACATCGACGCCGACGGCCTGTTCGGCCTCGACGTGTGGATGAGCCACGGTGACAAGGTCACCCGCATGCCGGAAGACTTCCACATCCTGGCCAGCACCCCGAGCTGCCCGATCGCTGGCATGTTCAGCGACGAGCGTCGCTACTACGGCGTGCAGTTCCACCCGGAAGTGACCCACACCAAGCAGGGCGGTCGCATCCTGTCGCGCTTCATCCTCGACATCTGCGAGTGCGAAGCGCTGTGGACCCCGTCGAAGATCGCTGAAGACGCCATCGCCCAGGTTCGCGCCCAGGTCGGCACCGACAACGTACTGCTCGGCCTGTCCGGCGGTGTTGACTCCTCCGTGGTTGCCGCGCTGCTGCACAAGGCTATCGGCGACCAGCTGACCTGCGTCTTCGTCGACAACGGCCTGCTGCGCCTGCACGAAGGCGAGCAAGTGATGGCCATGTTCGCCGAGAACATGGGCGTCAAGGTGATCCGCGCCAACGCCGAGGACCAGTTCCTCGACAACCTGGCCGGCGAGTCCGACCCTGAGAAGAAGCGCAAGATCATCGGCCGTACCTTCATCGACGTGTTCGATGCCCAGTCCAACAAACTGGAAAACATCAAGTACCTGGCCCAGGGCACCATCTACCCGGACGTGATCGAGTCGGCTGGCGCGAAAAGCGGCAAGGCCCACGTGATCAAGTCGCACCACAACGTGGGCGGCCTGCCGGAAGAGATGAACCTCAAGCTGGTTGAACCGTTGCGTGAGCTGTTCAAGGACGAAGTCCGTCGTCTTGGCCTGGAACTGGGCCTGCCGTACGACATGGTCTACCGTCACCCGTTCCCGGGCCCGGGCCTGGGCGTGCGCATCCTGGGTGAAGTGAAGAAGGAATACGCCGACTTGCTGCGTCGCGCCGACCACATCTTCATCGAAGAGCTGCGCAAGGCCGACTGGTACCACAAGGTCAGCCAGGCGTTCGTGGTGTTCCAGCCGGTGAAATCGGTTGGCGTGGTTGGCGATGGCCGTCGTTACGCCTGGGTCGTGGCCCTGCGTGCCGTGGAAACCATCGACTTCATGACCGCGCGTTGGGCTCACCTGCCTTACGAACTGCTGGAAACTGTCAGCGGCCGCATCATCAATGAAATCGAAGGCATCTCCCGCGTCACCTACGACGTGTCGAGCAAGCCGCCAGCGACGATCGAGTGGGAGTGATCCCGGTCTGACTGATCGCCTGTAATACCTCAAGGGCCCCGTGAATGCGAATTCACGGGGCCTTTGCGTTTCAGGCCGCTACAGAGGGCAGCCGCCCTTCCAGCGTCAGGCCCATGCGGTTGAGTGCGTGGGCAAGGCTGATCAGATTTGCGTAGGTGACCTGATGCACGCCGGCCCAGGCAGGGCGGTCGACCCGAAAGCCGCTATCCATCGTTCGCTCGATTGTCGTTCGCACAATCTGGTTGGTGCGGCTGCGATGAATCAGCGTGAAGGAATCCTGCGACCGTTCAATGGTGAACATGCCCTGACGAAACAGCAGGTGATCGATCTGCTCGGGTGTTCGTTGGATGAACGGCGTCGGCATCTGCAGGCTGATGTCGGCATAAAGGGTGTCGGTATTACCGCGCATCGGGCCAAGTCCCCCCGCAATCTCATGGCCGACTTCGATGCCTTGGTCGATGTCCAGGTGCAGGCTCTGCTCGGGTTGCACTTCTTCGATGCGCAAACCGATACCCCCCTCCGTTTCGCTGATGCCGGCCATTCCCCTGAACGTGTTGGTACTTTCCTGGTCGGTGAGTACCAGCCATTTTGTGCCGCCGTTGCGGGCTTGAGTGGCTTGCATGATGCTGTGGGTGAGGTAGGTCTTGATGGATTGCCGTGATCTGAGGCCCATGGTCGTGTCTGTATAGCGATAACTTGCCAGGCAGTCGGTGGCCTGGATTCGAATGCCGTTCTGTTGGGCCGTTTTGACGACCTCCAGCGGCGTGAACTGTCCCGCAGGATCGCCTGGCAGCTTTTTCAGGTATATCTCCAGCATGCCATGCATCTCCCCGGTCTCGGCGAAGTTGTTCAGGTCGACTTGGCTGAAGTCGTTGAGCAGACGATGCATGTAGAGTGTCTTGACGCCTTTCCGGGCAAACGTCGGCATGTTTTCGATCAGGAAGCGCATGCTGGCAATGCGATCCTGACTTTCTCCAACCACCAGGCCGGGCGCTGCGTCGAATATCTTCTCGATGAGTTCGGTAACGGTTGTGGATGGCGTGATCACGGGCTGGACCGGCCGGGGCGGCAGCGATGCAAAAAAGTCCTTGGGCGTCTGGAATGCGGTTGCATCCCTGACCAGCATTGTGCGACGCCCGGCAACATATTGTTCATAGGAGGAGACCCCTCTGATTTGCCCTCCATGCATGCTGACGATTTTTATATGGGTTTCCGGTTCTCCCAACGCCATGGAGTTCAGTGAGCGGCCGTTGGGGGCATCGTAGCGGGTCAAGTGAGTGAGATCCTTCACTTTGGGCAGCACCGGAGCCGTGGGCTGCGATGGTCCGGGAACAGGCTCGCTGGGGCCAGGCTTGCCAGAGGCAGGCTTGCTGGGGCCTTTACCGCCGGCGGTCAAACGAAGTTTCGGAGCCAGTTCCCATTCACCCTCGGCATTCAGGCGTACCGGAATCGAGCCCGTAAAGGCGTTGGGGTTTTGCGGGTCGATGATGGCCCAGGTGCCGCCGCCGTTGACGTCAGCCTCGTAACGCACGTAGTAAGCCTGTTCGTTGATCAGGATGGCGTTGGGAGGGTTTGAGTCCAGGGTGTAGATACCCTGGTATTTCCCGCTGGTGGCCATGGGGTAGCTTTCGAGGAGTTCATTGCTTTGCCAATGCTCTGGCACTTCAATGGCATCCCCGGTCTCGTCGGGCAGGGTCGGTAATACATCAGGTTGCAGAGGATCCTCCTCTGGTTCATCGGTCGCGCGCGTTTCCGCGGTTTCCTCCGGGTCGAGCGTCTTGTCCAGGTCCGCCGCTTCAGCTTCAGCCGCAACCCCGGCTTCGTCCAACACACTCGCTTCCCTGAGCAGCGGAATATTGAACAGCACATTGATGCCAGCGAGCACCGCGCCAATCACGCCTGCCTTGCGCTCCGCCGCCGTTCTGCCATTGACCGCCTTGTCGATGTTCAAACCCATCGCGGCGATGCTGGCCCCGATCACGGGCAAGGCGATGGGCCAGCCGAGAACCGCCAGCGGGCCGAAGACCTTCAGGCCGACAGTCAGATAACCCAGCCACAGGTGTTCGCGCATTTGCCCATTGGTCACCAGGGTCAGATTGGCTTCTTCCAGCATCGCGCCTTGCACGGCCCGGCTTTGCCAGGTGAACACGTCGCCGCTGACGGTGATGTTTTTCTGATTGATCAGGTGGTGATCGTATTTTCCCCAGGTGCCGACCAGCTGGTTCATCAACGGGGTGATGTCGTCGTGGATCGCCTTGCGCACCGACAGCGGGAAATGGCTCATGAATTCGGTTCGGGCCTGCTCTTCGTTCATCTGCAGCAGCATCCACCAGTGCATGTCGGTGGGCGTCGGGTGCACGTGGAAAGGTGTGGCTGCGCCAGGTACGTAGGTGATCTGCCGACCGTTGCGGTCGACGATGCGCAGGATGTCGGTGGCGACATGGCCTGCGACATCCAGCGCACAGACTTGCAGGTCCGCAGGCACGGTGTTTTGCGCCTGCAGGGTCGTCAGGGTCATAGGCCAGGGCGTGTCGCCGACGGCGGCCCTGACGACGGTCTGGAAATCGTCTTCCCCCAGTTGCCCGCTCTCGCACGCCTCGATGGCTTTACTGAGGTAGTTACACTTGGCCAGGGCCCGGTAGTCATCGAAATGCGTGGCCCAGAATGCATTGAATTTGCTCAGGTAGCGGTCACTGAGGTTCAGCTCCCACAGGTCGGCGAGCACTTTGCTGGGGTACATCCGCACTTCATTGGTTTCGTTGTAGATACTGGCGTTTGCATCGGCGGTGTAGAACCCGCCATTGCTGTTCAGTTCGAGGGCGTCGTCCTGGTCGGTCACGCGAAACCGATGCATCACCAGTTGCGTCAGCGTGAACGACTCACAGGGTTTGGGCGCATGTTCCCAGCCCAGGAAAGTCTTGTTGCTGCTGGCCGTGACGTTGTCGAACCGATGCCACCAGACCTGATCGGGGTCGTGGCCGGTGATGCCGTGTTTTTTCAGGATATCACTGGCTACCGCATGGGCTTCCTCTTGCAAGCCGGGGCACTCTGTCACAACGACAGGCGCAATGAGCCTGAGTGTTTCCTGGTCGGCGGCATTGCTTGATGCGGGGGTGTTTTGTTCGCTGGACATGCTCTCGCTCCTTGAGAAATGGGCAGTGATGATTGCCTGCTTCTCTGCAGGAGGTGCACTACATAGTTATGCATGGATGAACGGTCAGCGTCGATCAAGCTGTGACCAGTCGCCGCGCCACCCTTACTGTTTCCCAACCGCAGGTGTATCGTATTCGCCTTTTGCAGGCCATAGGCCTGTCGCTGATACGTGAGGTAGTTGAGTTCATGTCTTTCACCCGTCGCCAAATCCTCGGTGGCCTGGCCGGTCTTGTTGTCGTTGGCGTGGGAGCGGGCGGCGCATCGCGTTACTGGCTGGGCAAGATGGCCGACGCCGATGCGGGTCACGACTATGAGCTGATTGCTGCGCCGCTGGATGTCGAACTGGTGACGGGGCACAAGACCGAAGCCTGGGCGTTCGGCCCGTCGGCACCGGGAACCGAATTGCGCGTGCGCCAGGGTGAATGGCTGCGGGTGCGTTTCATCAACCACTTGCCGGTGGCGACCACCATCCACTGGCATGGCATTCGCCTGCCGCTGGAGATGGACGGTGTGCCTTACGTGTCGCAGTTGCCGGTATTGCCCGGTGAATACTTCGATTACAAGTTTCGCGTGCCCGATGCCGGCAGCTACTGGTATCACCCGCACGTGAGCAGCAGTGAAGAGCTCGGTCGCGGGCTGGTCGGCCCACTGATCGTCGAGGAGCGCGAGCCGACCGGCTTCAAGTACGAGAAAACCTTGAGCTTGAAGAACTGGCATGTCGATGAGCAGGGCGCTTTCGTCGACTTCAGCATTCCTCGCGAAGCCGCCCGCGGCGGTACGGCGGGGCGCCTGTCGACCATCAACGGTGTACCGCAAGCGGTCATCGACTTGCCTGCCGGGCAGATCACCCGCGTGCGCCTGCTCAACCTCGATAACACCCTCACCTATCGCCTGAATATCCCGGGTGTCGAAGCGCAGATCTACGCACTGGACGGCAACCCCATCGAACCGCGACCGCTGGGCAAGGAGTACTGGCTCGGCCCGGGGATGCGTATTTGTCTGGCGATCAAAGCACCGCCGGCGGGTGAAGAATTATCCTTGCGTAACGGCCCCGTTCGTTTGGGCACATTGCGCTCCGTGGCCAACTCCGACGCGCCGACTGCATGGCCTGCGGCACTGCCTGCCAACCCGGTGGCCGAACCGGACCTGGCCAATGCCGAGAAACTCAACTTCAATTTCGAATGGGTGGGGTCGGTGTCAGTCAACGTCGACAACGGCAAGCCGCCAAGCCTGTGGCAGATCAACGGCAAAGCCTGGGACATCACCGACAAGACCTGCGCCGACCGCCCGATTGCCAAGCTGGAAAAGGGCAAAAGCTACATTTTTGAATTGAAGAACATGACTCAATACCAGCATCCGATTCACCTGCACGGCATGAGCTTCAAAGTCATTGCTTCGAACCGCCATAAGGTCATCCCGTACTTCACCGACACCTATTTGTTGGGCAAGAACGAGCGTGCGCAAGTGGCGCTGGTGGCGGATAACCCTGGGGTGTGGATGTTCCATTGCCATGTGATCGATCACATGGAAACCGGCCTGATGGCCGCCATCGAGGTGGCGTGATGCGTCAGATTCGTCCCGCGGCGATCATCGACCGCAGCCGAGATCGCGACTTCATGCGCGAAGCCCTGGCCCTCGCAGCACAAGGCGCGGCGCTGGGTGAAGTGCCGGTGGGCGCGGTGCTGGTGCAGGACGGTGAAATCATCGGCCGTGGTTTCAATTGCCCGATCAGCGGCAACGATCCGAGCGCCCATGCCGAGATGGTCGCGATCCGTGCTGCCGCCCAGGCCGTCAGCAATTACCGCCTGCCGGGCAGCACGCTGTATGTGACGCTGGAACCGTGCAGCATGTGCGCGGGCCTGATCGTGCACTCGCGGATTGCCCGGGTGGTGTATGGCGCGCTGGAGCCCAAGGCCGGGATTGTGCAGAGCCAGGGACAGTTTTTCACCCAGGGCTTTTTGAATCACCGGGTGTTGTATGAGGGTGGGGTGTTGGCGGAGGAGTGCGGGGCGGTGCTGAGCGAGTTCTTCAAGGCCCGACGTGCGAAACCTTCAGACTAATCACCAACCCCTGTAGGAGCGAGCCTGCTCGCGATGGTGTGTCAGTCGACATCAACGTATCTGACACTCCATCGCGAGCAGGCTCACTCCTACAGGGGATCTCCATTGACAGCGAGATCGGGGTTTATTTGCGGGCGACGATGACGGCCCGCATCGGCGCCGGCAGCCCTTCAATGGTCTTGCTGTGGTCTTCGGGATCGAGGAAGTCGCTCAGCGACTGATACTTCATCCATTCCGTCCCGCGCTGCTCTTCAACCGTGGTCACGCTCACGTCCACGCACTTCACATCGGTGAATCCGGCACGACGCAGCCACAACTCCAGCGCCGGTACCGACGGCAGGAACCACACGTTGCGCATCTGCGCATAACGATCCTCCGGCACCAGCACCTGATGTTTGTCGCCTTCGACCACCAGGGTTTCGAGCACCAGTTCACCGCCCTTGACCAGGCAATCCTTCAGCGCCAGCAAGTGCTCGATCGGCGAGCGACGGTGGTAGAACACACCCATGGAAAACACCGTGTCGAAGCCCTCGAGGTTCGGCGGCAGGTCTTCGAAAGGGAATGGCAGGTGCCAGGCATTCGGCTCGGACAGGTAACGTTGCACCGCCTGGAACTGGCAGAAGAACAGCCAGTTCGGATCGACGCCGATCACGCTGTCCGCACCGGCACCCAGCATGCGCCACATGTAGTAACCGTTGCCGCAGCCGACATCGAGGATGCGCTTGCCCTTCAGGTCCAGGTGCGGTGCGACGCGCGACCACTTCCAGTCCGAACGCCATTCGGTGTCGACGTGAACGCCGAACAGATCGAACGGCCCTTTGCGCCACGGCGACAAACCCATCAATGCCGTACGCATCTGCGCACGGGTTTCATCGTCGCAATCGGTGTCCAGCGTCAAACCGTTCAACAAGTCGACTTCGCTCGGCTGAATCTTCGGCAAAGCGTCCAGCGCGCTCTGCCAGCGCTCCAGGTCGCCGTGACCCTTTTCCATTTTCTTGTCGAGTTGATGCTGCAGGGTGTTGGCCCAATCGGCCAGCGGTGTGCCAGCCAGGCGGCGGGCGAGGGGAGACAGATCAATCATGGCAAGGCAATCAACGAGGCAAAGTTAAGACATTGGAACCACGGCACGACTTTCGAGAACCCTGCGGCCAACAGGCGTTCGCGGTGTTCTTCGAGGCTGTCGGGCTTCATGACGTTTTCGATGGCGCTGCGCTTCTGGGCGATTTCCAGTTCGCTGTAGCCGTTGGCGCGCTTGAAGGCGACGTGCAGGTCGGTGAGCAGCGCGTGCTCCTGCTCGTCTTCAAAGCGCAGTTTTTCCGAGAGAATCAGTGCACCACCGGGCAACAGGGACTGGTGGATGCGCGACAGCAACGCGCTACGCTGATCCGGAGCAATGAATTGCAGGGTGAAGTTCAGCGCCACCACCGAGGCGGGCTTGAATTCGAGCGCGAGGATGTCGCCTTCGACCACTTCCACCGGCAGCAACTCCTGGAACATCGAGTCCTGGCCGTTCAGGTATTCACGGCATCGCTCGACCATCGCCGCGGAGTTATCCACAGCGATGACGCGGCAGCCGTCGGTGCGCACATGTCGACGTAGCGCCTGGGTCACTGCACCCAGCGACGCGCCGAGGTCGTAGAGCACGCTGTTGGGCTGGGCGAATTGCGCGGCGAGCACGCCGAGGTTTTCGACGATGGTCGGATAACCTGGCACCGAGCGCTTGATCATGTCCGGGAACACCCTCACCACGTCCTCGTTGAAGGCGAAGTCAGGCACCTGGGCCAAAGGCTGGGCGAAAAGGCGATCGGATTCTTTGCTCACGGCGGTTCCGGCGGTGTCGGTGGAAAAGGCCGGCATTTTAGCCAAGTTGGCGCGGGGATGCGCGGGTTGTCTGATAAACCGGTGGGGCTGATGCCTTGCTCGTTCCCACGCTCTGCGTGGGAATGCCGCCCGGGACGCTCCGCGTCCCTTCGCGATCTAACGCGGTTTCTGATCGAACGCCGATGCCGTGATGCCCCATTGCCCCAACCAATAACTGAGGATGATCACGTACGGCGCGGCATCAAACGGCGCCACAAAGCGGCTAATACCAATCACGCTATCGGAAAACACAAACGCCACGGCCCCGGCTCCTGCAAGCAGCGCCGAACGCTTGGGTACGTCAGTGCCGAGTCGCGCCAGCGCCCGCCAGAGCATGGCGCTGATCGCCAGGCCATAGACGATCACAGGAATCAGCAATGGCCCCAGTCCGTGGGCAATCAGTATCCCCAGCAGCACCGCGCCAACACCCAGGGCGATGATCAGCGGCAACATGGCCAGTCGCCTGCAATCGCTCAAATAAGCTTTCAGATAGGCCAGATGGGCAACGAGGAACGCCCCGAGCCCGAACACAAACAAATCCCCCGGCCATGCCAGCAACACGTCGCCGAGCAGGGAGAAAATCAATCCAAGGCTGATCCAGCGTCGATAGTCACTGGGCGGCGCATCATGCAGCCAGCCGAGCAGGGCGAGGACAGGCAGCGGCTTGACCAACAGGCAAAGCAGCGCAGCGTGCACGCTCAGGCCATAAAGAAACGTCACTGCGCCCATCAGCGCCAGAATCAGCCAGCCCACGGTCAGTTCACCGAAATGGCGCAGTCGAAGGCATCCGCCGGCAGCACTTCCGGTGCCCAAGGTTGTTGCGAGGTCAGGCGCAAACGTCCCGTGCCAGGGGCGAACGCCTGGAAGCGCCAGGTCGAAACACCGGCAGCTCCCACGACGCCGGCATCTTCCGGGTTGCTGTAGACCTCAGGGCTGAGCGCGCGCAACACGCCACCGGCCGAATCCTGGATCGACCAGCGGTAACCCGTGGTCGGATTGCTCGGCAGGGTCAGGATCAGGTTTTGCCCGCTGGTGAGTTTTACCGGGCATTCGCTTTGTTTTTCCACGGTCACGTTGTGCGCAGGTTGCGTGGCGCAAGCGGCCACCAAGGTGAGAGCGAGAGGGACAAACAGGCGAGTGGGGGACATAGGCTCAGTGGCTCCGGCGTTCACGACGAACGGCGAGCATAACTGAAGATGAGACAAAGTGTGACAGCACCGACGCCTTCGCCGGCAAGCCGGCTCCTACCTACAGGAGCTGGTTTGCCAGTGAAAGCGGTGGTGCATGTCAGGCTTCCAGAGAGAAAGCAAACTTGCCTTCGGATACAAACTCACGCTGATCCTTGTCCTTGAAGCTGACATGGAATGTGCCGCAGTAGTCTTGCTTGTTGGCGTTCACAGTCAGGTCCATTTCGCCCTCGAATGCCCAGTAACTGGTGTAGCTCGGGAAGTTTTCAGTCAAGGCGATTTCTATCAGTTGATCTGGAGAGTTTAATTTGTAAGTGCCGGTTTCGATGTGTCTAGGCAGATAGATATCAAAAGCACGATCTTCAGGGGTGTTCTTTTCCCCAGCTTTGAAAACGGCCAGGATTTCTCGGGAACCGACGCTGGTGTAGAACTCTTCGGAGTTGAAATCATTACGGTCTTGAATGGTGGCACTCAAGCAGTTTTTCTGACAGCACTGGCGGAACTTCAATTCAACATTAATGCGGCTGTCGACACGACTTCTTCGTTGCTGGATATCCATGGAACCTGTCTCTTCAAGGATTATTTGAGCCTTGAATGTACGGCCTGCGAACGGTCTGAGCTACTATTTGAATTGACAGGTTTTAACGGCGTTTAATGACAGATTATGTATGTTGTCAGGCGTGAATATGACAATGGCCAGACAACTTGTCTGGCCATGTCGGTGTTGCGCTATATCCGCTTAAAACAAAACTTTTGCCACATCCGCAAAGCGCTTGGCAAAGTGCACGGTAATCCCTTCCTTCAGATAATCCGGCAATTCTTCGAAGCTTCCACGGTTAGGCTCCGGCAAGATCAATTCGAAAATCTTCTGCCTCCGCGCCGCAATCACCTTCTCACGCACCCCGCCAATCGGCAGTACATGCCCGGTCAACGTCAGCTCGCCCGTCATGGCCACACCTTTTTTCGGCGGCTGGTTGCGTGCCAGGGACAGCAGGGCGCTGGCCATGGTTACGCCGGCGCTCGGGCCGTCTTTCGGGGTGGCGCCTTCCGGTACGTGCAAGTGCACGAACGCTTCGTCGAAGAATTTCGGATCACCGCCAAACGACTTCAGGTTGGAACTGACGTAGCTGTAGGCAATTTCCGCAGACTCTTTCATCACGTCGCCCAGTTGCCCGGTGAGCTTGAAGCCGCGATTGAGGGTATGTATGCGCGTGGCTTCGATCGGCAGGGTCGCGCCACCCATGCTGGTCCACGCCAGACCTGTGATCACTCCGGTGCCGGACAGTACTTGCTCGTTACGGAACACGGGCTTGCCCAGCGACGATTCGAGGTCTTTTGGACCAATCTTGATCACTGCTTCTGGATCGTCGAGCAGCTTAACTACGGCTTTGCGCACCAGTTTTCCGAGGTTTTTCTCCAGCTGACGGACCCCGGCTTCACGGGCGTAACCGTCGATCAGCGTCTTCAACGCGCTGTCGCTGATGCTCAGGCTGCCTTTTGACACGCCGGCCTTTTCCAGTTGCTTCGGCCACAGGTGGCGTTTGGCGATGGCGACTTTTTCTTCGGTGATGTAACCCGACAGGCGAATCACTTCCATCCGGTCCAGCAAGGGGCCGGGAATCGAATCCAGGGTGTTGGCGGTGCAGACGAACAGCACTTTGGACAGGTCCAGGCGCAGGTCCAGGTAATGGTCGAGGAATTCGACGTTCTGCTCCGGATCAAGGGTTTCCAACAGCGCCGACGCCGGGTCGCCTTGATAGCTTTGCCCCATCTTGTCGATTTCGTCGAGCATGATCACCGGGTTCATCACTTCGACGTCTTTCAGCGCTTGCACGAGTTTGCCCGGCATCGCGCCAATGTAGGTACGGCGGTGGCCCTTGATTTCGGCTTCGTCACGCATGCCGCCGAGGCTGAAGCGGTAGAACGGCCGGCCGAGGGATTCGGCGATGGATTTGCCGACGCTGGTTTTACCCACGCCCGGCGGCCCTACCAGCAGCACGATGGAGCCGCTGATTTCGCCCTTGTAGGCACCCACCGCGAGGAATTCGAGGATGCGGTCCTTGATGTCGTCGAGGCCTGCATGGTGGTTGTCCAGTACCTTGCGCGCGTGCTTGAGGTCGAGTTTGTCCTCGCCGTACACGCCCCAGGGCACCGATGTCGCCCAGTCGAGGTAGTTACGCGTGACCGCGTACTCCGGCGAACCGGTCTCGAGGATCGACAGCTTGTTCATCTCTTCTTCGATGCGCTTCTGCGCCTGCGACGGCAACACCTTGCCGGTCAGCCGTTGCTCGAATTGTTCGATGTCGGCGCTGCGGTCGTCCTTGGTCAGCCCCAGCTCCTGCTGGATGACCTTGAGCTGCTCCTTGAGGAAGAATTCGCGCTGATGCTCACCGATCTTGCGGTTAACTTCGGCGGAAATCTCTTTTTGCAGGCGCGCGACCTCGACCTCCTTGCGCAGCATCGGCAGGACTTTTTCCATGCGCTTGAGCATGGGCACGCAGTCGAGCACTTCCTGCAGTTCGCTGCCGGTGGCCGACGTCAGTGCGGCGGCAAAGTCGGTCAACGGCGATGGATCGTTGGGGCTGAAGCGGTTGAGGTAGTTCTTCAGCTCTTCGCTGTACAGCGGATTGAGCGGCAGCAGTTCCTTGATCGCATTGATCAGCGCCATGCCGTAGGCCTTGACCTCGTCGGTCGGCTCGGTGGGCTGGTGCGGGTATTCGACTTCCACCAGGTACGGCGGGCGATGGTGCTTGAGCCAGGTCTTGAGGCGCACACGGGTCAGGCCCTGGGCGACGAATTGCAGTTTGCCGTTTTCGCGACTGGCGTGGTGCACCTTGACCAGGGTGCCGTACAGCGGCAGGGCCGAGGTATCAAAATGGCGCGGGTCTTCCTGTGGCGTGTCCATGTAGAACAGGGCCAGGGAGTGATGCTCGGATTTGGCGACCAGGTCGAGGGTTTCCGCCCAGGGCTCTTCATTGACGATGACCGGCAGGACCTGGGCCGGGAAGAAGGGGCGGTTGTGAATCGGGATGATGTAGACCTTGTCCGGCAGGTTCTGGCCGGGCAGGGCAAGCCCCTTGCCTGGGGTGTGGTGTTCGGCGTTTTCCGGGTCGGCGTATTCGCTGGGGTCTTCGGGGAATGCTTGCTGGTCGCTCATGGGGCACCTGCACAATGGGGTATGGGTCTTAGATGGGGCAGGCCTCTGGTGGTTTCAATGGGGGAGGGGATATTCGGGGAGCGTTCAGGATCGGGACAGGTAGTGTGCATCTGCCTGTTGCAGGCAGCGTAGCGTTCCCAAGGCATGGGAACGCTCAACGATCATATTAAGGACGAATCTCGATCATCGTGCCGTCCGGCACCAGGTTCCAGATTTCGCGCATGTCCATGTTGCGCATGGCAATGCAACCGTCAGTCCAGTCCAGGGTGTGGAACAGGTGCTCGGGGTTTTCTTCGGTGTCCGGGGTGCCGTGGATCATGATCATGCCGCCGGGATCGACACCTTCACGCCGTGAGCGCGCGGAATCGGTGATGTTCGGGTAGGAAATGTGCATCGCCAGGTTGAATTTATCGCTGACCTTGCGCCAGTCGATCCAGTAGAAACCTTCTGGCGTGCGTTTGTCGCCTTCCATCAGCTTTGGCCCTAGGGGCCGTTTGCCCAGGGAAATGCGATAGGTCTTGACCGGCTTGCCGTCATTGATCAATTGCAATTGATGGGCAGACTTGAGAACCAGGATTTTCTCGATGACCTTGCCGTCCAGGGGCTCCATGGCAGTAGCCTGGGACACCGTGACGAACGACAAGCAGAACAGGGCAAGCAACCAGCGCATTGAAACGATTCCCCAGGAGGTGTCGCGACCATATATCTATTTATAGGTGTTTTTGCAGGCGCTGCCGAAGGTCCGGGCCGAGTTCGGACGATCTTTGCGCGCCTGGCGATGATACCAAGATGACATCAAGTGATGACAGGCTGAACCAGCGGCGGGATCGATTCGGACCGCACGGGGTAGACCTCGGTCCGCCGGTCAGCGAAGAAGCATTCTAAGGTACGGCCCACCGTGCGGAAAGCCAGCTCGTCCCAAGGAATGTCGGCTTCGTCGAATAGTTGCACTTCCAGGCTCTCTACACCGGCGGCAAAATCCAGGTCCGCCAGCTCGGCGCGGAAGAACACATGCACCTGACTGATGTGCGGTACATCGATCAGCGTATAGATGCTCAGGTTGCGTACTCGCGCACAGGCTTCCTCGGCGGTCTCGCGAATGGCCGCCTGCTCGATGGTCTCACCGTTTTCCATGAAGCCGGCGGGCAGGGTCCAGTAACCACGGCGCGGCTCGATGGCGCGGCGGCACAACAGGACCTGGGTGCCCCAGGTCGCCACGCAGCCGGCGACGATGTTGGGGTTCTGGTAGTGAACGGTGTGACAGCTGTCGCAGACAAAACGCAGGCGCGAATCGCCCTCGGGAATGCGTTGGGTCACCGGGTTGCCGCACTGACTGCAAAATTTCATGCTTGGGTTCCTGAATGCTGCGCCTATCTTGGCGTGCGGCGGTGGCTGTCGGCAAGTTGTCGTTTCGCGACATGCCACTGTCCGGGGGGTTGGGCGACCGAAGCGATTGGTGCATGATGCAGGGTAAGGCACTGATCGAGAACACTCATGCTGGACGAGCTACTGCATCGGGTAAGTCACCACACACCGCGCACGTTGGAGACCGACCGACGTTTCCCAGAGGCTGCCGTCCTGGTACCGATCACTCGCAGTGACGAGCCGGAGCTGGTATTGACCTTGCGCGCCAGCGGGCTGTCGACCCATGGTGGCGAAGTCGCCTTCCCCGGTGGTCGCCGCGACCCCGAAGACCCCGACCTGGTATTTACCGCCCTGCGCGAAGCCGAAGAAGAGATCGGCCTGCCACCGGGCCTGGTCGAAGTGATCGGCCCGCTGAGCCCGTTGATCTCCCTGCACGGCATCAAGGTCACGCCTTATGTCGGGGTGATTCCGGATTTTGTCCAGTACCGGGCCAACGATGCCGAGATCGCCGCCGTGTTCAGTGTGCCCCTGGAGTTCTTCCGCAAGGACCCGCGCGAGCATACCCATCGTATCGATTACCAGGGACGCAGTTGGTACGTGCCGAGCTATCGCTATGGCGAATTCAAGATCTGGGGCCTGACGGCGATCATGATCGTGGAGTTGATCAATCTGCTCTATGACGCGAAAATCAGCCTGCACTTACCGCCTAAAAGCTTTATCAATACCTGAAGCCATCACTCGAATGGCCTGAACACGCCGCTGCCTGAGCCCTGAGGACAACAAGATGAAATACCGCCTGGGCGACGCCCGTGTCGAGACCCATCCACAGAGCTGGGTCGCTCCCAATGCCGTGCTGGTGGGCAGGGTCAAGCTGGAAGAGGGCGCCAACGTCTGGTTCAACGCCGTGCTGCGGGGCGACAACGAGCTGATCCTGATCGGCAAGAACAGCAACGTCCAGGATGGCACCGTGATGCATACCGACATGGGTTACCCGCTCACCATCGGTACCGGCGTGACCATCGGCCACAACGCCATGCTGCACGGCTGCACCGTGGGTGACTACAGCCTCATCGGTATCAATGCGGTGATCCTCAACGGCGCGAAAATCGGCAAGAACTGCATCATCGGCGCCAATTCGTTGATCGGCGAAGGCAAGGAAATTCCGGATGGTTCGTTGGTCATGGGTTCGCCCGGCAAGGTAGTACGCGAGCTGACCGAACAGCAGAAAAAGATGCTGGAAGCCAGCGCCGCCCACTATGTGCATAACTCACAGCGGTATGCCCGCGACCTGGCAGAGCAGGAAGAATGAACACTCCAGAACGCCCGGTGGCATCGCCCTGCGTGAATATTTGCGCACTGGACGACGATGACATTTGCACGGGCTGTCAGCGCACGGTTGAGGAAATCACCCGCTGGAGCCGCATGACCAACGACGAGCGCCGCACCGTGTTGGGGTTGTGCCATGAGCGGGCCAAGGCCAGTGGGTTGGTGTGGATGATTGGAGCAAAGCCGAAGAACTGAGGTATGGCCATCGTAGGAGCGAGCCTGCTCGCGATGGACTCAAGAACACCGCGGGGAACCAGATTCCCCGCGTTATCGTTAACGACCATCGCGAGCAGGCTCGCTCCTACAGTATCCTGTGCGAAATTTGACAGGTACTTCCATGCTCTTTCTGATCGCCTATATCAGCAGCGTCGTGCTGATCAACTACGCCTTCTCCACCGCCCCGGACCTGGACATCATCTGGTCGGCCTGGGGCGGCCTGGTGTTCGTGTTGCGCGACATGGTGCAGACCCGCTTCGGTCACGGTGCGATCGCGGCGATGCTGGCGGCGCTGGTGTTGTCCTATATCACCTCTGATCCCTCCATTGCCCTGGCCAGCGCCACGGCATTTGCCGTGTCGGAGTGCATCGACTGGCTGGTGTTCAGCATCACCCGGCGCCCGTTGCATGGAACTTGCGGTGTGCGGGGTAAGCACGGGGCGGCGAGGCTTGGGTAAGCGGCTCGATTATAGGAAGGTGGCTAACGATTCAACAAGTGCAAATCTAGCGGATGGGTAACGCAGCGGGCGACGGGTTGGTATGCCAAATCAGCACCCGGGTAACACGATTGTCCTCGGTCTCGAGGATTTCCAGGCGATAGCGGCCGATTTTCAGGCATACCGGACAGTCCGGGATAGTTTCCAGCGCTTCGGTCACCAGGCCGTTCAGGGTTTTCGGGCCGTCGCTGGGCAGGTGCCAGCCCAGGCTCTTGTTCAGGTCGCGGATCGAGGCGGCGCCGTCGATCACCAGGCGCCCATCGGCCTGTGGATGGATATGCGGGTTGTCCTGGCTTTGCTGGCTTTCGAATTCGCCGACGATTTCTTCGAGAATGTCTTCCAGGGTGACGATGCCCAGCACCTCGCCGTATTCGTCGACCACCATGCCCAGACGCCGCTGTTGCTTGTGGAAGTTCAGCAGTTGCAATTGCAACGGGGTGCTTTCAGGGACGAAATAGGGTTCGCGACAGGCTGCCAGCAATGCTTCCAGGGTCAGGCTGCCGTCGGGGAGCAAATGGGCGATCTGCCGGGTATTGAGCACTGCTTCGACCTGGTTGATGTCGCTGTGGAACACCGGCAGGCGCGTGCGCTGGTTGTGGCGCAGTTGCTCGATGATCTCTTCGATTGGGTCGTCGAGGTTGATCCCGTCGACTTCGCTGCGTGGCACCAGGATGTCGTTGACCGTGATGTTGTCCAGCGCATGGATGCCCGGCAGCGCGTGCGTGCGGCTGACGGCATGCTCGTGATGGCCGTGAGGGTCGTGCCGCAGCGGCACTGGCTCGTCTTCGCTCTGTTGCACGACGTTGGCTTTGCGGGCAAACGGGCGCATCAGCAATTGGCTGATGGCGTTGAGAAGCCATGCCGCCGGGTAAATAAGCTTCAGGGGTATGGGCAACAAGTTGTTGCCCAAGGCGAGGATCGCGTCCGGATGACGAGCTGCGAGGGCGCGGGGCAGGTAGTCGGCCAGGATCAACAGCAGGGCACCCGCGCCCAGGCACGCCAGCCACGGGCCGTTTTCGGCCCAGGTGAAAATCGCCAGCAAGGTGCAGATGACCAGCACCAGTGCGCGGCACAGGGTATTGCAGAAAATCAGGCTGACCAGGGGGAAGCTCAACCGGGCCAGCGGTTTGTCGCTGGCGCGCGAGGCTGTACGCTGGGCCAGCAAGTGCTGCTGCGCGGCTTCTATGGCAGTAAACAGGCCCGACCACAAGATCAGCAAGGCCACTACTGCAAGCATCGGCCCTATGGGCAAGTCGTCCATTATTGCCGCCCGTCAGATGTGCAGGATGTATTCACGAACCAGCTTGCTGCCGAAATACGCCAGCATCAACAGGCAGAAACCGGCCAGGGTCCAGCGGATGGCCTTGTGACCGCGCCAGCCAAGGCGGTTGCGGCCCCAGAGCAGCACGCTGAAGACGATCCAGGCCAGGCAGGCCAGCAAGGTCTTGTGCACCAGGTGCTGGGCGAACAGGTTGTCGACGAACAGCCAGCCGGAGATCAGCGACAGTGACAGCAGCGTCCAGCCGGCCCAAAGGAAGCCGAACAGCAGGCTTTCCATGGTTTGCAGCGGCGGGAAGTTCTTGATCAGCCCCGACGGGTGCTTGTGCTTGAGTTGATGATCCTGGAGCAGCAGCAACAACGACTGGAACACGGCGATGGTGAACATGCCGTAGGCGAGGATCGACAGAAGGATGTGGGCGAGAATGCCGGGTGCTTCGTCGATGATCTGCACGGTGCCGGCGGGGGCGAACTGCGCCAGCAGCGCGGTCAACGCGCCCAGGGGGAACAGCAGGAGCAGCAGGTTCTCCACCGGTATTCGTGAGCAGGCCAGAAGCGTCAGGGCGATGACCGCGGCGGCAATCAGGCTGGCGGCGCTGAAAAAATCCAGGCCCAGGCCAATCGGCGTCAGCAGGTGGGTGACAAGGCTGGCGCTGTGGGCCAGCACCGCCAGCACGCCGAGCGTAACCAGCAGGCGCTTGTTGGCCTTGGCGCCGGTGGCCAGGCGAGTGCCTTGATAGAAAGTCGCAGCGGCGTATAAGCAGGCGGCGGCGAGGGTAGCAAGCAAACTGGGTGACAAGGGGAGCATAAGTCCTGTTAGGCAAGCCCGAAAGGCGCTGAGTTTGGCATAGAACCCACGCGACACGAAAGTGCGAGGTGTCCGCCAGACGCAGTCTTCGCTATAATCCGCGACCTGCCCACGCCGCAGGCTCGCCGAGCACACGTTTAGTCCGGTCTGGGCCGCCATTATCCCGGTCTACACAGGGCCTGAAAGGATCGCGCAATGTTTGAAAACTTAACCGACCGTCTCTCGCAGACGCTGCGCCACGTCACCGGCAAGGCCAAGCTGACCGAAGACAACATCAAAGACACCCTGCGCGAAGTGCGCATGGCGTTGCTCGAAGCCGACGTCGCCCTGCCGGTGGTCAAGGACTTCGTCAATTCGGTCAAGGAACGCGCTGTCGGCACCGAGGTGTCGCGCAGCCTGACGCCGGGCCAGGCCTTCGTGAAGATCGTCCAGGCCGAACTCGAAAGCCTGATGGGCGCCGCCAACGAAGACCTGAACCTGAGCGCCGTGCCGCCAGCGGTCATCCTGATGGCCGGTTTGCAGGGTGCTGGTAAAACCACCACCGCCGGCAAACTGGCGCGCTTCCTTAAAGAGCGCAAGAAAAAGTCGGTCATGGTCGTGTCCGCGGACGTTTACCGTCCAGCGGCGATCAAGCAGCTGGAAATGCTCGCCGGTGAAGTCGGCGTTACCTTCTTCCCGTCCGACCTGAGCCAGAAGCCGGTCGCGATCGCGCAAGCGGCTATTAAGGAAGCGAAACTCAAATTCATCGACGTGGTCATCGTCGATACCGCCGGTCGCCTGCACATCGATGAAGAGATGATGGGCGAGATCAAGGCGCTGCATGCCGCGATCAACCCGGTCGAAACATTGTTCGTGGTCGACGCCATGACCGGCCAGGATGCCGCCAACACGGCCAAGGCCTTTGGCGATGCGCTGCCACTGACTGGCGTGATCCTGACCAAGGTCGACGGCGACGCCCGCGGCGGTGCTGCCCTGTCGGTACGTGCCATCACCGGCAAGCCGATCAAGTTCATCGGTATGGGCGAGAAGAGCGAAGCGCTCGACCCGTTCCACCCTGAGCGTATCGCCTCGCGCATCCTCGGCATGGGTGACGTGCTCAGCCTCATCGAGCAGGCGGAAGCGACCCTCGACAAGGACAAGGCCGATAAGCTGGCCAAGAAGCTGAAGAAGGGCAAGGGCTTCGACCTCGAAGACTTCCGTGACCAGCTGCAACAGATGAAGAACATGGGCGGCCTCGGCGGCCTCATGGACAAGCTGCCGAACATGGGCGGTGTGAACCTGGCGCAGATGGGCAACGCCCAGAGCGCGGCAGAGAAACAGTTCAAGCAGATGGAAGCCATCATCAACTCCATGACCCCGGCCGAGCGCCGCGACCCTGAGCTGATCAGCGGTTCGCGCAAGCGTCGTATCGCCATGGGCTCCGGCACCCAGGTGCAGGACATCGGTCGCTTGATCAAGCAGCACAAGCAGATGCAGAAGATGATGAAGAAATTCTCCGCCAAAGGCGGAATGGCCAAGATGATGCGCGGCATGGGCGGTATGTTGCCCGGCGGCGGCATGCCAAAAATGTAAAGAATTCGCGCAAGGGCTTGCTCTTGCGCAGCCCACACGGACGTGGGATTCACAGCAAACCCGCACTTGGCGGGAGCTGACTGGCCGTTTTCACCGACGGCTCTATAGCAAATCTGGATGGCAGCCGAAAGGCCGCCGGAAAAAGTCATTTGCAAAAGTCCGGATATTCCTTAGAATATGCGGCCTTTCGGGCACCTATGCCCGCTGTGCCTTTAGATTTGCAGCACCGACTACAGGAACGATGTTCACATGCTAACAATCCGTCTTGCCCTTGGCGGCTCCAAAAAGCGCCCGTTTTACCACCTGACCGTAACCGACTCCCGCAACCCGCGTGACGGTTCCCACAAAGAACAGGTTGGTTTCTTCAACCCTGTTGCTCGTGGTCAGGAAGTTCGTCTGTCCGTGAACCAAGAGCGCGTAGCCTACTGGCTGAGCGTTGGTGCACAACCTTCTGAGCGCGTTGCTCAGTTGTTGAAGGAATCTGCTAAGGCTGCGGCCTGAGCAATATGAACGCGACGCCAGCTGCTGCTGATGATTTGATCGTTATCGGCAAGATTTACTCGGTTCACGGCGTTCGCGGCGAAGTGAAGGTGTATTCCTTTACTGATCCGATTAAGAACCTGCTGGATTACAAAACCTGGACGCTCAAGCGTGACGGCAATGTAAAGCAGGTAGAGCTGGTCAGCGGACGCGGGAACGACAAGTTCCTGGTCGCAAAGCTCAAGGGTCTCGATGATCGTGAAGAAGCTCGTCTTCTGGCCGGTTATGAGATCTGCGTGCCGCGCAACCTGTTCCCTGAACTGACCGACGGCGAGTACTACTGGTACCAGCTGGAAGGTCTCAAGGTCATCGACACCCTCGGACAACTGTTCGGGAAGATCGATCACCTGCTGGAGACCGGCTCGAATGATGTAATGGTGGTCAAGCCTTGCGCTGGCAGCCTGGATGATCGCGAACGCCTGTTGCCCTATACCGAGCAATGCGTGTTGGCCATCGACCTGGTCGCGGGCGAGATGAAGGTGGATTGGGATGCGGATTTCTAAGCGTGGCTAACTTGCGCGTAGAAGTGATCAGTTTGTTTCCCGAGATGTTCTCCGCCATCAGCGAGTACGGCATCACCAGTCGGGCGGTGAAACAGGGGCTGTTGCAGATTACCTGTTGGAATCCGCGAGACTACACGACGGATCGACATCACACTGTGGATGATCGCCCTTTTGGCGGTGGTCCGGGCATGGTGATGAAGATCAAGCCCCTGGAAGATGCTCTGGTTGAGGCCAAGGCAGTCGCCGGGGAGGGAGCGAAGGTGATTTACCTGTCCCCCCAAGGCCGTCAACTGACTCAGTCGGCGGTACGCGAGTTGGCGAATCTGGATGCATTGATCCTGATTGCCGGCCGCTATGAAGGCATTGACGAGCGTTTTATTGATGCTCATGTCGATGAAGAGTGGTCGATTGGCGACTATGTACTGTCTGGCGGCGAGCTGCCGGCGATGGTCCTGATCGACGCGGTTACACGACTGCTGCCTGGAGCTTTAGGGCATGCGGACTCCGCCGAGGAAGATTCCTTTACGGATGGTTTGCTGGATTGCCCGCACTACACCCGACCGGAGGTGTATGCGGATCAGCGTGTTCCCGACGTATTGCTAAGTGGCAATCACGCGCACATCCGGCGTTGGCGTTTAAAGCAGTCCCTTGGTCGGACCTTTGAACGACGCGTCGATCTTCTGGAAAGCCGCTCGCTTTCTGGAGAAGAGAAGAAGCTGCTCGAGGAATACATCCGCGAGCGGGACGATAGTTAACAACGTATCGATGGTAGATCCGACGATTTACCTTAGGAGCACAGCATGACTAACAAAATCATCCTTGCACTCGAAGCAGAGCAGATGACCAAAGAGATCCCTACCTTTGCCCCGGGCGACACCATTGTCGTTCAGGTGAAAGTGAAGGAAGGCGACCGTTCGCGTCTGCAAGCGTTCGAAGGCGTTGTAATCGCCAAGCGTAACCGCGGCGTAAACAGTGCATTCACCGTGCGTAAGATCTCCAACGGTGTTGGCGTAGAGCGTACTTTCCAGACCTACTCCCCGCAAATCGACAGCATGGCTGTCAAGCGTCGCGGTGACGTACGTAAAGCCAAGCTGTACTACCTGCGTGACCTGTCGGGTAAAGCAGCTCGCATCAAGGAAAAACTGGCTTAAGTCCAGCTTCCGATGCAGAAAAAAGCAGCCTACGGGCTGCTTTTTTGTTGCCTGCGATTTACCCAGGATCATTGTGGAAGCCAGCCTGCTCGCGATTCGATTCATGCAGCGTCGCTGACCTGCGGCTGGATCAACGCCAGCAACGTCCACCCCGCCGCAGGCTTGACCGCACTGTCCGGCGTCACCACATGCACCCAGCCACTGTCATCACGGGCAAACAGCAGCGTCGCACGTTCGCCATGCAGCGCCTGATAATCTTCCCAGCCAAAGCCCTCGGTCAGGTGCGTGCTGTACAACTCAGCCCCCTGATGCAGTTGGTTGGCCAGCTTGAGGTAGGTCAATTCCTCGTTGCCCAGCAAACGTCCTCGATGCTCATGGCTGGCGCGATGCTTGTCGGTGCGTCGGCTCTCCTGGCCACTGGCCAGTCCAAACAGGCGTTGATGCCCAAAGTCATGCCGAAAGCGCATCGACGCCAGCGTGTTCAGTTCGCCGGACGGCGACAGCGTCAGCAAATGCCCCAGCCCGACCAGGTCCAGGTGCGCGTCAGCATGCTGCGATGCCGGATTGCCGAAGTACGTCGGCAAACCCTCCATGCGCGCCGCCCGAATGTTTTCCCAGCTCGAGTCTGTCAGGAGCACGCGACTGCCCAATTGCTGCAAGGCCTTGCCCAGGCTTCGCGCCGGACCGTTGGCACCGACGATCAGGAAGCCGCTGGGCGCCGGTTCAGCCACTTTGAGCAAGCGCGCTAGTGGCCGCGCCGTGGCACTTTGCAGCACCACGGTGCCGATGATCACGGCAAAGGTCAGTGGCACCAGCAGCAAGGCACCCTGGTGGCCGGCCTCATGCAGGCGAATCGCGAAAATCGCTGACACGGCCGCCGCGACGATCCCCCGGGGGGCTATCCATGACAGCAGCGCCCGTTCGCGCCAGCTCAAATTCGAGCCGGCGGTAGAGAGCATCACGTTCAAGGGGCGGGCGATGAACTGGATGATCAGCAGCAGAATCAGCACCAGCGGCCCAAGGCCGATCATGGCGTTCAGGTCCAGGCGCGCCGCCAACAAAATGAACAAGCCCGAAATGAGCAGTACGCTGAGGTTTTCCTTGAAGTGCAGGATGTGCCGTACATCCACGCCCTTCATATTGGCCAGCCACATGCCCATCAAGGTCACGGCCAGCAGGCCGGACTCGTGCATCACAGCATTGGCGCTGATGAAAATCCCCAGCACCGAGGCCAGCGCGGCCAGGTTGTGCAGGTATTCTGGCAGCCACTGACGCCGGATAATCATGCCGAGCACCCAGCCACCGGCTATGCCGAACACGCTGCCACACACAATCACACCGCCGAAGGTCAGCAGGCTATGGCTCAGGCCTTCACCCGCCGCGCTGGCGATGATGAAGCTGTAGACCACCACGGCGAGCAGGGCGCCAATCGGGTCGATGACAATGCCTTCCCAGCGCAGGATGTTGGCAATCGAGGCTTTTGGCCGCACCACGCGCAGCATCGGCACGATCACCGTGGGGCCGGTGACCAGCGTGAGGCTGCCGAAGAGAATGGCGAGCAGCCAGTCAAAATCCAGCAGGTAATGGGTCGCGACCGCGATGACCACCCAAGTCGCGAGCGCGCCGAGGGTGACCAGTCGATGCACCACGCTGCCGATCTCACGCCATTCCGACAAATGCAGCGTCAGGCTGCCTTCAAACAGAATCAGCGCCACCGCCAGCGACACCAGCGGCATCAGCAGCGGTCCGAACATCACCTGCGGGTCGAGCCATCCGAGGATCGGCCCGACCAGAATCCCGGTCAGCAACAGGAAAAGGATCGCCGGCAATTTCAGGCGCCACGCCAGCCACTGGCAGCCCAACGCCGCCGCTCCGATGCCGCCAATCGCCAACAGAATTTGCTGTTCGTTCATTGAAGCTCCTGTTCCTTGAAGTAGCCGGCTATGAAAGACTAGCGGCCATTTTTCCGTTCACCCTTTTTTCGCACGCTGTCCCGGGGCCGCGTGTCTAGAGCGACCATGCCTGCTATCGATCATCCACTGATAGACCAATTCCTCGACGCGCTGTGGCTGGAAAAAGGCCTTTCCGACAACACCCGCGATGCTTATCGCAGCGACCTGGCCCTGTTCAATGGCTGGCTGCAGGAGAAGGGCCTGGAATTGGTCAATGCCGGACGTGAATTGATCCTCGATCACCTGGCCTGGCGGCTGGAACAGAACTACAAACCCCGCTCCACGGCGCGATTTCTTTCGGGTGTGCGCGGCTTTTATCGCTATCTGTTGCGGGAAAAGCTGATCGCCGTCGATCCGACCTTGCGCGTGGACATGCCGCAGTTGGGCAGGCCCTTGCCTAAATCCCTGTCGGAAGCTGACGTCGAAGCCTTGCTCAAAGCACCGGATTTAAGCGAAGCCATCGGCCAGCGCGACCGGGCCATGCTCGAAGTGCTCTATGCCTGTGGCCTGCGGGTGACGGAATTGATCAGCCTGTCGCTGGAGCAGGTCAATCTGCGCCAGGGCGTGTTGCGGGTGATGGGCAAGGGGAGCAAGGAGCGGCTGGTACCGATGGGCGAGGAGGCGATCGTCTGGGTCGAACGCTATCTGCGCGATGGTCGTGGCGAATTGCTCGGCGGGCGGCCCAGCGACGTGTTGTTCCCCAGCCAGCGCGGCGAGCAGATGACCCGCCAGACGTTCTGGCACCGGATCAAGCACCAGGCCAAGGTCGCGGGGATCGGCAAGTCGCTGTCGCCGCATACCTTGCGCCATGCCTTTGCCACGCATTTGCTCAACCATGGCGCTGATTTGCGGGTGGTGCAGATGCTGCTCGGCCACAGCGACCTGTCGACCACGCAGATCTACACCCACGTCGCCCGGGCGCGATTGCAGGACCTGCACGCCAAACACCACCCCCGCGGCTGACGGGGTTCCTCTGTGGGAGCGAGCCTGCTCGCGAAGACGGTGGCACATCCAACATTGATGTGACAGATAGAAAGCTATCGCGAGCAGGCTCGCTCCCACAAGGGATGAGTGTCGCCCGAAAATGTCTTGCGACAGGCGCATTCGGCCACACGGACCTTATGTGGTAGGCTTTGCCGGTTTGCACGATGGGCGTTTATGACCCGGTGTTTCGGCACGGGCGTTCTGAGCGTCCCATTTGTCCGCCTTCAGGAGTTCTCATGCGTCTGACCCAGATTTTCGCCGCCGCCGCCATTGCGTTGGTCAGCACCTTTGCCGTCGCCGATGACGCGGCCGATAAAGCCATTCGTAAAAGCCTGGAAAACCTCCAGCTCGAAGTACCGGTAGAAAGCATCTCCGCCAGCCCGCTGCCGGGCCTGTATGAAGTCAAGCTCAAGGGCAGCCGCGTGCTGTACGCCAGCGCCGACGGCCAGTACGTGGTCCAGGGCTACCTGTTCGATCTCAAGGACGGCAAACCGGTCAACCTGACCGAGAAGACCGAACGCCTGGGCGTCTCCAAACTGGTCAACGCCATCCCTGTCGCGGAAACCGTGGTGTACCCGGCCATTGGTGAAACCAAGTCGCACATCACCGTGTTCACCGACACCACCTGTCCGTATTGCCATAAACTGCACGCCGAAGTGCCTGAGCTGAACAAGCGCGGCATCGAAGTGCGCTACGTCGCGTTTCCGCGCCAGGGCCTGGGTTCGCCGGGTGACGAGCAACTGCAGGCGGTCTGGTGCTCCAAGGACAAGAAAGCGGCCATGGACAAGATGGTCGACGGCAAGGAAATCAAGGCCGCCAAGTGCGATAACCCGGTGTCCAAGCAGTTCGCCCTCGGCCAGTCGATCGGCGTGAACGGCACACCGGCCATCGTTTTGGCGGACGGCCAGGTCATTCCGGGCTACCAGCCGGCGCCACAAGTCGCCAAACTGGCGCTGAGCGCAAAGTAATACGAGTCAGCCTTTGACGAGTGTGGTCCGACGGCAGCTCAGTCGGGCCATCAATAGTGAGCCGCGAGCATGCGGCTGTTTTCACGGCCGGCCTCGAGTCGGCCGTTTTATGGGGAGTTCACAGTGAAACCGGTCAAAGTAGGCATCTGTGGGTTAGGGACCGTCGGTGGCGGTACCTTCAACGTACTTCAGCGCAACGCCGAGGAAATTGCTCGTCGTGCCGGGCGTGGAATCGAAGTGGCACAAATTGCCATGCGCACGCCAAAGCCTCAGTTCCAAACGACCGGTATTGCGATTACCACCGATGTCTTCGAAGTGGCCACGAACCCTGAGATCGACATCGTCATAGAGCTGATGGGCGGCTACACCGTTGCCCGCGAGCTGGTACTCAAGGCCATCGAGAATGGCAAGCATGTGGTCACCGCGAACAAGGCGCTTATCGCCGTTCACGGTAATGAAATTTTCGCCAAGGCGCGCGAGAAGGGCGTGATCGTTGCGTTCGAAGCGGCCGTGGCCGGCGGCATCCCGGTGATCAAGGCGATCCGTGAAGGCCTGTCCGCCAACCGCATCAACTGGGTGGCCGGCATCATCAACGGCACCGGCAACTTCATTCTCACCGAGATGCGCGAGAAAGGCCGGACCTTCGAAGACGTGCTGGCCGAAGCGCAAGCCCTGGGCTACGCCGAAGCCGACCCGACCTTCGACGTCGAAGGTATCGATGCGGCGCACAAGCTGACGATCCTGGCGTCGATTGCCTTCGGCATCCCGCTGCAGTTCGACAAGGCCTACACCGAAGGGATCACCAAGCTGACCACCGCTGACGTGAACTACGCCGAAGCGCTGGGTTACCGCATCAAGCACCTGGGCGTGGCGCGCAGCACCGCGGCCGGTATCGAACTGCGCGTGCACCCGACGCTGATCCCGGCCGATCGCCTGATCGCCAACGTCAACGGCGTGATGAACGCGGTGATGGTCAACGGCGACGCCGCCGGTTCGACCTTGTTCTACGGTGCGGGTGCCGGCATGGAACCGACTGCTTCGTCGGTGATCGCCGACCTGGTCGACGTGGTTCGCGCCATGACCTCGGACCCGGAAAACCGCGTACCGCACCTGGCCTTCCAGCCGGATTCGCTGTCGGCGCACCCGATCCTGCCGATCGAAGCCTGCGAAAGCGCGTACTACCTGCGGATCCAGGCCAAGGATCATCCGGGCGTCCTGGCCCAGGTGGGCAGCATCCTGTCCGAGCGTGGCATCAACATCGAGTCGATCATGCAGAAGGAAGCCGAGGAGCACGATGGCCTGGTACCGATGATCCTGCTGACCCACCGTGTGGTGGAGCAGCGTATCAACGACGCCATCGCCGCTTTGGAAGCCTTGGCGGGTGTGGTCGGTCCGGTTGTACGGATCCGCGTCGAGCACCTGAACTAAGTCGTTATCGATTACCGGGCGCCGTGAGCGGCGCCCGGCATTGCGAACACTGTCCCAATGGAGTCAGTCATGCGTTACATCAGTACCCGCGGCCAGGCACCGGCCCTGAATTTCGAAGACGTCCTGCTGGCAGGTCTTGCCACCGACGGCGGTCTGTACGTCCCGGAAAACCTGCCACGTTTCACCCAGGAAGAAATCGCTTCCTGGGCCGGCCTGCCGTATCACGAGCTGGCGTTTCGCGTTATGCGCCCGTTCGTCACCGGCAGCATTCCGGATGCCGATTTCAAAAAGATCCTTGAAGAAACCTACGGCGTGTTTGCCCACAGCGCCGTCGCGCCGCTGCGTCAGCTGAACGGCAACGAATGGGTGCTGGAGCTGTTCCACGGCCCGACCCTGGCGTTCAAGGACTTCGCCCTGCAACTGCTCGGTCGCCTGCTCGACTACGTGCTGGAAAAGCGCGGCGAGCGCGTGGTGATCGTCGGCGCCACGTCCGGCGATACCGGCTCGGCGGCCATCGAAGGCTGCAAGCACTGCGAAAACGTCGACATCTTCATCCTGCACCCGCACAACCGTGTGTCCGAAGTGCAGCGTCGCCAGATGACGACCATTTTCGGCGAGAACATCCACAACATCGCCATCGAAGGCAACTTCGATGACTGCCAGGAAATGGTCAAGGCGAGCTTCGCCGACCAGGGCTTCCTCAAGGGCACACGCCTGGTGGCGGTGAACTCGATCAACTGGGCGCGGATCATGGCCCAGATCGTCTACTACTTCCACGCGGCCCTGCAGCTGGGCGGTCCGGCGCGTTCGGTAGCGTTCTCGGTGCCAACCGGCAACTTCGGCGACATCTTCGCCGGTTACCTGGCGCGCAACATGGGCCTGCCGATCAACCAGTTGATCGTTGCCACCAACCGCAACGACATCCTGCACCGCTTCATGAGCGGCAACCAGTACGTCAAGGAAACCCTGCACGCGACCCTGTCGCCGTCGATGGACATCATGGTGTCTTCGAACTTCGAACGCCTGCTGTTCGACCTGCACGGTCGCAACGGCGCGGCGATTGCCGGGCTGATGGACAGCTTCAAGCAGGGCGGCGGTTTCAGCGTCGAGCAAGAGCGCTGGACCGAAGCGCGCAAACTGTTCGACTCGCTGGCCGTGGACGATGCGCAAACCTGCGAAACCATCGCCGAAGTCTTTGAACAGACCGGCGAAGTGCTGGACCCGCACACCGCGATCGGCGTCAAGGCCGCACGGGAATGCCGCCGCAGCCTGGATATCCCGATGGTGATCCTGGGCACGGCCCATCCGGTCAAATTCCCGGACGCCGTGGAAAAAGCCGGTGTAGGAAAAGCCCTCGAGCTCCCTGCACATCTGTCTGATTTGTTCGAAAGAGACGAGCGCTGCACCGTCTTGCCGAATGACCTCAAGGCTGTGCAGGCCTTCGTCAGCCAGCATGGCAACCGCGGTAAGCCTTTGTAACAGGCAAACCCGGTCACACAACAAAGCCCGTCTCCTGACGGGCTTTGTTGTTTTTGCAGGCCGCATTTGCCAATAGCGATCCCAATGGCTATCTATCGGCCGACGAACCGGACGGACGTGATGCGGTTGTTTTTTCCCTGTCATCTTCGCCGTGCATGCTCTATCGACCAGAGACGCAGGTTCATCCCCAGAACTTTCTACTCGGGCCAGCGGTCATTTACTGTACACACGCCCCAGGCACTTTGTTTTCGGACTATTGAGTGGTGATCGGATGGAAAGTATCAGTCTCTTGCTCGGTGAGGCCCTGAGCCCGTACCAGGTGACGTTGACCCCGTCAGGCATGCATGGCGAATGCCGGGTGACCTTGAAGAATGAAATCGGCGCCATCGTGGTCGATCGCGCGTTCAACCAGGCGCAGTTGACCGACAAGCGTCAGCTGACGGATGTCGTCGACGGTTTGCACCGTGATGTGCTGATTGCCGAGGGACGCCTGGAACCCTGTGTAATCGCCGCGTTGCGCAATGCGGCGCAGGACAAGTTGCTGGCCAGTCGAAATTGAATTGTCGATTGTGGGAACCTTCCTGCATCCGAATCAGTCAGACCCATTAACAGCAGGAGCAAGCATTGTGCTCCGGTGATTGTCGCTTGCTGTTACGGGTCTTTGTAAGACCACGTTTAACCCCGAGATGTCTCCCCACTTCTCGGGGTTTCTTTTTGCCCGGCCATTGTCAGTAGCCGTCCTGGTGCTCGAAAAATTCTTTGGCCGCTTGCAGGTAGTCGCTGCGGCTTTGCGGATCGAGCCACCCGGCATACGCCTCGCTCAGGTGATCCCGGGGCAGGGCACGCAGCAGTTGGTTGATCTCGATGATCGCCTGGCGGCCCTGGGGCGTGTTGGTGCAGCCGATGTAGCCGGACAGGTATTTGCCGGTGCCGCGTATCGGGTAGAACTGCAGTTCATCTTCGGCGATCCCCTGTTGCCGGGCCTGATAGCGAATTTCCGGGCGATAGCCCAACAGCAATTGCAGGCGTCCCAGGCGTTGCATTTGCAGCAGGCTGCCCAAGGCGTCGTTGCCGTAATGGAGCGTCAGGGCCTTGCCCGGTGCCTGTTTGAGCAGGGCGTCGAGGTATTCGCCATAGTTGCGTTCGGCAACAATGCCCAGTGTCACGTTGCCGGTGGCCAACAAGGCGGCCAGGTCCACCTCCCCATCCTTGAGGAACGGCGCCAGCACCTCCCGATCTTTGCTCTGCACTGCCAGGCCATTGCTCATGGCGCGAAAGACCGGCAGGGAAAATGCGATCCAGCTTTCGCGCTCCTTGCTCCAGTTCAGTGCCGCATCGCAGGTGAGGGACGGTTCGTGAAGCTTTTGCAGGCCACGGGCACGATTGACCTTCAACACACTGTGCCGGTACTGCGGCATGCCGGCGATCAGTTGCCGGAGCAATTGATCGATGACCCCCTGGCCTTTCTCCGGACCGTCGAAAATGAACAGCGGCGGAAGATCGCGTTTCAGCCAGACCAGGGTTTCCTTGGGCTGCGCCGACACCGGCGAGGCCAACGCAATGATCAGGGCCAGGCTCGCCAACGCGCCCAAGCGCCGCCCGGCCAACAATAGCCGCCGCCCGTCCAGCAACAGGCCGGGCGTGATGAATCGCGCAAACAGACGCTTGAGCTCAGATGGCCCCGTCTTTGCGCAGCTGTGTGATCTGCGACGCGTCATAGCCAAGTTCCTGGAGTACCTGGGCGTTGTGCTCACCCAGTTGCGGCCCGACCCATTCGCAATCACCGGGTGTCTCTGAGAGTTTCGGCACGATCCCCGGCATCTTGAAGTCCTTGCCATCGGGCAGTTTGGCCTGCAGGAACATTTCCCGGGCCAGGTACTGAGGATCGCTGAACATGTCCTCGGCGCTGAAGATCCGGCTGGCCGGTACGTCAGCCTGGTTCAAGCGCTCGATGACGGTGTCCAGGGGCAGCGAATTGACCCAGCGATCGATGACCCCGTAGATTTCGTCGCGACGGCTGTCCCGGCCGTCGTTGCTGGCCAGCAGCGGATCGTTGGCCAGGTCCTCCCGGCCGATGATCAGCATGAAACGCTTGAAGATCGCATCGCCATTGGCGCCGATCTGCACGTGCTTGCCATCGGCACTGGTGTGGATCGAGGAGGGCGTGATGCCCGGCATGATGTTGCCGGTACGTTCACGGATGAAGCCGAACACGTCGAACTCCGGCACCATGCTTTCCATCATGGCGAAGATCGCCTCGTACAGCGCCACGTCCACCACTTGCCCCTCACCGCCATTGACCTCGCGGTGACGCAGGGCCATCAGGGCACCGATCACGCCCCACAGCGCGGCGATCGAGTCGCCGATGGAAATCCCGGTGCGCACCGGTGGCCGGTCCTCAAACCCGGTGATGTAGCGCAGGCCGCCCATGGATTCGCCGACTGCGCCAAACCCGGGTTGATCTTTCATCGGGCCGGTCTGGCCGAAGCCCGAGAGCCGCACCATGACCAGCTTGGGATTCAAGGCATGCAGGACGTCCCAGCCCAGGCCGAGTTTTTCCAGCACGCCGGGGCGGAAGTTCTCGATCAGGATGTCTGCTTCACCGAGCAGTTTTTTCAGGATCGCCAGGCCATCCGGGTGCTTGAGGTTCAGCGTCAGCGACTTTTTATTGCGTGCCTGGACGAACCACCACAGCGAGGTGCCCTCGTACAACTTGCGCCATTTGCGCAAAGGATCGCCACCGTCCGGCGACTCGACCTTGACCACATCGGCACCGAATTCAGCGCAAATGCGCGAGGCGAACGGGCCGGCGATCAAGGTACCCAATTCGATGACTTTCAGACCTGAGAGCGGTTTGGCAGAGGACGGCATGCGGGTTCCTGTAGGACAAAGGTTGAGCGAGTACAGAGTTTTAACATAGCCGACTGTCAGGCGCCCAAGGGAGATCGCCTTCTATTCGTTGATTGGTGGCTGCATCGGTTAGACTTGCCGCCTTTCCACGTATCAAGAAGCCCGTTCATGGCCCAGCCGTCCACGACCTACAAGTTTGAACTGAACCTCACTGACCTCGATCGCAGTGTCTACGAGTCCGTCAAGCAGACCATCGCCCGCCACCCTTCGGAAACCGAAGAGCGCATGACCGTGCGCCTGTTGGCCTACGCCCTCTGGTACAACGAGCAGCTGTCGTTTGGCCGTGGCCTGTCGGACGTGGATGAACCAGCGTTGTGGGAAAAGAGCCTGGATGACCGTGTCCTGCACTGGATCGAAGTCGGTCAGCCGGACGCCGATCGCCTGACCTGGTGCTCGCGCCGCACCGAACGCACCAGCCTGCTGGCCTACGGCAGCCTGCGCGTGTGGGAAGGCAAGGTGATCCCGGCGATCAAGAACCTGAAAAACGTCAACATCGCGGCGGTCCCTCAGGAAGTCCTGGAGACCCTGGCCAAAGACATGCCCCGGGTGATCAAGTGGGACGTGATGATCAGCGAAGGGACGATTTTCGTCACCGACGACCGCGGCCAGCATGAAGTCCAGTTGCAGTGGCTGCTGGGCGAACGCGGCTGATCAGTCGCTGCCTCACCGGTTTAATCCTACGTATTGAAGAGAAGCCCCTGTCACCCCATGCGCATCGAACCTCGCCTGCTGCCCGACACCCTGCCATTTCTCGGTGATATTCCACCGCTGTTGACCCGGCTGTACGCAGCGCGGGGCGTGCAATCCGAAGCCGAACTGGACAAAAGCCTGGCGCGGCTGATTCCGTTCCAGCAGCTCAAGGGCATCGAGGCGGCGGTGGATTTGCTGGTGACTGCGCTCGAGCAGCGCCAGCGGATCCTGATCGTGGGCGACTTCGATGCCGACGGCGCCACAGCCAGTACCGTGGGCACTCTGGGCTTGCGCCTGCTGGGTGCGGCGCATGTCGACTATCTGGTGCCCAATCGATTCGACTACGGCTACGGCCTGACCCCGGAAATCGTCGCGGTGGCCCTGGAGCGCCAGCCTCAGTTGCTGATTACCGTGGACAACGGCATTTCCAGTGTCGAAGGCGTGGCCGCGGCGAAAAAGGCCGGGCTCAACGTGTTGGTTACCGACCACCATTTGCCCGGCGACGAACTGCCGCTGGCCGATGCCATCGTCAATCCGAACCAGCCCGGTTGCACGTTCCCGAGCAAGGCGCTGGCCGGCGTCGGGGTGATTTTCTATGTGCTGATGGCCCTGCGCGCGCGTTTGCGCGAACTCGGCTGGTACGCCAGCAAGCCGCAGCCGAACATCGGCGAACTGCTCGATCTGGTGGCGTTGGGCAGCGTGGCCGACGTGGTGCCGCTGGACGCCAATAACCGCATCCTGGTGCATCAGGGCCTGGAACGGATACGCGCCGGACGTGCCCGGCCGGGGATCAAGGCGATTCTCGAAGTAGCCAAGCGTGACCATGCGCGCATCACCTCCACCGACCTGGGGTTCATTGTCGGCCCACGCCTCAACGCCGCCGGGCGACTGGATGACATGAGCCTGGGCATCGAATGCCTGCTCACCGAAGACGCGGCGCTCGCGCGGGAAATGGCGGCGCAACTGGACGGGATGAACCAGGACCGCAAATCCATCGAGCAGGGCATGCAGCGTGAAGCGCTGGCCCAGCTCAAGGATTTGCCGGTGGAATCGATGCCGTTTGGTTTGTGCCTGTTCGATCCCGAGTGGCACCAGGGCGTCATCGGCATCCTGGCCTCGCGCATGAAAGAGCGTTATTTCCGTCCAACCATCGCCTTTGCCGATGCAGGCGATGGCTTGCTCAAGGGCTCGGGGCGTTCGGTCCAGGGCTTTCATATTCGCGACGCCCTGAGCGTGGTGGCGGCGCAGCATCCGAACCTGATCACCAAATACGGTGGCCACGCCATGGCCGCTGGCCTGACGCTGCCGGAGGCGAATTTTCCGTTGTTCGCCGAAGCTTTCGACGCTGAAGTGCGTAGGCAATTGCGCGAAGAAGACCTGACCGGGCGATTGCTGTCGGACGGTACCCTGGCTGTCGAGGAGTTTCACCTGGAACTGGCGCGTGCTTTGCGCCATGCCGGCCCTTGGGGGCAACACTTCCCGGAGCCGCTGTTCCATGGGGTGTTCCAGTTGGTCGAGCAGCGCGTCGTGGGTGAACGGCACTTGAAAGTGGTGCTGAGAAGCGAATGCGGCTCGTTGAAACTTGATGGCATTGCCTTTGGCATCGACCGTGATGTCTGGCCGAACCCGACCATCAAGTGGGTCGAATTGGCTTACAAACTCGACGTCAACGAGTTTCGTGGCAACGAGACGGTTCAACTGATGATTGCCCACATCGAACCGCGCTGAGTCCATCGCGAGCAGGCTCGCTCCCACAGGATTGCGTAATCCCCTGTGGGAGCGAGCCTGCTCGCGATGGCTATCTCCCTGGCACCGAATTCATCAGAACCCTCCACCATCCCCCGATGTCGACTAGGCTCTAAAGCACTGCTTGATTATCCTTGTGACGTCTTGTCAATTTTTTGCCCGCGGGGGCGGGTGCTGCATCCCTTTCATGTCACTCGTCGACTATTCAAACAGAACCCTGGAGCCTGCCCACTGATTTGAGAGGTGCCCCATGAGTCTGCTGCTTGAACCCTACACCCTTCGTCAATTGACCCTGCTCAACCGCATTGCGGTATCGCCCATGTGCCAGTATTCGAGCGTCGATGGCCTGGCCAATGACTGGCACCTGGTCCACCTCGGTAGTCGCGCCGTCGGCGGCGCGGGACTGGTCTTTACCGAAGCCACGGCGGTCACGGCCGACGGGCGTATCACCGACCAGGACCTTGGCCTGTGGAACGATGAACAGATCGAACCCCTGCAGCGCATCACCCGATTCATTGCCGCCCAAGGCGCCGTCGCCGGCATCCAGCTGGCCCACGCCGGGCGCAAGGCCAGTACCTATCGACCCTGGCTCGGCAAGCATGGCAGCGTAAAGATCGACGAGGGCGGCTGGCAGCCGGTCGGCCCTTCACCAATTGCATTTGACCCGCAGCACACACAACCCAAACAGCTCGATGACGGTGATATCGCCAAGATTATCCAGGCCTTTGTCGACGCAGCGCAGCGCGCACTCACGGCCGGTTTCAAGGTGGTCGAAGTGCACGCAGCCCATGGCTACCTGCTGCACCAGTTTCTTTCGCCCCTGAGTAATCAGCGGCGTGATCAGTACGGCGGCTCCTTCGAAAACCGCATCCGCCTGGTGCTGCAAGTGACCGAAGCGGTGCGCAAGGTCTGGCCGGAAGAGTTGCCGCTGTTCGTGCGGGTGTCCGCCACCGACTGGGTGGAGGATGGCTGGAACCCGGATGAAACCGTCGAGCTGGCGCGACGCCTGAAAGACCTGGGCGTGGACCTGATCGATGTTTCGTCGGGCGGCACGGCAGTCAACGCGGAAATCCCCACAGGCCCGGGTTATCAGACCCGGTTCGCCGAACGTGTGCGCAAGGAGTCAGGCATCGCCACCGGTACTGTAGGCATGATCACCGAGCCGGCTCAGGCCGAGCATATCCTGCGCACCTGTCAGGCCGACATCATCTTCCTCGCTCGTGAGCTGTTGCGTGATCCTTATTGGGCGCTGCATGCCGACGATGACCTGGGCGGGCGCAAAGCCATTTGGCCAGCGCAGTATCACCGCGCAACCCACCGTGACCAGCCCATTCATGAGTCGGATTTGCGTGATTGATTGAGGCTGCAAAGCAAAAAGCCCCGGTCTATTTGACCGGGGCTTTGTTTTTTCCGTCAGGTGTATTTGCGCTTGTCCGGCGCCGGCGGGAAGTACTGGTACAGCCAGGTTTCACTCAGCGTGCGGTCATTGGTGCGGATGAACAGGCGCAGCTCCACCGGCTCGACACTGTCATTGGTCGGGTACCAGTCAAAAATGATGCGGTAGCCCTTGATGTCATCGAGCACCAGCACGTTGAAGTCCTTCACCTGGCCGTTCGAACAGGTGACCACCGGTTCGATGCCGGTGCCCTGCGGCAGGCGATCGAGGCCGCCGCCGTTGAAGTCCACGGCGAAGCGACGGGCCCAGACTTCCGGGTAATGCTCGCCCGGTGCCCAACCTTCGGTGAAGCCGCCCATGCCCGAACGGGTCGCGTTAACCCGTGCCAGCGGCGTGCCGACGGGCGGCAGGGCGCTCCAGTAGAGCTTGTAGCCGTAGTTCAGCGAGTCGCCGGCCGCGACCGGTTTTTTCGGGGTCCAGAAGGCAACGATGTTATCGAGGGTCTCGCCGGTGGTAGGAATTTCCAGCAGGTCGATAGAGCCTTCGCCCCACGGGGTCGTCGGTTCCACCCACAGGCTGGGGCGTCGGCTGTACCAGTCGACGGTGTCCTGGTAGTTGGCGAACTCGTGATCGGTCTGCACCAGGCCGAAACCTTTCGGGTCCTTGTCGGTGAAGGCGTTGAACTGCAGGGTGGCCGGGTTGTTCAGCGGGCGGCAGATCCATTCGCCGTTGCCACGCCACATCGCCAGGCGATCGGAGTCGTGGATCTGCGGGTGAATGGTGTCGCACATGCGGCGCTCGTGGGTGCCGCAGCTGAACATGCTGGTCATCGGCGCAATGCCCAGTTGTTCGATGGCGGTGCGTGCGTTGACATGGGCGTCGACTTCCATGACCACGCGCTCGGCCTGGCAATCGATGTCAAAGCGGTAGGCGCCGGTGGCACTCGGTGAATCGAGCAAGGCGTAGACCACGAAACGAGTGCTGTCCTTGTCGGGCGTCTCGAACCAGAACTTGGTGAAGTCGGGGAATTCTTCGCGCTTTTTCGCGTAGGTGTCGATCGCCAGGCCGCGGGCCGACAAGCCGTACTGGCCGGTGGCATCTACCGCGCGGAAGTAGCTGGCGCCGAGGAAAGACACCACGTCGTGCTTGTCCAGTTCCGGCGCCTTGAACAGCTTGAACCCGGAAAAGCCCAGGTCGCCCTTGAGCTGCTGGGTGTCGACCGACGTATTCTCATAGTTGAACAACGAAGGGCGGAAATGCACTTCGCGGGCCATGTGGCTCTTGGGATCGACGCTGTACATGCGCACTGGCTGGCGAAAACCCATGCCGACATGGAAAAACTGCACATCCAGCTGACCATTCAAGTCATTCCACAGCGAATGCTTGCCGTCATAGCGGATCGCGTTGAAGTTCTGCGGGGTCATGGTCGCCAAGGTAGGTGGCAGCACCTGCTTGGTATCCTGGTAGCTCTTGCTGGCCAGTTGCTTGGCCTGGGCCTTCAGTGCGTCGAAGTCGAACGCCTGGGCCTCGCCATCCGCCGTGCCATTGCTTGCCCAGGCTCGGGCAGCGAGCAGGCCGGTGGCCGACAAACCGGTGTAGGCCGCGATGGCCATGGAGGCCTTGAGCAAATTCCTGCGATGCATAAATTCAACCTGTCGTGAACGATCCCGCGCCGGCCCTGGCACTGCTGGATCAAAAATATCGGTTCGGACATGCCTTCGGCCAAACACAACTGCCTTTTAAACAGATAACGAATAGCTTAAACCGTTCGGTTGCGCAGAAAAAATGATTGATGGCGTGACGATGGCGCGGCAATGAAACAAGAGATGTCGGTTAACGTTTCCGACAGTAAGTTCTGATTTAAAGGGCATTTCTGCTTTTTTCGACTAATTACTCTAAAAAGTACTTTTCAGCGCCCGGATAGTTTCTATTCTATGGGCATGACCGGTTTCTGCCCTTCGGACCGGTGGCTTCAGTGGACACAGGGTGACTGCTGAAAAGGGGTAGGGCGATGCGGTTTCTGAAGTTTTCTTTGACGTAGAGAAGGACATCGTCCATGTCGAAAGTACAAGGCATCACCGAAATCCTGGGAATCTTTGCGTGCCTATCTACTGGCCGGCGAAGACGTCGGCTCAATAGCGAGGAGATGAAGCTGGTGGAGCGTTATCGGGAATTGTCGGAGAGTGACCGTATCGCGATGCGTTATCTGGTGGATGCGATGCGCAGTGTTTCGCGGTTTTGAAGAAATGGAACATTCAGTCGCGGCAATCCTGTCGCGGCTGGACGTTCTCCCCTTACCAATCCTGAGAACGTTCCGAACGCTGATGCAGCACCCTCAACACCTGTATCTGGCCATTGGCAAATCGATACGGGGCAATGAATGGATAGCGGCCAAGTACCAACTCTCGTACATCAGGCATGACAGAAGGCCTGCCTGAGCCGGGAAACTGTTCCAACTGCCGGAAACATTGCAGCATGTTGGAAATGATCTCGATGGCAGTACCCGCGCTTATGACCTTTCGGTAATGTTCATGGATGGCATCCAGGTCGCTTTCAGCTTTCTCAGTCAGTACTACGCTCGGCACGTTTTTCCCACTTAGCCTTCACGGCGTCCAGATCGGTCAGTTTTCCAGCATCGGCATCGGCTATGCCGTCGCTTATGGCTTGCAGATGCCATGACTCGGCTTCCACGTATCGAACCAATGCACGCTTGAGGTGGTACTGACGGTCGCGATCGGTGGCAGCCGCCAGCTGATCCAGTTGTTGGGCCAGGAGTTCTTCGACACGAAACGACAAAACGGGTGAGGCCATGGTGGCTCTCCTAAAGATGTATACGTTGTAAACGACGTAAACACCCTAGGCCCTGCTGCGACTATCGTCAACCACTACCACGTGCGTGGTAGGGAAACTCTAGCTGGGGATGCATCCGCGGGACGCCAGGAACTGTTTCGAAATGCTTGCCTGCTTAAGGCATGTGATGACCCCGGTGCCTATTGGCACCGGGGCAGTTTTCATCAGCGACTAACTTTCCACGCATCCCCCGCAGGCGCCGTACCGTGGTCATATGGCTTGGCGATCCACATGTAGAGCAACCCCAGGCCAATGACAATCGCAGTGCTCAGCACCATGGCGTAGTTGATGTACCACGCTGCATCTGGTGTCCGTGGCCAGGCCATGTTGATGATCGCGCCGACGCCGTAGACCAGTGCGCCGATGTTCACTGCCCAGCCCCAGGCGCCTAGGGTGAATTTGCCGCTGGGTTTCCAGCCTTTCAGGCGTGCGTACAGTGCCGCCAGCACGATCATCTGGAAGGCCAGGTAGATACCGATGGCAGCGAAGCTGACGATGGTGGCGACCGCATCCTGCAGGAAGAAGCCGAGGATGATGATCAGCGCTGGCAGGACGCCGGACACGAACAGCGCCGCAACCGGAACCTGGGTTGTCGGAGAAATCTTCTTCAGCAGTCGGCTGCCGATGACCATTTCATCCCGGGCGTAGGAGTACAGCAGGCGACTGGCCGCCGCTTGCAGGCTGATGACGCAGGAGATGAAGGAAATCATCACCACGCCCATCACCATCTTCGAGCCCACCGGGCCGAAAGCGTTGTTGAGGATGGTGCCGACCGGGTCCTTGTCGGCTCCATCGATCACCGCTTGCATGTCCGGCACGGCGAGGATCAGCGCCAGGCAGGCGAACATCGCCGCAACGCCGCCGATGTAGATGGTCATGCGCATGGCCACCGGAATTTTCTTGCTCGGGTTCGGGGTTTCTTCGGCCACATCGCCGCAGGCCTCGAAGCCGTAGTACAGGAACATCCCCGCCAACGAAGCGGTGAGGAAGGCCGGCAGGTACGAGCCGTCGACGCTGATGTCGAAGGTGTTGAACAGCACGCTGATCGACTGGTGACGCTCGAAGATCAGCAGGTAAACGCCGACGATCACCGCTCCCACCAGTTCGCAGAGGAAGCCGAACATGGCGATGCGCGCCAGCACCTTGGTGCCGCTGAGGTTGACCAAGGTGGCGAACAGGGTCAGCACCAAGGCAATGACGATGTTGGTGTTGTTGCTCGGTTCAAAACCGAGCATGGCGGCCAGGTATGGGCCGGCGCCGACGGCTACGGCGGCGATGGTCACGCACAGGGCGATGGAGTAGATCCAGCCGACCATCCACGCCCAGCGTTTGCCCACCAGGCGACGCGCCCAGGGGTACACACCACCGGAAATCGGGAACTGCGATACCACTTCACCGAAGATCAGGCACACCAGCAACTGGCCGCAACCAACCAGCAGGTAGGCCCAGAACATCGGTGGTCCGCCAGCGGCGAGGCACAGGCCGAAGAGGGTATAGACCCCTACGACCGGCGAGAGATAAGTGAAGCCCAGGGCGAAGTTTTCCCACAGGCTCATGCTGCGATTGAAGTTGGAGGTGTAACCCAGTTTTCGCAGTTGCTCGGCGTCGCTGTCGACGACAGCGGTAGTGAGATCGGGTGATGCAGTCATGTGTGTTTCTCCGGAAAATCGGCAGATTTCGGATGTCCGATGCCGTGGCGGAGCCTGGAGGCGCCGCCCGGATCGGTGGTTATTGTTTTGTTTGAAACCAGGTGGTGCGTAATGCCGGTTTCGACCTTGAAACCGAGGTGACGCCATCGCTGGCAAGCCAGCTCCCACAGGGAAACGCATTCCAAACTGTAGGAGCTGGCTTGCCAGCGAAGCTCTTAATGCTTGAACATCACATGCCGCACAACGGTGTAGTCCTCCAACCCATACATCGACATGTCCTTGCCATACCCGGACAGCTTCTGCCCGCCATGGGGCATTTCGCTGACCAGCATGAAGTGCGTGTTGACCCAGGTGCAGCCGTACTGCAAGCGCGCCGACAGGCGATGGGCGCGGCCGACGTCGGCAGTCCACACCGAGGACGCCAGGCCGTAGTCCGAATCGTTGGCCCAGCCCAGCACCTGCGCTTCATCGCTGAATTTGGTCACGGACACTACCGGCCCGAACACTTCGCGACGCACGATCTCGTCGTCCTGCTGCGCATCGGCCAGCACGGTCGGTTCGAAGAAGAAACCATTGCCTTCGACGGCCTTGCCGCCGGTGACCAGGCGAATGTGCGGCTGCGCCACGGCGCGCTCGACGAAGCCAGCGACGCGGTCGCGGTGTTGCGCGGTGATCAATGGGCCGAGTTCGGTCGATGGATCGTCCTGCAAGCCGTACTTGATGCTGCTGACCGCTGCACCGAGCTTCTCCACGAACTTGTCGTAGATGCCGGCCTGGGCATAGATGCGGCAAGCAGCGGTGCAGTCCTGCCCGGCGTTGTAGAAACCGAAGGTGCGGATGCCCTCGACGGCGGCGTCGATGTCGGCGTCGTCGAAGATGATCACCGGGGCCTTGCCGCCCAGTTCCATGTGCATGCGCTTGACGCTGTCGGCGGTGCTGGAAATGATGTTCGAGCCGGTGGCGATCGAGCCGGTCAGCGACACCATGCGCACTTTCGGGTGGGTGACCAGCGGGCTACCGACGGTTGGACCACGGCCAAACACCAGGTTGAGCACGCCGGCGGGGAAAATCTCCGACGCCAGTTCGGCCAGGCGCAATGCGGTCAACGGCGTTTGTTCCGACGGCTTGAGCACCACGGTATTGCCGGCGGCCAGGGCCGGGGCGATTTTCCAGGCGACCATCATCAGCGGGTAGTTCCACGGCGCGATGGAGGCGATCACCCCCACCGGGTCGCGGCGGATCATCGAGGTGTGGCCGGGCAGGTATTCGCCTCCGGCCGAGCCGCTCATGCAACGGCTGGCGCCAGCGAAGAAGCGGAACACGTCGGCAATCGCCGGGATCTCGTCATTGAGCGCGGCGCTGTAGGGCTTGCCGCAGTTGTCCGATTCCAGCTTGGCCAGCTCTTCGCCATGGGCTTCGATGGCGTCGGCGAGTTTGAGCAGCAGCAGCGAGCGCTCTTTCGGTGGTGTGTGCGACCAGCTGTCGAACGCGGCATCGGCGGCGCGCACGGCGGCATCGACCTGGGCTTCGCTGGCTTCGTTGATTTCCACCAGCACACTGCCCAGCGCGGGGTTGAACACCGGTTGGGCAGGGCCTTCGCCGGTGAGCAGTTGGCCGTTGATCAGGAGTTGGGTTTGCATGGCTTTGTCCTCTTCGAAGCTATTTATTTTTATCTGCAGAAACCGGCCCCTGTAGGAGCGAGCATGCTCCGGGCGGCGTTCCGACGATGAACCTGAGAGCACCGAGGGGTGTCAGGTGCCCAGTGTCATCGTTGACGACCATCGCGAGCAGGCTCGCTCCTACAGGGGGTAGTTGTTGTCTGTACGTGATTTATTTCCCGCCGCTACCGGCAACGCTCTCACCACCCCGCGTCAGGTAATAGGCGCCAAGGATCGGCAGCATCGTCACGATCATCACCAGCATCGCCACGACGTTGGTCACCGGCACATCCCGTGGGCGGCTGAGCTGGTTGAGCAGCCACAGCGGCAGGGTGCGTTCGTGGCCGGCGGTGAAGGTGGTAACGATGATCTCGTCGAATGACAGCGCGAACGCCAACATGCCGCCGGCCAGCAACGCCGAGCCGAGGTTCGGCAGGATGATGTAGCGGAAGGTCTGCCAGCCATCGGCGCCGAGGTCCATCGAGGCTTCGATCAAGCTATGGGAGGTACGACGCAAGCGGGCGATGACGTTGTTGTAGACGATCACCACGCAGAAGGTCGCGTGGCCGACGATGATGGTGAACATCCCCGGCTCGATGCCCAGTGTCTTGAAGGTCGCCAGCAGCGCGATGCCGGTGATGATCCCCGGCAGGGCGATCGGCAGGATCAGCATCAGCGAGATGCCTTGCTTGCCGAAGAAATCCCGTCGGTACAACGCCGCCGACGCCAGTGTGCCAAGCACCATGGCAATCGCCGTGGCAATGGCTGCGATCTGCAGCGACAACTTGATCGCTTCCAGCACGTCGGGGCGCGAGAACGCCACGCCGATCCACTTCAGGGTGAAGCCCTTGGGCGGGAAGCTGAAGGCTGCGTCTTCGGTGTTGAAGGCGTACAGGAAGATGATCAGGATCGGGAAGTGCAGGAACACCAGCCCGCCCCAGGCTGCTATGCGCAGGCCTAATGAAGCCTTTTCAGAGTGCATCGAAGGCCCCCAGTCGTTTGACGATGGACAAATAAATGGCGATCAACACGATCGGCACCAGGGTGAAGGCGGCGGCCATCGGCATGTTGCCGATCGCACCTTGCTGGGCATACACCATGCTGCCGACGAAGTAGCCCGGTGGGCCGACCAGTTGCGGCACGATGAAATCGCCCAGGGTCAGCGAAAACGTGAAGATGGAGCCTGCGGCAATCCCCGGAATCGACAGCGGCAAAATCACCTGCATGAAGGTCTGGCGTGGCTTGGCGCCGAGGTCGGCGGAGGCTTGCAGCAGCGACGGCGGCAGGCGCTCCAGCGACGCCTGGATCGGCAGGATCATGAAGGGCAGCCAGATGTAGACGAACACCATGAAACGCCCCAGGTGTGAGGTCGACAAGGTACTGCCGCCGACTCCCGGAATGCCCAGTACGAACTGCAACAAGGGTTCCAGCCCCAGGTTCTGCACGAACCACTGCGCCACGCCGCCCTTTGCCAGCAGCAGGGTCCAGGCATAGGCCTTGACGATGTAGCTGGCCCACATCGGCATCATCACCGCGATGTAGAAAAATGCCTTGGTTTTACCCGTGGTGTAACGCGCCATGTAGTAAGCAATCGGGAACGCGACGATGGCGCTGGCGATGGACACCACGATGGCCATGCTCAGGGTGCGCAGGATGATGTCGAAGTTCGATGGCTGGAACAACGCGGCGAAGTTCGCCAGGGTCAGGTCAGGAGTGACCGCCATGGTGAAGTCGTCGAAGGTGTAGAAGCCCTGCCACAGCAACGTCAGCAACGAGCCCAGGTAGATCGCGCCGAACCAAAGCAGCGGCGGTACCAGCAGCATCGACAGGTACAGGTTCGGCCGGCGATACAGCAGGTTGGAAAACCTGCGCAACGCCGAGCCGCCCGACGAGGTTTGGGAAACAGCCAGGGTGCTCATGTCACACCCCGCCTGTCAGGGTGTCGTGCAGCGGGATCATCGCTTCGCGAGCCCAGCGAGCGCTGAGGCGTTGGCCGGTCTGGTGCTGGGCGCTGGTATCGAGCCATTGATTGTTGGCCTGGCTGATGTTCAGGGTCTGGCCGTTTTCCAGCTTCAGTTCGTAGCGGGTGGCGCTGCCCTGGTACTGGATGTCGTGCAGCAGGCCGCTGACTTCGATCTCGTGGCTGGCCAGCGGACCTTCGGCGAAACGCACGTGTTCCGGGCGAATCGAGAACGGCTGCGGATTGCCGCTCAACTGCCGCGCCAGGTCACCGCGGATCACGTTGGAAGTACCGACGAATTCGGCGACGAAGGTGGTTGCCGGTTTCATGTACAGGTTGCGCGGCGAATCGACCTGTTCGATGCGACCCTTGTTGAACACGGCGACGCGGTCGGACATCGACAGCGCTTCGGTCTGGTCGTGGGTGACGAAGATGAAGGTGATGCCGAGCTGGCGTTGCAGCTTCTTCAGTTCGCCTTGCATTTGCTCGCGCAGCTTCAGGTCCAGTGCACCCAGCGGTTCGTCGAGCAACAGCACCCGCGGACGATTGACCAGGGCGCGGGCCAGGGCCACGCGTTGGCGCTGGCCGCCGGAGAGTTGCACCGGCTTGCGCTCGCCGTAGCCGCCGAGGGCGACCATGTCGAGGGCTTCCTCGGCGCGCTTGAGGCGTTCGGCCTTGGCGACGCCTTTGACTTTCAAGCCGTAGGCGACGTTGTCGCGAACGTTCATGTGCGGGAACAGCGCGTAATCCTGGAACACGGTGTTCACGTCACGCTGGTACGGCGGCAGGCCGGCGGCCTCCTCGCCATGAATACGAATGGAACCCGCGCTCGGTTGTTCAAAACCGGCGATCAGGCGCAGGCAGGTGGTTTTGCCCGAGCCGGAAGGCCCCAGCATGGAGAAAAACTCGCCGTCCTGGATGTCGATGGAAACCCGGTCAACGGCTTTCACTTCGCCGAACTGACGGGAAACGTTGGTGAACTGGACTGCAAGCGTCATGGTGCGGTGCTCCAAAAAGGCGAAGGCCGTCGCAGCGGCCCTGCCTGGACTTCTGAAAAACAGAACAGCTTTTATCGGTGGGCCGAGCACGGTAGTGGCAACGGCGCTGATCAACTGTAGGAGTGAGCCTGCTCGCGATGAGGGCAGAACAGTCAGTATCTCTGTCGACTGACACACCGCCATCGCGAGCAGGCTCGCTCCTACAGGGTGGGGCGGCTTACCTGCCGCCCATGATCGCGATGTAGTCCTGGGTCCAGCGGCTGTACGGCACGAACTTGCCGCCTTCAGCCTGCGGGGTTTTCCAGAAGGCGATCTTGTCGAAGTTGTCGAAACCGTTGGTCTTGCAGCCCTCGGCACCGAGCAATTCGCTCTCCTTGCACGCTGCCGGTACCGCTGGCAACGAACCGAACCACGCCGCCACGTCACCCTGGACTTTCGGTTGCAGCGACCAGTCCATCCACTTGTACGCACAGTTCGGATGCTTGGCGTCGGTGTGCAGCATGGTGGTGTCGGCCCATCCGGTGGCGCCTTCTTTCGGGATGGTCGAGGCGATCGGCTGTTTCTCGTTGACCAGGCCGTTGACCTGATACGGCCAGGCCCCGGACGCCACCACGCCTTCGTTCTTGAAGTCACTCATTTGCACGGTGGTGTCGTGCCAGTAGCGGTGGATCAACGGCTGTTGGGCGCGTAACAGATCGAGCACGGCCTTGTATTGCGCTTCGGTCAGTTCGTAGGGGTTCTGGATGCCCAGTTCCGGCTTGGTGGATTTCAGGTACAGCGCCGCGTCGGCGATGTAGATCGGGCCGTCATAGGCTTGCACGCGGCCCTTGTTCGGCTTGCCGTCCGGCAGGTTTTCGGCATTGAACAACACGCCCCAGCTGTCGGGTGCGGTCTTGAATACGTTGGTGTTGTACATCAACACGTTTGGACCCCATTGGTACGGGGTGCCGTAGGTCTGCTTGTTGACCACGTACCAGGGCGCATCCTTGAGGCGCGGGTCGAGGTTCTTCCAGTTCGGGATCAACGCCGTGTTGATCGGCTGCACCCGTTTGCCGACGATCAGGCGCAGGGAGGCGTCGCCGGACGCGGTCACAAGATCATAGCCACCCTTGGCCATCAGGCTGACCATCTCATCGGAGGTCGCTGCGGTTTTCACGTTGACCTTGCAACCGGTTTCCTTCTCAAAACCGGTCACCCAGTCGTAGGCCTTGTCGCTTTCGCCACGTTCGATGTAACCGGGCCACGCCACGATATCCAGCTGGCCTTCGCCAGCGCCGACAGCCTTCAACGGCTCGGCGGCGTGGACACTGACACTGGCCAGCAGCGCGGTGGTGATTGCACTGAGCAGTGCGGTCTTGTGCACGAACATGGGATTTCCCTCTTCTTCAAATTATGGTCGGGGCAGTAGTGAACGTGGTGAAGCATGCCGTTAGCGGCTTGTTATTAGCGTAGTCAGAGATGCTGCCCGTGGCGTGCCATGATGTGCCGCACCACGCTGTAGTCCTGGAGCGAGTCGCTGGACAGGTCCTTGCCGTAACCCGAACGCTTGAGCCCGCCGTGGGGCATCTCGCTGACCAGCATGAAATGGCTGTTGATCCAGGTGCAGCCGTACTGCAACCGCGCGGCAACCTGCATCGCCTTGTCGAGGTTCTGCGTCCAGACCGACGAGGCCAGGCCGTATTCCGAATCGTTGGCCCAGTCCACCGCCTGTTCCAACTGGTCGAATCGGGTCACGGTGACCACCGGCCCGAACACTTCGCGCTGGACGATTTCATCGCCTTGCTTGCAACCGGCGAGCAGGGTCGGCTGGTAATAGAAGCCGGCTCCGGAGTGCACCGCCGCACCGGTCACCCGTTCGATATGCGGCTGGCCGAGGGCGCGTTCGACGAAACTGGCCACGCGGTCGCGCTGGCGGGTGCTGATCAGCGGGCCGATCTCGTTGTCGGCATCGCGTTTGCCGGCGAACCGCAGGCTGCTGACCGCCGCACCGAGTTCGGCCACCAGGCGGTCGTGAATGCCGGCCTGGGCATACACCCGGCAAGCGGCGGTGCAGTCCTGGCCGGCGTTGTAATAGCCGTAGGTGCGCACGCCTTCGACCACCGCTTGAATGTCGGCATCGTTGCAGACGATCACCGGTGCCTTGCCGCCCAGTTCGAGGTGCGTGCGCTTGAGGGTCTTCGCCGCAGCCTGGAGGATTTTCTGCCCGGTGACGATATCGCCGGTCAGCGACACCATGCGCACCTTGGGATGGCTGACCAGATGACTGCCGACGCCTTCGCCGCCACCGCAAACAATGTTGATCACGCCGGGCGGCAGGATTTCCGCCAGCGCCGGGGCCAACGCCAGGATCGACAGGGGCGTGTGCTCCGAGGGCTTGAACACCAGGGTGTTGCCGGCGGCGAGGGCGGGGGCGATTTTCCACGCCGCCATCATGATCGGGTAATTCCACGGCGCAATCGATGCGACCACGCCAATCGGATCCCGCCGCACCATGCTGGTGTAGCCCGGCAGGTATTCGCCGCTGAGCTGGCCGGTCTGGCAGCGCACGGCGCCGGCGAAAAAGCGGAACACATCCACCGTGGCGCTCAGGTCGTCCTGACGGGCCAGGTGCAACGGCTTGCCGCAGTTCAGGGATTCGAGGCGGGCGAGCAGGTTGGCGTTATTTTCGATGGCGTTGGCGATATCGAGCAACAGGTTCGAGCGCTGCTGCGGCGTGGTCCGCGACCAGCCGGCAAAGGCGCGGTGCGCGGCGAGGATGGCGGCTTCGACTTGTTCGGTGCTGGCTTCGGCAATGTGCGTCAACACTTCGCCTGTGGCCGGGTTGAGGATTGCCTCGACACGGCCTTGCCCTGCGACTAATTCACCTTCGATCAACAATGCGGTGAACAATGGGGTCTGTGCGTCAGCCATTCTTCGGGTTCTCTTTTCTTGTGTGGCCATGCTGCTCCCTGTGACCGGGGCTGGCCGTCTTATATAGATACGACAAGACTAGTGCGCAGACCCGAGGTCGACAAATTCTAAATACTGAAGGTGGCGTTCGATTAAATAGATGGCTTGCGTCCGCCGTGGGGCTGCTCGCGGGCGACGGTCAGGAACGGGTCGACCAGTGCCGGACGCGCCGTACCGCGGCGCCAGGCCAGGCCGACATCGAGGGTCTGGCTCAGGTCGGCAATCGGCCTCGCTTCGATGATGTCGCCCTCCAGCGACCAAGGGCGATACGTCATGTCGGGCTGGATCGACACGCCCAGGCCGGCCGCCACCAGGCTGCGCACCGCTTCGGTCGAGGCGGTGCGCAGGGTGATGCGTGGTTGCAGGGAGGCGGCCGTCCACATGCGTTGGGCGTTGCGGTCCATTTCATCGACGTTCAATTGAATCAGCGGCTCGCGGGCCACGTCAGCGAGGTTGATGCTGTCGTGTTCCAGCAGCGGATGCTGGGCTGGCAACCACAGTCGATGGGGCGAATGGGTCAGCACTTCGGTCTGCAAGGCGTGGCGGTCTTCGAGGTTGGAGAGGATCAATACGCCGACATCGATCTCGCCGCTGACCAGCAAGTGTTCGATGTACGGGCGCTCGTCTTCCATCACACGGATTTCGACGTTGGGGTAGGCACGCTGGAAGCGCGTAAGCAGGTCCGCCAGGTAATAACCGGCCACCAGGCTGGTCACTCCGACGATCAATTGCCCGGCCACCTGGTCGGTGCTTTGTTGCAGGCTGCGCTTGGCGTTGTCCACGGTGGCCAGGATCAAATGCGCCTGGCGCAGGAACTGATGCCCCTGATGGGTCAGGGTCATGCCCTTGGCGTGGCGATTGAACAGGCCGACGCCGATTTCCTGTTCGAGCTGCTGGATCGCCAGGGTCAGGGTGGATTGGGAAATGAATGCGGTTTGCGCGGCGGCGGAGATCGAGCCGGTCTCGGCCACCGCAATGAAATGACGGATTTGACGCAGGGTCATCATGAGGCCGTACCGGGTGGGCGGTTTTATAGATTTTTTTGAGTGTATATCTTTTTTTTCGATGGAGTGGCTGGGCCGTAGTGTTGGGCAAGCTAATCATTTGCTTTTTTTTGCCGACTACTCTTGGGACTTCACAATCTTTGAACTGGGAGGGGCGGGATGAGTATCAGGAAAATGTCGCTGGCATTGGGACTGTCACTTGGCCTGGCAGGAAGTTGCCTTGCGTCTGCACCGATAATCCATTTCCAGGGTGCAATAGTGGAGGCGCCATGCAAAGTCTCTGTTACCGGCCAGGGTCTTGCGTTGCGTGGCTGTCCGGGGAGCGCGCAAGGAGACCTGATCAGTGCGCGAAGCATGGAGCCAGTGTTGACTGTCAGTTCGCTCGACTCACCAGCCGTCCCGGCCCGATTGCTGATCAATGACGGGCAGTACAGGTTGGTGGACGCTGCATCCAGACCGATCACTTCGGGCAACTATCGGATAACCCTGGCGTATCCCTGAGTATCACTGCCCCCGGGAATCTGCCGCCCCAGCAACATCTGGAAGCAAACCCGCCGGGAGTCGTCGGGCACTTTCGATCTAGTCTGATGGCCTTAGTGTGCGGTTGAACCCTTTTGTGGAGGCGAAAAATGATCACCCGTGGATTGCTCGACCAGCTGCTCAAGTCGGGCCAGGATTTGTTGCAAAAAAACGCCGGCGCGACGCAGAACAAGGGGGCGGGCAGTGGCATCGGCAGCCTGCTCTCCGGTGCGGGCGGCGGTGCCTTGGCGGCCGGGGCGATGGGCCTGCTGATGGGTAGCAAGAAAGCGCGCAAGGTTGGGGGCAAGGTCGCGGTGTATGGCGGCCTCGCCGCATTGGGCGTGCTGGCCTACAAGGCCTACGGCAACTGGCAGGCCCAGCAGGGCACGGCCCAAAGGACCGAGCCGCAAACCCTCGATCGCTTGCCGACGGCGCAAGCCGAGCAGCACAGCCAGGCGATTCTCAAGGCCCTGGTGGCCGCGGCCAAGGCTGACGGTCATATCGACGCGCGCGAACGCGAGCTGATCGAAGGCGAGTTCAGCAAGCTCGACAACGATCAGGAGCTGCAACACTGGCTGCACGCCGAACTGAACAAGCCGCTGGATCCGAGCGATGTGGCCCGTTCCGCCAGCACCCCGGAAATGGCTGCCGAAATGTATATCGCCAGTGTGATGCTGGTGGATGAGGAGAGCTTCATGGAGAAGTCCTACCTCGATGAACTGGCGCGGCAACTCAAGCTGGAACCGGGGTTGAAGGCTGAATTGGAAAATCAGGTGAGGCTGGCAGCGGTGTAAGACTTCAGGCCGCCTTCGCGGGCAAGCCACGCTCCTACGGATATCACCAGCCTGTAGGAGCGTGGCTTGCCCGCGAAAGCGTATTCAGCATCGCCGCCCCACTCAATGACCAATCCACGGTCCTTTTCCTGCGAAATGCCACTGGCACACTTCCCGAGCAATGTCGGAAAATCCCCACCCAAAAGCCCATCCCGGATTTTTCCGCGGGATGAGAAGTGGTGCGCAACCGTCTTATAAATGAAACAGCGCCCTCGGCTATACTCCCCGCATTTCGAAATGCCCCCGAGGACTGACTGTGAAGAACTGGACGTTGCGCCAACGCATTTTGGCGAGCTTTGCGGTAATTATCGCCATCATGTTGCTGATGGTGGTCGTCTCGTATTCGCGGTTGTTGAAGATCGAGACCAGCGAAGCCAGCGTTCGTGAGGATGCGCTGCCGGGCTTGTATTACAGCTCGATGGTTCGCGGCGCCTGGTCCGACAGTTATTTGCGGATGCTGGAAATGCTGGGGCTGGAACAGGGGCAGGGCTTCACCGCCAAGGACGCAGCGGACTTCAATGGCTTCTCCACGCGCCTGCAAGAGCAGATGGAGCTTTATCGCGCGACGGTCACGACGGATGAAGACAAGGTCGAGTATGCCGCGTTTGAAAAATTCCACGCCGACTACCACCGGATCCTGCTTGCCGTTACCGACTTGCATAAACGCAATCAGGACGCCGACGCCATCAGGATGTTCAACGAGGAGCTGACCCCTGTCTGGACAGCGGGTCGAATGAAGCTCAGTGATATTCTGCGCCATAACAAGGCAGTGGCAGACCAGGCTGTGGCGGCCATCGACGATGCGGTGCTCACCGCCAAGATCATCATGGGCATTTCCCTGGTGTTCGCCGTATTGGCCGCCGGCCTTTGCGGCCTGCTGTTGATGCGCGCCATCATGGCGCCGATGAATCGTATCGTTAATATCCTCGAAATCATGCGCACGGGCGACCTGAGCTCGCGTCTCAATCTTGAGCGCAAGGACGAATTCGGTGCCGTGGAAACCGGCTTCAACGACATGATGACCGAGCTGACCTCCTTGGTGTCCCAGGCCCAGCGCTCGTCGGTGCAAGTGACCACATCGGTCACCGAGATCGCCGCAACGTCCAAGCAACAGCAAGCCACCGCCACCGAAACGGCGGCCACCACCACTGAAATCGGCGCGACTTCCCGGGAAATCGCCGCCACCTCCCGTGACCTGGTACGCACCATGACCGAAGTGTCCACCGCCGCCGACCAGGCCTCGGTCGCCGCCGGTTCCGGGCAACAGGGCCTGGCGCGCATGGAAGAGACCATGCATTCGGTGATGGGCGCGGCCGACCTGGTCAACGCCAAGCTGGCGATCCTCAACGAGAAGGCCGGCAACATCAACCAGGTGGTGGTGACCATCGTCAAGGTTGCCGACCAGACCAACCTGTTGTCGCTCAACGCGGCGATCGAAGCCGAGAAGGCTGGCGAATACGGTCGCGGTTTTGCCGTGGTCGCCACCGAAGTCAGGCGCCTGGCAGACCAGACCGCCGTCGCCACCTACGACATTGAACAGATGGTGCGCGAGATTCAATCGGCGGTGTCGGCCGGTGTAATGGGCATGGACAAGTTCTCCGAGGAAGTGCGCCGCGGCATGTTCGAGGTGCAGCAGGTCGGCGAGCAGTTGTCGCAGATCATCCATCAGGTCCAGGCGCTGGCGCCGCGGGTGTTGATGGTCAATGAAGGCATGCAGGCCCAGGCCACTGGTGCCGAGCAGATCAACCACGCGCTGGTGCAGTTGGGCGATGCCAGCAGCCAGACCGTCGAATCCCTGCGCCAGGCCAGTTTTGCCATCGACGAGCTGAGCCAGGTGGCCGTAGGGCTGCGCAGCGGCGTCTCGCGATTCAAAGTCTGATGAGCGAACTCACGGCCAAGCGCACTGCCGTGAAGCAGGCGGCGCATGCGTTGTTCCTGGTGTTTCGCATCGGTCACGAGCGGTATGCCTTGCAGGCGATCGAGGTGGCGGAAGTGCTGCCGCGCCTGCCATTGAAGCCGATTGCCCAGGCGCCGCACTGGGTCGCCGGGGTATTGGCCTATCGCGGCGCGGTGGTGCCGGTCATCGACCTCAGCGCATTGACCTTTGGTACGCCCGCGCAGGCGCGCACCAGCACCCGGCTGGTGCTGGTGCATTACCGCCCGGATGCAACCGCCGAGGCGCAATTGCTCGGGTTGATTCTGGAACGGGCTACCGACACCTTGCGTTGCAATCCGGCCGATTTTCAGCCCTATGGCCTGGACAACCCCCAGGCGCCGTACCTGGGGCCCGTGCGTGAAGATGCCCAGGGTTTGTTGCAATGGGTGCGGGTGGCCGATCTGCTGGACGATCAGGTGCGCGCGCTGTTGTACCCCACGCCACCCCTGGACCCGGCATCGCTGGAGCAGTGGCAATGAGCAGCGACCAGCGTTTTTTCGATTTCCTCAAGGAGCGCATCGGCCTCGACGTGACGTCCGTCGGCCCGGCGATCATCGAGCGTGCAGTGCGTCAACGCAGTGCCGCGTCCCAGGCGCCGACGGCCGATGAGTACTGGCGCACCTTGCAGGGTTCCAGCGACGAGCAGCAGGCGCTGATCGAAGCGGTGATCGTCCCGGAGACCTGGTTTTTCCGTTACCTGGAATCCTTCGCCACCCTGGCGAAACTGGCGACCACGCGCCTGTCCGAGCTCAACAACATGCGCGCCCTGCGAATCCTGAGCCTGCCGTGCTCCACCGGCGAAGAGCCTTATTCGATCGCCATGGCGCTGCTGGATGCCGGGCTCAAGCCGCACCAGTTCAAGGTCGAAGGCATGGACGTCAGCCCGTTGTCGGTGGAAAAAGCCCGGCGAGCGCTGTACGGCAAGAATTCGTTTCGCGGTCAGGACATCGCGTTCCGCGACCGCCATTTCACCGCCGAAGATGACGGCTATCGACTCAGCGCCCGGGTGCTGGAGCAAGTGCGCCTGCAAGTCGGCAACCTGCTCGATCCGGCCTTGCTCGCCAACGAGCCGCCCTATGACTTCGTGTTCTGCCGCAATCTGCTGATCTACTTCGACCTGGCGACGCAAAAACAGGTTTTCGAGGTGCTCAAGCGCTTGACCCATGTTGATGGCGTACTGTTTATCGGCCCGGCGGAGGGCAGCCTGCTGGGGCGTCTGGGCATGCGTTCGATTGGCATCCCACAATCCTTTGCCTTCAGTCGCCATAGCGCGCCAGAGCCTGAGCCTCTACCGACATTCGTACCCACACCGTTGCCGGTGCCGCAACCTGTGCGCAGGATCGCGCCGGTGCCGACTCCACGGCGCCCGTTCGCCAGCGTTACGCCGACATCGCACGCGGCTGCACCGAACAAATCCGACGCCGCCGCGCTGCTGGCGAACGTCGCCGCGCTGGCCAACGAAGGCAGAAGCGCCGAAGCCCGTGCCGCCTGCGATAACTATCTACGCCACCATGAACCGGTGGCCCAGGTGTTTTATTGGCTGGGACTGCTCAGCGATGTCGCCGGCAGCGTCCTCGAAGCCCAGGGTTTTTATCGCAAGGCGCTGTACCTTGAACCGCAGCATGCCGACGCGTTGATGCACCTGGCTGCCTTGCTGCAATCCCAGGGCGATACGGCAGGCGCCAGACGATTGCAGGATCGCGCCGCCCGCAGCGAGCGCGCCGCTGACAGTGAGCGTAAACGATGATTGCCTCCGATTCCTTGAGCGTCACCCATGACGATGCCCAGGCCATCGACGATTGCTGGAACCGCATTGGTATTCACGGCGACAAGTCCTGCCCGCTTCTGATCGAACACATCCATTGCCGCAATTGCGCGGTGTATTCGGCGGCCGCCACGCGACTGCTGGATCGCTACGCGTTGCAGCAGGAAGACCACGCGTCAGCGTCCGTTGCCGTTGAGAGCGAGGTGAAAACCCGTTCGCTGTTGATGTTCCGCCTCGGCGAAGAATGGCTGGGCCTGGCCACTCGCAGCCTGGTGGAAGTGGCGCCGTTGCAAACCATTCACTCATTGCCGCATCAACGCTCCCGGGCCTTGCTCGGGGTGGCGAATGTGCGGGGCGCGCTGGTGGCGTGCCTGTCTCTGGTCGAGTTGCTGGGGCTCGATGGCAACAGTAGCGTGGCCGCAGGCGTACGGGTCATGCCGCGTATGCTGATCATCGCCGCCCACGGCGGCCCCGTGGTGGTCCCGGTAGACGAAGTGGACGGGATTCATGCCATTGACGAACGCATCCTCGAGGCGGCGTCCCGCTCTGGCGTGCAGGCCAGCGCCAAGTACACCCGTGGCGTGCTGCAATTCAAAGGTCGCAGCCTGCGCTGGCTCGATGAAGAGCAGCTGATGTCCGCCGTGACCCGGAGCCTCACATGACCCCCGAGCAAATGCGCGACTCCTCTTTGCTGGAGCTGTTCAGCCTGGAAGCCGAGGCTCAGACCCAGGTGCTCAGCACAGGCCTGTTGGCGCTGGAGCGTGATCCGACCCAGGCGGATCATCTCGAATCGTGCATGCGTGCGGCGCATTCGCTCAAAGGCGCGGCCCGGATCGTCGGCGTCGATGCCGGCGTCAGCGTCGCCCATGTCATGGAGGATTGCCTGGTCAGTGCCCAGGAAGGTCGCCTGTACCTGCGCCCGGAACACATTGATGCATTGCTGCAAGGCACCGACCTGCTGATGCGCATCGCGACTCCAAACAGTGCGCCGGGGCCTGCGGACATCGAAGCGTATGTCGCATTGATGGGGCGCTTGCTCGATCCGATGGCGGCCGCAGTTCCGAGCATGGCACCCGCTGCGCCGGTGATGGCCGCGCTGCAACTTGAAGCGCCGGTACCCGCGATCGAAGAGCCGGCGGCGCCCGTCGAACCGCTGGCGGTTTCGCCGAAAAAATCCAGGCGCACCACCGAAAACGGCGAGCGGGTGCTGCGGGTCACCGCCGAACGCTTGAACAGTCTGCTCGATCTGTCGAGTAAATCCCTGGTGGAAACCCTGCGGCTCAAACCGCACCTGGCCACCATGCAGCGGCTCAAGCGCATGCAGGGCAACAGCTTGCGGGCGCTGGAAAATCTCAACGTGCATCTGAAGGAACAAGCCCTGAGCCTCGAAGCCCGGGAAGCCCTCGAGGATGCACGCCGGCTCCTGGCGGAGTCCCAGCAGTTGCTGGTGGAAAAAAACGCCGAACTGGATGAATTCGCCTGGCAGGCCAGCCAGCGCGCGCAGGTGTTGTACGACACCGCCCTGGCGTGTCGCATGCGGCCGTTCGCCGATGTCTTGACGGGTCAGGTACGGATGGTCCGCGACCTCGGTCGTAGCCTCGGCAAGCAAGTGCGGCTGGAGGTCGAGGGCGAGAAGACCCAGGTTGACCGTGACGTGCTGGAGAAGCTCGAAGCACCACTGACGCACCTGCTGCGCAATGCGGTCGATCACGGTATCGAAACCCCGGAACAACGGCTGTTGGCGGGTAAACCGGCGGAGGGCCTGATTCGGCTGCGCGCATCCCATCAGGCCGGGTTGCTGGTGCTGCAACTGAGCGATGACGGTAACGGTGTCGACCTGGAAAAGGTCCGTCGCAGCATCGTCGAGCGCCAACTGTCCCCGGCCGATACCGCCGCGCAATTGAGTGAAGAGGAACTGCTGACCTTCCTGTTCCTGCCCGGCTTCAGCCTGCGCGACACGGTCACCGAAGTCTCCGGACGCGGCGTCGGCCTGGATGCGGTGCAGCACATGGTCCGCCAGTTGCGTGGCGCGGTGGTGCTGGAGCAGACGGCGGGCGAGGGCAGTCGCTTCCATCTCGAGGTGCCACTGACCCTTTCGGTAGTGCGCAGCCTTGTGGTGGACGTCGGTGGCGAGGCCTATGCCTTCCCGCTGGCCCATATCGAACGCATGTGCGATCTGGAACCTGCGGATATCGTGCAGGTCGAGGGCCGCCAGCATTTCTGGCATGAAGGCCGGCATGTCGGGCTGGTCGCCGCCAGCCAATTGTTGCAGCGTCCGGCGAGCCAGGGCAGCCAGTCAACCTTGAAAGTCGTGGTGATCCGTGAGCGCGACGCAATTTACGGCGTTGCGGTCGAGCGCTTTATCGGCGAACGCACCTTGGTCGTGCTGCCCCTGGATGAACGCTTGGGCAAGGTCCAGGACATTTCCGCCGGGGCGCTGCTCGACGACGGTTCGGTGGTGTTGATCGTCGACGTCGAAGACATGCTGCGCTCGGTGGACAAATTGCTCAATACCGGGCGCCTGGAGCGCATTGCGCGCCACAGCAACCAGGCCGTCGAAGCGCCCCGCAAGCGGGTCCTGGTGGTCGACGACTCCCTGACCGTGCGTGAGCTGCAGCGCAAGTTGTTGCTCAATCGGGGTTATGACGTGGCCGTGGCGGTCGATGGCATGGACGGCTGGAATGCCTTGCGTTCGGAGGATTTCGACCTGCTGATCACCGACATCGACATGCCGCGCATGGACGGCATCGAGCTGGTGTCATTGTTGCGCCGGGACAATCGCCTGCAATCGCTGCCGGTGATGGTGGTGTCCTACAAGGATCGTGAAGAAGACCGTCGTCGTGGACTGGACGCCGGGGCCGACTATTATCTAGCCAAAGCCAGTTTTCACGACGACGCCCTGCTCGATGCAGTGGTAGAGCTCATTGGAGGAGCACGGGCATGAAGATCGCAATCGTAAACGACATGCCGATGGCCGTGGAGGCCTTGCGCCGGGCATTGGCTTTCGAGCCGGCACACCAGGTGATCTGGGTCGCGGGCAATGGCAAGGAAGCAGTACAAAAGTGTGCCGAACAGACGCCAGACCTGATCCTGATGGATTTGATCATGCCAGTGATGGACGGTGTGGAAGCCACCCGGCGCATCATGGCTGAAACGCCTTGCGCGATCGTCATCGTTACTGTCGATCGCCAGCAGAACGTGCACCGGGTGTTCGAAGCCATGGGCCATGGCGCGCTGGATGTGGTCGACACGCCGGCCCTCGGCGCGGGCAATGCCCAGGAAGCGGCGGCACCGCTGTTACGCAAGATCATGAACATCGGCTGGTTGATCGGCGATAAGGGCAATCGGGAGCGGTCCGCAGCGAATCCGACTCGCAGCTCGGGCCCGCGCCAGAGCCTGATCGCCATCGGTTCGTCGGCTGGCGGGCCGGCAGCGCTGGAACTCCTGCTCAAGGGACTGCCCCGGGATTTTTCCCCGGCCATCGTGCTGGTGCAACACGTTGACCAGGTATTCGCCGCCGGCATGGCCGAATGGCTCGGCAGCGCCAGCGGCCTGAACGTGCGCCTGGCTCAGGAGGGCGAGCCGCCGCAAGGCGGCACCGTGCTGCTGGCGGGCACCAACCACCATATTCGTTTGTTGAAAAACGGCACGCTGGCCTACACGGCCGAACCGGTCAACGAGATCTACAGGCCCTCTATCGATGTGTTTTTCGAGAGCGTGGCCAGTTACTGGCATGGCGATGCGGTTGGCGTTTTGCTGACCGGCATGGGGCGTGATGGGGCACAAGGGCTTAAACTCTTGCGCCAGCAGGGCTACCTGACCATCGCACAGGACCAGCAGAGCAGTGCGGTGTACGGCATGCCGAAGGCGGCAGCGGCCATCGATGCCGCCGTGGAAATACGCCCGCTGGAAAAGATAGCGCCACGATTGCTGGAGATATTCCCCAAATGACCCTCTCAACCGCAATCCTGGCCCAAGTAGTATTCAGGTGAACGCACATGACTGATTTACAGCTCGACGACTTCAAGACTGACGAAAACGCCGCCATGGTGCTGTTGGTGGACGATCAGGCCATGATCGGCGAGGCAGTACGACGCGGTTTGTCGAACGAAGACAACATCGACTTCCACTTTTGCGCCGACCCGCACCAGGCCATTGCCCATGCGGTGCGCATCAAGCCGACGGTGATCCTGCAGGACCTGGTCATGCCCGGCCTGGACGGCCTGAGCCTGGTGCGCGAATACCGCAACCACCCGGCGACCAAGGACATTCCGATCATCGTCCTGTCGACCAAGGAAGACCCGCTGATCAAGAGCGCGGCGTTCGCGGCCGGGGCCAATGATTACCTGGTCAAGCTGCCGGACAACATCGAGCTGGTGGCGCGCATTCGCTATCACTCGCGCTCCTACATGACGTTGCTGCAGCGTGATGCGGCGTACCGCGCCTTGCGGGTCAGCCAGCAGCAGTTGCTCGACACCAACCTGGTGCTGCAACGCCTGATGAACTCCGACGGCCTGACCGGGCTGTCGAACCGTCGGCATTTCGATGAATACCTGGAGCTTGAATGGCGCCGCTCGCTGCGTGAGCAGAGCCAGTTGTCGTTGCTGATGATCGATGTGGACTACTTCAAGACCTACAACGACACCTTCGGCCACCTGGAAGGCGATGAAGCCCTGCGCCAGGTCGCCGCGGCAATCCGCGACGCCAGCGCCCGGCCTTCCGACCTGCCGGCCCGCTACGGCGGCGAAGAATTCGCCCTGGTACTGCCCAACACCTCGCAGGGCGGTGCACGGCTGGTGGCGGAAAAACTGCGCATGACCGTGGCGGCGCTGAAGATCCCGCATATTGCCCCGACCGAAGGATCGAGCCTGACCATCAGCATCGGCCTGTCGACCGTCATCCCGACAGCCGGCAGCAGTTGCCGTGAATTGATCTCGGCAGCGGACAAGGGGTTGTACCTGGCGAAGAACAATGGGCGCAATCAGGTGGGCATCGCGTAGGCAGGCCTTTTCGGCCAAGCGGACTGCCGTTCCAGGCCGTTTGCCGTTATACTCGCCGGCTTTCAAAAGTTCGCCAACGAGTGCTGCCCGCCATGGAAATCAACCCGATCCTTAACACCATCAAGGACCTGTCCGAGCGCTCCGAAACTATTCGGGGGTATCTTTGACTACGATCAAAAGCATGAGCGCCTGACCGAAGTCAATCGCGAGCTTGAAGATCCGAGTGTCTGGAACAAACCTGAATACGCCCAGGAACTGGGCCGCGAGCGCTCTGCGCTGGCGCAGATCGTCGAGACTCTCGACGAACTGAACACCGGTCTGGCCGATTGCCGCGACCTGCTGGACATGGCCGTCGAAGAAAACGACGAAGGCGCAGTGGGCGATGTCGTCGCCGAGCTGGCCCGTCTTGAGGAAAACCTCGCCAAGCTTGAATTCCGCCGCATGTTCAGCCATGAAATGGACCCGAACAACGCCTACCTGGACATCCAGGCCGGTTCCGGCGGCACCGAGGCCCAGGACTGGGCCAACATCCTGTTGCGGATGTACCTGCGCTGGGCTGACAAACGTGGCTTCGACGCCACCATCATGGAACTGTCGGCCGGTGAAGTCGCCGGTATCAAGGGCGCGACCGTGCACATCAAGGGCGAATACGCCTTTGGCTGGCTGCGTACCGAAATCGGCGTACACCGCCTGGTGCGCAAGAGCCCGTTCGACTCCGGTAACCGCCGTCACACTTCGTTCTCCGCGGTTTTCGTCTCGCCAGAGATCGACGACAAGGTCGAAATCGAGATCAACCCGGCCGACCTGCGAATCGACACCTATCGTTCCTCCGGTGCCGGTGGTCAGCACGTAAACACCACCGACTCGGCCGTACGTATCACCCACGTACCGACCAACACCGTGGTCAGCTGCCAGAACGAACGTTCCCAGCACGCCAACAAAGACACCGCCATGAAAATGCTGCGGGCCAAGTTGTACGAGCAGGAAATGCAGAAACGCAACGCCGCGTCGCAAGCGCTGGAAGACACCAAGTCCGACATCGGCTGGGGTCACCAGATTCGCTCGTACGTGCTCGATGCGTCGCGGATCAAGGATCTGCGCACCAACATCGAACGCAGCGACTGCGACAAGGTGCTCGATGGCGACATCGACGAATACCTGGAAGCCAGCCTGAAATCCGGGCTGTAAAAGACGCAATACAGCATCGGCTGATTCAACCCGATCCCTGTAGGAGCCAGCCCTGCTGGCGATCCTCGGGCCGCAAGGCCCGGGGGCAACGAACCTGATGGAATATTTAAAGACATGAGCGACCTAGAACTCGACCCGCAAGCCCTGCAACAGGAAGAAAACTCCCTGATCGCCCTGCGCAAGGAAAAGCTTGCTGCCGAGCGCGCCAAGGGCAATGCCTTCCCTAACGACTTCCGCCGCGAAAACTACTGCCAGGACTTGCAGAAGCAATACGCGGACAAGACCAAGGAAGAGCTGGCAGAGGCTGCAATCCCGGTCAAGGTTGCCGGTCGCATCATGCTCAACCGTGGCTCGTTCATGGTGATCCAGGACATGACCGGACGCATCCAGGTCTACGTCAACCGCAAGACCCTGTCCGAAGACACCCTGGCCGCGGTGAAAACCTGGGACATGGGCGACATCATTGCCGCCGAAGGCACCCTGGCCCGTTCCGGCAAAGGTGACCTGTACGTTGAAATGACCAACGTGCGCCTGCTGACCAAATCCCTGCGCCCGCTGCCGGACAAGCACCACGGCCTGACCGACACCGAACAGCGCTATCGTCAGCGCTACGTTGACCTGATCGTCAACGAGGACGTGCGCCAGACGTTCCGCGTGCGTTCGCAAGTCATCGCCCACATCCGCAGCTTCCTGATGAAGCGTGACTTCCTGGAAGTGGAAACGCCGATGCTGCAGACCATTCCTGGCGGCGCTGCGGCCAAGCCGTTCGAAACCCACCACAACGCGCTGGACATGGAAATGTTCCTGCGTATCGCGCCTGAGCTGTATCTGAAGCGTCTGGTGGTTGGCGGTTTTGAAAAGGTTTTCGAGATCAACCGCAACTTCCGTAACGAAGGCGTTTCGACCCGTCACAACCCTGAATTCACCATGTTGGAGTTCTACCAGGCCTACGCCGACTACGAAGACAACATGGACCTGACCGAAGAACTGTTCCGTGAGCTGGCACAGCTGGTTCTGGGCAGCACCGACGTGCCGTACGGCGACAAGGTGTTCCACTTCGGCGAGCCGTTCGTGCGCCTGTCGGTATTCGACTCGATCCTCAAGTACAACCCTGAGCTGAGCGCTGACGACCTGAACGACATCGACAAGGCCCGCGACATCGCCAAGAAAGCCGGCGCCAAGGTGCTGGGCTTCGAAGGCCTGGGCAAGCTGCAGGTGATGATTTTCGAAGAGCTGGTCGAGCACAAGCTGGAACAGCCGCACTTCATCACCCAGTACCCGTTCGAAGTGTCGCCGCTGGCCCGTCGCAACGACGAGAACCCGAACGTCACCGACCGTTTTGAGCTGTTCATCGGTGGTCGTGAAATCGCCAACGCCTACTCCGAGTTGAACGACGCGGAAGACCAGGCCGAGCGTTTCATGGCCCAGGTGGCCGACAAGGACGCCGGCGACGACGAAGCCATGCACTACGACGCCGACTTCGTTCGCGCGCTGGAGTACGGCATGCCGCCAACGGCGGGTGAAGGCATCGGCATCGACCGCCTGGTGATGTTGCTGACCAACTCACCGTCGATCCGCGACGTGATCCTGTTCCCGCACATGCGGCCGCAGGCGTAAGTGTTTTAATTAAAAAGCCGCCTTTTCAGGCGGCTTTTTATTGCCTGTCTGGTACAAACGTATCAACTTGTTAGTTCATCTGAGAGGAAAGACCTGTCGTGAATCGTGCAATGGCTCAAGAAGGTGCAGCGGGTATCGCCACTGCGGTCGCTGAAAGTGTTCAGTACCAAGGCCGCAAGGCCAGCCGGCAGGGCAGCGAGCAACGTCGACAGGACATTCTCGATGCCGCGATGCGCATCGTCGTGCGTGATGGCGTACGGGCGGTGCGGCACCGCGCGGTGGCTGCCGAGGCGCAAGTGCCGTTATCGGCGACCACTTACTATTTCAAGGATATCGATGACCTGCTCACCGATACCTTCGCCCAGTACGTAGAGCGCAGCGCGGCCTACATGGCCAAGCTGTGGGTGAACAACGAGGGCCTGCTGCGTGACATGATTGCCAGTGGCGACGGCAGTGCGCAGGCTCGATCAAAACTGGCGGACGACATTGCGCGGTTGATGACCGACTATGTTCACCGACAACTGATTACCCGTCGTGAGCACCTGATGGCCGAGCAGGCGTTCCGCCAGGAGGCATTGTTGAACCCGCGCCTGGCCGAACTGGTGCGCTCCCATCAGCAAATCCTGTTGCAGGGTTCCTGCCAGCTCTTCCAGGTGCTGGGCTCTCGCGAGCCACAACAGGATGCCAAAGTGTTGACGGCGATAATCGGACGGATGGAATATCAGGGCCTGCTCAACGACGCCGAACCGGACGCCGAAGAGGAAATGCTCGGCATACTGAAGCGTTACATGCACTTGGTGCTGGCTTCGGTTTAATTCCTTATGGGTGATGTTCCCTGTAGGAGTGAGCCTGCTCGCGATAGCGGTTTAATATTCGACATCTATGTCGCCTGACACACTGCTATCGCGAGCAGGCTCGCTCCCACAGGGGCAGTGGTCACTTGAGCGGATCGGTTTTCGATAGGGAGTATTGAATGAGAGTCTGGCGCGTCGTAGTGATCGCCTTGTCGTTCCTGCTGCTCAGCGGCTGCCTGGTGACCTTCAAGGAGCCGCTGCCCACCAGTGAGCCGGCACCCAAAGGGTTGCTCGGCAAATGGAGCAGCACCAACGCCTGGGGTGAACCACTCAACCTGGAGTTGACGCGCATCGGCGACAATCGCTATCAGGCGGTGAGCTACTTCAAGGCCAGGCCCAGGGAGCGCGAAGCCTACCCCTTCACCCTGTCTCACCACGGTAGCCGCTGGTATTTCTCGGCGAAAGTGCCGGCCCAATTCGGCGGGCATTTCACCATTGCCGGGTTCGAGCTCACCGACAAGCGTGAACTGGTGGTGTACAACCTCGACCTCGAGCAGATCAGGCAGGCGCTTGGGCAGAAAATTCTCAGTGGCGAAGGCACCCAGACCGACGACGGCGAGGGTGTGTTGATCGACAGCAACATGGACCAGGTAGCGGCCTACCTCGACGATCCCGCCAACTCCGATGTATTCGTCGAAGCGGTTCGCTACCAGCGCCAGGCCAAGGCCCAATAATCAACAGGTTTCAACAGGAGTTCCGGGTGGACGATTACCAGCAGTCGATACGCATTTTGTCTGATCGCATTGTGCTGGCGCAGACGCCGATTCGCGTCCTCGATGCGGTGAAATGGGACGACAACATCCGCAAGGGTTTCCTCAAGGCCAAGGGCAAGGAAATGCCGGCGGTGGACCGTGACTACTACCTCAACCGTCCGCTGGCCTTCGATTCCAGCAAGGTCAAGCTGGAATTCCAGAACATCGAGCGCGACATCACCCGCCAGCTTGGCCAGTTCAACCCGGTCGGGCAGATCATGCGCCGCATGTGCAAGGAATACCGGATGGTGGTGCGCATGCTCGAAGCGCGCGGCACCGAGGATTTCGGCCTGATTTCCCAGGAATTGTATGGCGCTGCCTCCGACGCCTTCCATGCCGGCGACCCGACCCTGTCCGACCTGGGCATGATGCTGTCCGAATACCTGAACAACATCGACGGTCGTGGCGACCTCAAGGATGAGCCGAAGACATTGACCGCCAAGGATGCTGTCAGCCTGCTGCAACACCGCTTGAACAAGGTGTTCGGCGAAGCCGAGGAAACCATTCGGGTGTTCGAGTCCGACGGTATCGTCGCCGATGCGGCGGCGGGCGCCGACTACATCAAGATCCGCGCCGATGCGATGTTCAACGACCGTGACGTGCGTGCCCTGGAAGTCCATGAAGGCCTGGTGCACGTCGGCACCACACTCAACGGTTTGAACCAGCCGATCTGCACCTTCCTGTCCAAGGGGCCACCCTCGTCGACGGTGACCCAGGAAGGCCTGGCGATCCTGATGGAAATCATCACCTTTGCCTCCTACCCGAGCCGCCTGCGCAAGCTGACCAACCGCACGCGGGCCATTCACATGGTCGAGGAGGGCGCGGATTTCCTGCAGGTGTTCGAGTTCTTCCGCGAACAAGGCTTCGAGATGCCCGAGAGCTACAGCAACGCCAGTCGCGTTTTCCGCGGCTCGGTGCCGACAGGTCTGCCATTTACCAAAGACTTGTCCTACCTCAAGGGCTTCATCATGATTTACAACTACATTCAGTTGGCGGTGCGCAAAGGCAAGCTGGAGCAGATCCCGCTGTTGTTCTGCGGCAAGACCACCCTGGAAGACATGCGCACCTTGCGCCAGTTGGTGGATGAAGGCCTGGTGGTACCGCCCAAGTACCTGCCGGAACAGTTCCGTGACATGAACGCGTTGTCGGCGTGGATGTGCTTCTCCAACTTCCTCAACCACCTGAGCCTGGACCGGATCGAGGCGGATTACTCCAATATCCTGTAATCAACGCATCACCTGTAGGAGCGAGGCTTGCCCGCGAAGAACGATAACGCGGTCTGACAGATGCACCGCATCATCGTTCTTCGCGGGCAAGTCGGAACGCCGCCCGCTCGCTCCTACAGGACTTGCTATCAATCCTAAAAGCGAGGTTTCACCGGATGAAACTCCTCGGCATCCTCTGCCTTCTCCTGGCCCTGAACGGTTGCAGCTCATTGCTGTTCTACCCCGAACCCGGCCAGTTGTTCACCCCGGAAAAAGCCAAGCTCGAATACCGCGATGTCACCCTGACTACCGCCGACGGCCTCAAGCTGCACGGTTGGTGGCTGCCGGCGAAAAAAGGCGTCGAGGTCAAAGGCACCGTACTGCACCTGCACGGCAACGGCGGCAATCTGCCCATGCACTTGGGCGGGAGTTGGTGGCTACCCAAACAGGGATACCAGGTACTGCTGGTGGATTATCGCGGCTACGGCCTGTCCGAGGGCGAGCCGAGCTTGCCGGCAATCTACCAGGACATCGACGCCGCGTTCAAATGGCTCGACCAGGCCCCCGAGGTCAAGGGCAAGCCGCTGGTCCTGCTGGGCCAGAGCCTGGGCGGCTCAATGGCGGTTCACTACCTGGTGCAGCACCCCGAGCGGCAAAAACAGCTCAAGGCGGTTGTGCTCGATGGCGTGCCCGCCAGCTACCGCAGTGTCGGTCGCTATGCGCTGAGCAATTCATGGGTGTTCTGGGCGTTCCAGGTGCCGCTGTCCTGGCTGGTGCCCGATGGTGACAGTGCGATCAACTCCATGGCGCAACTCAATGGCGTGCCGAAACTGATCTACCACAGCATCGACGATCCGCTCGTGCCTCTTTCCAACGGCATCCGTCTGTATCAAGCTGCGCCGCCGCCCAGAGTGCTGCAACTGACCCGTGGCGGTCACGTGCAGACATTCGCCGACCCGGTCTGGCGCAAAGTCATGCTGCGTTATCTCGATGACCCGCAGCATTTCGACGGCCTGCGCCGCCTGGGTGAGATCCCCAATTACCCGGCGCCCGAACATTCTGAAGATGAACCACCAGAGAGCCCGAAATGAGTGAAGAACGTAACGCCATCCCACTGATCATCACCGGTATCTGCAGCATCCTCGGCACCGTCGGCGCCCTGTGGTGGTACGGCTACCTGCACTTCGCCAAGCCAGAGGATGCGTTGCTGCTCAACGAATTCACCATGCTCAAGACCGTGCCGGGCGAAGACTACAAAGTCTCCCTGGAACCGGCGGCGCAAGTGGCGCAGTGCATTGATGGCGTGTTGGTGCTGTTTGATACCGAACAGAAAGGCCTGACCGGCGTGCTGGTCAACAGCAAGAAGAAAGCAGTGCGCTGCATGGGTCAGGAAACCCCGCAGAAGCTTGAGCAATAAACCGAGATCGACTGTGGGAGCCAGCCTGCTGGCGATTGCGATTGAACATTCAACATTGATGTTGACTGATACACCGCTATCGCCAGCAGGCTGGCTCCCACAGGGTTTTGTGCAATGACGGCTTACTGTGTGTTGGAGCTGACAGCCGAACGCGGAATCACCGGCTGGTTGTCATTGGAAATGGTCACTTCCACCCGACGGTTCTGGGCCCGACCCGAAACGCTGGTGTTATCCGCAACCGGATACTCCTTGCCATAACCCTGGGCAACGATGCGCGTTGGATCGACACCCATCTTCACCAGCGCCGTGCGCACGGAGCTGGCGCGACGTTCCGACAGGGACTGGTTGTGCGACGCGGTACCGGTGCTGTCGGTGTAACCCTCGACAATCACTTTGCGGTCCGGGTTTTCCTGGAGGTACTGCGCCAGTTTGTTGATGTTCATCAGGCCGTTGGATTTCAGCTCGGCCTTGTCGGTGGCGAACAGCACATCACCGAAGGTCACCAGCGTGCCGCGATCGGTCTGCCGGGCGTTGAGGCTGTCCTGCAACTGCTTGATCTGCTGGTCGCGCGCATCCAGGCGCGCCTGGGCCCGTTGGGCGGAAGCATTTTTCAGGTTGGCTTCGGCGGTGCGCAGGGCGATGGTCTGTTTCGCCACTTCCACACGCTGGTTGGTCAGGTAGGCCAACTGGTCGACCTTGGCCGGGTCTTCCTTGTCCAGATAGGCCTTGTCGGCCTTGTCCAGGTAATCGCTGGCTTCCTTGGTTTCCAGCGCCGCGACTTTGCTCGCCTGCGGATTGGCTTGCAGGCCGGAATAATTGGTGCGGGCCTGTTCCAGATTGGCGTTCGGTGGTGTGGAGCATGCGGCCAAAGCAACGCTGGCGGCCAGCAGGGCAGGGATCATCGCTTGTTTGTAATTCATGGTTTCGTCCTTTTAATAGAGTAAGAAATACGTCATGCCGCGCCGTTATTGAACGGTGCGCTGGCTTTCCTGACGCAGTTCCTGAACCCCTTTCTGAGAGTCCTTCACAGACTGTTCGGCTTTCATCGCCTGGGCTTTGCGCTCGGCCACGCGAGCGTCCCACTCAGCCTGTTCGGCCAGGGTTTTGGCCTGATCGTACTTTTTGTCGTGCATGGCGATTTCGGCTTGCTTGAGCTTGTCCTGCGCCGCCTTCATTTCCACCGCGGCGAATTCGGTACCACCGGCGCTGACGGCGTTGTTGACCGCTGACTCGGTAACGGCGAACTGCTCGGTGGGCGGGTTGCCGGCGCAACCGGCCAGCACGAGGCCGGAGCCGATGGCCAGGGCCGTCATTTTCAGGCTGTGCAGGGAAGAAGATTTGCCAGTTCGGGTTTTCATCGTTTTCAACTCCATTGGGCTAACTCCTGAGCAACGTGAACATCCATCCTGGGCAAAGAGCCGAAACCGTATTTCACAAGGCGTTTTGAAACGGCCGTCCCAGGCGTGGTTACTGGGTTGACCCGAGGCGTTTTTTGAAAGTTCAGAGAAATTAGCCTGCTACCGAAAAAAACTTCGGTGCAGTGGAGAGGGCTCTATATCGAGGATCGTGGCAATAAACACGGCTGTTCACGCCCCTCGAAGGCGACGCGAACAGCGGTTTTCTGAAGGGGGGAATGCGGAAAAAATCAGTGTTTCTGCTTGTCGTCAGCCGCCGACAAGTCGTGCAGGTGGCGACGGGACAAGGCGAGAAAACGTGGGGTCGGGCCGATGTCTTCGTACAGCGGATCGCCTTCTTCGTCAGTGGCCACTACGGTCGTACCTTTTACATAGGGGAAGCTTTTTTCCAGTTCTTCCAGGGCGGCCCCGATCAGTTCGCCCAGCAGTTCTTCGGGATGCCGCTTGGGGTACATCTCGATAATCGCCGCAAGCCGTGCGGCAGCCTCCACGTCCAGGTGAATCGAATAGCCTGTGTCGGTCAGGCGACCTTTGGCGTTTTCTTCCCAGTGGTTGGCAAGCTCGCGGATTTTCATAATGACCTCATTGCGCTCCTGCTCATTGCAGGCGGGGAATGTCCGGCAGGTGCCGGCGACAGCCGTTGAACGGCTTACCGTTGAGACTAGCTTCAACGGCAAAGGTTTACAGTCCCTTCGTCGTCTTGCTTGTAAGAACCGGTCTGGAGCGGCACTCTTAAGGTTCCTGGTCGACCGGATTTTTCGCTGGAGAACTGTTGATGACCGATATTGATGCACGCTTGCGCGAAGACGTTCACCTGCTCGGTGAGTTGTTGGGCAACACCATTCGTGAACAGTACGGGGACGGCTTTCTCGACAAGATCGAGCAGATCCGCAAGGGCGCCAAGGCGGACCGTCGCGGCTCCATGGACGCCGAGCTGAGTGCCAGCCTCAACCAGTTGACGGAGGACGAACTGCTGCCGGTGGCGCGGGCGTTCAACCAGTTTCTCAACCTGGCCAACATCGCCGAGCAGTACCAGCTGATTCACCGTCGCGAAGAATCCCAGGCCGCTCCATTCGAAGCGCGGGTGCTGCCGGAGTTGCTCGCCCGCCTGCGCGCCGAAGGTCATGGCGCCGAGTCCCTGGCCCGTCAGCTGGGACGGCTGGAAATCGAATTGGTGCTGACGGCGCACCCGACCGAAGTCGCGCGCCGCACGCTGATCCAGAAATACGACGCCATCGCCGCGCAACTGGCAGCCCAGGACCATCGCGACCTGACCGGCGCCGAGCGCGAGCAGATCAAGTCGACGTTGCAACGCCTGATCGCCGAAGCCTGGCACACCGAAGAGATCCGCCGCACGCGTCCGACGCCGGTCGACGAAGCCAAATGGGGCTTCGCAGTGATCGAGCATTCGCTGTGGCAAGCGATCCCCAACTACCTGCGCAAGGCCGATCAGGCCCTGCACGCCGCCACCGGTCTGCGTTTGCCACTGCAGGCAGCACCCATCCGCTTTGCCTCGTGGATGGGCGGCGACCGTGACGGCAACCCGAACGTGACGGCGGCGGTCACCCGCGAAGTGCTGCTGCTGGCGCGCTGGATGGCGGCCGATTTGTACCTGCGCGATGTCGATCATCTCGCTGCCGAGTTGTCGATGCAGCAGGCCAGTGAAGCGTTGAAGGCCAAGGCCGGCGACAGCGCCGAACCCTATCGCGCGGTGCTCAAGCAACTGCGCGAGCGCCTGCGCGCGACGAGAAACTGGGCGCACACCGCGTTGTCGACGCCAACGCCTGCATCGGTCGATGTGCTGCAAAACAACCGCGAACTGCTCGACCCGCTGGAGCTGTGCTACCACTCGCTGCATGAGTGCGGCATGGGCGTGATCGCCGACGGTCCGTTGCTCGATTGCCTGCGCCGGGCCGTGACGTTTGGCCTGTTCCTGGTGCGTCTCGATGTGCGTCAGGACTCGTCGCGCCATACCGCGGCCATGACCGAAATCACCGATTACCTGGGCCTCGGTCGCTACGAAGACTGGAGCGAAGAAGAGCGCATTACCTTCCTGACGCGCGAACAGAACAACCGCCGGCCATTGCTGCCACCGCACTACAAGCCTTCGGCCGACACCGCCGAAGTGCTGGCGACCTGCCGGGAAATCGCCGTTGCGCCAGGGGCGTCGCTGGGCTCGTACGTGATCTCCATGGCCGGTGCCGCTTCCGATGTGCTGGCCGTGCAGCTGTTGCTCAAGGAGTCCGGGGTATTGCGGCCGATGCGCGTGGTGCCGCTGTTCGAAACCCTCGCCGACCTCGACAACGCCGGCCCGGTGATCGAGAAGCTCTTGTTGCTGCCGGGTTATCGCTCGCGCCTGCAAGGCCCGCAGGAGGTCATGATCGGTTATTCCGACTCGGCCAAGGACGCTGGGACCACGGCCGCCGCCTGGGCCCAGTACCGGGCGCAGGAGCAACTGGTGGATATCTGCCGTTCACATGACGTGGAACTGCTGTTGTTCCATGGTCGCGGTGGCACCGTGGGGCGGGGTGGCGGCCCGGCTCACGCGGCGATCCTGTCGCAGCCGCCGGGTTCAGTCGCCGGACGTTTCCGCACCACCGAGCAGGGAGAAATGATTCGTTTCAAATTCGGCCTGCCGGACATCGCCGAGCAAAACCTCAATCTGTACTTGGCCGCGGTGCTCGAAGCGACCTTGCTGCCACCGCCGCCCCCAACGCCACAGTGGCGCCACTTGATGGACGAACTGGCCGCCGATGGAGTCAGCGCCTACCGTGCCGTGGTGCGGGAAAATCCGCAGTTCGTGGAATATTTCCGCCAGTCCACGCCGGAACAGGAACTGGGACGCCTGCCGCTGGGTAGTCGCCCGGCCAAGCGCCGCGCCGGCGGGATCGAAAGCCTGCGGGCTATCCCGTGGATCTTCGGCTGGACCCAGACACGGCTGATGCTGCCGGCATGGCTGGGCTGGGAAGCGGCCCTGAGCAAGGCGCTGGAGCGTGGTGAGGGCGAACTGCTGCAGCAGATGCGTGAGCAGTGGCCGTTTTTCCGCACCCGCATCGACATGCTGGAGATGGTCCTGGCCAAGGCGGACGCGGATATTGCCCGGTCCTACGACGAGCGTCTGGTCGAACCGGACTTGCTACCTTTGGGCGCGCACTTACGCGACCTATTGTCGCAGGCATGCGCCATCGTTCTCGGGCTGACCGGTCAGTCACAGCTGTTGGCACATAGCCCGGCCACCCTTGAATTCATCCGTTTGCGCAACACTTACCTCGATCCGCTTCATCTATTGCAGGCCGAGTTGCTGGCACGATCGCGGCAACCGGATGTGGCACAGGACAGCCCGGTAGAACAGGCGTTGCTGGTGTCTGTAGCGGGGATTGCCGCCGGTTTGCGCAACACCGGCTGAGGAATTTTGCCGTGCTTTTGGGCATCCGGCGCGGGCGCCGGATGCGGTTCAATGGCAGGTGCGAAAGTGCTGCCAGGCGACAGTTAATGTAGGGGTTGCGACTTGGGGAACCGGGTTGCGCGGTCATCACGGGCAGCGGTTTCTCCGACTTTTGGCGGCTTGTGTGGGCGCAGCCTGCTGTGTATCTTGAGCAGCCTTTGGCCGTTTGGGCGGTCACGACCCTATTTTTGAGATTGGCCCCACGAGGCGAATCTGACGTTATCCATATAAAAATTGAGGAGCACATCGATGCGCGTCATTCTGCTGGGAGCTCCCGGGGCCGGTAAAGGTACTCAGGCTAAGTTCATCACCGAAAAATTCGGTATTCCGCAAATCTCCACCGGCGACATGCTGCGTGCCGCGGTCAAGGCCGGCACCGAGCTGGGCATCAAGGCCAAGAGCATCATGGATGCCGGCGGCCTGGTCTCCGATGACCTGATCATCGCCCTGGTCAAGGACCGTATCGCCCAGTCCGACTGCGCCAACGGTTTCCTGTTCGACGGTTTCCCGCGCACCATTCCCCAGGCTGAAGCCCTGGTGACTGCCGGCGTCGAGCTGGATGCGGTGGTTGAAATCGCCGTTGAAGACGAAGAGATCGTGCAGCGTATCGCCGGTCGCCGTGTTCACGAGGCTAGCGGCCGCGTTTACCACATCGTCTACAACCCGCCGAAAATCGCTGGTAAAGACGACATCACCGGCGAAGAGCTGGTACAGCGCAAGGACGACACCGAAGAAACCGTGCGTCATCGCCTGTCGGTCTACCACTCGCAGACCAAACCGCTGGTGGACTTCTACCAGAAGCTGTCGGCTGCCAACGGCAAGCCGAAGTACAGCCATATCGAAGGCGTTGGTTCGGTTGAAGCGATCACCACCAAGGTGATGGCTGCCCTGAGCTGAAAACAGCTTGATCTTCTACGGCCCGCTTGCGGGCCGTAGTTGTTTATACTGACGGACTTTTTTCTGATCTCTCTTGTGGAAACATCGATGAGCACCTTGCTGGCCCTGGACACCGCGACTGAAGCTTGCTCCGTTGCCTTGCTGCACGACGGCAAAGTGACGAGCCATTACGAGGTGATTCCGCGCCTGCATGCACAGAAGCTGCTGCCGATGATCCAGCAGCTGCTCGCCGATGCCGGCACCAACCTGCAAGCGGTCGACGCCATCGCCTTCGGTCGCGGGCCGGGTGCGTTCACCGGCGTGCGGATTGCCATCGGCGTGGTGCAAGGCCTGGCATTTGCACTCGATCGCCCGGTATTGCCAGTGTCGAACCTGGCGGTGCTGGCCCAACGCGCCTACCGCGAACACGGCGCCAGCCAGGTCGCGGCGGCCATCGATGCGCGGATGGACGAGGTGTATTGGGGCTGCTACCGCGAAACGGCAGGGGAGATGCGCCTGGTCGGTGCTGAAGCAGTGTTGCCACCGGAAGTCGCCGCACTGCCGGCCGATGCCAGTGGTGAATGGTTCGGCGCGGGCACCGGTTGGGGCTATGCCGAGCGCATCGGCGTCGATTTGATCGGGCAGGACGCGGGCATGTTGCCTCATGCTGAAGACCTGCTGACGCTGGCGCGCTTTGCCTGGGAGCGTGGCGAGGCGATTGTGGCGGACGAGGCGCAGCCGGTTTATCTGCGCGATAAAGTGGCGACACCCAAGGCGCGTTAATTCGCTACACCGAGTTGTCCCCTTCGCGAGCAGGCTCGCTCCCACAAGGTTTGGCGTAAATCCTGTGGGAGCGAGCCTGCTCGCGAAGGCGATGTCAAAAACACAGTCAATCGTCAGTTTGTAACCCCAGCTTTTAAACCTTTTGCCTTTTATGTGTTCTAGTTATCACTCGGCAGTTTGCGATGTGGGTTGTGTGCCACTAGACTGCCATTACTGATACCGAGCATGCACCTATGCGTATAGACGGCGTTTCCTCTCAGTCCTATCCCATCAAGCGCAAGCCTCGCAACGGCCAGCGGGTGGAAGACGAGCCCGTCGATATCGAAGGCGAGCTGGAATTTGCGACCGAAGAACAACTGGCTGCCCGTGCCGCCAAAGCCGCTGCGCAAAAGCTGAGCAATCTTCCCGCCCGTCAGCAGGACATGCTTTATCACCGCGCGATGAGCAAAAGCGTGGCAATGGCGCTGGCCAGTTACCTGAGCACCGCCAGTTTCGTCGATTGGGATGCGCAAGTGCTGGGCCTCGACCTGTACATCTGATGTTGCCTTACTACCTCGGTTGCCCGTCCTGGAGCGAAAACGCCTGGCGTGATTACCTGTACCCGCCAGCGTCCAAACCCGCCGATTTTCTAAGTCTCTATTCCCAAGTGTTCAACGCCGTGGAAGGCAATACGACCTTCTACGCCAGTCCCTCTGCCAGGACCGTGCAGCGTTGGGCCGAGGTCATGCCCGCACACTTTCGCTTCACCGCCAAGTTCCCCCGGGAGATCAGCCACGGCGGTGACCTGCGCGAACAACTGACCGCCGCCGACACCTTCACCCGATTGCTCAGCCCGCTGGGCGAGCGGGTAGCGCCGTTGTGGTTGCAATTATCCAAGGGCTTTACGCCACAACGCCTGCCCGAGCTGGCCGGATTCATCGATGCGCTGCAGCGGCCACTGGCGGTGGAAGTGCGGCATGACGACTTCTTCGCCAAGGGCGAGAACGAGCGGATGCTCAATCGCCTGTTGCTCGATCGGGGTGTCGAGCGCATCTGTCTTGATCCCCGTGCCTTGTTCAGCTGTATCTCGACCGAGCCCTCGGTGCTGCACGCCCAATCGAAGAAACCCCGTGTGCCGCCGCGCCCGGCAGCGTTCACGCAGTTCCCGCAGGTGCGTTTCATCGGTCATCCGCAGCTTGAGGCCAATGAACCCTTTCTGGTGCCGTGGGTGGAGAAAATCGCCCTGTGGATCGAAGAGGGGCGTACGCCCTACATCTTCCTGCACACCGCCGACAATGTGCTCGCGGCGAAACTGGCACAACGTTTTCACGCGCACCTGATGCTGCGTCTGCCTGGCTTGCCGGCGCTGCCTGAGCTATACAGAGAGCCCGCGGCGGAGCAACTTGGCTTGCTCTGAAGCGGACTCGTTTCCCTTCAGAGGAGCCTGCCAATGGCTGCGCAAACCCTTCGAGCCCAAGCGTTCAGAGCCTTGCACGAACGCGACGGGGCCTTTGTGATTCCCAATCCGTGGGATGCCGGTTCGGCAAAGATGCTCGCCAGCCTGGGTTTCGAGGCGCTGGCGACCACCAGCGCCGGTTACGCTTTTTCCCAGGGCCGCCCCGATGGCGGCCTGACGCTGGACGACACCCTGGCCAACGTCCGGGCGATTGTCGCCGCCACCGACCTGCCGGTAGCGGTCGATCTGGAAAACGGCTTTGCCGATGATCCCGCCGAATGCGCGCAAAGCATTCGGGCGGCCGCGGCCGCCGGTGCCGTTGGCGGTTCGATCGAAGATTTCACGGGCCGTCCGGACGCTCCGATTTATTGCTTCGAACATGCCGTGGCGCGTATCGAGGCCGCCGTCGCTGCCGCCCGCAGTTTGCCTTTCGCGTTCACGCTGACCGCCCGGGCCGAGAACTATCTGCATGGCAATCCGGATCTGGCCGACACGATCCGTCGCTTGCAGGCGTTCGCCGAAGCCGGTGCCGACGTGTTGTATGCGCCAGGGTTGCGCAGTGCTGAAGAGGTATTGGCAGTGGTTCGCGCCGTGGCGCCGAAACCGGTCAACGTGTTGATGTCCGGCGGTTTGAAGCTGACGGTCGAGCAATTGAGTGAAATGGGCGTCAAGCGCATCAGTGTCGGCTCGGCGCTGGCCTTGGCGGCGCTGGGCGAGTTCTACCGCGCCGCCGAGGAAATCAAGACGGCGGGCACGTTCGGCTTCACGTCGCGATCCATGCCGTACGCCCAGGCCAATCAGTTTTTCAAAGGCTGACGGTGCGATTTCGCGGGTGGCTGCTGCTGATGCTGTTGATCATCACGGCAGCTGGAGTGGGCGTCTGGCGTGGCTGGATTTCGCTGCCGCCGCAGTGGAATCCCTGGGCGCCGCTGGACGTCAAGGCCGAGCCCAACCTGCTGACCCGCTACAAGCTGATGCGACTGCGCGCTGATGCGCAGCTGTGCGACCAGGCGTTGAGCAGCTCCGGATTGCGCGTGAGTCATCAGGCCGACAGTCCGGACGCCAAATGCCCGCTGACCACTGCCCTGCGTGTCCAGGGCAGTGACGTGGCCCTGAGCAGCAGTTTCCTCGCCAGTTGCCGGCTTGCTGTGGCATTTGCCCTGTTCGAGCATCACGCGCTGCAACCGGCGGCGCAGGCGGTGTACGGGCAAGCGGTCACGCGGGTCGATCACCTCGGCAGCTTTGCCTGCCGCAATGTCTACGGTCGCGAGAATGGCAGGCTTAGCCAGCATGCGTCGGCCGATGCGCTGGATATCGCCGGTTTTCGCCTGGCTGACGGCCGAACCATCAGCGTGCTCAAGGATTGGCCGAAGGATAATCAGGATGCCAGGTTTTTACGGCAGGTCCGCGATGGCGCCTGCGGCCTGTTCAGCGTGGTGTTGAGCCCCGATTACAACGCCGCCCATCGCAATCACTTTCATCTGGATGTCGGGCCGTCGTGGGTCTGTCGCTGAGTTTTATGCGGCGAGGCGCAGGTTCTGCAGGATGATCGGGCGTGCCCAACCGTTATCGAAATCGAGTTGTTTCTGTTGTTCCACCAATTCTTCAGGCGAGAACGGCGGGAACGGCTTGTCCAGCAGGTCGAGTTCGAACTCGGCGATCGGCAAGCGCAGCGGACGCGGTTGTGGCGCCGGTCCGGCTTCTGGCAACGGCTGGCCGGCGGTGAGCACGATCGGACGCACCCAGCCCCTCTCGAAGTCCTGCTGTTGCTGCTGGGCAACGATCTCTTCGGCGGGGAACGGCGGGAATGGTTTGTCGGCCAGGTCCAGTTCGAACTCGGCAATCGGCAGGAACAGCGGCTCGGGCGGGCGAACTTCGTTGTCCTTCACGTCGCATTCGCGCTGGGCAACGATGTGCGCCAGCAGGTCGCTGCCAACGGTGGGTTCAACCGGGCTTTGCAGGTCGACCGGTGGAAAATTCAGCGATTGCGGCAACACGTCACCCGACTGTTCGGCCAGTGCACGGGCAAAGAAATCCTGCCAGATGTGACTGACGCCGCTCAGGGCCTGGGTGTTTCGCAGGTTGTAATCGCCGTAGGGCGAGATAAAACCTGTGATTGTGGGTTGAATGTCTGACATTTCTCTCGGTCGACGCTCAGCTCTGGCAAAATGCTCGATAGTTTTGTTATCGGCCGTTTTTGCCGATCATTAATTTTTTGAGCGTGTTTCCGATGATTGATCAACCTGCGGCCTGCCGCATCCATGTCGAGGCGCTGAGCGCGGCCTTCGAGCCCCAGGCCGAGCAATGGGCCGAGCGTCTGGGCCTGCCGCTGCAAGTGGCGGATGGCGAGTTCGCGTTGCAGGTGGGTGACCAGGGTTTGCAGCTGCAACAGCTGGGGCCGGATGCGCCCGGTCCGGTGCGGGTCGATTTCGTCGAGGGTGGCGCGGCGCATCGCCGGTTGTATGGTGGCGGCAGCGGGCAGATGATCGCCAAGGCCGTGGGCATCGCCCAAGGTGTGCGACCGCGTGTGCTGGATGCCACTGCGGGGCTGGGCAAGGATGCGTTCGTGCTGGCTAGCCTCGGCTGCGAGATGAGCCTGATCGAGCGTCAGCCATTGATCGGTGCCTTGCTCGAGGATGGCTTGGCCCGGGGCGCGGAAGATTTCGACGTAGCACCCATCGTGGCGCGTATGCGCTTGCTCAAGGGCAACTCGATCGAGGTGATGCGCAATTGGGAAGGCGAGCCGCCGCAGGTGATCTACCTCGACCCGATGTTCCCCCATCGCGAGAAAACCGCGTTGGTGAAAAAGGAAATGCGCCTGTTCCGCCCGCTGGTGGGGGATGATCCGGATGCGCCGGCATTGCTCGCCGCGGCATTGGCTTTGGCCAGCCACCGGGTGGTGGTTAAACGTCCGCGCAAGGCGCCGTGCATTGAGGGGCCCAAGCCTAGCCATGCGCTGGATGGCAAATCCAGTCGGTATGACATTTATCCGAAGAAAGCGCTGAAGCCTTAAGACCGAGTCGCCTGCATCGCGGGCAAGCCACGCTCCCACAGGATTTGTGTAGAACACAATTTCTGAGAACACCCCGGACACTGTGGGAGCGGGCTTGCCCGCGATAGCGTCAGATCAGCCAACCAATATCTGTCAGGCCTACTCCGGCCGATAAGCCCGCATAAACAACCCCACCACTTCCCGCACATGGCTCTCCGCCGCTTCCCCGGTCAGCGGTTCGCCGCAGCCATACAACAACCGGAAATTCGCCGCCCCCTTGAGCAGGCAAAAAAAGTGTTCCGCCGCATTACGCGGTTTGTCGATACACAACACGCCACTCTGATCGACTTTGCTCAGCAACCGCTCCATGCCGTGCAGCATGCGCTGTGGCCCGGCTTCGAAGAAGATCAGCGAGAGTTTCGGGTCCTGGCTGCCCAGGGCCATGATCAATCGATGCAAGTTCACCGACTCATCGCTGTTGATCAACTGGTGAAAGCCGCGGGCGATGTTCAGCAGCACGGTTTCCACTGCCACGCCTTCCGGCAATTCAAAGAACAGCGACGGCAATTGCTCTTCGCACTTGGCCACCACGGCAGCGGAGAACAGCGTCTCCTTGTCGTTGAAGTGGCTGTAGACCGTGAGCTTCGATACGCCGGCCTGCGCGGCGACAGCATCCATGCTGGTGTTGGCATATCCCTTGGTCAGAAACAGCGTTTTCGCTGCATCGAGGATCGCCTGGCGCTTGGCCAGATCCTTGGGGCGGCCTGGGCCATTGGGTGCTGAAAGATTGTTCGGCATATTCGCTTTTATTACTGGACTGGTGAGTTTGCTATTAATAACATACTCGTCAGTATAATTATTCCAAGCACCATTGGCGAAAGGTCCTTCACCATGTTCCGCTATGCCTTGCCCCTCGCGTTGCCAGTCACCCTGGCGTTTTTATTGACCGCGTGCGGTCACGAAGAGGCGCCTGTCGTCAGCATTCGACCGGCCATGGTGGTTCAGCCAGAGCCTTCGACCCAGGCGATGGAAAGTTACCCTGGTGAAGTTCGCGCCCGCTTTGAACCGGACCTGGCGTTCCGCATTGGCGGGAAAGTCAGCCGACGACTGGTCGACGAAGGGCAGCGGGTCAAGGCCGATCAACCGCTGGCGGAACTCGATCCCCAGGACGTGCGCCTGCAACTGGAGGCCACCCGCGCCCAGGTCGCGGCCGCCGAAGCCAATCTGAACATGGTGCGCGCCGAACGTGATCGCTATAAGACGCTGATGGAGCGCCAGCTGGTCAGCCGCTCGCAGTACGACAATCACGAAAACCTGTACCGGTCCGGTGAAGCGCGTCTTAAACAGATCAAGGCCGAGTTCAACGTCTCCACCAATCAGGCCAGTTACGCGGTGCTGCGGGCGCCGCAGGATGGCGTAGTCGCCAAGCGAGCGGTGGAAGTCGGGCAAGTGGTCGCGGCCGGGCAAACGGTGTTTACCCTGGCCACCGATGGCGAACGTGAAGTGTTGATCAGCCTGCCGGAGGCAAGCTTCGGCCGCTTCAAGGTCGGCCAACCGGTTTCGGTCGAACTCTGGACGCAACCGGATCAGCGCTTCGCCGGACACATCCGCGAACTGTCGCCGGCTGCCGATCCAAAGTCGCGCACCTTCGCTGCGCGTATCGCCTTCAATGCGGGCAAGGTGCCGGTCGAGCTCGGCCAGAGCGCCCGTGTCTTCGTGCAGTCCGCCCAAGCTGTTCCGTTGTCAGTGCCACTGTCGGCGCTGACCGCGGAAAACGGCGTGACCTATGTCTGGGTGGTCAGCGCCAACAACACCTTGAAGAAGACCCCGGTACGGGTCGGCGCCTTCGGTGAGAAAACCGTGCCGGTCCTTGAAGGTCTCAATGCCAGCGACTGGGTGGTGGCCGCCGGTGTCCATGTGCTACTCGACGGGCAATCCGTGCGCCCGGTGGATCGCTCCAACCGCGTGGTCAATCTGGCGGACAAGGAGTAATCCCCGATGGGTTTCAATCTTTCCGCCTGGGCGCTGCGCAATCGCCAGATCGTCTTGTTCCTGATGCTCTTGCTGGCGATCGTCGGCGCTCTGTCCTACACCAAGCTGGGGCAAAGCGAGGACCCGCCGTTTACCTTCAAGGCCATGGTGATCCGTACCAACTGGCCAGGGGCGACCGCACAGGAAGTCTCGCGCCAGGTCACCGAACGCATTGAAAAGAAGCTGATGGAAACCGGCGAGTACGAGCGCATCGTGTCGTTCTCCCGCCCGGGTGAATCCCAGGTGACGTTCATCGCCCGTGACTCCATGCACTCGGTGGATATACCGGAGCTCTGGTATCAGGTGCGCAAGAAGGTCAGCGACATCCGCCACACTTTGCCGCCGGGTATTCAGGGGCCGTTTTTCAACGATGAATTCGGTACCACCTTCGGCAACATCTACGCGCTGACCGGCGAGGGTTTCGACTACGCCGTGCTCAAGGACTACGCCGACCGCATCCAGATCCAGCTGCAGCGGGTCAAGGATGTGGGCAAGGTCGACTTGCTCGGCTTACAGGACGAAAAGATCTGGATCGAACTGTCCAACGTAAAGCTCGCCACCCTCGGATTGCCGTTGGCGGCGGTGCAGCAAGCCCTGGAAGAACAGAATGCGGTGTCCACCGCCGGCTTCTTCGAAACCACCAGTGAGCGATTGCAGCTACGGGTCTCGGGGAATTTTCAGACGGTCGATGAGATCAAGAACTTCCCGATCCGCGTCGGCGATCGTACGTTCCGCATCTCCGATGTCGCCGACGTGCGCCGCGGTTTCAACGATCCACCGGCACCGCGCATGCGTTTCATGGGTGAAGACGCCATCGGCCTGGCCGTGGCCATGAAGGACGGTGGTGACATTCTAGTGCTGGGCAAGGCCCTGGAAATCGAGTTTGCCCGCATCCAGAAGAATCTCCCGGCCGGCATGCAGCTGCGCAAGGTCTCCGACCAGCCGGCCGCGGTGAAAACCGGGGTTGGCGAGTTCGTCCAGGTGTTGGTCGAAGCGCTGGCCATCGTGCTGTTGGTGAGTTTTTTCTCCCTCGGCGTGCGCACCGGCATGGTGGTGGCCCTGGCCATTCCGCTGGTGCTGGCGATGACCTTCGCCTGCATGTATTACCTGGGGATTGGCCTGCACAAGATCTCCCTCGGCGCCCTGGTGCTGGCGCTGGGCTTGCTGGTGGACGACGCCATCATCGCCGTGGAAATGATGGCGATCAAAATGGAGCAGGGCTTCGACCGTATCAAGGCGGCGAGCTATGCCTGGACCAGCACCGCCTTCCCGATGCTCACCGGCACGCTGATCACCGCCGCCGGTTTCCTGCCGATCGCTACCGCGCAATCGGGCACCGGTGAATACACCCGTTCGATCTTCGAAGTGGTGACTATTGCCCTGCTGGCGTCCTGGGTGGCGGCGGTGCTCTTCGTGCCTTACCTGGGGGAAAAACTCCTGCCGGACCTGGCGAAGATTCACGCGGCCAAACACGGCGCGGATCAACCCGACCCTTATGGCACGCCGTTTTACCAGCGCGTCAGGCGTCTGGTGGAGTGGTGTGTGCGCTGGCGTAAAACCGTGATCACGGCAACGGTGGTGCTGTTCATTGCTTCCATCGTGCTGTTCCGTTTTGTGCCCCAGCAATTTTTCCCGGCGTCGGGCCGGCTGGAGTTGATGGTCGACCTGAAGCTGGCCGAAGGCGCGTCCCTGAGCAATACGGCCGAGGAGGTCAAGCGCCTCGAAGCGTTGCTCAAGGACAAGGCCGGGATCGACAACTACGTGGCCTACGTCGGCACCGGCTCGCCACGTTTTTACCTGCCCCTGGATCAACAATTGCCGGCGGCGAGCTTCGCCCAGTTCGTCGTCCTGGCGAAAACCATCGAAGAGCGCGAATCCCTGCGCACCTGGTTGATCACCACCCTCAACGAACAATTCCCGGCGTTGCGCTCGCGGGTCACACGCCTGGAAAACGGCCCGCCGGTTGGCTATCCGGTGCAGTTCCGGGTCACCGGCGAGCACATCGAGGAGGTCCGCGCACTGGCCCGCAAAGTCGCGGCCAAGGTGCGCGAAAACCCCCATGTGGTCAACGTCCACCTGGATTGGGAAGAACCGAGCAAAGTGGTGTACTTGAACATCGACCAAGACCGTGCACGGGCACTGGGGGTGAGCACGGCGAACCTGTCGAAGTTTTTGCAGAGCTCGCTGACCGGTTCCAGCGTCAGCCAGTACCGCGAAGACAACGAGTTGATCGAGATCCTGTTGCGCGGCACCTTGCATGAGCGCACCGAGCTGTCGTTGCTGCCAAGCCTGGCGGTGCCGACCGACAACGGTCGCAGCGTCGCCCTGTCGCAGATCGCGACCCTGGAATACGGCTTTGAAGAAGGCGTGATCTGGCACCGCAATCGCCTGCCCAACGTGACGGTTCGCGCCGACATCTATGGCAAGGAACAACCGGCAACCCTGGTGCAGCAGATCATGCCGACCCTTGATCCGATCCGCGCTGAACTGCCTGACGGCTATTTGCTGGATGTCGGCGGTACGGTCGAGGATTCGGCGCGCGGGCAGAACTCGGTGAAGGCGGGGGTGCCGTTGTTCATCGTGGTGGTGTTGACGTTGCTGATGCTGCAGTTGCGCAGTTTCTCGCGCACGGTGATGGTGTTTCTGACGGCGCCTTTGGGGTTGATCGGGGTGACGCTGTTTCTGATGGTCTTCCGCCAGCCATTTGGCTTTGTCGCCATGCTCGGGACCATCGCGTTGTCGGGCATGATCATGCGCAACTCGGTGATCCTGGTGGATCAGATCGAGCAGGATATCGCCGCTGGGCTCAAGCCATGGCAAGCGATCATCGAAGCCACGGTCCGCCGCTTCCGGCCGATTGTGTTGACGGCGCTGGCGGCGGTGCTGGCGATGATTCCGTTGTCGCGCAGCGTGTTTTTCGGGCCGATGGCGGTGGCGATCATGGGGGGGTTGATTGTGGCGACGGCGTTGACGCTGTTGTTCCTGCCTGCGCTGTATGCGGCTTGGTTCCGGGTCAAGAAAGAGTCGGCCTGAGTTCGTTGGACTTGGCGGCCTTTGGGCCGACCAGGTTCTTGATTGACCGAGTACATATCCGTTTCTGCGGTAACGGCGGCTGGCGGTTTCGCCCTTACGGCGACTCACTTTTTTTACAAGCGCCAAAAAAAAGTAAGCAAAAAAACGCTCGCCCCAGCGTCCGGCCCCTCGCTAAGGCTCGGCGTTCCTTCGCTCCGGTATCCATCCGGGGACACTGCCCTCCGGTTGGCTTCGCTGCACCTACATGCAGCGTGTTCGACTGCGTCGAACGGCGCTGCGCACCACTCCCCGGATGAACACCTCCACTCAGCCTCCCGAAGGGGCCGGCAGATCAAGATCAAAAGCTGAAGGCGAGCTAACGCTCGGCCTGTTGAGTGGTGAAGAGCGGGTGGATGTACGCCGATCACTGTAGGAGCGAGCCTGCTCGCGAAGGCTGCTCAACAGTCATCAATGTTCATCGTCAAAGCCAACCTTTCGGATCCTTCTGCCGTAAGTTCCTACAACTATCTCAGAACCGTCCGATATTGAGACTCGGGGGGCCGGATGTTGTACTCGAAACTCGGTTTTACGAGTTTTCGAGACAGCGCCAATGAAAAAGCCACCCATGCTGAAGGGGAGTTCAGACCCGGTTTTCGATTTACTGACGAAATCGCCACACAAGGAACGCCTCTCGCAATACCTCTCCTTGCTCAAGCCCCTGGACGAGCAAGGGCGCTATCTGCCGTTTGATGAATTGCGCTATCGCTGGGCGTCGGGCCTGGATTCGAATCTGTGCTGGGCCTTGGTCAAGAAAGCTCGAACCGCGCAATACGTCAGCCTGCTGCCATTGGGTGAGCCAATGCAGTGGGGCAATTTCGTGCTGACACCGATGGCACAAAAAGCGATTTCCTGCGTGGATCGTCAAACGACGACGGCCGCGTTGGAGTACATGACCAGCCAAATCGGCGAGAGTGCGCATTTCAGTTACCTGCTCAACGACCTGATCGAAGACGAAGCCATCAGCAGCAGTCAGCTTGAGGGTGCAGCGACCACCACTCGGGTGGCAAAGGACATGCTCAAGCGCCATCGCCTGCCGCGTACGCCGGACGAGCGCATGGTGATTGGCAATTTCAAGATGATGAACCTTGCCTGGGAGAAACGTTACGAACCCTTGAGTGTCGAGCTGATCACGGCACTGCATCGCGTTGGCGTATCGGGTATCGATGACGCGCAATACTCGCCGGGGGATCTGCGGGTCAATGATGACGTGGTGGTACAGGACGGCCAGGGCAATACGGTGCATGTACCGCCTCCTGCCGCGGGGCTCGCTGCTCGATTGCGGGTGCTGTCGAAGTGGATCAATCAATCCCATGACGATCCCCACCGGGTGGATTATCTGCACCCGCTGATCAAGGGGATCGCGCTGCATTTCGCGCTGGGTTATGAGCATCCTTTTCGCGATGGCAATGGCCGCGTTGCGCGGGCGTTGTTCTACTGGTTCATGTTCAAGAATGATTTCTCGGCGTTTCGTTACATCGCGATCAGCGTCTTGCTGCGCAATGCGCCGGTGAAATACGGACGCTCCTATCTCAATACCGAAGCGGATGACCTGGACCTGACGTATTTCATCGATTTCCAGTGTTGGGTGGTGCTGCGTGCTGTCAGCAGCTTTACCGAGGCTTACAGGAAAAGTCTTGTGAATGCCGAGTGTTTTGATCGTTGGTTGTCGGAGTCCGGATTTTTCGAGCGACTGAGCGGGAGGCAGCGGGCGGTGTATCAGGTGGCCAGGAGTGGGATGGCGAAGGAATTTACGGCGGCCAATGTGAAGGAGAACCTGGGGTGCTCGTACAACACGGCGTCGGCCACGTTGAACGGATTGGTGGATCTGGAATTGTTCGAGAAGCGCAAGCTGGGGCGTGAGTGGGTGTTTTTTCTGCGGGTTAAAGGGAGCTGATTTGATCGCTCCCTTGCAGTGAGCAGGGGAACGATCAAGGGTTGTGGCTTAGAGCGTGCCGAAGACCTTCTTCGCCAAACTGGTCGCCGCCGCCGCCGGGTTCTGGCGGATGGTTTCTTCCTGTTTGCCGATCATCTCGAACAAGCCGTTCAATGCCTGTTCGGTCACGTAGTTTTCGACGTTGGCACTCTTCGCATCGATCACGCCCATGGTCGCCGCCTGCCCGGCGAACGAGTTGTACTGCTGGGCCAGGCCGACCTGGTCGGTGGCTTGCTTGACGATTGGCAGGAACTTGGCGCGGATCTGTTCGCGGCTGGTCTTGTTCAGGTACTGGGTGGCCGAGTCATTGCCGCCACTGAGGATGCCCTTGGCATCGTCGACCGTCATCTTCTTCACGGCGTCAACGAGGATCGGCTGGGCCTGGACCACGGCGGTTTCCGCCGCTTTGTTCATGCTGGCTTCCAGCTGATCGACCTGATCACCCATGCCGAACTGTTTCATTTTGCTGGCCACTTTGCCCAGTTTGCCCGGCAGTTCGATCTTCACGTCCGGGTTGTTGCTGAAGCCGCCCGGGGTGCCGAGTTGTTTCACGGCCAGTTGCGCGCCTTGGGTCAGGGCGTCCTTGAGTCCGCCGGTGGCGTCTTTCTGCGACAGGTCGCTCAGGGACAGCGCCAGGGCGCTGGCAGAGATCATCAAGCCTGCGCACAGGCCGGCAAAACGTAGGGTAGGGCGGAGCATGGCAACTTCCTTTTTCATAAGACTTAACGGGCCGCGTCAACGCGGACCTTCACGGGCTGTGGATCGGACCCGTCCAGGCGCACGGCGTGATTCTCGGTGGTGATGAACAGCAGTTTGCCATCGACTTCGATGCGTGCGTTGATCGAGTAACGGTGATTGGGCTCGATCTTCAGCGGGTCGTAGCTCAGGTGGAACGGCAGGGGCACCTGGCCTTTGACCGGGCCACGTTGTTCGTCAATGACCTTCGCCGGTGCGTCGGCGAGTGAGATGTCTTGCAGGCTGACGCTGAGGATTGCCGTCGGTGGCAGCGCGATGCGTTGCAGGTAGAACACTTCGCCATCGAGGGAAGCCTTGGGCGCCGGAGTAGGGTGCTGGCAGGCTGTCAACATTACAGCAGCTGCGATCAGGGATAGTTTTTTCATCGGGAGATCTCCGTATCGACGGCGCCAGAACCGACTGGCGCCTTGATCAATCTAGACGGTTTGTTCGGGCGTCGCGGGTTGGTCGGCGGCATCTTCACTGCGGTGCAACGCCACCTGGCGGATTGATAGACGAATCTCCGCCGGCAACACCCGCTTGGCCGCACCTTCTGCCAGTTCGCCGAGCAGCTCGTGGTAGCCCAGCTTGCCGGCCTCGTCGCGCTTTAGTACTTCAAGGTCGAGCAGGGTCTGGATGAAGTGGCGGAACAGGCTCTTGTCGAAGAATTCCGGGGCGTTCAGGCCATGCAGGATCGACAGGCGCTGGGCCATGACCGTGCACAGGTCTTCCAGTTCTTCGGCGCTGATGCTGTTCTGGCCGCTGTTGAGCAGCAGGGAAACGGTCATGTAGAAGCGCTGCAAGGTCTGGGCGATGCTTTTCGACAGCAGCGTCAACAGCACGAAATGCCGTGAGCTCGGCGCCGGGCGCAGGTAGACGTCGTTCTCGAAACGCAGCAGGCCTTGCTCGACGAATGCTTGCAGCCATTGGTCGATCACCGCGTCCAGCTCGTCCAGCGACCAGCGAATGAACAGTTCCGCTTGCAGGTAGGGGTACAGCGCGCGGGTGTAGCGCAGGATCTGCTCGCGGCTCATGCGCGAGGCGCTCTGGAAGAAACTCGCCAGTAGTGCCGGCAGCGCGAAGATGTGCAGCACGTTGTTGCGGTAATAGGTCATCAGGACGGCGTTCTGCTCGTCCAGATACAGGATCTTGCCCAACGCATCGCTCTGTTCGGACAGCAGGTCCATGTCCTTCACGTGCTCGATCAGCGCTCGGCCATCACCTTCCGGCAGGGTGGTATGCGGCGAATACGGGACCTTGCGCAACAGTGCCAGATACAGATCAAGCACCCGTGCCATGGCGCGATCGTCCAGGGCCAGGCGACTGGTGGACAGCAGCGCCAGCGCGACCAGGTTGACCGGGTTGATCGCCGCCGCTTCGTTCAGGTGCTGCGCGACTTTTTCACCAAGGCGGTTGGTGGTTTCGTTGAGCCAGGCCGGTTTGAACTGCGGCCCCAGCTCCTGCTCGCGCCAGTCCGGCTGCTCGCTGTCGAGGAATTGCGCCAGCTTGATCGGCTCACCGAAGTTCACGGCGACTTGACCGAAGCGCTGCTTGAGCGCACCGATGACTTTGAAGATGTCGAAGATCGATTCTTTCTTCTTGCTCGCGCCACGCAGTTCGCCCAGGTAGGTCCGGCCTTCCAGCACGCGCTCGTAGCCGATGTACACCGGCACGAAGACGATGGGCACGCGCGACGAACGCAGGAAGCTGCGCAGGGTGATCGCCAGCATCCCGGTCTTCGGTTGCAGCATGCGCCCGGTGCGCGAACGGCCGCCTTCGACGAAGTACTCCACCGGGAAGCCCTTGGTGAACAGGGTGTGCAGGTATTCGTTGAACACCGAGGTGTACAGCGGGTTGCCCTTGAAGGTACGGCGCATGAAAAACGCGCCCCCGCGCCGCAGCAGGCCGCCGATTCCGGGCATGTTGAGGTTGATCCCGGCGGCGATGTGCGGCGGGGTCAGGCCATTGCGAAACAGCAGGTAGGACAGCAGCAGGTAGTCGATGTGGCTGCGGTGGCAGGGTACGTAGATCACTTCGTAACCCGGTGCGACCTTCTGCACGCCTTCGATGTTGTTGACCTTGATACCGTCGTAGATCTTGTTCCAGAACCAGCTCAGCACCACTTCCATGAAGCGGATCGCGGTGTAGGTGTAGTCCGAGGCGATCTCGTTGCCGTAGCGCAGGGCCTGGGCCTTGGCTTTCTCCGGGGAGATGTTCTCGCGCTCGGCTTCGTCGAGGATCGCTTGCTTGACCAGAGGCTGGTTGACCAGGCCCTTGACCAGGTTGCGCCGGTGGGAAATGTCCGGGCCGATCACCGCCGCCTTCAGGTTGCGGAAATGCACCCGCAGAATCCGTTGGGCCATGCGCACGGTGCGCTCGTGACCCTTGTTGTGCTCGATCAGTTCGCGCAGGTGGATGGGGGCCGAGAATTGCACGCGGGTCTTGCGCCCCAGCACGATGATGCTGAGCAGGCGGCGCAGGCGCCCGGTGACTGCCCAGCTATCGGCGAACAGAAGTTTCCACGGGCTGTTTTCGCTGTCCGGCGACTGGCCCCAGAACACGCTGACCGGAATGATCTGCGCGTCTTCGGCGGCGTTCTGGCTCAGGGCGCTGACCAGGCGGGTCAAGGTGGGCGGTGCGCCGCGCTTGTCCTGGCGGCCAAGCCAGTCGGGATCCGGTGTCAGGTAGAAGAACGCGGCCGGTTCCAGCAGGTTGCCCACCGAGACGGGCAGCACCGGACGCGGCAGGCCGGCCTTGGTGCATTCGGTGTCGACCACGGCGAGGTCGGTCAGCGAAGGGTTTTGCAGGACGTAGAACACCGGGCGACTGCGGTCGAGGTTGAGGGTGAACGACGACTGGTTGATCGTCTCCGAGCGAACCCAGAGGTACAACAGCCGACGCAGGGCGCCAAACACAAGACGGCGGAACGGGGAGCGGGTCATACGGCATCTGCTTGAGTGGATAAAACCGAGCAATTGCTCGGGAGTGGGACAGTGTGCCGGATTCGTCGAAAATCGGCAAAAAAGCGGTCAACCAATCTGTAGTTGAGAGTTTCTGTGCCTGTCATATACTCGGCCGCTCAAAATAAAAACAAGGGGGTACTGAGATGGCAACGCGTGAAACCGGCAATGTGAAGTGGTTCAACGACGCCAAGGGCTACGGCTTCATTCAACGCGAGGACGGGGTGGATGTGTTCGTGCACTACCGCGCGATTCGCGGCGAGGGGCACCGCTCGCTGACCGAAGGCCAGCAGGTCGAGTATGGGGTGGTGACCGGCGAGAAGGGGTTGCAGGCTGAGGATGTGGTGGGGCTGTAAACCCATTCTTCAGACCACACAAAAACACTGTGGGAGCGAGCCTGCTCGCGATGAGGCCGTGCCAGTCGACATCAACGTTGACTGATCCACCGCAATCGCGAGCAGGCTCGCTCCCACAGGTTTTGCGTATTGCTTTTAAGCAGTTTTCCAGGTGATCTCTTCTTCACCGTCGGCGCTGATGCGAATCCAGCGATCCGCCGTTTCCTCACCCTCTTCCTCGACCCAGCTACCCGGTGCGCAACGCACTTCGACGTTCAGCGCGGCAAACGCGGCGCGGGCGCAGGCGATGTCGTCGTCCCAAGGCGTCTGGTCGCTTTCCAGGTACAGGCTGTTCCACTTTCCTACGGCCTTGGGCAACCAGGTCACCGGCACGTTGCCGGCCTTGCACTTGTAGGTCTGGCCTTTCTGTACCCAGTCGGTGCACGGGCCCAATGCCGTGCCGAGCCAGGCCGAGATGGCCTTGTGGTCGACGTCGGCGTCTTTCAGGTAAATCTCGATATCGGGTTGGCGCATGGATGTCCTCACTGCGTGTCTGAAAAATCCATTCGCGGATTTAGCCGGTCTCGGGCCATTGCCCAAGACCAAAAAGGGTTGAAGTTATTGAAGTACGAAATAATCGTAGCGCATCGACACGGTGACCTCGAAAGGCTCGGCCTGCTCGATGACCGCTGCCCGGCGTTCGGCACTGGCACGCCAGCCGTGGGGTGTCATGGCCAGCAGGTTCGCCCGGTCCTGGCCACTGGCAAGCGTCAGTTTGAATGTCAGGGTTTCGCTGTGCGCCAGTGCCATGCCTTCTGGCACCAGATCCAGATGCTTGTCGTCGATGTACTCGCGGACTTCGTCGTACAGCCGCTCACGCAATTCCATCAGGTGGCCGCTGGTCGGTCCGACTTTCATCAGGCCGCCGCCGGGGCTGAGCAGGCGCTTGGCTTCTTCCCAATCCAGCGGGCTGAAAACGCTGGCCAGGAACTGGCAGCTGCCCGACGCCAGCGGCACGCGGGCCATGCTGGCGATCAACCAGGTCAGCTTGGGGTTGCGTTTGCAGGCGCGCTTGACCGCTTCGCGAGAGATGTCCAGGGCGTAGCCGTCGGCATCCGGCAAGGCATCGGCGATTTGCGCGGTGTAGTAACCCTCGCCACAACCGATGTCTACCCAGCGCTGTGGCGCGTAACCTGCCGCCAGCTGCGCCAGGCGCTTGGCTACCGGCGCGTAATGGCCGGCGTTGAGGAAGTCGCGGCGGGCTTCGACCATCGCCTGGTTATCCCCAGGGTCGCGGCTGTTCTTGTGCTGCACCGGCAACAGGTTCAGGTAACCCTGGCGCGCACGGTCGAAACGGTGCCCGGCGGGGCAGGCCACGCCGTTGTCCACCGCATTCAGCGGTTCGCTGCAGATCGGGCAAGCGAGCATCAGGCGAGCAACTTGATCAGGGTCTGGTAGTAGATTTCGGTCAACACATCGAGGTCGGCCGCCAGCACGCGCTCGTTGACCTGGTGGATGGTCGCGTTGACCGGCCCCAGCTCGACCACTTGCGTGCCCATGGTCGCGATGAAACGACCGTCGGAGGTGCCACCGCTGGTGGACGCCTGGGTTTCACGCCCGGTGATGTCCCTGATGCTCGACGACACGGCGTCGAGCAGCGCGCCCGGTTCGGTGAGGAACGGCAGGCCGGATAGCGCCCAGTCGATGTGCCAGTCCAGGCCATGCTTGTCGAGGATGTCGGCGACGCGCTTTTGCAGGCCTTCGACGGTCGACTCGGTGGAGAAGCGGAAGTTGAACACGGCAACCAGGTCGCCAGGGATGACGTTGGTCGCGCCGGTGCCGGAGTTGACGTTGGAAATCTGGAAGCTGGTCGGCGGGAAGAAATCGTTGCCGTGGTCCCAATGTTCGGCGGCAAGTTCCGCCAGGGCCGGGGCGGCGAGGTGGATCGGGTTCTTCGCCAGGTGGGGATAGGCCACGTGGCCCTGCACGCCGCGCACGGTCAGCTTGGCGCCGAGGGAGCCGCGACGACCGTTCTTGACCACGTCACCGACCAGGGTGGTGCTCGACGGTTCGCCGACGATGCACCAGTCCAGACGCTCCTTGCGCGCGACCAGGCGCTCGATCACGGCCTTGGTGCCGTGGTGCGCCGGGCCTTCTTCATCGCTGGTGATCAGGAACGCGACCTTGCCCTTGTGATCCGGGTAGTCGGCGACGAAGCGTTCGGCGGCTACGGTCATGGATGCCAGGCTGCCTTTCATGTCGGCCGCGCCACGGCCGCAGAGCATGCCGTGTTCGTCGATCACCGCGTTGAATGGGTCGATCTGCCAGGCGGTCACGGGACCTGTCGGCACCACGTCGGTGTGGCCGGCGAAGCACAGCACCGGGCCGTCGTGTTTGCCGTGGGTGGCCCAGAAGTTATCCACATCTTCGATGCGCATCGGTTCCAGCATGAAACCGGCATCGCCCAGGCGCTGCATCATCTGCTTCTGGCAATCGGCGTCGACCGGCGTCACGGACGGACGGCGGATCAGGTCGATGGCGAGTTGAAGGGTCGGCGAAAGGTCGGCGTGGGCCGTCATGGAAAAAACTCCGGAGCTTTATCTGTAGGAGCGAGGCTTGCCCGCGAAGAACGATAATGGGGTGTATCTGTTACACCGAGTCGCTTCGTTCGCGGGCAAGTCGGATCGCCGCATCGCTCGCCCCTACGGGAAATGGGGGCAAGGCCTGGAAAATGGCGGTTATCTTAAAGCAAAACGGCGACCATTGGCCGCCGTTTAGTGCATCGGTGAAGATTTAGACCGCTGGCACCGTTTCGGTTTCGGCGGTCGGTTTCGGCAGAGAGGAGAGGAACGCCATGATCAGCGCCGCCAGGTACGGCAGCGACTGCACCAGCAACATGGTGACCCAGAAGCGCATGTCGTTGCTCGGCATGCCGTTCACCAGGAAGATTCCCAGCGCCGCACCCCACAGCAACAGCATGATGAACACCTCTTCCCGGGCTTCCGAAATCGCCACCCAGAAGCCGTGGTTATCGGCATTCTTCGGTGTGCGGAAAAACGGAATGCTGCTGGTGAAAAAGCCGTACAGCACCGCTTTGGCGATGGTGTGCGACAACGCGAGTCCCGCCAGCGCCGCGCAGAACGCATCCTTGAGGTTCACGCCTACGGCGCGACGGTAGAGGAAGATGATCTTGCCGACCTTGAACACGAACAGGGCCAATGGCGGGATCGCGAAAATCAACAGCGGCGGATCGACCCGTTGCGGCACGATGATCATCGCCGCCGACCACAACAGCGCGCCAACGGTGAAGAAGATGTTCATGCCATCTGCGACCCACGGCAACCAGCCCGCGAGGAAGTGGTAGCGCTGGCCGCGGGTCAGTTCGGTGTCCTTGCCGCGCAGCAGGCTGCGGGTGTGACGCTTGATGATCTGAATCGCACCATAGGCCCAGCGAAAACGCTGTTTCTTGAAGTCGATAAAGGTATCGGGCATCAGGCCCTTGCCGTAGCTGTCGTGGTAATACGCCGCCGACAGGCCTTTTTCGAATACGCGCAAGCCCAGTTCGGCGTCTTCGCAGATGCACCAGTCGGCCCAGCCCAGTTCTTCGAGCACCGAGCGCCGGGTCATGGTCATGGTACCGTGCTGGATGATCGCGTCACGGTCATTTCGGGTAACCATGCCGATGTGGAAGAAGCCTTTGTATTCCGCGTAGCAGAGCTTCTTGAAGGTGCTTTCGTTCTGGTCGCGGTAATCCTGCGGCGACTGCACCACGGCGATTTTCGGGTCGGCGAAGTGCGGCACCATGTGCTTGAGCCAGTTCGGATGCACGCAGTAATCGGAGTCGATCACCGCAATCACTTCGGCATCCTTGGCGGTGTGCGGGATCAGGTAGTTCAGCGCGCCGCCCTTGAAACCTGCCAAAGGTGCGACGTGGAAGAACTTGAAGCGCGGGCCGAGGGTTTCGCAGTAGTCGCGCACCGGTTCCCAGACCGCCGGGTCCTTGGTGTTGTTGTCGATGATCAGGACTTCGAAGTCCGGATAGTCGAGGTTCGCCAGGGCGTTGAGGGTCTGTTTGACCATCTCCGGCGGCTCGTTGTAGCAGGGCACATGGATCGAGACTTTCGGGCGATAGCTGGAATCGCCTTCCACCGGCAGGAATTCCCGGCGCCGCTTGTGGATCCACACCGCTTCGGCCAGTTCGTGGGCCTCGGTCAGCAACACAATGAACACCCCGAGCGCGCCGAGGGCGAGCAGGAAACCCACCGTCAGGCTGAACCAGGTGCTGTATTGCTGGCTGTAGTCATAGCCGATCCACACCAGCACCGAACCGCAGAGGAATGCGATAAAGGTCAGGAAGGTGCGGCCACGCTGGCGCAGGGCCGAGCCGTCGATCATCAGCAGGGTCAGCGACAGCAGCGCCAATACCACCGAACCGATGGCCAGCACGCGCCATTGCGGAATGGCGACCACCGGGCCTTCGAAGTTGAATTTCTGTTGGCGCGCGGCGTTGAACACACCCCAGTAAGCGCCTACCGAACCTTCGTCGCTGACCTTCCACGGCTGGTCGAAGGCTTCGATCACGAAGTAGTTGAAACCCTGGCGGTTGAGCTTGTTGACCAGGGTGCGCAGATAGATCGCCTGGTCTGCCGGTGATGCATCGGCGCCACCGCGCATGCGGCCGTTGCTCGGCCAGCCCACTTCAGACAGCAGCAACGGTTTTTTCGGGAACATCTTTTTCAGGTCGCGGGCGCGGTCGAGGACGAACTGCCCGGCCTTGTCCATCGGGATGAATTCCCAGTAGGGCAGCACGTGGGCGGCGATCAGGTCGACGTGCTTGGCCAGTTCCGGGTGTTCTTCCCAGACGTGCCACTGTTCGGACGTGGTCACCGGCACCTTCACCGCGGCGCGGACGCGATCAAGGATCACACTCAGTTCGGCGGCGGTGATTTCCTTACGGAAAATCGCTTCGTTACCGACAACGACGCGCACGACGCTGCGCGAAGAATTGGCGATTTCGATGGCGCGGGCGATTTCCCGTTCGTTGCGTTCCTGGTCCGGGCTGATCCAGATCCCCAGTGTGACCCGCAGGCCGAATTCTTCCGCCAGTTTCGGGATGTTCTCCAGTGTGCCGTCCACCGAGTAAGTACGGATGTTGTCCGTCAACTTGCTCATGATCTCCAGGTCGCGACGCATTTGATCGTCGGTCGGGTACTGCTCTTTTTGTGGGAATTGACCCTGCTGGAAAGGTGAGTACGAGAAGCCGGAGATCTGTTCGGGCCAGTTGGGCGCGGTCACCGGGCGATTGATCAGCGCCCAGAAGCCGGTAAACAAGGCAGCGATGGCGAGCACCACCACCAGGTTGAGTCCAAATTTACGCGATGACATAGTTATTTCGGGTTCCAAAGACTGTGGAACGAAGGAACGGTCGGACCGCCAAGGGGGGCGAATCCTACACTAGGCATTCTCTGAACCTACAGCGGACAGGGAATTACCCGATATTGGGCAATTTGATTTCACATAAGTTCTTACACTTACCGCTTGAAGCCTAAAATTTAGTGCCGCGAAGCCCTATACTGCGCGCCGGTTTTTGAGGTGATGGTCATGAGTACAGAAGATCCGCGGTTTGCAGGCATCGCCCGTTTGTATGGCATCGAGGGCCTTGAACGCTTGCGCGCGGCGCACGTGGCGATTGTCGGCGTTGGTGGCGTTGGCTCCTGGGCGGCGGAAGCCATGGCCCGTTGCGGTGTTGGCGAGATTTCGTTGTTCGACCTGGACGATGTCTGCGTCAGTAACGCCAACCGTCAGCTGCACGCGCTGGACAGCACCGTCGGCAAACCCAAGGTCGAAGTGATGGCCGAGCGCCTGCGCGGAATCAACCCGGATTGCACGGTGCACGCGGTGCCGGATTTCGTCACCCGCGAGACCATGGCCGAATACATCACCCCGAACATCGATTGCGTGATCGACTGCATCGACAGCGTCAACGCCAAGGCGGCGCTGATTGCCTGGTGCAAACGGCGCAAGATCCAGATCATCACCACCGGCGGCGCGGGCGGGCAGATTGACCCGACGCTGATCCAGGTTTGCGACCTCAACCGTACGTTCAATGACCCGCTGGCGTCGAAAGTGCGCTCCACCTTGCGCCGCGACTATGGCTTCTCACGCACCGTGACCCGTCACTACAGCGTGCCGTGCGTGTTCTCCACCGAGCAACTGCGCTACCCGAAACCCGATGGCAGCATTTGCCTGCAGAAGAGTTTTGTCGGCGATGGTGTGAAGCTCGACTGCGCCGGTGGCTTTGGCGCGGTGATGATGGTGACGGCGACCTTCGGCATGGTCGCGGCGACCAAGGCGGTGGACAAGATCGTGGCGGGTGTGCGGCGGCCGGCGGAGCGGGTTAAACCTCAGGTTTGAGGGTTGTTGCTGATGGCCTCATTGCGAGCAGGCTCGCTCCCACAGGGGAATGTATTCCAATGTGGGAGCGAGCCTGCTCGCGAAGGCGATTAACTGGCCAACTCATTCATTCGTTGTAATACGGCGTTGAGGCCATTGCTGCGCGACTGGGACAACTGGCGGCCCAAGCCCAGCTGATTGAACCAGTCTGCCAAATCCACCTGCTGCAACTCAGCCGCCGACAACCCGTTGACCCGCGCCAAAAGCAACGCCACCAAGCCGCGAATCAAGCGTGCATCGCTGTTGGCCTTGAACAGCCAGTGGCCATCCTGCAGCTCACCCACCAGCCACACCTGGCTTTCACAGCCGTGCACGCGGTTGGTGTCACACATTTCCACTTCGCTCAGTGCCGGCAGGCGTTCGCCCCACTGCATCAGCAGGCGCGCCCGTTGTTCCCAGCCCGGCAGATCTTGAAAGGCTTGCAGCGCGGCCACGGCTTCAGCGGGAAGGTTCATCGCAGTAACTCCAGTGCCTGATCCAGCGCTTCAAAGAACCGTTCCAGGTCTTCGGAATCGTTATACAGCGCCAACGACACCCGAATCGCTCCGGCCAGGTGCAGGCTTTTAAGCAGCGGCATGGCGCAGTGATGACCGGCGCGCACCGCAATGCCTTGTTCGGTCAGCAGGTGCGCCAGATCCGAGTTATGTACACCCTCGATGGTAAAACTCGCCAGGGCCACTTGCGGCTTGCCCAGCAGGCGGATGCCGTTGCGCGCCTCAAGGCCCTTGAGCAGGCAGTCATGCAGCGCCGCTTCGTGGGCGGATACGGCGTCCTGATCGAGCCCGGCAAGGTAGTCCAGGGTTGCCCCCAGGCCAATGACGCTGGAAATCGGCGGCGTGCCGGCTTCGAATCCCAGCGGTGCAGGGCGGAAGCGCGCGTCGTGATAGTTGGCGTCCAGCACCATCTCGCCGCCGAACTGCCAGGGGCGCAGCTGTTGCAGGGCTTCATGGCGCCCGAACAACACGCCCAGGCCGTCGGGGCCGTAGAGCTTGTGGCTGGAAAATACGTAAAAGTCGCATCCCAGTGCCTGCACGTCATGCCGGCCATGGACCACGCCCTGGGCGCCGTCGATCACGGTCAAGGCCTTACGCGCCTTGGCCAGCGCCAGCAGCGCAGGCAGGGGTTGCCAGGCGCCGATCACGTTGGACAACTGGCTGACCGCGAGCAGGCGCGTGCGCGGGCCGATCAAATCCGTAGCGGCCTGGAGGTCGATCACGCCGTCGGTGTCCAGTGGCAGGATCACCAGTTTCAGGTTGCGACGGTGCGCCAGTTGTTGCCACGGCAGCAGGTTGGCGTGGTGTTCCAGGGCGCTGATGACAATTTCATCGCCTGGATTGAAAAGAGGTTCCAGACCATAGGCCAGGAGGTTCAGCGCAGAGGTCGCGCCGTGGGTGAATATGATCTGCCCGCTGTCACCGGCGTTGAGCCATTGCGCGGCTTTGCGGCGGCTGTCCTCGAACGCCTGGGTGGCGTGGGCGCCGGGCAGGTGTTGCGCCCGATGCACGTTGGCCGCGCCATTGGCGTAGTAATGCGCCAGGGCATCCAGTAGTGCTTGAGGTTTTTGCGTGGTGGCGGCGTTGTCCAGATAGGTCTGGCCTTGCCGTTGCAGGGCGGCGATGGCCGGGAAATCGGCGCGCCACGGGGAGAGAATCATCATGCTGTTCGGCCCTGGTGAACATGGGCGGATGTACGCCTGACCCTGCTGACCCTGTAGGAGCGAAGCTTGCTCGCGAAGGGGCCCTTGAAGCCGCCAAAAGCTTCGCGGGCAAGCCTCGCTCCTACGGGATTAGAGGTGATCGTGCGACGCTTAGTTGTGAGCGTGCAGCGCTTCGTTCAGTTCGATCGCCGATTTGTGGGTTTTGCATTCCACGGCACCGGTTTGCGAATTGCGACGGAACAGCAGGTCGGTCTGGCCGGCCAGTTCACGGGCCTTCACGATTTTGACCAGCTCGTTGTTCTCGTCCAGCAGTGCTACCTTGGTGCCGGCCGTCACGTACAGGCCCGACTCAACGGTGTTGCGGTCGCCCAACGGGATGCCGATACCGGCGTTGGCGCCGATCAGGCAGCCTTCACCAACCTTGATCACGATGTTGCCGCCACCCGACAGGGTACCCATGGTCGAGCAGCCGCCGCCCAGGTCCGAACCCTTGCCGACGAATACGCCAGCGGAGACGCGGCCTTCGATCATGCCCGGGCCTTCGGTGCCGGCGTTGAAGTTGATGAAGCCTTCGTGCATCACGGTGGTGCCTTCGCCCACGTAGGCACCCAGGCGCAGGCGCGCGGCGTCAGCGATACGCACGCCAGCCGGTACGACGTAGTCGGTCATTTTCGGGAACTTGTCCACCGAGAACACTTCCAGCAGCTCGCCGCGCAGGCGGGCTTCGAGTTGGTGCTCGGCCAGTTCGGACAGGTCGATGGCGCCCTGGCTGGTCCAGGCCACGTTTGGCAGCAGCGGGAACACGCCGGCCAGGTTCAGGCCGTGTGGCTTGACCAGGCGATGGGACAACAGGTGCAGCTTGAGGTAAGCCTCAGGCGTGGAGGTCAGTTGTGCGTCTTCGGCCAGGATGGTGGCGACCAGCGGCTTGTGGCTCTCGGCCAGGCGGGTCAGCAGGGCGGCCTGGGCAGCGTCGACGCCTTTTACGGCTTCAGCCAGTTGCGAAGCTTGCGCGGTGGTGAAAGTGATGGCCTGGTTGCCTTCGGTGTAGCCCAGGATCGGCGCAATGGCAGCGACCAGTTCGGCCGAAGGATTGAGCAAAGGCTGTGCGTAGAACACTTCCAGCCAGGCGCCTTGACGGTTTTGAGTGCCGACACCAAAGGCCAGGCTGAACGGGGTAGTGGACATGTTGATACCTCTAGCAAATTGAAACGGGCTGCTTACTTGAGCGCGGCCGCGTAGATATCTGGCTTGAAGCCAATCAGGGTTCGGTCACCGAGATCGAGCACCGGGCGCTTGATCATCGAAGGTTGTGCGAGCATCAGTTCGATGGCTTTCGACTGGTCGAGATCGGCTTTGCGTTCGTCGTCGAGCTTGCGAAAGGTCGTGCCTGCACGGTTCAACACCACTTCCCAGCCGTGCTCGTTGCACCATTGGGTCAGGTGTTCACGGTCGATACCGACCGCTTTGTAATCATGAAAGTCATGGCTGACAGCGTGTTCATCGAGCCAGGTGCGCGCCTTTTTCATGGTGTCGCAGGCTTTGATGCCGAAAAGGTGCAACGTTTTACTTGAAACGGTCAAGGAATCGCCCCCTTTACAGGTGTCGGAAATAAAAGGTGCCGGATTATGCCATGACCGGACGGTTTCGCGGCGGCTGTGGTCAGGTTTGTCTTTGTGCCATGGCATGACACCGGGGCTCATGGCGTGGCGGCGTGCGACATTGGTGCAAGGGTCACGCACAGTCTAAGCAGCTAATATGGCACTTCAATGCTGTCGATTGTCCGGGAATCCCGTTTTATGCAAACCGCCTACACCGTCCTGATCCTGTTGATGCTGGTGGGCGTTTCGCGCCTGCTCGGACGGGTGATCCCGCTGCCTTTGCCGTTGGTGCAAATTGCCGCAGGCGCCTTGCTGGCCTGGCCGACCCTGGGCTTGCATGTGGCACTGGACCCTGAATTGTTTCTGTTTCTGTTCCTGCCGCCACTGTTGTTTTCCGACGGCTGGCGCATGCCCAAGCGAGAGTTCTGGCGACTTCGCGGACCGATCCTGACCCTGGCGGTCGGCCTGGTGCTGTTTACCGTGGTCGGCGCCGGGTATTTCATTCACTGGTTGCTGCCGAGTATCCCACTGCCGGTGGCCTTTGCGCTGGCTGCGGTGCTGTCGCCCACGGACGCCGTGGCGGTGTCGGCGATCTCCCAGAATCGCTTGCCGACGCCCTTGATGCACATCCTGCAGGGTGAGGCCTTGATGAACGATGCCTCGGGTCTGGTGACGTTCAAGTTCGCCCTTGTGGCCGCTGTGACCGGGGCGTTTTCGCTGGCCAACGCCAGTGTCACCTTTGTCCTGGTGGCGGTCGGTGGCCTGGCCATCGGCGTGGCCTTGAGCTGGCTGGTGGGGCGCCTGCGCTCCTGGATGATTGCCCGCGGCTGGGATGACCCGGCCACCCACGTCGTCTTCATGTTGTTGCTGCCGTTCGCCGCCTACGTGCTCGCCGAGCGCGTAGGTGCGTCGGGCATCCTGTCGGCGGTAGCAGCGGGGATGATGCAAAGCTGGCTCGATCTGCTGCCGCGCCAGACCAATACGCGGCTGCTCAATCGCAGCGTCTGGTCATTGCTGGAGTTCGCCTTCAATGGCTTGATTTTTCTGCTGCTGGGCTTGCAGTTGCCGGACATCATCAAGGCCGTGGCCAGTCATGAAGCCTCGCTGTGGCCGACGCTGCTCTATCGCTGCGTCGATGTGCTGGCGATTTTCCTGGTGCTGCTGGTGCTGCGGTTCGTCTGGGTGCAGAGCATCTGGCGCCTGTCCATTTTGCTGCGGCGCTGGCGTGGCAAGGATGAGATCACTCGGGTGCCAAGTGCACGTTCCTGCTGGTTGCTGACCGTGGGTGGCGTGCGCGGGGCGGTAACGCTGGCCGGTGTGATGTCGGTGCCGATGCTGATGGGGGCCGACGCATTTCCCGAACGGGACCTGTTGATCTTCATTGCCGCCGGGGTGATCCTGCTGTCGTTGATCGCTGCGTGCGTGGCCTTGCCGTTGCTGCTGCGTGGCATAGGGAAAAGCCCGGACGACAAGCGCCGTAATGAAGTGCGTGATGCCTGGCGTAAAACCGCGCAGGCGGCGATTCATGCGCTCGAAGTTGAAGAGGTCACCCCGCAGGATGCGGCCCAGGCTGCGCTGGCCATTGAGCTGAAGGCGCGGATCATGTCCGAGTATCGGCACCAGCTCGAGGTGTTCAACGATTCGGTGGAAGCCCAGGCTCTGGCTCTTCAGATGGATTTGCTGGAGCGACGTTTACGGCTCCGGGCGCTGCGGGCGCAGCGCCTGGAGTTGTACAAGCTCAGCGGTAATCACCAGATTGGTGATGATGTGTTGCGTGAGGTGTTAGGTGAGCTGGATTTGAGTGAGGCGAACCTGGGAGAGGTTGGTTAGAACGCCGGCCGTTGTTATTTACCCTTTCTATGTTGGAGGGTAAATGCTGGATATAAGTTGTTTGTCTTTTTCCGAAAGTGTCCAGGTCTTGGTGATGGCTTCACCTTTCCAGATCACTGCCTTGCAAAATCCGTAATGCATGATTGATGACTGATCGTATGGACCCAGTGCTTCAATATTTTTAAGCTTCTTAAAGATATTGAAGTGTGTCATCTCTTTTGACCAGCCATTTTTTTCTTTACAGATTCGGTATACGGCGGATGTATTCCAGTCGATGTTGGCATCAGGATGTTGATGCTCGTGCTGCAGGCCGAGAGCGTGACCGAACTCGTGCAATATATAAGAAATCCATGTGTCTATATTGTGCGCTTGGCGCAAATCAAGTTGCATGGTTGCTTCATCAGCGGGAGCATTCAGGGCGTCTGCTCCAATGCGCGACCAGTTTCCCGGGTCTTCACTTTGGTCGGCTACTCTTATCTGCGCCTGTGTAGGGTCGGTGACGTACTCTATCTTCAGGTTGATGTGGGGGGTCCACTGTTCGACTGCCGATTTAAATATTTCCTGGAATCGTTTGTTTTTGAATAGAAAAGCTATTTTCAAAGTGCTGTGCTGGGGCCAATACAGAGATGGAGTGCCAAAGGCGCGTTTGATGCGCATATTGCCGCCGCTGTTTTTGCCTTCTATCGAAGTGTCATAGTTGGCTTCGATGTCAACAGGTGGAAGGCCTCCACAAATATCCAGTGTTTCCGAGTCCATGCGAGTGATATCCGAAATGATGATTTAGCGATTGTTGAGTTTTTATGTTTTGCAAGGTTGCCCAGGATCTTATGCTGGTTGAGTGTGGCGAAAATACTATCGCTGTGATGATGGGGGGTGAAGTGTTAGTTTTGTTCTTTATGTTGCGTGGCTTTGGATGGTGAGCAATAAAAGGCTGTTATGTGGTCTGCGGTATATGTTTGGAAATTTTCAAGTCGCGGTAACTAACCCAGAATTAAGATCCCGCCGCTGCATTGCACAGGGCGGGACGCTCTTGCTTATTTTTTTGCAGTAATAAACGCACGAATCCGCTCTGCAGCTTCAACACACTCGGCCAGCGGCGCAACCAGCGCCATGCGCACACGCCCGGCACCCGGATTGACGCCATCGACATCCCGTGACAGGTAGGAGCCTGGCACCACGGTCACATGCTCCTGCTCGAACAGGTCGCGGCAGAAGGCGGCGTCGTCACCGGCCACATTCGGCCACAGGTAGAAACTGCCATCGGGGCGTTGTACGTCCAGAACCGGGCTGAGGATTTCCAGTACGGCGTCGAACTTCTCGCGATACAGCGCACGGTTGGCGCGCACATGCACTTCGTCGTTCCACGCAGCAACGCTGGCCAGCTGGGTCTGAACCGGCATCGCGCAGCCGTGGTAGGTGCGATAGAGCAGGAAGCCCTTGAGGATATCCGCGTCACCGGCAACAAAACCGGAACGCAGGCCCGGCAGGTTGGAGCGCTTGGACAGGCTGTGGAATACCACGCAGCGCTTGAAATCCTGGCGACCCAGTTCCGCGCAAGCGCTGAGCAGGCCTGGCGGTGGGGTTTGTTCGTCGAAGTACAGTTCGCTGTAGCACTCGTCCGCAGCGATCACGAAGTCGTATTCATCAGCCAGGGCGATCAGCTTTTTCAGGGTCTCGGCCGGGATCAGCGCGCCGGTCGGGTTACCCGGCGAGCACAGGAACAGGATCTGGCAGCGTTTCCAGATGTCCGGGGAAACGGCATCGAAATCCGGGTTGAAGCCGTTTTCATCCAGGCACGGCAGGTAGTGCGGCTTGGCCCCGGCGAGGAACGCGGCGCCTTCGTAGATCTGATAGAAGGGGTTCGGGCTGACCACCAGCGCGTCGTCGCCACGGTTGACCACGGTCTGGGTGAAGGCGAACAGCGCTTCACGGGTGCCGTTGACCGGCAGCACGTTGCGCGCCGGGTCGATCCAGCCGTTCGGAACGTTGAAACGACGTTCACACCAGGCAGCGATGGCCTCGCGCAGCTCCGGGATACCGAGTGTGGTCGGGTACACCGCCATCTTTTCCAGATTACTGGCCAGCGCTTCGGCAACGAAGCTCGGCGAACGGTGTTTCGGTTCGCCGATCGACAGCGCGATAGGGCGCTTGTCCGGGTTGGGCGTGACGCTGCCGAGCAGGGCGCGGAGTTTCTCGAACGGGTAGGGCTGGAGCTGCGACAAAGCGTTGTTCATTGATGAATCTCGTTCGGTGTAGGAGCGAGCATGCTCGCGATGGTCGTTAACGATAATGCGCTCATGCTGGTTCAACGCGGCGTTTGCGAGTTTTTCGCGAGCAAGCTCGCTCCTACAGAAGGGCGGGCCATTGTTGATTCAGATACTGATGCGCGACAGTTTGATATCGGGTTCCTGGTTGACGCTCAATTGTTCCACGATTGCGTCCTGCAAACGACTGCACAGCAACGGGTCGGACAGCGGCTGGTTGTTCGCGTCGGTGATGAAGAACACGTCTTCCACGCGTTCGCCGAGGGTGGCGATCTTGGCGTTCTGCAGCGACAGGTCGAACTCCAGGAAGATCGTCCCGACTCGCGCCAGCAGGCCTGGGCGGTCGGGGGCGGTCAGTTCCAGCACGGTCACCGGACGCTGGGCGTCGTTGTGGATCGTCACCTGTGGTGCAAAGGCGAAATGCTTGAGCTGGCGCGGCACCCGACGCTGGATGATCGTCGGGTAGTCGTCCGGATTACGCAGGGCTTCGGTCAGGCCGTCACGGATCTGCTTGACCCGTGCCGGATTATCGCCGATCGAGTCGCCGTCGGTGTCGAGCACGATGTAGGTGTCGAGGGTGAACTGGCTGCTGGAGGTGATGACCCGGGCGTCATGGATGTTCAGGTTGAGCTGGTCCATCGCGGCCACGGTCACGGCGAAGAAATCGTGCTGGTCCGGTGCGTAGATGAAGATCTGCGTGCCGCCCTCGAACTCGCGTTGGGTGGTTTCCTTGATCAGCACCAGCGGCCCGCCGTCGGCCGGCTGCTGGAGGATCGCATCGCTGTGCCAGGCGACGTCGCCGGCGGTGTGGCGCAGGAAGTAGTCATCCCCCAATTGCGCCCACAATTGCTCGACGTCGTCCGGGTCGGTGCCACCGCGCACCAGGATGTCCAGCGCGGCGCTCTGGGTCTGGCGGATCTGCTCTTCGCGGTCCACCGGGTTTTCCAGGCCGCGACGCAGGGCGCGCTTGGTTTCGGTGTAGAGCTGGCGCAGCAGGCTGGCCCGCCAGGAGTTCCACAGCGTCGGGTTGGTGGCGTTGATGTCGGCGACCGTCAGCACATACAGGTAGTCGAGGCGGGTTTCATCGCCCACGGTCTGGGCGAAATCATGGATCACCTGCGGGTCGGACAAATCCTTGCGCTGGGCCGTGGTCGACATTACCAAGTGGTTTTGCACCAGCCAGACGATCAGGCGGCTGTCCCACACCGGCAGTTGATGGCGCTGGCAGAAGGCCTCGGCGTCCACCGCGCCAATTTCCGAGTGATCGCCATGCCGGCCCTTGCCGATGTCGTGGTACAGGCCGGCCAGGTAGATCAGTTCAGGCTTGGGCAGCTTGGCCATGAGCTTGCTGGCCAGCGGGAATTTTTCCGAGACCTGGGTGTACTGCAGCTTACGCAGGTGCTTGATCAGGTTCAGGGTGTGGGCGTCAACCGTATAGATGTGGAACAGGTCGTGCTGCATCTGGCCGACGATGAATCCGAATTCCGGTAGATAACGCCCGAGAATGCCGTAGCGGTTCATCCGGCGCAGGTTGCGGTGGATGCCGATCTTGCACTTGAACAGCTCGATGAACAGGCTGGTGTTGCGTATGTCGTTGCGGAAGTCGTCGTTGATCAGGTGCCGATTTTCGCGCAACAGACGAATGGTGTCGGCGCGCACACCCTTGATTTCCGGTTGCTGGGCCATCAGCACGAAGATCTCGAGCATGGCGAACGGCGTGCGGCGGAACACGTTGTCGTTGCGCGCCTCGATGTAGCCGTCGTGCAGCTGGAATCGCGAGTTGACCGGTTGTGGCGGCGCGGCATCCTCCGGCGCGAGGATGACTTCCTCGAAGTGCTGGATGATCAGGTCGCTGAGCTGGGCAATGCTCATGACCACGCGGAAATACTGCTGCATGAAGTTTTCGACGGCTTGCTTGGCGTCGTCGCCCTGGAATCCCAGCAGCCCGGCAATGGTGCGCTGGTGATCGAACAGCAGGCGGTCTTCGGAGCGACCGGCGAGCATGTGCAGCGCGTAGCGCACCTTCCACAAGAACTCCTGGGAGGAGGCCAGCAGGGCGTTCTCGCTTTCGACCAGGAAACCTTCGCCGGCCAGTGCCCGCAGGTTCAGGGTGCCGTACTCGCGACGGGCCACCCAGAGAATCGTCTGGATATCCCGCAGTCCGCCGGGCGAGCCCTTGACGTTGGGTTCCAGGTTGTATTCGGTGTCGTTGTACTTGTGGTGCCGGGCTTTCTGCTCGGCGCGCTTGGCCAGGAAGAAGTCCTTGCTCGGCCACATGTGCGCGGTGCTGGTGACATCCAGCATGCGCTGGCGCAGGTGTTCGGGACCGGTGATGGTGCGGCTTTCCATCAGGTTGGTCACGACCGTCAGGTCGGCGCGGGCTTCCTCGGCGCACTCGTCAACCGAGCGAACGCTCTGGCCGACTTCCAGGCCGATGTCCCACAGCAGGGTCAGGAAACGCTCGATGGGATCACGGAAAACCTCGTGATCCGCACTGTCCAGCAGGATCAGCAGGTCGATATCGGAATAAGGATGCAATTCGCCACGACCGTAGCCGCCGACCGCGACCAGCGCGATGTCGGCGTCCTCGCTCCAGTTGAATTGCTCCCAGGCCTTTTGCAGGATGTTGTCGACGAACCAGGCGCGGTCCTCGATCAGGCGGCGAATGTCCCGGCCGCTGCGAAAGCGCCCGTCGAGCACTTCGCGAGCCTGGCGGATCGCCTTCTTGAAGGCCGCGATCGGGCTGGCCTTCAGGGCCAGTTCAGCCTGGAACTGGCCACGATCGAAGAGTTCGGGATCCACCTGCGGCATCGATTGCTTTCCTTTCTATAGGCTGGGTACGGTGACGGGATCAGGCCGAAACGCGGGGGATGGTGTCATCGCTGCGCAGGGTGAAGATCTCGTAGCCGGTTTCGGTCACCAGCAGGGTGTGTTCCCACTGGGCCGACAGCTTGCGGTCCTTGGTGATCGCGGTCCAGCCATCGCCCAGCACCTTGGTGTCGGCGCGGCCCTGGTTGATCATCGGCTCGATGGTGAAGGTCATGCCGGCCTTCAGTTCCATGCCGGTGCCGGCACGGCCGTAATGCAGGATCTGCGGCTCTTCATGGAACACCTTGCCGATGCCGTGGCCGCAGAACTCGCGAACCACCGAAAAGCCGTTTTTCTCGGCGTGCTTCTGGATGATTTCACCGATGTCGCCCAGGCGGCAGCCGGGCTTGACGATCTCGATTGCCTTGTACATGCATTCCTGGGTCACTTGCGACAGGCGCTCGGCCCAGACCGGCACCGTGCCGACGTGGAACATGCGGCTGGTGTCGCCGTGGTAGCCGTCCTTGATGACCGTGACGTCGATGTTCAGGGTATCGCCATCCTTGAGCGGCTTGTCGTTCGGGATGCCGTGGCAGACCACATGGTTGATCGAGGTGCAGATTGACTTCGGGTAGCCCTTGTAGTTCAGCGGGGCAGGGATGGCCTTCTGTTCGTTGACGATATAGTCGTGACAGATCTGGTTGAGTTGATCGGTGGTGACGCCCGGCTTGACATATTCGGCAATCATTTCCAGCACATCGGCGGCCAGTTTTCCGGCGATGCGCATTTTTGCGATGTCCTCGGGGGTTTTGAGGGTGACGGTCATACAGGCTCTCTCTGCGCTCGATGGCGCTTTCTAAACGAAAAGGGCGTTGCGCGATCGATCTTCGCAGCCCTGAAAAACGCGATTCTAACAGACGATCAGCGCAAATCCGCGGCTCCGTAGATCGCTTCTCTCTATAGAATGGCGCATTCCGGGCCGATTCCAAGGGATGGTGGCGTGCGTTTGCCTCGATTTCAGAATCCGGGTTCCGTTTTTTCCTGCCCTGTGGTATAAAATGCGCCGCTTTCCGGGGATGCCCCGAAAAGCTTAAATCCACACACGTGTCGACACGATGACCTGGGTGCCGCAAGCGAAATGCTGGTGGTTGGTCATTGGGATACGTGGAGGCCAAACCCGACTTATTAAGGAACTATCATGTCCCAAGTCAACATGCGCGATATGCTGAAGGCCGGTGTGCACTTCGGTCACCAGACCCGTTACTGGAACCCGAAAATGGGTAAATACATTTTCGGCGCGCGTAACAAGATCCACATCATCAACCTTGAAAAAACCCTGCCAATGTTCAACGAAGCTCTGACTTTCGTAGAGCGCCTGGCCCAGGGCAAAAACAAGATTCTGTTCGTCGGCACCAAGCGTTCCGCTGGCAAGATCGTTGCTGAAGAAGCAGCACGTTGCGGTTCGCCGTACGTCGATCACCGCTGGTTGGGCGGCATGCTGACCAACTTCAAGACCATCCGTGCTTCCATCAAGCGTCTGCGTGACCTTGAAGTACAAGCCGAAGACGGTACTTTCGCCAAGCTGACCAAGAAAGAAGCGCTGATGCGCTCCCGTGACCTGGAAAAGCTGGATCGTTCCCTGGGTGGTATCAAGGACATGGGCGGTCTGCCAGACGCTCTGTTCGTTATCGACGTTGATCACGAGCGCATCGCGATCACCGAAGCCAACAAGCTGGGCATCCCGGTTATCGGCGTAGTCGATACCAACAGCAGCCCGGAAGGCGTTGACTACATCATCCCAGGCAACGATGACGCAATCCGCGCTATCCAGCTGTACATGGGTTCGATGGCTGACGCTGTTATCCGTGGTCGCAACAACGTTGCTGGCGGCACCGAAGTTTTCGTTGAAGAAGCTCCGGCAGCTGCAGCTGAGTAATTGACGCCCTGGCGTTGACTCAGTAAGCAAAAAGGGGGCTTGGCCCCCTTTTTGCCACCTCGAAAACCGTTTGTCGGCGCCCACTGCTCTATCTGTAACGTGCGGCAGCTAACAAGGGTGGTTCGGGAAGAATTGAACGCCCGTTCGATCGGGTGGAATGGTTGATAACCTATCCAAGAGGAATTTTGAAATGGCAGAGATTACTGCAGCGTTGGTCAAAGAACTGCGCGAGCGTACCGGCGAAGGCATGATGGACTGCAAAAAGGCCTTGACCAAGGCTGGCGGCGACATCGAAAAAGCCATTGATGACATGCGTGCTTCGGGCGCCATCAAGGCTGCCAAGAAAGCGGGCAACGTTGCCGCTGAAGGCGCCATCGCCATCAAGGCTGACGACAAGTCCGCCGTACTGCTGGAAGTGAACTCGCAGACCGACTTCCTGGCCCTGCAAGACGACTTCAAGAACTTCGTTGCTGCCAGCGTAGAAAAAGCCTTCGCCGAAAAACTGACCGACGCAGCTCCGCTGATCGCCGCTCAGGAATCGGCTCGTGAAGCCCTGGTGGCCAAAGTTGGCGAAAACGTCAACATCCGTCGCCTGGTTCGCGTTGAAGGTGACGTGGTCGGTACTTACCTGCACGGTAACAAGATCGGTGTTGCTGTTGTTCTCAAGGGCGGCGATGTTCAGCTGGCCAAAGAGATCGCCATGCACGTGGCTGCAAGCAACCCTGAGTTCCTGCTGCCATCGCAGGTTTCGCCAGAAGCCATCGAACGTGAAAAGGGCGTTTTCCTGTCCTTGAACGAAGACAAGATGAAAGGCAAGCCAGCTGAAATCGTCGAGAAGATGATTGCTGGTCGTATCACCAAGTTCCTGGCCGAAGCCAGCCTGGTTGAGCAGGCTTTCGTCATGAACCCGGAAGTTACCGTAGGCGCCCTGGCCAAGAAAGCCGGCGCTGAAATCGTTTCCTTCACCTACTTCAAGGTTGGCGAAGGCATCGAGAAGCCAGTAGACAACTTCGCTGAAGAAGTTGCTGCACAGCTGGCTGCCGCCAAGCAATAAGACGGTTTTTTAACTGTCGCCCTGAAGAGGCTGCCCGCTCACGCGCGCAGCCTCTTTTCAGATGGGTTGCCAATTTTTATTGGTTTCCGTTTGGAACTGGCTTACAAAGCCATGTTCCGATGGCGCTGAAGCAGCGCCACGCTAGAGTGAACGCCAGCTGAAAACAGCTCGCAAAGAATTTTTAAAATACGCCGCAGGAGAGATTCGCAATGGCTCAGCAGGGCAGTGGTTATCAGGCTCGCTATAAACGCATTCTACTCAAGCTTAGCGGCGAGGCCCTGATGGGCTCGGAAGAGTTCGGGATCGATCCGAAAGTTCTGGATCGCATGGCGCTGGAAGTCGGCCAACTGGTTGGCATCGGTGTCCAGGTCGGTCTGGTGATCGGCGGCGGCAACCTGTTCCGCGGCGAAGCGCTGAGCAAGGCCGGCATGGATCGGGTTACGGGCGACCACATGGGCATGCTGGCCACTGTGATGAACGCCTTGGCCATGCGCGATGCGCTGGAACGTGCCAATATCTCGGCCATCGTGATGTCGGCCATCTCCATGGTCGGCGTGACCGATCACTACGATCGCCGCAAGGCCATGCGCCACCTGAATTCCAAGGATGTGGTGATTTTCGCGGCCGGCACCGGTAACCCGTTCTTCACCACGGATTCGGCTGCCTGCCTGCGTGCAATTGAAATCGACGCCGATGTCGTGCTCAAGGCAACCAAGGTCGATGGCGTCTACACCGCTGACCCATTCAAGGACCCGCATGCCGAGAAGTTCGATCATCTGACCTACGATGAAGTACTGGATCGCAAGCTGGGCGTGATGGATCTGACGGCCATTTGCCTGTGCCGCGACCACAAGATGCCGTTGCGCGTATTTAACATGAACAAGCCCGGCGCCCTGCTGAACATCGTGCATGGTGGCGCTGAAGGGACCCTGATCGAGGAAGGCCAACAATGATCAACGAAATCAAGAAAGACGCTCAAGAGCGCATGCAGAAGTCCGTGGAATCGCTGGCGCACAACTTCGGTCGTATCCGTACCGGCCAGGCGCACCCAAGCATCCTGGAAGGTGTGATGGTTCCGTACTACGGTGCCGATACCCCGATCAAGCAAGTGGCGAACATCACCGTCAAGGACGCCCGTACCCTGCAAGTCGTTGCCTTTGAGCGCAACATGCTGGGCGCCGTGGACAAGGCCATTGGCAGTGCCGGCCTGAACCTGAACCCGACCAACCTGGGCGAGTTGCTGCTGATCTCCATGCCGGCCCTGACCGAGGAAACCCGCAAGGGCTTCACCAAGCAGGCGCGTGACGTGGCTGAGGATGCCCGGGTTGCCGTGCGCAACATCCGTCGCGATGCCAACAGCCAGCTCAAGGATCTGGTCAAGGAAAAGGAAATCAGCGAAGACGAAGAGCGTCGCGCAACTGGCGAAATCGATGATCTGACCAAGAAGTACGTGGCTCAAATCGATGCGAACCTGGCGCAGAAAGAAAAAGACCTGATGGCCGTATAAGGGTCGCGTTTTCATGGAAAAGACTAAGCAGGTTGCACCGTCCACGGTGCCGCGCCATGTCGCGATCATCATGGATGGTAATAATCGCTGGGCGAAAAAACGCTTTATGCCGGGTGTCGCCGGGCATAAAGCGGGTGTGGATGCGGTGCGCGCGGTCATCGAGGTGTGCGCTGAGGCGGGGGTCGAGGTGCTGACCCTGTTCGCGTTCTCCAGTGAGAACTGGCAACGTCCAGCCGATGAAGTGAGTGCCTTGATGGATCTGTTCTTCAAGGCATTGCGTCGAGAGGCCAAGCGCCTCAATGACAACAACATCAGCTTGCGCATCATTGGCGATCGCTCGCGCTTCCACCCCGAACTGCAGGCTGCCATGCGTGAAGCCGAGGCCATGACGGCCGGCGCCAATCGCTTCGTCCTCCAGATCGCCGCCAACTACGGCGGTCAGTGGGATATCGCACAAGCCGCACAACGCCTGGCGCGTGAAGTCCAGGCCGGGCATCTGCGGCCGGAAGATATCACCCCTGAGCTGCTGCAAACCTGTCTGGTCACCGGCGACCTGCCGTTGCCGGATTTGTGCATCCGTACCGGTGGCGAACATCGCATCAGTAACTTCCTGCTGTGGCAACTGGCCTACGCCGAGTTGTACTTCTCCGACCTGTTCTGGCCGGACTTCAAACACGATGCCATGCGCAATGCGCTGGCCGATTTCGCATCTCGCCAGCGCCGCTTCGGTAAAACGAGCGAGCAGGTCGAGGCTGGAGCCCGGGTTTAATGCTTAAACAACGAATCATCACCGCGCTGATCCTGCTGCCGATTGCCCTGTGCGGGTTTTTTCTGCTGGAGGGTTCCGCTTTTGCGCTGTTCATCGGCCTGGTCGTGACCCTGGGTGCCTGGGAATGGGCGCGCCTGGCCGGTTTCACTGCTCAAGCGTTTCGTGCCGGCTATGCCGCCGTCGTCGCATTGATGCTGTTCGTCATGTACATCCTGCCTGGCCTCGCGCCATGGGTGTTGGGTGCTTCGGTGATCTGGTGGGCGGTGGCGACCTATCTGGTGCTGACCTACCCACGCTCCAGCGAGCATTGGGCAAGCGCCGCCTGCAAGCTGGTGATCGGCCTGTTGATCCTTTTGCCGGCCTGGCAAGGCCTGGTACAGATCAAGCAGTACCCGCTGGGTAACTGGCTGATCATGGCGGTGATGGTGCTGGTTTGGGGTGCCGATATCGGTGCTTATTTTTCCGGGCGTGCTTTCGGCAAGCGCAAGCTGGCGCCGCAGGTCAGCCCGGGCAAAAGCTGGGAAGGCGTGTACGGCGGCCTGGCCTTGAGCCTGGTGATCACCACCCTGGTTGCCCTGGTGCGTGACTGGACGGTGGCGCAATTGTTCAAGGGCTTGATCGGCGCTGCGCTGATCGTATTCGTCTCGGTGGTGGGTGATCTCACCGAAAGCATGTTCAAGCGCCAGTCCGGGATCAAGGACAGCAGTAATCTGCTGCCGGGGCATGGCGGCGTGCTGGACCGCATCGATAGCCTGACCGCGGCGATCCCGGTGTTTGCGGTGCTGTTGTGGATGGCTGCACCGTGAGCCGCCCTCAACAGATAACTGTCCTGGGGGCCACGGGCTCGATCGGCTTGAGCACCCTGGATGTCATCGCCCGACACCCTGAGCGCTATCAAGTCTTCGCCTTGAGCGGTTTCAGCCGCCTGAGCGAGCTGCTGGCGCTGTGCGTGCGTCACGCCCCACAGTTTGCAGTGGTGCCTGAGCCCGCTGCTGCCCGCTGCTTGCAGGATGATCTGCGCGCTGCAGGCCTGTCGACTCGGGTTCTGGTGGGGGAGGAGGGGCTGTGCCAGGTGGCTGCCGCCCCTGAGGTCGATGCGGTCATGGCGGCCATCGTCGGCGCAGCGGGCTTGCGTCCGACCCTGGCGGCCGTTGAGGCCGGCAAGAAGATCCTCCTGGCCAACAAGGAAGCGCTGGTCATGTCCGGCGCGTTGTTCATGCAGGCTGTGCGCAAAAGCGGGTCGGTATTGCTGCCGATCGACAGTGAGCACAACGCGATTTTCCAGTGCATGCCCCGGGATTTTGCCCGTGGCCTGGATTCGGTCGGCGTGCGCCGGATCCTGCTGACCGCCTCTGGCGGTCCGTTCCGGCAGACACCCATGGCTGAGCTGGCGCATGTTTCGCCCGAGCAGGCCTGTGCCCACCCTAACTGGTCCATGGGGCGCAAGATCTCGGTCGATTCGGCCAGCATGATGAATAAAGGGCTTGAATTGATCGAGGCCTGCTGGCTGTTCGATGCCAAGCCGTCCCAGGTTGAAGTGGTGATTCACCCGCAAAGTGTGATTCATTCGCTGGTCGACTACATCGATGGCTCGGTATTGGCCCAGTTGGGCAATCCGGACATGCGCACGCCGATCGCCAATGCACTGGCCTGGCCCGAGCGAATAGACTCAGGCGTGCCGCCGCTGGACTTGTTTGCAGTCGCGCGCCTGGACTTCCAGGCCCCCGATGAAGATCGATTCCCGTGCCTGCGCCTGGCTCGTCACGCCGCCGAGGCGGGCAACAGCGCTCCGGCGATGTTGAATGCGGCAAATGAAGTCGCTGTGGCGGCCTTTCTCGACGGACGGGTTCGATACCTGGAAATCGCGAGTATCATCGAAGAAGTACTCAATCTCGAGCCTGTGGTTGTAGTGAATGATCTAGAGGCGGTGTTCACGGCGGACGCCAAGGCGCGTGTACTGGCCGAGCAGTGGTTGAGTCGTCACGGGCGGTAAGTGTTGCCATGCGCCGGCCCATGCAGGACTGGATTAGGAATGCGGAGAAAATAGATGAGCGCGCTCTATATGATTGTCGGCACCCTGGTCGCTCTGGGTGTGCTGGTTACCTTCCACGAGTTCGGCCATTTCTGGGTCGCGCGTCGCTGTGGGGTCAAGGTGCTGCGTTTCTCCGTAGGCTTTGGCATGCCGCTGCTGCGCTGGCACGACAAGCAGGGTACTGAATTCGTGGTGGCTGCCATTCCGTTGGGCGGCTACGTGAAAATGCTCGACGAGCGTGAAGGCGAAGTGCCGGCCGATCAGCTCGATCAATCCTTCAACCGTAAATCGGTGCGCCAGCGCATTGCGATCGTGGCGGCAGGGCCGATTGCCAACTTTTTGTTGGCGATGGTGTTTTTCTGGGCGTTGGCGATGCTCGGTACCGAGCAGGTCCGCCCGGTCATTGGCGCTGTCGAGTCCGGCAGCCTTGCTGCCAGGGCAGGCCTGGGCGCAGGCCAGGAAATCATTGCCATCGACGGCGAACCCACTTCCGGTTGGGCTGCGGTCAATCTGCAACTGGTTCGTCGCCTGGGTGAAAGCGGTTCCCTGCAATTGCTGGTTCGTGAGCAGGGATCCACGGTGGATTCGCCTCGTGAGCTGGTGCTGGACAAGTGGCTCAAGGGTGCTGATGAGCCGGATCCGATTCGTTCGCTGGGTATTCGTCCATGGCGTCCGGCATTGCCACCCGTGTTGGCTGAGCTGGATCCCAAAGGCCCGGCCCAGGCGGCTGGCCTGAAGACCGGTGACCGGCTGTTGGCGGTGGACGGCAAGGCGGTGGATGACTGGCAACAGGTCGTCGATACGGTCCGTATGCATCCTGATACCAAGATCATGCTGCGGGTCGAGCGTGACGCTGCTCAAATCGACGTTCCTGTGATGTTGGCTGCCCGTGGCGAAAGCAAGGCCCCCACTGGTTACCTTGGCGCGGGCGTAAAAGCGGTCGATTGGCCGCCGGAGATGATTCGCGAAGTCAGTTATGGGCCGTTGGCCGCCGTGGGGGAGGGGGCTCGACGCACCTGGACGATGAGCCTGCTGACCCTCGATTCGCTGAAGAAAATGTTGTTCGGTGAGCTCTCGGTAAAAAACTTGAGTGGACCGATAACCATTGCTAAAGTGGCGGGCGCTTCGGCCCAGTCGGGCGTCGCTGATTTCCTGAATTTCCTTGCTTATCTGAGTATTAGCCTGGGTGTTCTGAATTTGCTGCCCATTCCTGTGCTGGATGGGGGGCATTTGTTGTTTTATCTGATCGAGTGGGCGCGTGGTCGTCCCTTGTCGGATCGGGTGCAAGGTTGGGGGATACAGATCGGCATCAGTTTGGTGATTGGGGTGATGTTGCTTGCTCTGGTCAATGATCTGGGTCGACTGTAACGCTTCGCTGAATTGCGAACCTGCCGCATTTTGCGGCAGTTTGTTTATTGCCAGTTGGAATAAGAAAGGACTTCATGAAACGTCTGCTGCTAACTGCGGTTCTCACCGTATTGATGATCGCCGAAGTTCACGCCGAGTCCTTCACTATCTCTGATATTCGCGTCAATGGCCTCCAGCGGGTCTCCGCGGGTAGCGTCTTTGGTGCTTTGCCGTTGAACGTCGGTGAACAGGCGGATGATCGACGCCTGGTGGAATCCACTCGTGCGCTGTTCAAAACCGGGTTCTTTCAAGATATCCAGCTGGGCCGCGATGGCAACGTCCTGGTCATTACGGTAGTCGAACGTCCGTCGGTTGCCAGTATCGAGATCGAAGGCAACAAGGCGATCTCCACTGAAGACCTGATGAAGGGCCTCAAGCAATCCGGCCTGGCCGAAGGCGAGATCTTCCAGCGCGCCACCCTCGAAGGTGTGCGTAACGAACTGCAACGCCAGTACGTCGCCCAGGGCCGCTACTCGGCTACCGTCGACACTGAAGTGGTGCCGCAACCGCGCAACCGCGTTGGTCTGAAGGTCAACATCAACGAAGGCACCGTTGCAGCTATCCAGCACATCAACGTGGTAGGCAACACGGTCTTCCCTGATGAAGACCTGATCGACCTGTTCGAACTCAAGACCACCAACTGGCTGTCGTTCTTCAAGAACGATGACAAGTACGCCCGTGAAAAACTCTCCGGTGACCTGGAGCGCCTGCGTTCCTACTACCTGGACCGCGGCTACATCAACATGGACATCGCTTCGACCCAGGTGTCCATCACCCCGGACAAGAAGCACGTCTACATCACCGTCAACATCAACGAAGGTGACAAGTACACCGTTCGTGACGTGAAGCTCAGCGGTGACCTGAAAGTCCCTGAAGACCAGGTCAAGTCCCTGCTGCTGGTGCAGAAAGGCCAGGTGTTCTCGCGCAAGCTGATGACCACCACCTCCGAGCTGATCACCCGTCGCCTGGGTAACGAGGGTTACACCTTCGCCAACGTCAACGGCGTACCTCAGCCCCACGATGACGACCACACGGTAGACATCACTTTCGCTGTCGATCCAGGCAAGCGCGCCTACGTGAACCGCATCAACTTCCGTGGCAACACCAAGTCGGAAGACGAAGTGCTGCGCCGTGAAATGCGCCAGATGGAAGGTGGCTGGGCGTCGACTTACCTGATCGACCAGTCCAAGACCCGTTTGGAACGCCTGGGCTTCTTCAAGGAAGTCAACGTTGAAACCCCGGCTGTACCGGGTGTCGATGACCAGGTGGACGTCAACTACAGCGTTGAAGAACAGGCTTCCGGTTCGATTACCGCCAGCGTCGGTTTCGCCCAGAGCGCGGGCCTGATCCTCGGTGGTTCGATCACCCAGAACAACTTCCTGGGTACCGGTAACAAGGTCAGCCTCGGCTTGACCCGCAGTGAATACCAGAGTCGCTACAACTTCGGTTATGTCGACCCCTACTGGACTGCCGATGGCGTGAGCCTGGGTTACAACGCCTTCTACCGTACAACTGACTACGACGATCTTGACGTCGACGTGGCCAGCTATGCCGTGGATAGCCTGGGTGCAGGCGTGAGCGTCGGCTACCCGATCAGCGAGACTTCGCGCCTGACCTTCGGCCTGACGGCCCAGCAGGACGAGATCAAGACCGGTGTGTATACCGTTGACGAGATTTTCGACTTCGTTAACAAGGAAGGCGACAAGTACCTGAACTTCAAGGCGTCGGCCGGTTGGTCCGAGTCGACCTTGAACAAAGGCGTACTGGCGACCCGTGGCCATTCCCAGAGCCTCGTGCTGGAAACCACGACGCCGGGCAGCGACCTGTCGTTCTTCAAGCTCGACTACCGCGGTCAGTTGTTCCAACCACTGAGCGACAGCTACACCATGCGCCTGCATACCGAACTGGGTTATGGCGATGGTTATGGTTCGACCGATGGCTTGCCATTCTATGAAAACTACTATGCTGGTGGTTTCAACTCGGTTCGTGGCTTCAAGGACAGCACTTTGGGTCCTCGCAGTACGCCAAGTACCGGCAAGAACCCTGGCACTGCGCTCGACCCGGACCAGGATCCGCTGCCGTTCGGTGGTAACGTGCTGATCCAGGGTGGTGTGGAAGTTCTGTTCCCTCTGCCATTCGTCAAGGATCAGCGTTCCCTGCGCACTTCGGTATTCTGGGATGTGGGTAACGTATTCGACTCATCGTGCTCTGATACTGTGAACGCCGATGGCACGAAGTCCAACACCAAGTGCAACGACATCAGTCTGAGCAATATGGCCAGTTCCGTCGGTGTGGGTGTGACCTGGGTCACCGCACTGGGTCCTCTGAGTTTTGCGTTGGCCATGCCAGTCAAGAAACCGGATGACGCTGAAACTCAAGTGTTCCAATTCTCCCTCGGTCAGACGTTCTAAGCGTCTGCCCCAAGATAACGACAATGGATTTTGTAGGAGTGCATCGTGCGTAAGTTGACTCAATTGGTTCTCCTGGCTTCCGTACTGGTTGCAGGTCCGGCATTTGCCGACATGAAAATCGCCGTTCTGAACTATCAGATGGCCCTGCTGGAATCCGATGCGGCCAAGAAGTACGCCGTGGATGCCGAGAAGAAGTTCGGTCCACAGCTGAGCAAGCTCAAGACTCTGGAAAGCAGCGCCAAGGGCATCCAGGATCGCCTGATGGCCGGTGGCGACAAAATGCAGCAAGGCGAGCGTGAGCGTCTGGAGCTTGAGTTCAAGCAAAAGGCGCGTGACTTCCAGTTCCAGTCCAAGGAACTGAACGAAGCCAAAGCCGTTGCCGACCGTGAAATGCTGAAGCAGCTCAAGCCGAAACTGGACAGCGCTGTGGAAGAAGTCATCAAGAAAGGTGCTTTTGACCTGGTCTTCGAGCGTGGTGCAGTGATTGATGTCAAGCCTCAGTACGACATCACGCGCCAGGTTATCGAGCGCATGAATCAGCTGAAGTAATCCATGACCGTGACCATTAAGCTCGGCCAGCTGGCCGAGTTCCTCGGCGCCACGCTACGTGGCGACCCGGAGAAAGCAATTACCGGGCTAGCCACCTTGCAGGAGGCTGGCCCAACTCAGTTGAGCTTTCTCGCAAACCCCCAATACCGCAAGTACCTGGCAGGCAGCCAGGCGGCAGGGCTGTTGCTCAAGGCCGCTGACGCCGAAGGTTTTGCCGGCGATGCATTGGTGGTGCCTGATCCTTACGCAGCATACGCGCGTATTTCCCACCTGTTCGATCCCAAGCCCAAGGCGGTAGCCGGTGTGCACCCGACGGCTGTGATTGCAGCGGATGCGGTAGTCGACCCGGCGGCGAGTATCGGTGCATTTGCGGTGATCGAAAGCGGGGCGCATATTGCTGCCGGTACGACCGTGGGTGCGCATTGCTTCATCGGTGCCCGTAGCGTCGTTGGCGAGGGTGGCTGGCTGGCCCCGCGCGTCACGCTGTATCACGACGTGCGCGTCGGTAAACGGGTGGTGATTCAGTCCGGTGCGGTACTTGGTGGTGAAGGTTTTGGCTTTGCCAACGAGAAAGGCATCTGGCAAAAAATCGCCCAGATCGGTGGCGTGCTGGTCGGCGACGATGTGGAAATTGGCGTGAACACCGCCATCGACCGCGGTGCGCTGGCCGATACCATCATTGGTAATGGCGTGAAGCTCGACAACCAGATTCAGATCGCCCACAACGTCCAGGTAGGTGATCACACCGCCATGGCGGCGTGCGTGGGTATCTCCGGCAGCACCAAGATCGGCAAGCATTGCATGCTCGCCGGTGGCGTAGGGCTGGTGGGGCATATCGATATTTGCGACAACGTGTTCATCACCGGGATGACCATGGTGACCCACTCGATCACCGAGCCGGGTGCCTATTCCTCCGGTACGGCGATGCAGCCAGCCGCCGAATGGCGCAAAAGCGCGGCACGTATTCGTCAGCTCGATGACATCGCGCGGCGTCTGCGACAGCTGGAAAAGCAAGCAGGGGAAGTGACCCCTGGCGGTAATGCTTCATCAGATGGCTGATACCATTTCCATATCAAGTGTGCACAGCCGCTAGACTGCGTCCTTGATTTGCTAGCGGAGTGTGCGTCAGTCGCGCGCTCCCAATCTTTACATAGGCTTCCCCCCGAAATGATGGACATCAACGAGATTCGCGAATACCTGCCTCACCGTTACCCGTTCCTGCTGGTGGACCGGGTCGTGGATCTGGACGTGGAAGGCAAGCGCATTCGCGCCTACAAGAATGTCAGCATCAACGAACCGTTCTTCAATGGTCACTTTCCTGCGCATCCAATCATGCCGGGCGTACTGATCATCGAAGCGATGGCTCAGGCTGCCGGGATCCTTGGTTTCAAAATGCTCGACGTGAAACCGGCCGACGGCACCCTTTATTACTTCGTCGGCTCCGACAAGCTGCGCTTCCGCCAGCCTGTACTGCCGGGCGATCAGTTGATTCTTGAAGCCAAGTTCATCAGCTGCAAGCGTCAGATCTGGAAGTTCGAGTGCCAGGCTTCGGTCGATGGCAAGCCGGTCTGCTCTGCTGAAATCATCTGCGCGGAACGCAAACTATGAGTTTGATCGACCCTCGCGCAATCATCGATCCGAAAGCCGTCCTGGCTGACGGTGTCGAGGTCGGCCCTTGGTCGATCGTCGGCGCAGGTGTGGAAATCGGCGAGGGCACGGTAATCGGGCCGCACGTTATTCTCAAAGGCCCGACCCGAATCGGGAAGCACAACCGTATCTACCAGTTTTCCTCGGTAGGTGAGGACACGCCCGATCTGAAATACAAAGGCGAGGAAACCCGCCTGGTGATCGGTGATCACAACGTCATCCGCGAAGGCGTGACGATTCATCGTGGGACCATTCAGGATCGTTCGGAAACGACCCTGGGCGATCACAACTTGATCATGGCCTACGCCCACATCGGTCACGACAGTGTCATCGGCAACCACTGCATCCTGGTCAACAACACGGCGCTGGCCGGCCATGTGCATGTGGAAGACTGGGCGATCCTGTCCGGTTTCACCCTGGTTCACCAGTATTGCCACATCGGCGCCCACAGCTTTTCCGGCATGGGTACCGCCATTGGCAAGGACGTCCCGGCCTATGTCACGGTATTCGGCAACCCGGCCGAAGCCCGCAGCATGAACTTCGAAGGCATGCGCCGTCGCGGTTTCAGCGAAGACGCGATCCACGCCCTGCGTCGTGCCTACAAGGTGGTGTATCGCCAGGGGCTGACGGTTGAGCAGGCGCTCGCCGAATTGGCCGAATCCTCTGCCCAGTTCCCTGAAGTGGCGGTGTTCCGCGATTCCATACAGTCCTCGACCCGCGGCATCACCCGCTAATCATGGCCAATCTGCGTATTGCGCTGGTGGCGGGCGAGGCTTCCGGCGACATTCTGGGCGCGGGCCTGATGCGTGCGCTCAAGGCGCGCCATCCGGCGGTCGAGTTCATCGGTGTCGGCGGCCCATTGATGCAGGCCGAGGGCCTGACGTCCTATTTCCCCATGGAACGCCTGTCGGTCATGGGCCTGGTGGAAGTGCTGGGCCGCTTGCGTGAATTGCTGGCGCGGCGCAAAAAGCTGGTGGCCGACCTGATCGCCGCGAAGCCGGACGTATTCATCGGTATCGACGCCCCGGACTTCAACCTCAATATCGAACTCAAGCTGCGTCAGGCCGGGATCAAGACCGTGCATTACGTCAGCCCGTCGGTCTGGGCGTGGCGGCAGAAGCGCGTGCTGAAGATTCGCGAAGGTTGCGACCTGATGCTCACGCTGTTCCCGTTCGAAGCGAAATTCTACGAAGAGAAAGGCGTGCCGGTGCGGTTTGTCGGGCATACCTTGGCCGATGCCATTCCGCTGGAAGCCGACCGTGCTGCTGCGCGGGCCGAACTGGGATTGCCTGACGGGCCGTTGGTTGCGCTGATGCCCGGCAGTCGTGGCGGCGAAGTCGGCCGTCTCGGTGCCTTGTTTCTTGATACGGCCCAGCGCCTACGGGCACTGCGCCCCGGTGTGCGGTTTGTAGTGCCTTGCGCCAACCCACAGCGCCGGGCGCAGCTGGAAGAGCTGTTGGCCGGTCGCGATTTGCCGCTGACCTTGCTCGACGGCAAGTCCCATCTGGCGTTGGCGGCATGCAATGCCGTGCTGATTGCCTCCGGTACAGCAACGCTTGAAGCCTTGTTGTACAAGCGGCCGATGGTGGTTGCCTATCGCCTGGCACCGCTGACGTTCTGGATTCTCAAGCGCATGGTGAAAAGTCCCTACGTGTCCTTGCCGAACCTGCTGGCCCAGCGCTTGTTGGTGCCCGAGTTGTTGCAGGACGATGCCACGGTGGAAGCGCTGGCCCAAACCCTGTCGCCGCTGATCGAGGGTGGCGAAGAGCAAACCCGCGGTTTTGATGAAATTCACCGGACCCTTCGTCTGGATGCCTCCAATCAGGCTGCGGATGCAGTGCTGAACCTGATCGACCCGGTAAAATGAGTAAAAAAAGTATGCAAATGGGGCTGGATTTCACCTTGGTCGCGGAGGTTGAAGAATTGGTAGCCGGAGTCGATGAAGTCGGACGTGGACCGCTCTGTGGCGCGGTGGTCACGGCTGCGGTGATTCTTGATCCGAACCGTCCGATCCTCGGGCTCAACGACTCGAAGAAACTCACCGAGGCCCGCCGCGAAAAGCTCTACGACGAAATCTGCGAAAAAGCCCTGAGCTGGTGCATTGCCCGCGCGGAAGTCGAAGAAATCGACGAGCTGAACATCCTTCACGCCACCATGCTGGCCATGCAGCGCGCGGTCGCCGGGCTGCACATCCAGCCGAAACTGGCGATGATTGACGGGAACCGTTGCCCGAAATTGCCGATGCGCTCCGAAGCGGTGGTCAAGGGTGATAGCAAGGTGCCGGCCATCGCTGCGGCATCGATCCTGGCCAAGGTCAGTCGTGACCGTGAAATGGCTGCTTTCGAATTGATTTACCCCGGTTACGGCATCGGCGGACACAAAGGCTACCCGACGCCCGTTCATCTGGAAGCCCTGGCACGCTTGGGCCCGACCCCGATTCACCGGCGCTCGTTTGCCCCGGTACGTCTGGCATATGAGGCGCAGGAAGGACTCATTGTGAGTTAGTCCAAGGCTGATTTTTTCTACCAAGGCCCGGTACAATCCGGCGTCTTAAAGCGTCACGAGCGCAGGTAAGACAAGGCGAACGGTAGCGAGAAAGCGGAGTTGACTTTAGTCAATGAGCATTTCGAGTTGCCGTTCAACGCAGTATTACCAAGCGCAGTAGCTTTAAACGCCGGATTTCCGGGCATTGTTGTTTTCACGTTTTAGACAGGATCACTATGCCGGCTTCATTCGTTCACCTGCGCCTGCACACTGAATACTCCCTGGTCGACGGTCTGGTGCGGATCAAGCCGCTGGTCAAGACCCTGGTCGGCATGAACATGCCTGCCGTAGCGGTCACTGACCAGAACAACATGTGTTCCCTGGTCAAATTCTATAAAAACGCCATGGGTGCCGGGATCAAGCCGATCTGCGGCGCCGACCTGTGGCTGTCGAACAAGGATCCGGACAACCCCCTGAGCCGGATCAGCCTGCTGGTAATGAATGCCGCGGGCTATCGCAATCTCACCGAATTGATCTCTCGCGGTTTTATCGACGGTCAACGCAACGGCTCGATCATCATCGAGCGTGAATGGGTGGCCGAAGCCAGCGACGGCCTGATCATGCTGTCTGCGGCCAAAGAGGGTGAAATCGGCCAGGCCATGCTCAGCGGCAACCCGGATGAAGCGGAAAACCTGGCGCGTGAATGGATGGCCGTGTTTCCGGATCGCTTCTATCTGGAAATCCAGCGCACCAACCGCCCCAACGATGAAGAGCAACTGCATGGCGCCGTGGCGCTGGCCGAGAAAATCGGCGCTCCGCTGGTTGCGACCAACGATGTGCGCTTCATCAAGCAGGAAGATTTCGCCGCCCACGAAACCCGCGTGTGCATCGGTGAGGGCCGGGCCCTCGACGACCCGCGTCGTTCGAAAAACTACAGCGATCAGCAGTACCTCAAAAGTGCCGAGGAAATGGCCGAGCTGTTCAGCGATATTCCCGAGGCGCTGGAAAACACCGTCGAGATCGCCAAGCGCTGCAACATCGAAGTCAAGCTGGGCACGCACTTCCTGCCCAACTTCCCGATCCCCGATGGCATGACCATCGACGAGTACTTCCGCAAGGTGTCCTTCGATGGCCTGGAGGAACGGCTGTCCGTCCTGCTGCCCAAGGAAACCACCGAAGACTATGAGGCCAAGCGCCAGGTCTATGTCGACCGGCTGAATTTCGAGCTGGATATCATCATCCAGATGGGCTTCCCCGGTTACTTCCTGATCGTTATGGACTTCATCCAGTGGGCTAAGAGCAACGGCGTGCCGGTCGGTCCTGGCCGGGGGTCGGGTGCCGGATCGCTGGTGGCCTATGTGCAGAAGATCACCGACCTCGACCCGCTGGAATATGACCTGCTGTTCGAACGTTTCCTTAACCCGGAACGGGTCTCCATGCCCGACTTCGACGTCGACTTCTGCATGGACGGTCGCGACCGGGTGATCGACTATGTGGCCGAAAAATATGGCCGCAACGCGGTAAGCCAGATCATCACCTTCGGTTCCATGGCGGCCAAGGCTGTGGTCCGTGACGTAGCGCGGGTGCAGGGCAAGTCCTACGGCCTGGCGGATCGTCTGTCGAAGATGATTCCGTTCGAAGTCGGCATGACCCTGGAAAAGGCCTACGAACAGGAAGAAATCCTGCGTGACTTCATCAAGGTCGATGAAGAAGCTGCGGAAATCTGGGAGATGGCCCGCAAGCTTGAGGGCGTTGTGCGTAACGTCGGCAAGCACGCCGGTGGCGTGGTGATCGCGCCGACCAAACTGACTGACTTCTCGCCAATCTATTGCGACGAAGCCGGCGATGGCCTGGTAACCCAGTTCGATAAGGACGACGTTGAGGCGGCCGGCCTGGTGAAGTTCGACTTCCTCGGCCTGCGGACCCTGACAATCATCGACTGGGCGCTGAAAACCATCAACCGCGACCGCGCCAAGGTCAACGAACCGCCGCTGGACATCGCGTTCATCCCGCTGGATGACAAACCGACTTATACCCTGCTGCAGAAAGCTGAAACCACCGCGGTGTTCCAGCTTGAATCACGCGGCATGAAGGAGCTGATCAAAAAGCTCAAGCCCGACTGCCTGGAAGACTTGATCGCACTGGTGGCATTGTTCCGTCCGGGTCCGCTGCAATCGGGCATGGTGGATGACTTCATCAACCGTAAGCACGGCCGCGCCGAGCTGGCGTACCCGCACTCGGACTACCAGTACGAAGGCCTCAAGCCGGTGTTGGCCCCGACCTACGGCATCATCCTGTATCAGGAACAGGTGATGCAGATTGCCCAGGTCATGGCCGGTTACACCCTCGGCGGTGCGGACATGCTGCGTCGGGCGATGGGTAAGAAAAAGCCCGAGGAAATGGCCAAGCAGCGCGGCGGTTTCATTGAAGGTTGCGCCACCAACAACATCGATGCCGACCTCGCCGGTAACATCTTCGACCTGGTAGAAAAGTTCGCCGGTTATGGCTTCAACAAATCCCACTCCGCGGCTTACGGCCTGGTGTCGTACCAGACCGCGTGGCTGAAAGCGCACTACCCGGCGCCGTTCATGGCCGCGGTACTCTCGGCGGACATGCACAACACCGACAAGGTCGTGACCTTGATCGAAGAAGTGCGCACGATGAAGCTGCGTCTCGACGCGCCGGACGTGAACACTTCCGAGTTCAAGTTCACGGTGAACGACGAAGGCCGGATCATCTACGGCCTGGGTGCGATCAAGGGTGTGGGCGAGGGGCCGGTGGAGGCGATCACCGAGGCGCGCCAGGACGGTCCGTTCAAGGACCTGTTCGATTTTTGCGCCCGGGTCGACCTCAAGCGCATCAACAAACGCACCCTCGACGGCTTGATCCGCAGCGGTGCACTGGATCGCCTGGGCCCGTATTTCCACGACGAAGCCAAAGCCTACCAGGCCAATATCGACCGCAACCGCGCAGTCTTGCTGACCGCGATGGAAGAGGCGATCAAGGCCGCCGAGCAAACCGCCCGCACCCATGACAGCGGCCATGCCGACCTGTTTGGTGGGCTGTTCGTGGAAGAAGATGCCGACGTCTACGCCAATCATCGCAAAGCCAAGGAACTGACCCTCAAGGAGCGGCTCAAGGGCGAGAAAGACACCCTGGGCCTGTACCTGACCGGTCACCCGATCGACGAATACGAAGGGGAAATCCGTCGTTTCGCCCGTCAGCGCATCATCGACCTGAAACCGGCGCGCGACACCCAGACCGTTGCCGGCATGATCATCGCCCTGCGGGTGATGAAGAACAAAAAGGGCGACAAGATGGGCTTCATCACCCTAGACGACCGTTCGGGGCGGATCGAAGCGTCGCTGTTCGCCGATGCCTTCCATTCCGCGCAATCGCTGTTGCAGACCGATGCGATGGTGGTGGTCGAAGGCGAAGTCAGCAACGACGACTTTTCCGGCGGCCTGCGGTTGCGGGTCAAGCGGGTGATGAGCATGGAAGATGCGCGCACCAACCTGGCCGAAAGCCTGCGCCTGAAGCTGCATGCCAAGGATCTCAAGGGCGATCAGCTACGCTGGCTGGGTGAACTGTTGAAGCGTCACCGCGGTGCGTGCCCGATCACCATGGACTACACAAGTCCCGATGCGAAAGCCTTGCTGCAGTTCGGCGAAGGCTGGCGAATCGACCCGGCGGATGCGTTGATTCAAGCCCTGCGTGACCAGTTCGGGCGAGACAACGTCTTCCTCCAATACCGTTAAGGTCAGGGTGACATTACGCAACCCTGGGCTTGAGCAGAATTTTTAATCTCGACCTTAACGCGCCTGTCCCTTATGGTAGGGCGCGAATAGACAACCGGCCGGCCCAAGCTCCCTTGGACGCCGACCCAAGACGGACGCCTATGAACCCGAATTTTCTGGATTTCGAACAGCCGATCGCCGACCTGCAAGCCAAGATCGAAGAGTTGCGCTTGGTCGGTAATGACAATTCGCTGAATATCGGCGATGAGATCTCCCGCCTGCAGGACAAGAGCAGCACGTTGACTGAAGACATCTTCGGCAAGCTGACCAGCTGGCAGATCGCGCGTCTGGCGCGTCACCCGAAGCGTCCATATACCCTGGACTACATCGAACACATCTTCACCGAGTTCGATGAGCTGCACGGCGACCGTCACTTCTCCGACGACGCCGCCATCGTCGGTGGTATTGCCCGTCTGGAGGACCAGCCTGTGATGGTGATCGGTCACCAGAAAGGCCGCGAAGTGCGCGAGAAGGTTCGCCGTAACTTCGGCATGCCGCGTCCGGAAGGCTACCGCAAGGCTTGCCGCCTGATGGAAATGGCCGAACGTTTCAAGATGCCGATCCTGACCTTCATCGACACTCCGGGCGCTTACCCGGGCATCGACGCGGAAGAGCGCAACCAGAGCGAAGCGATTGCCTGGAACCTGCGCGTGATGGCTCGCCTGAAAACTCCAATCATCGCCACCGTGATCGGTGAAGGTGGTTCCGGTGGTGCACTGGCGATCGGTGTTTGCGATCAGCTGAACATGCTGCAGTACTCGACCTACGCGGTGATCTCGCCGGAAGGTTGCGCATCGATCCTGTGGAAAACCGCCGAGAAAGCCCCGGACGCCGCTGAAGCCATGGGCATCACCGCCGAGCGCCTCAAAGGCCTGGGCATCGTGGACAAAGTAATCGGCGAGCCCCTGGGTGGCGCGCACCGTGATCCGGCGGCTGCGGCTGCCTCGATCCGTGCCGAACTGAGCACGCAACTGGCGATGCTCAAGAAGCTCGACCACAAGGCGCTGCTGGACCGTCGTTATGAGCGTCTGATGAGCTACGGTCTCTAAGACGATCACGCTGTACCCATGTGGGAGCGGGCTTGCTCGCGAAAGCGGTATAACAGTCGACTTATGTGTTGAATGTTGAGCCGCCTTCGCGAGCAAGCCCGCTCCCACATTTGATTTGTGCAAAGGGAAAGATATGGATCGGCCCGCGATTGATTTGTCTTCCAGGCTTTTGCGCAATCTCGCCCCGTGGCGCAACGCTCCTGCCTGGCGCATCGCTTTCTCCGGCGGCCTCGACTCCACCGTCCTCCTGCACCTTCTCGCACACCTCGCCAAAACCGAATCCCTGCCAGCGCTGAGCGCCATCCATGTCCATCACGGCCTTCAGGCTGTGGCCGACGCGTGGCCGGAGCATTGCCGGCTGGTGTGTGAGTCGCTGGGAGTGCCGTTACAGGTCATTCGCGTCCGGGTGCAATCCGGCGCCAGCCTTGAGCGAGCCGCCCGTGATGCGCGTTATGCGGCGTTCAGTGAGGCCACTCAAGCCAATGAAGTGCTGCTCACGGCCCAACACCGTGACGATCAAGCGGAAACCTTGCTGTTTCGTCTGCTGCGTGGGGCCGGCGTTAGGGGGCTGTCAGGGATGCCACGCCAGCGCCCGCTGGGCAAAGGGCATCTGCTGCGGCCTTTGCTCGAGGCTACCCGCGCCGAGCTTGAGACCTACGCATCGGAACACAAGCTGAGCTGGATCGAGGATCCTTCCAACCAGGACCGGCAGTTCTCGCGCAATTACCTGCGTCATCAGGTGCTCCCGACATTGACTCTACGTTGGCCGCAGGCGGTGGCAACTATGGCTCGCAGTGCTGCACATCTCAGTGAGGCGCAGACCTTGCTCGATGATCTTGCGCAAATCGACTTGAGCCAGGCGAACACGCCAAGTGATTTCGATTGGCTGGGCCTGCCGTCGCTGGAGCTGGCCCCCCTGGAAAAACTCTCCGCCGCTCGCCAGCGCAATGCGCTCAGCCATTGGCTCGAACCCCTGACCCGACTGCCGGACAGTGACCATTGGTCGGGTTGGGTCGATTTGCGCGATGCCACCGGCGACGCGCGGCCGATCTGGCGCCTGGCCGATGGCGAGTTGCATCGGGCGGGCGGGCGTATCTGGTGGTTGTCCGGTGCCTGGTTGCGTGTGGCACCAGCGCCAGGAGCATGGCTTGAACCCACGCAGCCGTTGGCGTTGCCCGACAACGGCGTGCTCTCGCTCAGTGGGCAAATCCCCGCCGGAACGCTACAGATCCGCTATCGTGTGGGAGGCGAGGTGATGGATCTGCCTGGTCGTGGGCATCGCGACCTCAAGCGTTTGCTCAATGAAAGCGCGGTGCCGCTGTTCGTGCGCGGCAGATTGCCGCTGCTGTACAAGGGCGAGCAATTGCTGGCGGTGGCGAACCTGCCGGGGTTGGACGGCAAGGCGCGGGGTGACTGGCATTTACATTGGCAAACACCAGGCGAAGATCAAGGTTTGAGCTGAAAGGGGCTTTCCGGTAGACTACGCTCCCTTCTTGATACAACTTCTGTGGATTCGCCTGAATTGCAGGAGTTGCCGATTACCAAGCAGTCTTTGCTGGGCGATTCCAAAAAATGTGTAGCGAGCAACGAACCGGTGTTTCATTTCCCGGTCTGTCACAACGCGGCGGTTTTTTTGAAAGGTGCACTGTGATTAATGCAGGTGATCGGGGGCTTCGGCCTTCCTTCGCTTTCCCCGGCGGCTCGGACCGCTTTAACGCAGACTTCTAGGGTTTTTCATGACGCGCTACATATTCGTCACGGGCGGTGTTGTTTCTTCTTTGGGGAAAGGCATTGCATCGGCATCATTGGCGGCCATCCTGGAGGCGCGGGGACTTAAGGTCACCATGCTGAAGCTGGACCCGTACATCAACGTCGACCCGGGCACCATGAGCCCGTTCCAGCACGGTGAAGTGTTCGTCACCCACGACGGCGCCGAGACCGACCTGGACCTGGGCCACTACGAGCGGTTCATCCGCACGACCATGACCCAGAACAACAACTTCACCACCGGCCGTGTCTACGAGCACGTGCTGCGCAAAGAGCGCCGTGGTGACTACCTGGGTGCAACCATCCAGGTGATTCCGCACATCACCGACGAAATCAAGCGCCGCATCATCAAGGGCGCCGGCGATGCCGACGTGGCGATGGTCGAGATCGGTGGCACCGTGGGTGACATCGAATCGCAACCGTTCCTGGAGGCTATCCGCCAGCTGCGTTTCGAAGTCGGCGCCAAGCGCGCGATGCTGATGCACCTGACGCTGGTGCCGTACATCGCCACTGCTGGCGAAACCAAGACCAAGCCAACCCAGCACTCGGTGAAGGAACTGCGTTCCATCGGCCTGCAACCCGACGTGCTGGTGTGCCGCTCCGATCACCCGATCGATGTGTCGTCGCGTCGCAAGATCGCGCAGTTCACCAACGTTGAAGAACGTGCGGTGATCGCGCTGGAAGACGCCGACACCATCTACAAGATTCCGGGCATCCTGCACTCCCAGGGTCTGGACGACTTCGTCGTCGAGCGTTTCGGCCTGCAATGCGGCGGTGCCGACCTGTCCGAATGGGAAGCCGTGGTCGACGCCAAGCTCAACCCTGAGCATGAAGTCACCATCGCCATGGTTGGCAAGTACATGGAACTGCTGGACGCGTACAAGTCGCTGATCGAAGCGATGAGCCACGCCGGTATCAGCAACCGCACCAAGGTCAACCTGCGCTACATCGATTCCGAAGACATCGAGAACCAGGGCACTGCGCTGCTCGAAGGCGTCGACGCGATCCTGGTACCTGGCGGCTTCGGCCTGCGTGGCGTGGAAGGCAAGATCACTGCCGTCCAGTACGCTCGCGAAAACAAGGTGCCTTACCTGGGCATCTGCCTGGGCATGCAAGTGGCCGTAATCGAGTTCGCTCGTAACGTGCTGGGCTGGAAAGACGCCAACTCCACCGAGTTCGATCGTGCCAGCGGTCACCCGGTCGTGGGCCTGATCACCGAGTGGGAAGACGCCACCGGCGCTGTCGAAACCCGTACCGAATCGTCCGATCTGGGCGGCACCATGCGCCTGGGCGCACAGGATTGCCTGCTGGAGCCGGGCTCCCTGGTTCACGGCTGCTACGGCAAGGACGTGATCGTCGAGCGTCACCGTCACCGCTACGAAGTGAACAACAACCTGCTGCCACAGATCATGGAAGCCGGCCTGAAAATCTCCGGTCGTTCCGGTGATGGCGCGTTGGTCGAAGTGGTGGAAGCACCAGATCATCCATGGTTCGTCGCTTGCCAGTTCCACCCGGAGTTCACTTCGACACCACGCGACGGTCACCCGTTGTTCAGCGGTTTCGTTAAAGCTGCTTTGGCTCAACACCAGAAGAAGGCGTAAACCTGATGGCGCAGAAGATCATCCGCGTAGGCGATATCGAAATTGCCAACGACAAGCCTATGGTGCTGTTCGGTGGCATGAACGTGCTGGAAAGCCGTGACATGGCGATGCAGGTCTGCGAAGAGTATGTGAAGGTTACCCAGAAACTGGGTATCCCTTACGTGTTCAAGGCCAGCTTCGACAAGGCCAACCGTTCCTCCGTGACCTCTTACCGTGGCCCTGGCCTGGAAGAGGGCATGCGGATTTTCCAGGACATCAAGCAAGCCTTCGGCGTGCCGATCATCACCGACGTCCACGAGCCTGAACAGGCCGCGGTCGTCGCTGAAGTCTGCGACATCATCCAGCTGCCGGCCTTCCTGTCGCGCCAGACGGACCTGGTTGTCGCGATGGCCAAGACCGGCGCGGTGATCAACATCAAAAAGGCCCAGTTCCTCGCGCCTCAGGAAATGAAACACATCCTGAACAAGTGCGTGGAAGCGGGTAACGATCAGTTGATCCTCTGCGAGCGCGGTTCGAGCTTCGGCTACAACAACCTGGTCGTCGACATGCTCGGCTTTGGCATCATGAAGCAGTTCGAATACCCGGTGTTTTTCGACGTGACCCACGCGCTGCAAATGCCGGGCGGTCGTGCTGATTCCGCTGGTGGTCGTCGCGCCCAGGTCCTGGATCTGGCGAAAGCCGGCATGAGCCAGTCTCTGGCCGGCCTGTTCCTGGAAGCCCACCCGGATCCGGACAACGCCAAATGCGACGGCCCTTGCGCCTTGCGCCTGGACAAACTGGAGCCATTCCTGGCCCAGCTCAAAGCCCTGGACGAACTGGTGAAGAGTTTTCCGACGGTAGAAACCGCGTAATCCTCATTTCTCCGGTAAAGTACCGCACGATTTAACGCTCAGGCCCTCGGGCCTGAGCCTTATCGTCCGCAAGCCTGCCCGCTGCGACTCACTTGCCGACGGTAAAAGATTTCCTCTAGCTGCGTCGTTTTCGTCAACTTTGGAGTGTTTACAACAATGGCTAAAATCGTCGACATCAAAGGTCGTGAAGTTCTCGACTCCCGTGGCAATCCCACCGTGGAAGCGGATGTGCTTCTCGATAACGGCATCATCGGTAGCGCCTGCGCGCCGTCCGGTGCTTCCACTGGCTCGCGTGAAGCGCTCGAGCTGCGTGATGGCGACAAGAGCCGTTACCTGGGCAAGGGCGTACTGAAAGCCGTGGCCAACATCAACGGTCCGATCAAAGACCTGTTGAAAGGCATGGACCCAAGCGACCAGAAAGCCCTCGACCTGGCGATGATCAAGCTCGACGGTACTGAAAACAAAGGTTCCCTGGGCGCCAACGCGATCCTCGCCGTTTCCCTGGCCGCGGCCAAGGCAGCAGCACAGGACCAGGACCTGCCGCTGTACGCGCACATCGCCAACCTGAACGGCACCCCGGGTGTGTACTCGATGCCGGTTCCGATGATGAACATCATCAACGGTGGCGAGCACGCCGATAACAACGTCGACATCCAGGAATTCATGGTGCAGCCGGTTGGCGCCAAGTCTTTCTCGGAAGGCCTGCGCATGGGTACCGAGATTTTCCACCACCTCAAGGCTGTTCTGAAGGCTCGTGGCCTGAGCACTGCCGTGGGTGACGAAGGTGGTTTCGCACCTAACCTGGCTTCCAACGAAGACGCTTTGAAAGTGATCTCCGAAGCTGTGGCCAACGCCGGTTACACCCTGGGCACCGACGTGACCCTGGCCCTGGACTGCGCAGCCAGCGAATTCTACGAAGACGGCAAGTACAACCTGTCCGGCGAAGGCCAGGTGTTCACCGCTGAAGGTTTCGCTGACTATCTGAAAGGCCTGACCGAGCGTTACCCGATCATCTCCATCGAAGATGGCCTGGACGAGTCCGACTGGGCTGGCTGGAAAATCCTCACCGACAAGATCGGCGAGAAGACTCAGCTGGTAGGCGACGACCTGTTCGTGACCAACACCAAGATCCTGAAAGAAGGCATCGACAAGAAGATCGCCAACTCGATCCTGATCAAGTTCAACCAGATCGGCACCCTGACCGAAACCCTGGAAGCCATCCAGATGGCCAAGGCCGCCGGTTACACCGCCGTGATCTCGCACCGTTCGGGCGAAACCGAAGATTCGACCATTGCCGACCTGGCCGTGGGCACTTCGGCTGGCCAGATCAAGACCGGCTCCCTGTGCCGTTCCGACCGCGTTTCCAAGTACAACCAACTGCTGCGTATCGAAGAGCAGTTGAACGGTAAAGCCAAGTACAACGGCCGCAGCGAATTCCGCGGTTAAGCGTTAACTGGTAAAAAAAGACACCGGATTGTGTCGGAAAAAATCGCTACAGCGACGCTTTTGCCACTAATCTGATGCCTTGAAAGCACAAGCCTGGTTCTTCCAGGCTTCGTGCTATCAGTAGCTTCATGTTTTGGTATGGCTGTCTTTTTCCACTGGATACCTGATATTCGATGCGCAGTCCCAATTGGTTGTTTCTCGTCTTGCTCCTGTTGCTGGCTGGCCTGCAATACCGCCTGTGGGTGGGTAATGGCAGCCTGGCGCAAGTGGCTGAGCTGACCCAGCAGATTGCGGATCAACAAGCCGAGAACCAGACATTGCTGGAACGCAATCGGGTGATGGACGCGGAAGTCAGCGAGTTGAAAAAAGGCATGGAGACCGTTGAAGAACGGGCTCGCCATGAGTTGGGCATGGTCAAGGACGGTGAAACCCTTTACCAGCTGGCCCAATGAACCTTGAACTACCGGCCTTCTGGGCCGTGATTCCTGCCGCGGGCGTCGGTGCCCGTATGGCTGCGGACCGTCCCAAGCAATACTTGCAACTGGGCGGGCGCACTATTCTCGAACACAGCCTCGGCTGTTTCCTCGATCACCCTGGCCTGAAGGGCCTGGTGGTCAGTCTCGCTGTTGATGATCCTTATTGGCCGAACCTGCCTCTTGCCAGCGATCCGCGTATCGCACGGGTCGAGGGGGGCGCCGAGCGTTCCGGGTCGGTGCTCAACGCGTTGCTGCATTTGCATGCCCAAGGTGCCGATGATGAGGATTGGGTGTTGGTTCACGATGCCGCACGGCCAAACCTGAGTCGCAACGATCTGGACAAGCTGCTGGCAGAGCTGGCTGACGATCCTGTCGGTGGACTGCTGGCGGTGCCGGCGCGGGACACGCTCAAGCGGGTCGACAAGCACGGTCGTGTGGTTGAAACCGTGGACCGCAGCGTGATCTGGCAGGCCTACACGCCGCAGATGTTTCGCCTTGGGGCGTTGCATCGGGCGTTGGCGGACAGTCTGGTGGCGGACGCTGTCATCACCGACGAAGCGTCGGCGATGGAGTGGGCGGGTATGGCTCCTCGCTTGATTGAAGGGCGGTCGGACAACCTCAAGGTCACGCGGCCCGAAGACCTTGAGTGGTTGAAACAGCGTTGGGCCAATCGTCGCTGATTGATTTGGGTTCAGTGTTGTCCCCAATCGCGAGCAGGCTCACTCCTACAGGGTTCATTGGTGCGCTCAAGATTTACGGTTGACCCCCGCCCCCTGTAGGAGTGAGCCTGCTCGCGATAGCGGTAGTCGGGGCACCGAAATCTTGCTGACACGCCAGCTAGCTTCGGTACTCCGGCCTTTGCGCCAACCCTTCCTTCAAAAAATCCACCAACTTGCGCACCTTCGGCGACAAATGCCGCTGCTGCGGATATAGCGCCCAAACGGCTGTATTCGGCGGTTGATGCGCTTCGAGCAACGAAATCAACGCGCCGCTTTTCAGATGCTCCAGCACGTAATAGTCCGGCAACTGACACAACCCCACACCCTGTAGCGCCGCATCTAGCACCGCTTGCCCACTGTTGCAGCGCCAGTTTCCCTGAACCCGTTGGGAAAATTCCCGCCCGTTCTGTTCCAGTTGCCAGAGGTCCGAACTGCCAATAAGACAATTGTGCCGGCTCAATTCCGACAAGCTGTGTGGCCGACCATAGCGTTCCAGGTAGGAAGGCGACGCGCAGAGGAACATGCGCCGTGGCGCGAGGCGGGTGGCGACCAGTCTTGAGTCCTGCAGGCGCCCCAGGCGGATCGCCAGGTCCAGGCCTTCATGCACGAGATCGAGTTGGCGATTGCTCAGTTCGATGTCGATCCGCAGTTGCGGGTAAAGCCCCATGAAGCGAGTCACCAACGGCACGATGAAGCGTTCGCCATAAGCCACCGCGCAAGTCATGCGCAACATGCCCTTGGGTTCGCTGGTCAGGTCGCCGACCGCCCGCAACGCCTCTTCGCGGCCATCCTGCAAGCGCTGACAATGTTGCAGAAAGGTTTGCCCGGCCTCGGTCAGCGTGACACGCCGGGTACTGCGATAGAGCAGGCGGGTTTGCAGGCGCTCTTCCAAGCGTACGATTTGTCGACTGACGTGCGAGGAAGAAACCCCCAGGCGTTCGGCCGCCGCAGTGAACTGGCTGCATTCGGCGACGGCCACGAATTCGTCGATCCCTTCCCAGCGGTTTTCCGACATCGAAGATTATCCCTGTGTAGCAATAATGTTTTGCTTTTGTCCTGATTATTCACCGTAAGGCGCTGTATTACACTCTCAGTCTCGTTTTTATTCACTGGAGAATCACCATGATCAAGTCACGCGCCGCCGTTGCCTTCGAGGCCAAGAAACCTCTGGAGATCGTTGAAGTCGATGTCGCCATGCCCAAGGCCGGTGAAGTGTTGCTGCGCGTGGTGGCTTCCGGTGTCTGCCATACCGATGCCTACACCCTCTCGGGCGCTGACCCGGAAGGCATTTTCCCGTCGATCCTCGGTCACGAAGGCGGGGCGATCGTCCAAGCGATCGGTGAAGGCGTGACCTCGGTGGCGGTGGGCGATCATGTGATCCCGCTGTACACCCCGGAATGCCGTCAGTGCAAATTCTGCCTGTCGGGCAAAACCAACCTCTGCCAGGCGATTCGTGCGACCCAGGGCAAAGGCCTGATGCCAGATGGCACATCGCGGTTTTCCTACAAAGGCCAGCCGATTTTCCACTACATGGGTACTTCGACCTTCTCCGAGTACACCGTGCTGCCGGAAATTTCCGTGGCCAAGATCGCCAAGGAAGCACCGCTGGAAAAAGTCTGCCTGTTGGGTTGTGGTGTCACCACCGGCATCGGCGCCGTGTTGAACACCGCCAAGGTGAAACCCGGTGACACCGTGGCCATTTTCGGTCTGGGTGGCATCGGTCTGTCGGCGGTCATCGGCGCGGTAAAAGCCAAGGCCGGACGGATCATTGCCATCGACATCAACCCGGCCAAATTCGAGATCGCCAAGCAGCTGGGTGCAACCGATTGTGTAAACCCGAAAGACTTCGATCGCCCGATCCAGGAAGTCATCGTCGACATGACCGACGGCGGCGTCGACTTTTCCTTCGAGTGCATCGGTAACGTGCAACTGATGCGTGCCGCCCTCGAGTGCTGCCACAAAGGTTGGGGCGAGTCGGTGATCATCGGTGTTGCCGGTGCCGGCCAGGAAATATCCACCCGTCCGTTCCAGCTGGTCACCGGTCGCGTCTGGCGCGGTTCGGCGTTCGGCGGCGTGCGCGGCCGTACCGAATTGCCAAGCTACGTGGAAATGGCCGAGACCGGTGAGATCCCGCTGGATACCTTCATCACCCACACCATGGGCCTGGAAGATATCAACAAGGCGTTCGACCTGATGCATGAAGGAAAAAGCATCCGCTCCGTCATCCATTTCTGAGGTCAGCCATGAGCCTGGAAAATATCTCCTGCCAGAAAAGCTTCGGCGGCTGGCACAAGCGTTATCGCCATCGCTCGGAAACGCTCGGCTGCGACATGGTGTTTGCCGTGTACCTGCCGCCGCAAGCGGAGCAGGGCGGCAAGTTGCCGGTGTTGTACTGGTTGTCCGGCCTGACCTGCACCGACGAGAACTTCATGCAGAAGGCCGGCGCCATGCGCATGGCCGCCGAATTGGGCCTGATCATCGTCGCGCCGGACACCAGCCCACGAGGTCCCGATGTGTCGGGTGATCCGGACGGTGCCTGGGACTTCGGCCTCGGCGCCGGGTTCTACTTGAACGCCACCCAGGAACCGTGGTCGCGCCACTATCGGATGCATGACTATGTCGTGCAGGAATTGCCGGCATTGGTCGAGGCGCATTTCCCTGCGTCGGACAAGCGCGGCATCAGCGGTCACTCCATGGGCGGCCACGGAGCCCTGGTCTGCGCCTTGCGCAATCCGGGGCGTTATCTGTCGGTATCGGCGTTCTCGCCGATCAACAACCCGATGGATTGCCCGTGGGGGCAGAAAGCCTTTTCCCGCTATCTGGGAGAAGACCGTTCGAAATGGCGTGAATGGGATGCTTGTGCGTTGATCGCCGAGGCCGATGAAAAGCTGCCGCTGTTGGTCGATCAAGGCGATCGCGACGATTTCCTCGCCAATCAGTTGAAGCCCGAAGCCTTGCAGCAGGCGGCCAAACTGGCCGGTCACCCGCTGACGTTGCGCCTGCAACCGGGCTATGACCACAGCTATTTCTTCATCGCCAGTTTCATCGATGAGCACTTGCGGCATCACGCGCATGCTCTAGGTGCCTAATGCAGGTAGAATCACGCCCTGACAAAATTCGGGGCGTTTTTTTATGCGTATTGGCCACGGCTATGATGTGCACCGTTTCGCTGAAGGCGATTTCATCACTCTGGGCGGGGTGCGCATTGCACACAGCTTCGGGCTGCTCGCTCACTCCGACGGTGACGTCCTGCTGCACGCCTTGAGCGATGCCTTGCTCGGCGCTGCTGCGCTGGGTGACATCGGCAAGCATTTCCCGGACACCGACCCGCAATTCAAGGGCGCCGACAGCCGAGCGCTGTTGCGGCATGTCGTCGCGTTGATCCACGCCAAAGGCTGGAAAGTCGCTAACGTCGACAACACCATCGTTGCCCAGGCGCCAAAAATGGCCCCGCATATCGAATCGATGCGCGCGCTGATTGCCGCGGATCTTCAAGTTGAGTTGGATCAAGTGAACGTGAAAGCTACCACCACCGAAAAGCTTGGCTTTGTCGGTCGCGAAGAGGGCATTGCCGTGCATTCCGTTGCCTTGTTGCTGCGCGCATGAACGAACTGCAATTGCTCGGCCCGCGGGCCTATGGTGAACCGCTCGGCAGCGCCGTACTGAAAGCCATCGCCGAAGATTTCCAGGTCGACGAAGTCCTCGATATTCCCTTGAGCGGTGACGGCGAGCACCTGTGGATCTGGGTGGAAAAACGCGGCCTGAATACGGAAGAGGCAGCACGTCGAATCGCCAAGGCGGCCGGGGTGCCATTGCGCACTGTCAGCTACGCCGGGCTCAAGGACCGCCAGGCGCTGACGCGCCAGTGGTTCAGCGTACAACTGCCGGGCAAGGCCGATCCGGATCTGTCCGCGGCCGAAAACGAAACGTTGAAAATCCTCAAGACCAGCCGGCATAAACGCAAGCTGCAACGCGGTGCCCACGCGGCCAACGGCTTCACCTTGCGCCTGACGCAGTTCGCTGGCGACAAGGCCGCCATTGAAGAGCGCCTGCAGCTGATTGCCAAACGAGGCATTCCCAATTATTTCGGTGCCCAGCGCTTTGGTCATGACGGCGGCAACGTGGTCGACGCCCGCGCCTGGGCCGCGCGCAAGGCCTTGCCGGAGCAGCGCAACGTGCGTTCGCGCCTGCTGTCGACCGCCCGCAGTTTCCTCTTCAACCAGGTGTTGGCCGCGCGCGTCGCCGACGGTACCTGGCAGCAGGCGCAGGTCGGCGATCTGCTGGCCTTCACCGATAGCCGCAGCTTTTTTCCGGCAGGTGAGGCCGAGTGCAGCGACCCACGCCTGGCGATTCTCGACCTGCACCCGACCGGTCCGCAGTGGGGTGAAGGTGACTCGCCGGCCACGGGCGCTGTCCATGAACTGGAGCAGGCGATCGCCGCTCGCGAAGCAGACCTTCGCGATTGGTTGATCAAAGCCGGAATGAGCCACGAACGCCGCATCCTGCGGCTGCCCATTGCCGGGTTGACGTGGCATTATCCCGAACCTGACATTCTGCAACTGGAATTCGTCCTGCCGGCCGGATGCTTCGCCACCGTATTGGTGCGCGAGCTTGTTGATCTGGTGCCGGTGGGGCAGACGGACAGCCCATGCGTATTCTGATTTCTAACGACGACGGGGTAACCGCACCCGGACTCGCCGCGCTTCATGCTGCGCTGGCGGATTACACCGAGTGCGTGGTGATTGCCCCGGACCAGGACAAAAGCGGCGCGAGCAGTTCGCTCACGCTGGACCGTCCGCTGCATCCGCACACGCTGGCCAACGGCTTTATCAGCGTCAATGGCACGCCGACTGACTGCGTGCACCTGGGCCTCAATGGCTTGCTGGAGCGTGAAGCAGACATGGTGGTGTCTGGCATCAACCTGGGCGCCAACCTGGGGGACGACGTGCTCTACTCGGGTACCGTGGCGGCGGCACTCGAAGGTCGGTTCCTGGCGCGCCCTGCGTTTGCCTTTTCGCTGGTCTCGCGACAAGTCGATAACCTTGCCACGGCGGCCTACTTTGCGCGCAAACTGGTCGAGGCCCATGCGGATCTCGAACTGCCACCGCGTACGGTACTGAACGTGAATATTCCCAATTTGCCGCTGGAGCACATCCGCGGTATCCAGTTGACCCGCCTCGGGCATCGCGCCCGTGCGGCTGCACCGGTGAAAGTGGTCGATCCGCGAGGCAGGTCCGGGTACTGGATCGCGGCGGCGGGGGACGCCGAGGATGGCGGCCCCGGCACCGATTTCCATGCCGTGATGCAGGGCTTTGTTTCCATCACGCCTTTGCAACTGGATCGCACCTTCAATGATGCCTTCAGAAGCCTCGACGGCTGGCTGGAGGGGTTGCACCCATGACGCGTGGACAAGACGACATGCTGCATCGCGGCATCGGCATGACCTCGCAACGGACCCGCGAACGCCTGATTCAGCGCTTGTATGAGGAGGGGATTACCAACGCCAAGGTGTTGGAAGTCATTCGTCGTACACCGCGTCACCTGTTCGTCGACGAGGCGCTGGCGCACCGGGCCTACGAAGACACGGCGCTACCCATCGGCCACAACCAGACCATCTCCCAGCCTTATATGGTGGCTCGCATGAGTGAGTTGCTGCTCGAAGCCGGGCCGTTGGACAAGGTCATGGAAATCGGCACGGGGTCGGGTTATCAGACGGCGGTGTTGTCGCAGCTGGTCGAGCGGGTTTTTTCCGTGGAACGTATCAAGGTGCTGCAAGACCGGGCCAAGGAACGCCTGGTCGAGCTGAATTTGCGTAACGTGGTATTTCGCTGGGGCGATGGCTGGGAGGGCTGGCCAGCGCTGGCGCCCTACAACGGCATTATCGTCACGGCGGTGGCAACTGACGTACCTCAGGCGCTGCTTGATCAGCTGGCGCCAGGGGGGCGCCTGGTGATCCCGGTCGGCTCCGGTGAAGTTCAACAACTGATGCTGATCGTCCGGGAAGAAAATGGCTTCTCCAGGCGTGTCCTGGGGTCGGTGCGCTTCGTCCCGTTACTCAATGGGCCACTGGCCTGAGCATTTATTTAAACGCGCTGAATTCTCTTCGATGGCCTCTGTCTTATAGCGGGGTCGATTGATTAAACGGGGTGTTTTGGCGGGCAGCAAACGTGTGCGCCAAGGCATTTCGCTTCATTAAGGGAAAAGCCGGCACGGCCCGTTATACTTGCGGCACTTCGTGCCGGAACACGGCAAATCACATTTTCAGCCACCACAAAGGGAGCGGCGGGTGAGTCTCACAGTCATAGCGCAGCGTATGGGTACAACGAGCTTTCAGCGCCTGGTGACTGGCCTCGTCATGAGCACCTTGCTGGTCGGTTGCTCCAGTAACAAATCCAGCGATGTAGGTGTTGTCGACCGCAACAAAGCCGCGGCCCAGCGTCCGGCCGTGACCACCGGGCAGTACGTCGTTCGCCCCAAGGACACCCTGTTCTCCATCGCCTTTCGCTACGGGTGGGACTACAAGGCGCTGGCGGCGCGCAACAACATTGAGCCGCCGTACACCATCCGTCCGGGCCAGACGATTCGCTTCGATGGGCGCACCGGTTCAACGCCGACCACCGTGGTCAGCTCGTCCAGTTCCTCGCCTTCATCCTCGAGTAAAACCACGGTCATCCGTCGCTCTGCGGACGGTACGACCACGACCACACCGGTGGTTGTACCGTCCGTCGCCAACAAGCCTGCACCCGCTCCACTGCCTCCACCGGGTCCAGCCCCGACCGGCTGGGGGTGGCCATCTAATGGCATTTTGATCGGCAAATTCTCATCAAACGGTAGTTTGAATAAAGGAATTGATATCGCAGGGGATTTGGGACAGCCTGTTTTAGCTGCGTCTGATGGGACGGTGGTATACGCCGGGAGTGGCTTAAGGGGCTACGGCGAATTAGTCATCATCAAACACAGTGAAACCTACGTCAGTGCCTACGGACATAACCGCAGGCTGTTGGTTCGGGAGGGGCAGCAGGTCAAGGTCGGACAGACAATTGCCGAAATGGGGTCAACGGGTACAGACCGGGTGAAACTGCATTTTGAGATTCGCCGCCAAGGTAAACCAGTAGATCCGCTGCAATTCCTGCCGCGTCGTTGATCGCTTCCAGCCTGTTCCGTCACGTAGAGGGGACAGGCTCCAGCGTTGCCAAGGATAAAGGCGCCGCTTGAGCTTGAGGTCGAACTCACCAAAGGACTATAACAATGGCTCTCAGTAAAGAAGTGCCGGAGTTTGACATCGACGATGAGGTTCTCCTGATGGAGACCGACGTCGCCGCGGATTCGATGTCGAATGATGAAGGGGCGGCTCCACCTTCCGTTCGTGCCAAATCCAAACACTCCGCGACATTGAAGCAACACAAGTACATCGATTACACGCGGGCACTCGATGCCACGCAGCTGTACCTCAATGAAATCGGCTTTTCCCCTCTACTGTCCCCCGAAGAAGAAGTGCATTTTGCGCGCCTGTCGCAAAGTGGTGATCCGGCCGGGCGCAAACGCATGATTGAAAGTAACCTGCGGCTGGTGGTGAAAATCGCCCGGCGTTATGTCAATCGGGGTCTTTCGCTGCTCGATCTGATCGAAGAGGGCAACCTCGGCTTGATCCGGGCGGTTGAGAAGTTCGACCCTGAGCGCGGTTTCCGCTTCTCGACCTACGCAACCTGGTGGATTCGTCAGACCATTGAGCGCGCGATCATGAATCAGACCCGGACCATCCGGTTGCCGATCCATGTGGTCAAGGAGCTCAACGTGTACCTGCGGGCCGCACGGGAGCTGACGCAAAAACTCGATCATGAACCCTCACCCGAAGAGATCGCCAACCTGCTGGAAAAACCGGTAGCGGAGGTCAAGCGCATGCTGGGCCTCAACGAGCGGGTTTCTTCGGTCGACGTCTCGCTGGGTCCGGATTCGGATAAAACCCTGCTGGACACCCTTACCGACGATCGCCCAACCGATCCATGCGAGCTGCTGCAGGATGACGACCTGTCTCAAAGCATCGACCAGTGGCTCTCGGAGTTGACCGACAAGCAGCGCGAGGTGGTTGTACGCCGCTTCGGCCTGCGTGGTCACGAGAGCAGCACCCTTGAAGATGTGGGCCTGGAAATTGGCCTGACCCGGGAGCGGGTCAGACAGATTCAGGTAGAAGGTCTGAAACGCCTGCGGGAGATCCTGGAGAAAAACGGGCTGTCGAGCGAGTCGCTGTTTCAGTAAGCCTTTCGTTAGCGTTGCATCCCGCTGATAGCAAGAAGCCCCGACTGGTTCGGGGCTTCTTGCTATCCGCTACCCTGGTTTTATCTCCGGGACGCCAGCGCAGCTTTGTAGCTTCAGGTTGTAAGTCTTCGCTTACTCTTTGCGTAAGTGTTCACTATTTTTACAGGTTGGCAGTCGACCATATTTTTTGCAGGCCACTTTTATCCCGCTGAAAAACAAGCAGATTTTCTAATATGAAAGGGATGTGACAAGCCATTCAGGCCCGGGCAGGCGATTGCTCTTGGCGCGAAAAACTCTAGTATCGGTGTTGTGTCAACGGACAGACACGCCCTTCAAGGATGAGGGGAAGGGACATCGCAGGATGCGATTCATCAGGATGATGAAAAGGAACACAGGGAATAGGGAAAAAATGTGGGCGGGTCAGACCGCCCCTTTTTTTTGCCTGCAGAAAAGCAAAAAGGCCCTTGTGGGGCCTTTTTCTGGAACGCGGGGATAATCAGCGTTCGAGGTGTTCGATCTTGTTTGGCTTGCCATCCCACTCAGCGGCATCGGGCAACGGATCTTTGCGTTCGGTGACGTTCGGCCAGATTTCAGCCAGCTCAACGTTAAGCGCGATAAAGTTTTCCATGCCGGCAGGCACTTCATCTTCGGAGAAGATGGCCACGGCAGGGCATTCAGGTTCGCACAGTGCGCAGTCGATGCACTCATCCGGGTGAATCACCAGGAAATTCGGGCCTTCGTAAAAGCAGTCCACCGGACAGACTTCTACGCAGTCGGTGTACTTGCACTTGATGCAGTTGTCGGTGACGACGAAGGTCATTTCTAATTTTCTCCTCAGGCGCGGCTTGCTGCGCCCCTTCACGTAGGGGTCGCAAGGTTTGGGAGCGATAGTCTGCCGGCCAGGCTAAAAGCCAGCAGCATCCCAAACCGCGCGAGATTCTAACAGCTTGCAAGCCGCTGCGTTAGACCCGTGTCTTTAGTGTATAGAGCATTTCGAGCGCGCGACGTGGCGTCATGTTGTCCAGATCGAGCTTGGCCAGTTCATCCAGCACCGGATGCGGCAGGCTGGCGAACATGTCGCTTTGCTGCGGCGCGGCCGGTTTACCTTTGGTCGGCGCAGGCGCCTCATGGGGCAGGGCGGTGTCTTCCAGCCGGCTCAAGTGCTCACGGGCACGCACGATCACTTCGTTCGGTACGCCGGCCAACTGCGCGACCGCCAGGCCGTAGCTCTGGCTGGCCGGCCCTGGCAGCACATGGTGCAGGAACACGATGCGTTCGTTGTGCTCGGTGGCGTTGAGGTGCACGTTGGCCACCAATGGCTGGGCTTCCGGCAGCACCGTCAGCTCAAAGTAGTGGGTGGCGAACAGCGTATAGGCCCGCAGGTGCGCCAGGCGCTCCGCCGCCGCCCACGCCAGGGACAGGCCGTCGAATGTGCTGGTACCGCGCCCGACTTCGTCCATCAGCACCAGGCTGCGTTCGGTGGCGTTGTGCAGGATGTTGGCGGTTTCGCTCATCTCGACCATGAAGGTCGAGCGTCCGCCGGCCAGGTCATCGCTGGAGCCGATCCGCGTGAAGATGCGGTCGACCAGGGACAACTCGCAACTGGCCGCTGGCACGAAGCTACCGATGTGCGCCAGGAGCACAATCAAGGCGGTCTGGCGCATGTAGGTGGATTTACCGCCCATGTTCGGGCCGGTGATCACCAGCATACGGGTGTTGTCGTCGAGGCTCAGGTCGTTGGCCACGAACGGGGTGGTCAATACCTGCTCAACCACCGGGTGGCGACCCTGGTTGATGCGCATGCAGGGCTCGCTGACAAAGCGCGGGCAGTTCAGGTCGAGGTTCAGCGCCCGTTCGGCCAGGTTGCTCAGCACGTCGAGCTCGGCCAGTGCTGCCGCAGTGTCCTGCAGGGGTGGCAGCTGGGCGATCAGGTCTTCAAGCAGCGCTTCGTACAGCATCTTCTCCCGCGCCAGGGCACGGCTCTTGGCAGACAGTGCCTTGTCTTCAAAAGCCTTCAGTTCCGGCGTAATGAAGCGCTCGGCACCTTTGAGAGTCTGGCGACGAATGTAGTCGGCGGGTGCGGACTCGGCCTGCTTGCTCGGCAGTTCGATGAAGTAGCCGTGGATGCGGTTGTAGCCGACTTTCAAATGAGAGAGGCCGGTGCGGGCTTTTTCCCGGGCTTCGAGGTCGATCAGGAATTGCCCGGCGTTCTCGCTGAGCGATTGCAGTTCATCGAGTTCGCTGTCGTAACCGGTTTTCAACACGCCGCCGTCGCGGATCACCGCGGGCGGGTTGTCGATGATGGCTTTTTCCAGCAATGCCGCCAGTTCCGGGTAAGTGCTGGTGGTGATTGCCAGTTGGTTGAGGTGCGGCGCTTCCAGTTCGGTCATCGCCACTTGCAGTTGCGGCAGCGCGCCGAGGGCGTCACGCAGGCGCGCGAGGTCCCGTGGACGGGCATTGCGCAGGCCGATCCGGGCGAGAATGCGCTCGATGTCGCCGATTTCCTTGAGCTGCGGTTGCAGCTTTTCGAAACGGTAGCCGTCCAGCAGGCAGGTGATCGAGGTCTGGCGCGCCAGCAACACGGTCAGGTCACGCAGCGGGCGGTTCAGCCAGCGCGTCAGCAGGCGGCTGCCCATGGCGGTCTGGCAGCGATCGACCACCGATTGCAGGGTGTTGTCGCGACCGCCGGCCAGGTTGGTGTCCAGTTCCAGGTTGCGGCGACTCGCACCGTCCAGCACCACGGTATCGTCCAGGCGTTCGTGGCGCAGGCTGCGCAAGTGCGGCAGGGCGGTGCGCTGGGTTTCTTTCGCGTAGGCCAGCAGGCAGCCGGCGGCGCCGATGGCCAGGGTCAGGTTTTCGCAACCGAAACCTTTCAGGTCCTGGGTAGAGAATTGCTGGCAAAGACTTTTCAGTGCCGAATCACGCTCAAAATCCCACGGCGCACGGCGACGAACGCCGCGACGTTTCTCGGCCGGCAGATCCTTGGGCCAGTCATCCGGGATCAGCAATTCCACGGGATTGACTCGCTCCAGTTCCGCCAGGAGGTTTTCCCAACCCTTGATCTCCAGCACGCTGAAGTTGCCACTGGTGATATCCAGCACCGCCAGGCCGAATAGCCGCTCATCGCCAAGAACCGCGGCGATCAGGTTGTCCCGGCGCTCATCGAGCAGCGCTTCATCGCTTACCGTACCTGGGGTGATGATACGCACCACCTGACGATCCACCGGGCCTTTGCTGGTGGCCGGGTCGCCAACCTGCTCGCAGATCACCACGGACTCGCCGAGCTTCACCAGTTTTGCCAGATAACCTTCCGCCGCATGGTAAGGAATGCCGCACATCGGAATCGCCTGGCCAGCCGACTGTCCGCGAGCGGTCAGGGTGATGTCGAGGAGCTTGGCGGCCTTCTTCGCGTCTTCATAGAAGATCTCGTAGAAGTCGCCCATGCGGTAGAACATCAATTGGTCAGGGTGCTGGTTCTTCAGGCGCCAGTACTGCTGCATCATCGGCGTGTGCGAGGACAGGTCGGAGAGGGCTTTATTCATCGGATTGCCAGGAAAACTCGTTCAAAAGGTGTGGGGCAAAAGCGGGCGTTGGCACGGCTTTTCCGCGATGGGCGCAAGGTTACCATGGGCAGTCTTGTCGACGCAGGCATCACGGCCGGGTGACGTCTTTATTGATGGTTCATGCCCGGGTTATGCAAATAAGCATTTGTCGCGGCAAAAAACTTCGAGCACTATGCGCATTATGCAAAAACGCAATGTTTCGACTGTTTTAAGAGCGCTGCTTGATCAGCACGGTATCTCCCCCACGGAGCTTCACCGTCGCACCGGCGTGCCTCAATCCACGCTCTCGCGCATCCTCGGCGGGAAGATTGTCGACCCCTCCGATAAACACATTTCGAAGATCGCCGACTACTTCGCCGTCAGTACCGATCAGTTGCGTGGCCGGGCGGACATCGCGAAGGCGTCGGGTGCCCGGCGTGAAAGCACGCATTCGCAACTCACCGACATCAGTCTGTGGGATGACGACACCCCCATTGATGACGACGAGGTCTCAGTACCCTTTCTTCGCGAGGTTGAATTGGCTGCAGGATCAGGAAGATTCGTCATCGAAGAGAGCGAGCGCGCCAGCCTGCGCTTCGGCAAGCGCAGCCTGCGTCATAACGGCGTGCAGTTCGACCAGGCCAAATGCGTGACGGTGCGCGGCAACAGCATGCTGCCGGTGTTGCGCGACGGCGCCACGGTGGGCGTCAACGCTGGCAAGCGCGGGATTGGCGATATCGTCGATGGCGATCTCTATGCCATCAACCATAACGGCCAGCTGCGGGTTAAACAGCTGTATCGGCTGCCGACCGGGATTCGCCTGCGCAGCTTCAACCGCGATGAGCATCCTGACGAGGATTACTCCTTCCAGGAAATGCAGGAAGAGCAGATCCTTATCCTGGGGCATGTGTTCTGGTGGGGCATGTACGCTCGCTGACCTTTGGCTTGCCACCTGGAGCTGCATTTTTTGCGGTTCAAAAAAATGCATTAGTGCATTGACTGTATATGCATACATGCATAGTCTGGGGCCCAACCGCTTGCATCTCAAACCAAACACCCTGGAGGCCTGACATGACAAACGAGCAGCAACTATTGCTGGACCTGCCGATCTGGCTCGTCGTCACGCTCGCAGTGGTCAGCGGGGTGTCCGGGGAAATGTGGCGCGCCGACAAGGAGGGCACCCGTGGCTGGACATTGCTGCGACGCCTGGCCTTGCGTTCAGGGGCCTGCATGGTGTGCGGCGTCTCGGCAATGATGTTGCTGTACGCGGCCGGGATGTCGATCTGGGCCGCCGGTGCCTTCGGTTGCCTCACCGCGATAGCCGGGGCTGACATGGCCGTGGGATTTTACGGGCGCTGGGTGTCCAGGCGTATCGGTATCGATGATGCATCGCCGCGAGATTCTCGCCCCGACCGACAGTGAGTGGGTGGCGCACTGCCCACTGCCGTTGTCGAAGCGCGGCATCAACCGATGGCACAACACGGTGCAACAATTACCGGCGAGGCTTGCGTGGTTCAGGTGTGTAGTCTGGCGTTCGGGGTGCGGCACTCAATACGCTGCCGGCGGATTTCTCCCAACACCACATTGAGAATTTCAAGCATCAATCAAAGGAGTGAACGATGCGCCTCACTGAGCAACAGTTACTCATGATTTTTCCCGGCGCTCGCACTCAGGCGGGCGTGTTCATACTCGCCCTCAATAACGCCATGGCCCGTCGTAATATCAATACTCCCGGGCGCATCGCCGCTTTCCTGGCGCAAATCGGCCACGAGTCTGGGCAGTTGCAGCATGTGCGAGAGTTGGGCAACGACAAGTATTTCGAAAAATACGATACCGGGGACCTGGCCCTGCGCCTGGGCAATTCCCCTGAGCCCGACGGCGACGGTCAGCGCTATCGGGGGCGTGGGCTGATCCAGATCACCGGCCGCAGTAACTATCTGCAGTGCAGTCGAGCACTTTTTGCCGATGAGCGCTTGCTGCAACAACCCGAACTGTTGGAGTTGCCACAATGGGCCGCTGAATCCGCGGCCTGGTTCTGGGCGCGAAACGGCCTTAATGAACTGGCCGATGGCGATGAGTTCAACAGTATTACCCGACGGATCAATGGTGGCTTGAATGGGCTCCAGGATCGTTTGCTACTTTGGGAGCGGGCAAAGACCGTGTTGTGCCCACCTGCGGTCTGATCCTGGCTTCGCCTGCAAGTCGGCAAGGCCTGTGTCAGAGCGCTTGCCCGCTGACATTTTGAATCGCTTCTGTAACTTGCAAGCGCCATTCGCTCGTGTACGTTAGGCCTCATTCCGTTCGATCAGGAGATGACCGTGAAAGAAATCACACAGCTGGCCGCTGAACTCGGCAGGCGCCTGCAGGTTCTCAATGCCCACGTCACCGCCGCCGAGTCCTGTACGGGCGGCGGTATCAGCGAGGCGATTACCCGGATACCGGGCAGCTCGGCGTGGTTCGAAGCCGGTTATGTCACCTATTCCAACCGACAGAAGACACTCCAGCTGAATGTCCCGACCGAGTTGTTTTCAACGGTGGGGGCGGTCAGTCGGGAGGTGGTCGAGGCCATGGTGCGTGGCGCACAGGAAAAAAGCCGTGCGCGTTTTGCCGTGGCTGTCAGCGGCGTGGCAGGGCCGGACGGCGGTTCGCCAAGCAAGCCGGTGGGCACCGTTTGGCTGGCGTGGGGCGTCGACGACCAGGTATTCAGCGAGGTGCAGCACTTTGCCGGTAACCGCGACGAGGTCCGCCGACAAACGGTGAAGGCCGCGCTAGAGGGGCTGCTGCGCCATGCCGCGGGAGAAATCGCAAATCAGGGGTAGGCGATCCGCAAGCGCTGTGGAATAATACTGTCTACTTATACAGGTGTTGGCCGTCAGGCCTTATTGATTACGTGAGGACTTTAATGGACGACAACAAGAAGAAAGCCTTGGCTGCGGCCCTGGGTCAGATCGAACGTCAATTCGGCAAGGGTGCCGTAATGCGTATGGGCGATCAGGACCGTCAGGCGATCCCGGCCATCTCTACTGGCTCTCTGGGTCTTGACATCGCTTTGGGCATTGGCGGTCTGCCAAAAGGCCGTATTGTTGAAATCTACGGTCCTGAATCTTCCGGTAAAACCACACTGACATTGTCCGTGATCGCCCAGGCTCAGAAAGCCGGCGCGACCTGCGCATTCGTCGATGCCGAGCACGCCCTGGACCCTGAGTACGCCGGCAAGCTGGGCGTCAACGTCGACGACCTGCTGGTGTCCCAGCCTGACACCGGTGAGCAAGCCCTGGAAATCACCGACATGCTGGTGCGTTCCAATGCGGTCGACGTGATCATCGTCGACTCCGTGGCGGCGCTGGTGCCGAAAGCTGAAATCGAAGGCGAAATGGGTGACATGCACGTGGGCCTGCAGGCTCGTCTGATGTCCCAGGCACTGCGTAAAATCACCGGTAATATCAAGAACGCCAACTGCCTGGTGATCTTCATCAACCAGATCCGTATGAAAATCGGCGTGATGTTCGGTAGTCCGGAAACGACTACCGGTGGTAACGCGCTGAAGTTCTATGCGTCGGTTCGTCTGGATATCCGCCGCACGGGTGCGGTGAAAGAAGGTGATGAAGTCGTCGGTAGCGAGACCCGCGTCAAGGTTGTAAAGAACAAGGTGGCTTCGCCGTTCCGTCAGGCCGAGTTCCAGATTCTTTACGGCAAGGGCATCTACCTCAATGGCGAGATGATCGACCTGGGTGTTCTGCACGGTTTCGTTGAGAAGTCCGGTGCCTGGTATGCCTATAACGGCACCAAGATCGGTCAGGGTAAGGCCAACTCGGCCAAATACCTGGCGGATAACCCGGATATTGCCGCAACGCTCGAGAAACAACTGCGTGACAAACTGCTGTCTCCGGCTTCGGTAGCGGATGCCAAGGCTTCTGCGGTCAAAGAGACCGAAGACGATCTGGCTGACGCTGATATCTGATTGATCCGATGACCGCCGTACTCGATACCCTCGTCGCGGTGCGGCGAACCGCAATGGACCTGCTCGCACGACGCGAGCATGGTCGAGTCGAGCTGACGCGTAAACTGCGTCAGCGCGGCGCTCTCCCCGAAATGATCGAAACAGCACTCGACCGATTGACGGAAGAGGGCTTGTTGTCCGAATCCCGTTACCTTGAAAGCTTCGTTTCCTACCGTGCCCGTAGCGGCTATGGCCCTTTGCGCATTCGTGAAGAATTGGGTCAGCGTGGCCTGCAGCGTAGCGACATCGAACTCGCCTTGCGCGAGAGCGGCATCGACTGGCAGGAACAATTGCAGGACACCTGGCGACGCAAATTCTCCGGGCAGTTACCGATAGACGCCCGGGAGCGTGCCAAGCAAGGCAGGTTCCTGGCGTATCGGGGCTACTCCATGGAAATGATCAGCCGCTTGTTCAGCGGCCGAGGGATGGACGATTGACTGAAACGGCTCGCTACTTCGATAGCGGGCCGTTTTTTTTCTCCTCACGTAACCTTTAATGGCTCTCGCGTACGCTGCTGCACCGGTGGCTGGGTATGTGCCCAGTTTTCCGGCAAGTTGATGTAATCCACCAACTCGCGCAGCCGGCCGTGGTCACGTGCGGTGAAGTTGAAAGCCAGCCGCGCCAGGTGGCTGAACCGTGGTTCGTCGTGCTCCTCGCCGTTATAGGCATGTTGATGGAATTGATCGCTCAGACACAGGTCGGCGAATGCCTGCTGCATGTGTTCGAGTGCCGGGTCGCTGAGCTTGTGATTCATGCGAATCACGAACTGGTGCTTGAGCCAGCGGCTGGAGTGGTAATTGCTGTAGAACTGGTTGATTTGCTCCACCGCTTCCTCGGCGTTGTAGACCAGTTTCACCAGCTTCATGTCGGTGGGAAGGATGTAGCGATTCTCCTCCAGTTGCTGGTGGATGAAGTCCAGTGCGCCCTGCCAGAACTTGCCGCCCGGTGCGTCCAGCAGCACCACGGGCACCAGTGGACTTTTGCCCGTCTGGATCAGCGTCAATACTTCCAGGGCTTCGTCCAGGGTGCCGAAACCACCTGGGCACAGCACCAATGCATCCGCTTCCTTGACGAAGAACAGCTTGCGCGTGAAGAAAAAATGGAAGGGCAGCAGGTTGGTGGTGCCCTGAACGGTGGGGTTGGCATGTTGCTCGAAGGGCAGGGTGATGTTGAATCCCAGGCTGTGTTCCAGGCCTGCACCTTCATGGGCTGCGGCCATGATGCCGCCGCCCGCGCCCGTGATGACCATCATGTCCGAGCGCGCCAGGGCTGCGCCGAGTTCCCGGGCGAGGCCATACAAGGGGTGTTCCACTGGCGTGCGTGCTGAGCCGAAGACTGTGACTTTGCGTCGCCTCTTGAACTGCTCCAGCACACGGAAAGCGTGCTCGAGTTCGCGCAGGGCTTGCAGGGTTATCTTGGCGTTCCAGCGGTTGTGGTCTTCCTGGGCCATGCGCAGCACGGTCAGGATCATGTCGCGGTAGATCGGAATGTTCGGGCTATTGGGTGAAACCAGATTGAGCTGCTCTTCGACCTTGCTGATGAGGTTGTGGCCGCTTTGTTCAAAATGACGGCTCAGGAGGTCATTCGGTTGGTAAGGCATTCAACTTCTCCTTCTGCACAGAGCCATCGGCTTCGACCATTGAAGCGTCAATGCCACGACACGTCATGTGTCGCTGTCTGCCCAGGCCCATGCCTGGGCGATTCACTTGACCCTGATCGGGTCATCCATACCGGCTCTGTTTTTCCCTTGGGTGAAAGAAACGTTCGCACGGCGCAAGGCGAAACGGGTGGCCCTTTCCAGCCCTGACACAATGAACGTAGATACCTGAAATCTAGACCCTCGCGATGATTCGTGCTGCCTTGATCATTGCGCCGCAAAGTCTTTCCTGGCAACCGTTTATTGACGATTTGCAAGGTGGTTTCACCGCCCGTCTGAACCCGCCCCGGGAGTTCCGTACTCTGATTTACTAAGTTACAGGTACTACACGACAACTTGGCGTCAAAGGCAGGGCGCAGGGTACAAGCAGTAAAGGATTTTTCGCTCATCATGAGCGAGGTGCAGGGAGCCGGTAAGTCATGGCCAGGGTCATTCTGGAGATCGATACGCAACTGTATCGATTGCTGAAGTCATCAGCCGAGATCAATCATTTGAGTCTCGAGGAGGAGTGCTGCCGCCGTCTTAAGGACGCGGAGCAGCGCTCACGCTATTTGCAGGCGCTGGTGGCGGAGCTGCGCGCCGAGGATGAGCAGCGGCGCGCAAAATCCCACTGACTTACTTTTTCTTCTGGGTCGCTTTCGGGCAATCCGATTCCTGGTAGCTTGCAGAACCGACCGCACGGTTGGTCTTTACCTCGGTGAAGTCGTAACGCATGACCGCGCCCTTGGCCATCAGCTTGCGGAAGGACGGGTTGTTGCACACCGAGGCGCCAAGCTGGAAGTACACAGCCTTGGGGTCGGCACGCATCTTGTTGGCGTGGCTGCTTTGCACGCTCAGGTGGTTGATCAGCACATTGCCTTCGACCGTGTAGCCCTGATCGAGAATGTCTTCATTGATCGCCCGTGGAGTACCGACGCTGCTTTGGGTGGCGACGTTTCGCAGCTCTCTGTTCAAATTCTGCTCACTCAAGGACGCAGCCTGAGCGATGAATGGCGACGCCAGCAGAATGGCAGCGGTGGGAACGATAAGGCGCAGCATGAAACTCTCCTGGGGCAGTGATGGGGGTTTGACCCATCACATGACTGTGCGTTCAGTGGCGGCGAATTATAGGGGAGCAGGCCTGGGCGGTACAGGTTTGCGCCAGAGGGTCTGGTAAACTGCCTGCACTTTCCCCCCCTTGCCGAGTGCTTTTCGTGTCGATCTCTTTTTCCTGCCGGCGTGGCCTGCGATGAACCATGCTCCCAACGCCGTAGCCCGCCTGCGCGACCAGCGCGAAGAGGAAGGCATCAAGCCGATCCAGGCCCGTGGATGGCGGGCAACGCGGTGCCGTGCGTGCCGCGTGATCGAGAGTCACTGCCTGTGCGCCTGGCGCCCGCAGGTCGAGACTCGCTCCGGGGTGTGCCTGATCATGACCGGCAAGGAAGTGTTCAAGCCCAGCAACACCGGCTGGCTGATTGCCGATGTAGTGCGTGACAACCATGCATTCATTTGGTCGCGTACCGAAGTCGATCAACAGTTGCTGGCGTTGCTGTCCGACCCGCAATGGCAGCCTTATCTGGTGTTTCCGGGTGAATATGTCGCGCCGGAGCGGGTGACTCACAGCGTGGCGGTCGATCAGAGCCGGCGGCCGCTGTTCATCTTGCTGGACGCGACCTGGACCGAAGCGCGGAAGATTTTCCGCAAAAGCCCGTATTTCGACGCGCTTCCGATCCTCAGCCTGTTGCCCGAGAGGCTCTCTCGCTATCAATTGCGCCGCTCCACCCGAAGCGAACACCTGTGCACCGCGGAAGTCGCGGCGTTGTGTCTTGATCTGGCGGGGGATGCAGAGGCGGCCTCGGCACTCGACGCCTATTTCGACGTGTTCAGCCAGCATTACCTCGATGCCAAGCGTCAGCTGGAAATGAATGTTTCGACCCCGGCGCACACCGAGTTGATGGCCTATGTTCAACAAGCAGCGGTATCGATGGACTGATTGTCGCCGATACTGCAATAAAGTGTACCGGCCATGTCGCTTGACCACCCCGGTTTCGCTGGGCATGCTTGGCGCCGATTAGGGTGCGGCCAGAGTTTGAAACGCCGTTTTTTGCGTTGAACGTGCCCCGTTGGTGCAGCTGCGTGGCTGTTACCTCGCGTTGTTTTGGCGTTACCCGAATGCATCGGGTATCCCATGAAAAAACAGGATCATTTGAAAAATGGCCACATACGAAATCCTGATTGCCGATGATCACCCTCTTTTTCGTTCCGCCCTGCATCAAGCCGTGACCCTGGGCCTGGGCCCGGATGTCCGCCTGGTGGAAGTGGCAAGCATTGCCGAGTTGGAGGCACGCCTGGGCGAAAAGGCTGACTGGGACCTGGTGCTGCTGGATCTGAACATGCCGGGCGCGTATGGGTTTTCCGGGTTGGTGCTGTTGCGCGGCCAGTATCCGCAAATTCCTGTGGTCATGGTCTCCGCCCAGGAAGAAGCGACGATCATGGTGAAGTCCCGCGAATTTGGTGCAAGTGGTTTCATCCCCAAGTCCAGCGACCTGAGTGTTATTCAGAAAGCCGTGCGCGCGGTGCTCGATGGCGATGTTTTCTGGCCACCACAGGCGTTCGAAGCGGTCAGCGTTTCCGATGAAGCCAAGGCCGCCAGTGAAGGCCTTGCAAGCTTGACTCCGCAACAGTTCCGGGTGTTGACCATGGTCTGCGAAGGGTTGCTGAACAAGCAGATTGCCTACGAATTGAGCGTTTCCGAAGCGACCATCAAGGCTCACGTCACCGCGATTTTTCGTAAACTGAATGTGCGGACCCGAACCCAGGCGGCGCTGCTGCTGCAACAACTTGAGTCAATTTCAAGCCATTAAGCGCTGGCGCCTTCACGCTTTTTTGACTTTGGTTAATCTAGCGTTCTCACTCCTTTTTTTGGTCAGTTCCTACTCTATGTCACCTTTCAAAGGCCAGACCGGCCTGAAACGTATCCTTAATGCTTCCGGCTACTCGCTGGACGGCCTGCGCGCAGCGTTCACCGGCGAGGCGGCTTTTCGGCAGCTGGTGTTGCTCAACGTCATTCTGATCCCGCTGTCGTTCTTCCTGAACGTGAGTCGTGTCGAGCAGGCGTTGCTGATTGCGGTATGCCTGCTGGCGCTGATCGTCGAGTTGCTCAATTCGGCCGTGGAAGCGGCCATCGACCGCATTTCCCTGGAACTGCACCCGCTGTCGAAAAATGCCAAGGACATGGGCAGCGCCGCGCAATTGGTGGCCTTGACCATGATCGCGCTGGTCTGGGCGGTGATTCTGCTTTAAGCGATCGTAGGCAGAACGATCTCGTCGCTGCGCTGAACCCCGGCGGTGAACGCGCGGCACAGGTCGAGGAACTCACGCATCGCCGAGGTCTGGTACTTCTGCTTGTGCCAGATGAAATAGAACTGCCGCGCCAGGTCCAGGTCTGGCGTCTCCACGGCCACCAGGCTGCCGCGACGGAACGCATCCCGTAGCGCCAGCCGCGAGATGCAGCCTATCCCCAGGCCGGATTCGACGGCGCGCTTGATCGCTTCGGTGTGCTCCAGTTCCAGGCGGATGTTCAGCGCGGTGCGGTGATGGCGCATGGCCTGATCGAACGTCAGGCGTGTCCCCGAACCTTGTTCACGCAGGATCCAGGCTTCCTGGCTCAGTTCCTCCATGCTCGCGGTACCGCGTTTGGCCAGCGGATGTTGCGGCGCGCAAAAGACCACCAGTTCATCTTCGACCCAACTTTGCACTTCGATGTCCGGGTGGCTGCAATCGCCTTCGATCAGACCCAGGTCAATTTCGTAGTGGGCAACCTGTTGCACAATATTGGCGGTGTTCTGCACGTGCAGCTTTACCTGGCTTTCCGGGTGGCGCTGCATGAAGCCGCCGATCAGCAGGGTCGCGAGGTAGTTGCCAATGGTCAGGGTTGCGCCCACCGCCAATGAGCCGAAACCGGACTTGCCATTGAGCAGGTCTTCGATTTCCTTGGCCTGGTCGAGCAAGGCTACGGCCTGGGGCAGCAGTTGTTTACCCAGGGCATTGAGGCTCAGCCGTTTGCCGGCGCGGTCGAACAGCTGGCAGCTGCACTGGCGCTCCAGCTCGGTAATCGATGTGCTCGCCGCCGACTGTGAGAGGTTGAGCAGGCCCGCAGCACGGGAGACGCTTTCCTGCTGGGCGACGGCAACGAATACTTGAAGTTGACGGAGAGTAAATCGCATATCGATATAACCGATAACCCTTATCTTAATAATCCAGTTAACAGATATTGTCGTCGCTATTAGAATGCGATGCAATTGCGCACCACAGGTCTCTTCCTGAAAGGGCAAGCGCAGACCCAATCTCCAGGAGTCCCCGTACATGAGCAACATGAACCACGAGCGTGTCCTCAGTGTTCATCACTGGAACGACACTCTGTTCAGCTTCAAGTGCACCCGTGATCCGGGCCTGCGCTTCGAGAACGGTCAGTTCGTGATGATCGGCCTGCAACAGCCAAACGGCCGCCCGCTTATGCGCGCTTACTCGATTGCCAGCCCGAACTGGGAAGAGCATCTCGAGTTCTTCAGCATCAAGGTGCCTGATGGTCCGCTGACTTCCCAGCTGCAGCATCTGAAGGAAGGCGACGAGATCATCATCAGCAAGAAGCCTACCGGCACGCTGGTGCTGGATGACTTGAAGCCTGGCAAACATCTGTACCTGCTCAGCACCGGTACCGGTCTGGCGCCGTTCATGAGCGTCATCCAGGACCCGGAGACCTACGAGCGTTTCGAAAAAGTGATCCTGTGCCACGGCGTACGTTACGTCAACGAAGTCGCCTACCGCGAGTTCATCACCGAGCACCTGCCGCAGAACGAGTTCTTCGGCGACGCCCTGCGTGACAAGTTGATCTACTACCCGACCGTGACCCGCGAGCCGTTTGAAAACGAAGGTCGCCTGACCGACCTGATGCGCAGCGGCAAGCTGTTCAGCGACATCGGCCTGCCACCGATCAACCCGCAGGACGACCGCGCCATGTTGTGCGGCAGCCCGAGCATGCTCGACGAGACCAGCGAAGTGTTGAACAGCTTCGGCCTGAAAGTGTCGCCGCGGATGCGCGAGCCGGGTGATTACCTGATCGAGCGTGCGTTCGTCGAGAAATAAGCACAACCGCCTCAAAAAAAGCCCGCATTGCCTATACAGGTAATGCGGGCTTTTTTATGCCGAGCGCGTTCTCCTACACGTTGGATGCGGGAATGACTTCAAGTACGCGGATCATCTCCGGCGTCGGATAATGCCAACGCACATCCACATCCCACAATTGCGCACCATATTCCCGTTCCGGGGCAGGCGTCTGGTACGCCGGGCGCGGATCCTGCGCCAGACACTGCTCGATCAACTCAACCAAGGGCTCTTCAAGGCGCTGGGCGTGCCCGTGAGCCTGTTGCAGGGCTGAGTCCGTCCACTGCACGGCAATCAACTGTGGCGCGGCGCTGGCGACGCTATTGGTGGCTGTGTCGATGATGTCTGCGTAAGGCACGTAGGGTTTGATGTCGAGGATCGGCGTGCCATCGAGCAGGTCGATGCCGGATATCCACAGGCGATTGGCTTCGACCTTGTCCAGTTTGACCACGGACTGGCCAATGCCGTTAGGACGGTGGGTGGCGCGGGTGGCAAATACGCCCATGGACTTGTTGCCGCCCAGGCGAGGCGGGCGGACTTTCAGTCGCGGCTTTTCCTCCAGGGCCTGATGGAACAGGAACAGCAGCCACACGTGGCTGACCTGCTCCAGGCCCTGCACGGCATCGCCCTGATCGAATGGCGCCACCAGTTCCAGGACGCCGCGTGCGGCCGGGGCCAATTGCGGCTGCCGAGGGATGGCGAACTTCTCCTTGAAGCAGGAGCGCACGAAGCCGATGGGGGAAACGCTGTAGGTCATGGTTGGCGGTCGAGGCGGTATGGGGCGGGCATGATAACCCGATCGGCCTTTACATCGGCGGTGACCGTGAGTCCGCCTTCGCGGGCAAGCCCGCTCCCACAGTGGATCTCGGCCGGCCACAGATTTTGTGAGCACCAGAAAACCCTGTGGGAGCGTGGCTTGCCCGCGATGGCCGCACCGCCGGTCTCAGAGACTGAACCCACCATCCAGCGGAATGATATTCCCGGTCATGTAGGCTCCGGCCGTACTCGCCAGGCTGATCGCCAGCGCCGCCATCTCCTCCTCGCGACCCCAGCGCTTCATCGGAATCAGCGCCGTATCCTGCGCCAATGCCTGGGCATCACTGTCGATGTGTTGGGTCATCTTGCTCGGAAAGCGCCCTGGTGCAATCACATTGACGTTGATGTGCTGGCTCACCAGTTCCCGCGCCAGAATCCGCGACAGTTGATGCAGGGCCGCTTTGCTGGGCCCATAGGCATATGCCTGTTCGCCGAAGGAAGAAATCCCGGCGACTGAACCGATATTGATGATCCGGGCCGGGTTCGCAGGCGAACCGGCTTTGCGCAACAGTGGCAGAAACTGCTGGATGCAGTTGAATACTGACGTCACATTCAGTTGCATGACCTTTTCCCAGCCCTTGATCGGGTAGCTTTCCAGTGGCGCCCCCCACGTGGTGCCAGCGTTGTTCACCAGGATATCGAGGTGGGTCATCTGCTCACCCAGGCGCGTGGCCAACTGCTGCACGCCTTCTTCAGTGGCCAGGTTGGCGGCCACCGCGTGGCAGCGTCCGAGCGCGCCGAGTTCGTCTGCCGTTTGCTGGCAGGCTTCGACATCGCGGGCGCAGACGTAGACGGTGGCACCAGCCTCGACATAGGCCTTGGCGATCATTTTGCCGATACCGCGGGTGCCGCCGGTCACCAGTGCGGTGCGGCCTTGCAGGGAGAAGTAGGGATGCATGGCTAATCCTGAGAACTGAGGGTCTTTACACCCTAGTCGTCAGTCGCTGGAAGCGGAGCCACTATTTTTGCGCGGAATGGGGGGCTATGCAGACTGGAACTGCTAGCGCCCCCTGTAGGAGCACAGCTTGCTGGCGATGGCGATCTCAAGGACGCCATCGCCAGCAAGCTGTGCTCCTACAGGGGCGGTGGCGCTTATTGCGGGCGAACGCGCAGGGTCAGGCCCTTGAGGAAGTTACGCAGCAACTGGTCGCCGCACGGGCGGTAGTTGGTGTGGCCGAACTTGCGGAACAGCGCACTCAGCTCAGGCTTGGATACCGGGAACTCGGCGGCTTTGAGAATCGCGTGCATGTCGTCTTCTTTCAGCTCGAAGGCCACACGCAGCTTTTTCAGGATGATGTTGTTGGTCACCGGCACTTCGATCGGCTGCGGTGGGCGGCTTTCGTCCTTGCCGCGCTTGAAGATCACCAGGCCGTCGAGGAAGTGCGCCATGACCTCGTCCGGGCAGCGTACGAAACCTTCCTCGTCTTCCTCTTTCTTGTCGAGGTAGGTCAGCAGGTCGGCCAAGGTCACGTCCATGCCGCCGAGCTTGATGATCTCGATGACTTTCTTGTCGCTGATGTCGAGCATGTAGCGCACGCTGCGCAGTACGTCATTGTGAATCATGGTGTGCAATCCTGATATTCAGCAGTGGGCGCCGCAATAGCAGCGGCGCCGGAATGTATGGCGGCGTGAGAAGCCTCAGAACTTCTCTTTGCCGGACAGGTAGCGCCATTGCCCCAAGGGCACCTTGCCGATGGACACGCCGCCGATACGGATGCGGCGGATGCCCACGACCTTCAGGCCGACGGCCTGGCAGAACAGGGCGATCACGCCCGGCTGCGGGTTCTTCATGGCGAAGCGCAGGCGGTTTTCGTTCTGCCAGCTGGCCTTGACCGGTGGCAGTTCCTTGCCCTTGTAGGTCAGGCCGTGTTGCAAGCGATTGAGGCCGTGTTCAACCATGTCACCTTCGACTTCGACCACGTATTCCTGCTCGATCTTGCTGGAGTCGGCAGTGAGCTTGCGCAGGATCTTCCAGTCCTGGGTGAACACCAGCAAACCGCTGGCATTGGCCTGCAGGTCGGTGCTGGCGGTAAGACGCTGGAAGTGGCCCTTGAGCGGGCGTTTTCCGTAGCGGTGCTCTTCGCTCAGGGTCTCGGCGCTGATGGTCGCCATGGCGGTGTCCGCGTCCATGCCGGCAGGCACGTTGAGCAGGATGGTGACCGGCTCTGGCGCCGTGGCCTTGGCTTCTGGATCCAGCTCGACTTTTTGCGTGCCGACCTTGAACTGCGGCTCGTCGACGACTTCGCCGTCGACGGTGACCCAGCCGCCCTCGATGAACAGCTCAGCCTCCCGACGGGAACAGCCGACGAGTTCGATGAGGCGTTTGGAGAGTCGAATCGGGTCAGTCATGACAGGGCCGTAACAAAAAAGGGGTGGGCATTGTACCTGCCTGGCGCCGGTTAATCCCGGAACCATTTTGCCGCAGGGGCTTTTTGTGGGAGCGAGCCTGCTCGCGAAATGGCCATCAGGCTCAACATCAATATTGATTGATAAATCGCTTTCGCGAGCAGGCTCGCTCCCACAGTGGTTTCACGGTGTATCAGCCATTGCGCGTCAGTTGCTGAGCCTGGCGCAAACGCATGTGCAACAGCGGATACGGCTGGCCCATGCCGTCGACTTCCGAACGGCCGATCACCTCGAAACCCTGCTTGAAGTAAAACCCCAGTGCTTGCGGGTTCTGTTCGTTGACGTCCAGCTCATCGGCGTTGAGGTTTTCCAGGGCGTAACGCAGCAACCGTTTGCCAAGGCCCTGGCCACGATGCGCCGGGTCGATGAAGAGCATCTCGATCTTGCCCGCCGCGACACCGGCGAATCCGGTGATGCGCTGCTGCGGGTCTTTGGTGCAGATCAGCATCACCGCGTCGAGGTAGCGGGTCAGCACCAGGTTCTTCAACAGTTCGATGTAGCTGTCCGGCAGAAAATCGTGGGTAGCGCGGACCGAGGCCTCCCAGACCCTGGTCAATTCTTCGTAGTCACTTTGTTTCGGTGTATGAATGACCGAATGTTGGCGCATGCCAGCCTGCCCCTTGGGTGATTGGAGATGAGAATCCGTTCCTCATCAAACGATAGCCGTAAAAAAGCCCCGCATCTCGTCAGGAGAGCGGGGCTTTTCATATTTTTTGCGACTAGATCTGTTCAGCCCACAGGTCGTATTCGTCGGCGTCGGTCACTTTGCACCAGACTTTGTCACCTGGTTTCAAGTTGCTGCCGTTGTCGATGAACACGTTGCCGTCGATTTCCGGGGCATCGAAGAAGCAGCGGCCGACCGCGCCCTGCTCGTCGACTTCATCGACCAGCACTTCGATTTCGCGGCCGATGCGCATTTGCAGGCGCGCCGAGCTGATGGCCTGCTGGTGCGCCATGAAGCGCTCCCAACGGTCCTGCTTGACGTCGTCCGGCACCACTTCCAGGTCCAGGTCATTGGCCGGGGCGCCTTCAACCGGCGAGTACTGGAAGCAGCCGACGCGGTCGAGCTGGGCTTCGGTCAGCCAGTTCAGCAGGTACTGGAAGTCTTCTTCGGTTTCGCCAGGGAAGCCGACGATGAAGGTCGAACGGATGATCAGGTCCGGGCAGATTTCGCGCCAGTTCTTGATCCGCGCCAGGGTCTTGTCTTCGAACGCCGGGCGTTTCATCGACTTGAGCACTTTCGGGCTGGCGTGCTGGAACGGGATGTCCAGGTACGGCAGGATCTTGCCGGCGGCCATCAGCGGGATCAGCTCGTCCACGTGCGGGTACGGGTAAACGTAGTGCAGGCGCACCCAGACACCCAGGGTGCTCAGGGCTTCGCAGAGTTCGGTCATGCGGGTTTTCACCGGCGCGCCGTTCCAGAAACCGGTGCGGTACTTGACGTCGACGCCATAGGCGCTGGTGTCCTGGGAGATCACCAGCAGCTCCTTGACGCCGGACTTGACCAGGCGCTGGGCCTCGTCGAGCACGTCACCGACCGGACGGCTGACCAGCTTGCCACGCATCGACGGGATGATGCAGAAGCTGCAGCTGTGGTTGCAGCCTTCGGAAATCTTCAGGTAGGCGTAGTGGCGCGGGGTCAGCTTGATCCCTTGTGGCGGCACCAGGTCGATCAGCGGGTTGTGGTCCTGGCGTGGCGGTACGACTTCGTGCACGGCATTGACCACTTGCTCGTACTGCTGCGGACCGGTGACGGCCAGCACGCTCGGGTGTACGTTGCGGATATTGCCTTCTTCGACGCCCATGCAGCCGGTCACGATGACCTTGCCGTTTTCCTTGATGGCTTCGCCGATCACTTCCAGGGACTCGGCCTTGGCCGAGTCGATGAAGCCACAGGTGTTGACCACCACGACATCGGCGTCCTGATAGGTGGACACGACGTCATAGCCTTCCATGCGCAGCTGGGTAAGGATGCGCTCGGAGTCGACCAGTGCTTTGGGGCAACCCAGGGATACGAAGCCAACCTTTGGATTGGCCGGCGCAGGAGTGGTGGACATGTCTAACCTCGGTATTTGTGACGCCTCCAGCCGCAAATGGGCAAGGCGACAAACGGGCACTTGGCGTGCCTCTGATCAAAAAGTGCGCAATTCTAGCGATGAGACGCTCACTTGACCAGCTTTATGCAGGGAAATACGACGAGTGCTGCGCTATGCTTCGCGCCGTTGGGCCTTACCGATTTTTTACAGTCAAGAAAACGTCTGTAACAACAGGTAAAACGGCGCATGCTGCAATGCAAAGCATAGTGCTTCGTTCAAAGAAGCCGGTCTGGGAATCAGGAGTGTTGGATGGGTCAGGCAAGTAGTCACGCGGCGGGCGCCGAGCATTCGGCGGCCAAGCCGATCGGCATGCTGGTCGCGGCGGTCGGGGTGGTTTATGGCGATATCGGCACGAGTCCGCTGTACACCCTCAAAGAAGTGTTTTCCGGCGACTATGGCGTACCGGTTAACCATGACGGCGTGCTGGGGATTCTCGCGCTGATCTTCTGGTCGCTGATCTGGGTCGTGTCGATCAAGTACATGATGTTTGTCCTGCGTGCCGACAACCAGGGCGAAGGCGGGATCATGGCCTTGACCGCGCTGGCCCGGCGGGCGGCGGCAGGGCATGCGAAATTGCGCACGCTGCTGGTGGTCTGCGGGCTGATCGGTGCGGCGCTGTTCTATGGTGACAGCATGATCACCCCGGCGATTTCCGTACTGTCGGCCATTGAAGGCCTGGGCCTGGCCTTCGACGGCATCGACCACTGGGTGGTGCCACTGTCGCTGATCGTGCTGGTGGCGTTGTTCCTGATTCAACGTCACGGCACCGCGCGCATCGGCATTCTGTTCGGGCCGATCATGGTCACCTGGTTTGTGGTGCTGGGGGCGTTGGGTGTCCATGGGATCCTCCAGCACCCTGAAGTGTTGCAGGCGATGAACCCGGCGTGGGGCGTGCGATTCTTCGTCGTGCACCCGGGCATGGGCGTGGCGATCCTTGGCGCGGTCGTGCTGGCACTGACCGGTGCCGAAGCGCTGTATGCCGACATGGGCCACTTCGGCCGCAAGCCGATTGCCCGTGCCTGGTTCATCCTGGTGCTGCCGGCGCTGGTGCTTAATTACTTCGGCCAGGGGGCGCTGCTGCTGGGCGATCCGGAAGCGGCGCGCAACCCGTTTTACCTGCTGGCACCCAGCTGGGCGCTGATTCCGCTGGTGGCGCTGTCGACCCTGGCCACGGTGATCGCTTCCCAGGCGGTGATTTCCGGGGCTTTCTCCCTGACCCGTCAGGCAATCCAGCTCGGCTACATTCCACGCATGCACATCCAGCACACCTCCAGCGCCGAGCAGGGCCAGATCTACATCGGCGCGGTGAACTGGGCGTTGATGGTCGGCGTGGTGCTGTTGGTGCTCGGTTTCGAATCCTCCGGTGCCCTGGCTTCGGCCTATGGCGTGGCGGTGACCGGGACCATGCTGATGACCAGTATCCTGGTGTCGGCGGTAATCCTGCTGCTGTGGAAATGGCCGCCGGTGCTGGCGGTGCCGGTCCTGCTGGGTTTCCTGATAGTGGACGGTGTGTACTTTGCCGCCAACGTGCCGAAAATCGTCCAGGGTGGGGCGTTCCCGGTGATCGCCGGTTTTGCACTGTTTGTGTTGATGACCACCTGGAAGCGTGGCAAGCAGTTGCTGGTGGAGCGTATCGACGAGGGCGGCCTGCCGCTGGAGATCTTCATCAGCAGCATCGCCGTGCAACCGCCGCATCGCGTGCAGGGCACGGCGGTGTTCCTCACCGCGCGACCGGACGCCGTGCCCCACGCGCTGTTGCACAACCTGCTGCATAACCAGGTGCTGCACGAGCAGGTGGTGCTGCTGACGGTGGTCTACGAAGACATTCCGCGAGTGCCGGCGAGCCGGCGCTTCGAGGTCGAATCCTACGGCGAAGGCTTCTTCCGGGTGATCCTGCATTTCGGTTTCACCGACGAGCCGGACGTACCGAAGGCGCTGAAGCTGTGTCATCTCGATGAGCTGGACTTCAGCCCGATGCGCACCACGTACTTCCTCAGCCGCGAGACGGTCATCGCCTCCAAGCTCGAAGGCATGGCCCGGTGGCGCGAGGCGCTGTTCGCGTTCATGTTGCAGAACGCCAACGGCAATTTGCGCTTCTTCAACCTGCCGCTGAACCGGGTGATTGAGCTGGGGACCCAGGTGGAGATGTAACCCCTGTAGGAGCGAGCCTGCTCGCGATGGTCTCAAATGCACCGCGGTTATCCAGAATTCCCGCGTCATCGTTGACGTCCATCGCGAGCAGGCTCGCTCCTACAGTGGGTAGTGGTTGTATGAAAAAAAGCCCCCGGTGCCTTGCGGCAGCGGGGGCTTTTTTGTGCGGCCAGGATTATTCCTGGGCTTCAGTTTCCTGCGCTTGCCGCTTCTGGATCACATCCACCAGGCGCTGCGCCAGGGCCGGGTAGTTCTCGTCGAAGTGGTGGCCGCCAGGCAACTTGATGGCTTCACCCACCGCGCTCTTGTCGGTGCAGCCGCTTTCGTCGATTTCTTCTTCGCCGAAGATGCACACCACTTTGGCGGCAGGCAGCTTGGCCATTTCCGGGCCGGTGGCGGCTTCTTTGCCAGCGTTGCCAAGCCAGCCTTCGACTTCGATTTCGAAGCTGCCGGTGCGGGCGAAGGCCAGCAGGATAATGGCGTCGACGCGCTGCTGCTCGGACTCTGCAAGGCGGTTGTAGATTGCCGGAAGCACATCGGCACCGAACGAGTAGCCGGTCAGGATGAAGCGCTTGGTGCCCCATTTCTGCCGGTAGTGCTGCATCAGCTCGGCGAGGTCCAGGGCGCTTTGCTCGGGGCTCTTGTGCTGCCAGTAGTAGCGCAGGGTGTCGATGCCGACCACCGGGTAACCGATCTTGGCCATCTCGCCCGCCACGTCGCGGTCGAGGTCGCGCCAGCCGCCGTCACCTGAAAGGAACAGCGTGACGGTATCCTTGGCCTGACCGGCCGGCACCTCGACCACGGGTATTTGCAAGCCGCCCGCGTCCTTGTCACCACCGACCAGCAGTTTGCGCAGTTCGTTGTTCAGCACTTGCGGCAGGTTGATGTCGTAGTCGCTGATGCTGGTTTCGGCGTTCGGTTGGTCACGCACGAAGCCGGCGCTGGTGTCGTCCGGGTTGTCGTTCCACGCCACCAGCCAGTGGCCGTGGGCGGCGCTTTTCGGCAGCAGGTGGGTGCAGCCGGGTTTTTCCAGGGCCAGGTCCACCGACACGGCCTGGGCCTTGTCGTTCTTCTGCTCGGACAGCCAGCGCCAGGCCAGCACCGCGCCCGGGCCGATGCCGCTGACCAGGGTGGCCGGGCCTTTCAGTTCCCGCAGGCCCGATTGCAAGGCACGGCTTTGCAGCAGGCAGTCCTTGGGCAGGATCACCTGGACAATCTGCGCCGAACCGCTACGGCTCAGGGTCAGCAACTGCTTGTCGCTGAGTTTCTGGTCTTCGTTGACCGCCACCAGTACCTGGGCCTTGGGCGTGGTGCCGGGGATAACGCGGGTCATGGCCGCGCCATCGGTGGGGGTCAGCAGTTCGAGGGTCGGTTCTGGTGCCGGGCGTTTGAGGTACCAGTAGCCACCACCGAGAATCAGGGCCACCACTACCAGGGTGCCCAGTACATAGCGCAGGGAGCGTTGAATCATCAGCGTTTCACCAATCCAGTCAAGCCGCCCGCGATCAGGGCGGCAGTGTCGGCCAAGGCAACCAGCGGATCGAGTCCGGCGGGCACGGCCATATAACGGGGTTCCCAGTCAGGCTGGAACTTGTCTTTGAAGCGGCGCAAGCCTTGGAAGTTGTAGAGCTGCTCACCACGGCGGAATACCATCGAGCCCAGGCGCTGGGTCAAGGGTGCACCGCGACGGGGTTGCAACCCCGACAACGGCACCATGCCCAGGCTGAAACGCGCGTATCCGTGACTCTTATAATGTTGGATCAGGCCGACCATCATGAACTCCATGGTCAGCTTGGGGGCGTCCGGGTGCGCGCGCATCAGGTCGAGGCTGGCCAGGTCATGGCCGTAGGTCTCGAGCAGGTTGGCGAACGCCACCGGGCGTCCTTCGAAACGGATCACGGCAATGCGGAAGTGCTTGAGGTAATCGTCGCTGAAGCGGCCGAGGGAGAAGCCTTTCTCGCGCACGTTCTTGCCGGTCAGCCAGGCATCGGAAATCACCTTGAGCTCATCCATTGGCGCCTGGCCCGGCTCATGGATTTCCAGAGACAGGCCGTCGCGAGTGCCACGGTTCCAGGTGTAGCGCAGGTCCTTCATCTCCTTGCCCTTGGCCTCGAGGTCAAAGCGCTTGAGGTCGACCCTGGCTTCTTCGCCCAGCTTGATCGCGGTCAGGCCGATGTCCATGTAGTACGGCAGGTTCTCCGCGCGCACTTGATAGAACACGGGGCGGGCGTGATGGATGTCGCACAGGTCGCGGAACTGCCAGATCATTTCCGCCCGTTGCTGGCCCGGACCGATCGGGTCATACAACGCCACCAGGCTGCGACCGCGGCGGGCGTACATCAGGAACGCCTCGTCGTTGGGGTGGAACAGCAGCGCCTTGTCGCCGGTCAGGGCCAGGCCGCCATCCGGTTGGGCGGATGCCATGAGAATCTTGCTCGCGCGCTCCAGCTCATCGGCTGTCGGCAGGTGGATGACCGGGCGGGCGGTGCGCAGCAACCAGGTCAGGGACACCACCACCAGCAGGACCGCCGCGCCGAGCAGCGAGCGCAAGCCGCGGGGGGCATCGGCATCGAGGGTGAACTGCCACCAGAGTTGATGGCTGTACGGAACGTCCTGGTACGCGAACAACAGCAGCCACATCGAGGCGCCAAGTACGCACAGGCTGGCCACCAGGTACAGGGGCGAGAACGGCACCTCGGTCAGGCGGCTGGGGCGATAGAACGAGCGCCGGAAAACCCCCAGCAGGCTCGCCGTCAGCACCATCAGAGTGGCTTCCTCCCAGTCAAAACCCTTGAGCAGGGAGAGCAGGGCGCCGACCAGCAGCAGAATGGTGGTCAGCATCCAGGCGGCCGACAGTCGACGACGCAGGCCTTGGGCCAGCAACAGGCACAACACACCGATCAGACTGGCGCCAAAGTGCGAGGCGTCGACCAGACGGTGCGGGATCAGGAAGCCGATATGTTCAAGGCGCGTGTCGATTTCCGGTGTCGCGCCGGAGAACAGCAACACAACGCCGGACAGGAACACCAGCACCGCCAATATAGGCGCGGCCAGGCCTGAGGCGGCACGCAGGGTCTGGCGCGTCTGAAACAGGCGCTGGCCTTCGCTGATCAACAGGAACAGGCAGGCTACCAGCATCGGCAGTACCACATAGATCAAGCGGTAGAGCAGCAGGGCGGCGGCCAATGGTGCGGCGCCGAGCTTGTCGGAGAAGGCTGCGAGCAAAATCGCTTCGAATACGCCGACCCCACCCGGTACATGGCTGAGCACGCCGGCGGCCAGGGCCAACAGGTAAACCAGCAGAAACGCGCCGAACGGCGGCGCTTCCGGCAACAACAGATAGAGCACGGTGGCGGCAGCGGCCACGTCCAGGGCGGTAATGACCAGTTGCAGGAAGGTCAGGCGGCGCCCGGGCAGGCGCAAGGTGCGGCGGCCGATCTGTACCAGCAGGTTGTCGGCGTACGGTTGTTCCGGCAGGCGCCGACGGTAGATGCCGATGGCCAGTACCGCGAACAGCAACAGAACAGCCGTCGCGATGGTGCCCAGCAGGACTGGCGAAAGCCCCAGGGCGGTGGAGGCTGCGGGCAGGTCGCTGAGTGTCGCCAGCGCGGCAAGCGGTGGCAGGGCGCAACCGAGCGAGAGGCTGGCGAACAGCGTCATGCGCGCGACTTCAGTGGCCCCCAGGCCATGGCGCGCATACAGGCGGTAGCGAACCGAGCCACCGGACAGCATCGAAAGACCAATGGCATTGCCGATCGCGAAGGCGGTGAAGCCGCCCAGTGCCAGGGTTCTCGGTGCCAGGCTGACGCCGGCGTAGCGGCTGGCCGACCATTCGTAACCCAGCAAAATGACGAAGCCTGTGACGGTAGCAGCCAGCGCACCCAGCAGTGCCGGTTGCGGAACCTCGAGGATCGAGTCGTGCAAAGCGTCCAGGTCGAGTTCGCTCAGCAAGTGACGGCAGGCAATCAGCGCAATGGTGAACAACAACAGGGTGACCGCCAGGCCGATGGGTTGGCGGTACTTGCTGATCAGGTCAAGCAAGCGCAGCCGTTGCGCCTTGATCGGTTGTGTCGCTGTGACGGTGTCTTGTGGATCAGACGAGTTGGCGCGCATCAATCACCTCTTGGATTGTGCGCGACAGGATGGGGGTATCCAGCCAAGTTACCAATCCCTGTAGAAAAAAATAATCACGAATAATAACGCCTGGCACCGAGTCCCGGTGACAGTTCGTCTTGAGTCGTAGAGCGTGCAATGTGCGATTGAGCATAGTCGGAACTCAGCGCATCGGTGAGCCCGTAAGGTTCACCACACAGTGACAGATCATTGTTGCGAAAGGACTTTTTCTACAGATACAAAAAAGGCCACTCTTTCGAGTAGCCTTTTTTGATGTTTGGTTGCGGGAGCCGGATTTGAACCGACGACCTTCGGGTTATGAGCCCGACGAGCTACCAGACTGCTCCATCCCGCGTCTGTGTGGCGGCATTCTATAGAGAATCGCCGGGGTGTCAACCGTTAATCCCAAACTGGGTCAAATAAGTTTGAGAAAGGGCAAAAAGTGCGAGGAGGGGACCTAAGTTTCGGAATCAGAACGATTTCTTATGGCGTCGTGCTACAGGCCGCCATAAGGGGGAGGATGCTGATGACAAAACTGACACGCACAAAAAAGGCCACTCTTTCGAGTAGCCTTTTTTGATGTTTGGTTGCGGGAGCCGGATTTGAACCGACGACCTTCGGGTTATGAGCCCGACGAGCTACCAGACTGCTCCATCCCGCGTCTGTGTTGGCAATTCTATAGAAATGCGCGGGGGTGTCAACCTGCAATTTTGACAAAACCTCTTCCGGTTCAATCGCTTAGCTACATATCGCGGCGCTCGGATGGCCTGAGAGGCAGGTGTGGCAAGGCCTGCGGCTCTATTGGAGCCAACTTCTTGATTGAGAAAATAAATTCAACCGAGCGTTCCTGCGAGTGAAAAAGAACCCTCAAGGTACTGGTGCTATATACAGTTGTCAGTGAGATACTGTTTTCCTACACCGCGTGACGCTATTTCTACCCCATGAACACCGCGTTGAAATGACCCAGCGAAAAATCATCCACGTCGATTGTGATTGCTTCTACGCCGCCATCGAGATGCGGGACGACCCGCGCCTGGCTGGAAAACCCCTGGCGGTCGGCGGGTCGGCGGACCGGCGTGGCGTGATTGCCACCTGCAATTATGAAGCCCGGGCCTATGGTGTGCGCTCGGCCATGTCCTCGGGGCATGCATTGAAGCTGTGCCCGGACCTGACGATCGTCAAGCCGCGCATGGATGCCTATAGAGAAGCATCCAGGGAAATTCACACGATCTTTCGCGACTACACCGAGATCATCGAGCCGCTTTCCCTGGATGAGGCGTACCTCGATGTATCGGACAGCGCGCATTTTGGCGGCAGTGCCACGCGAATTGCCCAGGACATTCGTCGGCGCGTCTCCAATCAATTGCATATCACCGTCTCCGCCGGGGTGGCACCTAACAAGTTCCTGGCCAAGATTGCCAGTGACTGGAAAAAGCCCAACGGATTGTTTGTCATCACCCCGGATCAGGTCGAGGCGTTTGTCAGTGGCTTGCCGGTGAGCAAGCTGCACGGGGTTGGTAAAGTCACCGCCGACAGGCTGGGCAAGCTCGGCATCGTCGACTGCTCGCAGCTGCGCGAGTGGAACAAGTTGGCGCTGGTGCGTGAATTCGGCAGTTTTGGCGAGCGACTCTGGAGTCTGGCCCGTGGGATCGATGACCGTCTGGTGCATAACGACAGCCGCCGCCAGTCCATCAGCGTCGAAAACACCTACGACGTCGACTTGCCAGACCTGCGCAGTTGCCTGGACAAGTTGCCGGAACTGCTGGAAACCCTCGCCTCGCGCATGGCGAGAATCGACAGCAGCTATCGGCCGGGCAAACCCTTCGTCAAAGTGAAGTTCCATGATTTCACCCAGACCACGCTGGAGCAGGCGGGGGCGGGGCGGGACCTGGGCAGTTATCAGTTGTTGCTGACGCAGGCGTTCAACCGTGGCGGTAAACCGGTGCGGTTGTTGGGCGTGGGGGTGAGGCTGGAGGATTTGCGGGGCGGGTTTGAGCAGATGGAGTTGTTTGAGCGTTAAACCTTAAAGTCAAAAGATCGCAGCCTTCGGCAGCTCCTACAGGGGGAATGCGTTCCTCTGTAGTAGCTGCCGCAGGCTGCGATCTTTATACAAGGCCTTAATTCGGTCCCGGATCCGCCACCAGTCGCCCGGCATCCTTGGTCAATGACTTGAGGAATTCGGTCTGCAGCTCCGGATCGTTGCGAGTCAGTTCGATCAGGCTCTGTTCCAGTTCCGTGGCTTCTTCTTCCAGGCCCAGTTCCGACAGGCGCTTGACCCGGTGAACCCACTGGCTCACTTCGTCGTCTTCAAGGTCGTCGTAAATCAAGCCGTGGGCTTCGAGCAACTTGCCGCGCAAGGTGCTGCTCAGTGCGAGCGACGAATCGCTGTGCACATCGTCCTTGGCATCCTGGACGTTGATCTGCAGCTTGCTCAGGTGATTGAGGTCATGTTCGGCGAACGGGCTGTCCAACAGGTTCAGGCGCAAGACGCCGTTCTTGTCGGTGCTCAGCTCGAAGGTTTCCTTGCCAGCCTTGACTTCGACCGGGCGCTCGCTCCAGGGCAGGCTCGAGTATTCCGTGCGTTTGTCGAGCTGCACTTCGTCGATGCCGGCCAGGTTCTGCTGGGCGCGTCCATGGGACTGCACGTTCATGAACGGATTGAGCCCGGCGAAGCCGTAGCTGAACCAGTCCCTGGTCATGCTATCCGGCAGATTGCCCAGGGCAAACACGTTGGCCACGTTGGCGCCGACCCCGGCCACTACCGCGACCGCGCCCAGCGGGATCTCATAGACCTCCCGCCAGGGTTGGTACGGCGTGTAGCGATCGTAATGGCGGGTGACCTCGAACTCGGTGACTTCGAAAGTCTTCTGCTCGTGGATTTTCACCCGGCGTTGAGGGAGCTCAAGCACCTTGGGCTCCCCCACGTCGATCTGCAGGCTGTGATCAAGCAATTTGCGCTCGACACGTTCCTCGTGCTCGCTGCGTTGTGACATGTGGTTGGCACAGCCGCTGACCAGCAGGGTGCCGCACAGGGCGGCACCACCGAGGCCTAAGGTGTTTCGCTTGAACATGACGTCTCTATCTGGTTTCAGCGGCGGATACGGGCCTGAAGGAAAGGCAGCACGTCGGCAACCGGCAGCGCTTGCGGCTCGGCCTCGGTACGGCTCTTGTATTCCAGGTTGCCTTCGGCAAGGCCGCGGTCGCTGACCACGATCCGGTGAGGAATGCCGATCAGCTCCATGTCCGCGAACTTGATGCCCGGGCTGGTTTTCTTGTCGCGGTCGTCCAGCAGCACTTCGAAGCCGGCGGCAGTCAGTTCTGCGTACAGCTTGTCGGTGGCTTCGCGAACCAGGTCGGTTTCGTAGCGCAGTGGCACCAGGGCAACCTGGAACGGCGCCAGGGTGTCACTCCAGATGATGCCTTTGTCGTCGTTGTTCTGCTCGATGGCAGCCGCGACCACGCGGGAGACGCCAATGCCGTAGCAGCCCATTTCCAGGGTGACCGGCTTGCCGTTCTCGCCCAGTACTTCGCACTTCATCGCCTTGCTGTACTTGTTGCCCAGCTGGAAGATGTGCCCGACTTCGATGCCGCGCTTGATTTCCAGGGTGCCCTTGCCGTCCGGGCTTGGGTCGCCGCTGACCACGTTACGCAGGTCGGCAACGGTCGGAACCGGCAGGTCGCGTTCCCAGTTCACGCCGAAGTAGTGCTTGTCGTCGATGTTGGCACCGATGCCGAAGTCGCTCATCAGCTCCACGGAACGGTCGATGATGATTGGCAGTGGCAGGTTCAGCGGGCCCAGGGAGCCGGCGCCGGCGCCAATGGCGTCGCGCAGTTCGGCATCGTTGGCCATGACCAGCGGGCTGGCAACGCCAGGCTGGTTGGCGGCCTTGATTTCGTTCAGCTCGTGGTCGCCACGGATGATCAGGGCGATCAGCTTGCCTTCTTCTTCGGCGTGCACGATCAGGGTCTTGATGGTTTTTTCAATCGGCAGATTGAATTTTTCCACCAGCGCAGCGATGGTTTTAGTGTCTGGCGTGTCGACCAGGCGCAGCTCTTCGCTTGGCGCTGGACGCGAGGTTTCACGCGGCACGGCTTCGGCTTTCTCGATGTTCGCCGCGTAGTCGGAACCGTTGCTGAAGACGATATCGTCTTCGCCGGACTCGGCCAGTACGTGGAACTCGTGGGAGCCGGCGCCGCCGATGGAGCCGTTGTCGGCTTCAACCGGGCGGAACTTCAGGCCCAGGCGGGTGAAAACGTTGCAGTACGCCTGGTGCATACGATCGTACGTGACCTGCAGCGATGGCTGGTCAGCGTGGAACGAGTAGGCGTCCTTCATGATGAATTCGCGGCCGCGCATCAAGCCGAAGCGTGGACGGATCTCGTCACGGAATTTGGTCTGGATCTGATACAGGTTGATCGGCAGCTGCTTGTAGCTGCTTAGCTCGTTGCGCATCAGGTCGGTGATGACTTCTTCGTGGGTGGGACCTGCGCAGAAGTCGCGACCGTGGCGATCCTTGAAGCGCAGCAATTCAGGACCGTACTCTTCCCAGCGCCCGGATTCCTGCCACAGCTCAGCCGGTTGAGTGCTCGGCATCAACACTTCGAGCGAGCCGGCGGCGTTCATTTCTTCGCGAACGACGGCTTCGACCTTGCGCATCACTCGCAAGCCCATCGGCAGCCAGGTGTACAGGCCCGAGGCGAGTTTGCGGATCATGCCGGCGCGCAGCATCAGCTGATGGCTGATCACGACCGCGTCGGAAGGCGTTTCTTTTTGTGTGGCGAGCAAAAATTGACTGGTGCGCATGGTTGGCCGTTATCGATTGCTGATGACGAGAAATGACGGAGCATTGTACGGGCGAGTTCCGCTGTCGTACAGGCGTGCGGTCGGTGCGGTGGCAGGAGGACGGGATTGACCCCGTCCTCTGTAGGATTTCTGCGCGTGTTCCCTACGATTCTTCCACAACCTGGGTAGGAGCCGGCTCAGGTTTCGGTGTCGGACCTGCGCGACGGTTCTCCTGGAACCAGTGCAAGGCGATCAGCAGTAGCGTCGGAACACCCAGCAGGGCGGTGATCAGGAAGAAATTGTGATAACCGAACTTCTCTACCATGACGCCCGAATAACCGCCGATCAGGCGCGGCAGCAAGAGCATGATCGAGCTGAGCAAGGCGTATTGGGTGGCGGAGAACTTGAGGTTGGTCAGGCTCGACAGGTAGGCGACGAATGCCGAAGTCGCCAGGCCTGAACTGAAGTTGTCCAGGGAAATGGTCAGGATCAGCATGTTGAGGTTGGCGCCCATGTCGGCCAGCAACAGGAACAATATATTGGTGCCCGCCGACGCTGCGCCGCCAATGAACAGGATCGGCAGGATGCCAAAGCGCACGATCAGCAGGCCGCCCATGCCGGCACCCACCAGGGTCATGATCAGGCCGAAGATCTTGCTGACGCTGGCGATCTGGTCCTTGGTGAAACCCTGGTCGATGTAGAAAACGTTGGCCATCACGCCCATCACCGTATCGGACATCCGGTAGGTGGCGATCAGCCCCAGCAGCAGCAGCGCTTGCCAGCGATAACGCAGAATGAAGTCGTTGATCGGCGTCAGTACCGGTGCCAGGCCCCGACGACCCATGGCCGACAGGCACAGGGCGGTGAGGGTGGTGTAGAGGATCGCGCGCAGGAACGCGCGGTCTTCGAGCAGCAGGTCGAGCAGGCTCTCGCCTTCGAACAGTACGCTGGCGAAGTCGGTGTTGTAGAGCTGGGTAAACATGGCCGGCACGGACACCAGCAGCACGATCAGGACGAACACCGAGGCCAGTTGATGCACGAAGCTGTAGCGCCCGGCCTGCAGTTGCGTGCGCAGGGGCACCGAAGGCTCGCGCATGAACAGCGAGGTGAGCAGCGCCGGGACCATCAGGGCACCAAACAGCAGGTAAGTGCCGGCCCATGCCGAATGCTTGTAGTTGAAGCCGGTGGAGCCGAAGCCTTCGGCGAAGAACAGCGCGCCGGCCGTGGCCAGCAGTGCCGCGATGCGGTAGCCAGACATGTAGCTGGCGGCGAGCGCCGCCTGGCGACTGTCATCCGCGATCTCGAGGCGGTAGGCGTCCACTGCAATGTCTTGCGTCGCCGAGGCGAAGGCCACGACCACCGCGATGGCGATCAGCCAGGACAAATGTTTTTGCGGGTCACAAAAGCCCATCCCGACCAGGCCCAGAATGACCAGCGCTTGCGACAACACCAGCCAGGATCGTCGCCGGCCGAGTTTGCCCAGCAACGGCAGGCGCCATTGGTCGAGCAGGGGGGACCAGACCCATTTGAAGGCATAGGCCAGGCCGATCAGGCTTGCATAGCCGATGGTTTCGCGCGCCACACCGGCTTCGCGCAACCAGACCGAAAGCGTTGAAAACACCAGCATGTAGGGCAAGCCGGCGGCGAAACCCAGCAATAACAGTACAAGCGTCGAAGGGCTGGCATAGGCAGCAAGCGCGGCGCGCCAGGTTTTACGGGGCATGGGCTGGAGTCTGCCTCAAGAAATACGGAAACAAAGCGCGCACTCTAACCGCTGTGCTCTACCGGGCGCCACCCATGGCGCTGAATATCAACACGATTGTTCAGGACACTGATGCCTTCCATGCGTAGTCGCGCGCGCTGTTCGTCCCCGGAGGGACTGCCTGCGGGCAGGCTCAGGCGCCCGCCGGCACCGAGCACGCGGTGCCAGGGCAATTTGCTGTCCCCGGGCAGTTGACTCAACGTCCTCCCGACCCAGCGAGCGGCGCGTCCGAGGCCCGCAAGTTCAGCGAGTTGACCATAACTCACGACCTTGCCTTCGGGTACTTGCGCAAGTGTCAGGTAGAGCGCCGTGCGTCGGATTTGCGCGGCACTTTCGGGTTTTTCGCTCGGCTCGATCACGTTCGCAGTTCCTGAAGTCGTTCGCACTACCGTCTGTAGAGTAAATGCTGGATTGCCAGTTGAGAAATGAACTCAATAGAAAAAGTTGGGTCAGTCGTTGCCAGGGTCTTATTCCTGAGGATAATGCCGACTTTTTTTCGCGAACCCGAGCCCGTTTTTGCTTATGTTGTCCAGAACCTTGCTGTGCCTCGCTGTCATCAGTGCCTCCACTCCCTTGCTCGCCGACACCGTCTGGTTGAAGAACGGTGACAAGCTGAGCGGCAAGATCATCCTGTTCGACGGTGGCAAGCTGCTGGTCCAGACGGAGTACGCCGGTGCGGTGCCGATCGACTGGAAGCAGGTCAAGACCCTGGAAAGTGATCAGCAACTGTTGGTCAAGCAGGATGCCTACACCGGTGAGAAGGCCAAGTCGCTGCACGCGGCGGATGATGGCAAGGTGACTTTGGAAAACGGTGACGGGCCCAAGACGGTAGAGCTGGCGAGCGTGCAGCAAATCCTCAAGCCCAAGCCTGTGGTCGAGGATCTGGTGTGGAAAGGCAATATCGATGCGGCGCTGGATTATCAGCGGGCTGACAAGGATACCGACGATTACGACATCGACTTCAAGACCACGGCGCGCCATGGTCGGTGGCGGCATACCGCAGAAGGCGAGTACAACCGCGAATTCCAGGATGACGTGGTCACTACCGACAATTGGCGGGGAGAGTACTCCCTCGACCGTTTCCTGACGGAAAAATGGTTCTGGCAAGGTCGCCTGGTGTACAAGCGTGACAAGGTCGAGGATCTGTCCCGCCAGCGTACCGTCGGTACCGGTCCTGGTTATCAGTTCTGGGATGACGAACTGGGTGCGTTCTCGCTCGGTTCGCTGGTCAACCGCACGGACTATCAATTCGCTGACGGCAGTAAGGAAAATTTCTATTCGGTGGCCATGAAGTGGGATTACAACCGCTACCTCATTGGCAAGAAAGTCGAGTTCTTCACCAATGGCGAGGTGGGCAAACCACTGTCCGGCGTGGCCGAATATGCACTGGATGCCGAGATGGGCCTGCGTTACAAGGTCACGGACTGGGCGTCGCTGAACCTCAAGGCCGAGCGAGACATTATCGACGGGACCGACGATGCTGACCTGGATAAGACCCGATACACGGCCGGATTTGGCGTGACCTGGTAAGGCATAAAAAAATCGCGACTTTCGGGTCGCGATTTTTTTTGCCCGGCAAAAACACACGGGCACAAAAAAGCCCCGCTTTTGAGGGCGGGGCCTTTCACTAAAGCAAGTACAAGTTAGATAACTTGAACTTCTTCAGCTTGCATGCCTTTCTGACCGCGGGTAGCGATGAAAGAAACCTGTTGGCCTTCTTTCAGGCTTTTGAAGCCGTCGGATTGGATAGCTTTGAAGTGAACGAACAGGTCGTCACCGGATTGTGGAGTGATGAAGCCGAAGCCTTTTTCATCGTTGAACCACTTAACGGTACCGGTTTGGCGATTAGACATGGTGTAACTCCTTGAACAAAGATAACTGCGACTCAGGAAGAACCCTGGCCGAGACTGAGTGCAAAGAGCAGGAAAAATTCTTGTAGATGGTTGGATCGAAATTCAACATATCGTGTAGAGATTCTCAGTGACACAAGCAGCACAGTGGCGCCACCTTAACCCTTTTTCCGGAACGTGCCAATGCTTCTTGCGAAGGTTTCTCTGTTTTAAGGATCGACGGTGTGACGCTTCGTCGCCAGCGCAGGTAATTCCTGACTGTCCGGCGAGAATTGCAGAGCGGACTTTGAACCCGGCGGCGCGCCCGGTAAGATGCCGGACAGAATTTTTCGACCTCGCTATTCAGGACACCCGCCATGAGCATCAAATCGGACAAGTGGATTCGCCGCATGGCGCAGGAACACGGCATGATCGAGCCTTTCGTCGAGCGCCAGGTGCGCGGCAGCGACGAGAGCCGTGTGATCTCCTACGGCGTGTCCAGCTACGGCTACGATGTGCGTTGCACCAATCACTTCAAGGTATTCACCAACATCAATTCGGCCATCGTCGACCCGAAAAACTTCGATGCCGGCAGTTTCGTCGACATCCATAGCGACGTCTGCATCATTCCGCCGAATTCCTTCGCCCTGGCCAGCACCGTCGAATACTTCCGCATCCCGCGTAACGTGTTGACCATTTGCCTGGGCAAAAGCACCTACGCGCGCTGCGGCATTATCGTCAACGTCACGCCGCTCGAGCCTGAGTGGGAAGGTCACGTGACCCTGGAGTTCTCCAACACCACCAACCTGCCGGCGAAAATCTACGCCAACGAAGGCGTGGCGCAGATGCTGTTCCTCGAATCCGACGAAGAGTGCGAAGTCTCCTACAAGGACCGTGGCGGCAAGTACCAGGGCCAGCGTGGCGTCACCCTGCCACGCACCTGAGTCAGCCGTCCGATGGGCCTCGGGAATTCCTGGGCGAGCGTACACTCTATGGAGTGTACTGTTCCGATTCGCGCAAGGCGGATCGGGCCATCGCCCAGGAGTGCTTTATGAAGATCGATCCCAGAATAAGTGCCGAACTGGCAAGGCTTGAGCCCAATCAGGTTGGCGTTTTGGCCTGGTCCTTGTTGGCACACCCGCCCGTCAGCTTGGCCGGTGGCATCCCCGGCCAGCCTGATCCCGATACCCCCAACGAACAACCGACCGAGCCCGGCGAGCCAACCTTGCCCGACGAGCCGCCTCCTGCGCCGGTGGCCTGAGATTTTTCTTCTGTAGGAGCGAAGCAAGCTTCGCTCCTACAGGGGCCATATTTCGTTGTCGCCGATGACGAAAATCCTACAGTGGTCGTCCCGTTCCACCGGATAGCCCCCGGTAAACGCGCCGAAGGCCGGTAGCAGGCTGATTTCCTCGCCAAGTCTGAAGCAGGCCAGCCGCAGTCTTTGCCGACCCCGACCGTTGAGCCGATAAACTGGATGCACGTGACCAGCGAGCACATGTCGATCCGGATGCGGTTGCGGTTCGTGCTGCAAAGCGAACGGCCCCAGCAGCAATGGCTCCGGCACTACGTGAATGTTCAACGAGGCCGGCGGATCCCCGGCACGCTTGTCGTGGTTGCCGCGAATCAATGTCACAGCCAACTCGGCGTTGCGTGTTCGCCAGTCAGCCAAGGCTTTGAGCGTGGCGGCGGCATGGGAGCCCGGGCCGTGAAGAAAGTCGCCGAGGAAAATCAGCTGTCGGCAGGGCAGGGTGGCCAACAGTCCGTCGAGCACGGCGATATTGTGGCTAGTAGTGCCTTGGGGGACCGGTTGGCCAAGGCTTCGGTAGGCGGCGGCCTTGCCGAAATGCATGTCGGCGATCAACAGCGCTTGCTGGGCAGGCCAGTAGAGGGCTTTCTCCGGTAGCAGCCAAAGTTCCTCGCCGGCCAGTCGAACGGGGTAGGGTGTACTCATCAGGCTTTCCCTGTCCCGGCGGTTTTCTCGAGGTCGCTGACCATGCGCCTGATGCGGTCGGCGAGTTTTTCCGAACTCATACTCTCTCGCATACGTTCCACCAGCAGCGGAAACCCGAGGGGTGTAGGGCGTTTGACGTGATGCAGGTCGAGATGCAATTGATTGATGTGTGCCAACGTCTGTTCCAGGCGATGAATATCCAGTTCTTCGCGTAGGACTTCTTCGCCGGCCTGGGCCAATAGCAAATTGTCCGCGTCGTACTGTTTGAACACTTCGAAAAACAACCCGCTCGAGGCCTGAACCTGGCGCGTGCTTTTCGGTGCACCGGGATAACCGGCGAACACCAGCCCGGCAATCCGGGCTATTTCCCGAAAGCGCCGCAAGGCCAGCTCTCCGGCATTCAGGCTGGCGAGTACGTCCCTGAGCAAATGCTCTGCACTCAACAACTCCGGATTCAAGGCTTGCGCCCAGTCCACCGGGGTGGCGCTCAAGAGTTCCAGCCCGTAATCATTGACGGCGATGGAAAACGTCACGGCCTGCTGTTGACTGACTCGCCAGGCCAGCAGACTGCCCAGCCCCAGATGCACCTGGCGGCCGGCGAAGGGATAAAGGAACAGGTGCCAGCCCTCACGGGACTTCAGCGCCTCGGCCAGCAACGATTGCGACGTTGGCAAGCCGGACCAGCGTTGCTGCAGCTCCAGCAGGGGGCACAGTGCCTGCATTTCCGGGCCGCTGAACTCGCCGCGCGCCGCCGCACTGAAACGCGCGACCACCGCTTGCGCCAGCTCATTGGAAAGGGGCATCCGCCCGCCATTCCAGCGTGGCACCGAGGCTTTCTTCACGGTGCTGCGTTTGACGTAAGCGGTCATGTTTTCCACGCGCACCAACTCCAGCAGCCGTCCGGCAAACAGAAAACCGTCACCCGGCTTGAGCCGTGCAATGAAACCTTCTTCGACACTGCCCAGTTGTTTGCCACCGCCGCCCTTGCTCCAGAACTTCAGCTGAATGCTCGCATCGCTGACAATCGTGCCGATGCTCATGCGGTGGCGTCGGGCCAATCGTGCATCGGGGACACGCCAGATTCCCTGTTCATCCGGTTCGACCCGGCGGTAATCCGGATAGGCTGTCAGTGAAAGTCCGCCATGGCGTACGAAAGCCAGCGCCCAGGTCCAGTCCGCCTCGCTGAGATCACGATAGGCCCAGGCGGCGCGTACCTCATCAAACAACTGATCGGGCACAAACCCACCGCCCAGCGCCATGCTGACCAGATGCTGGACCAGCACATCCAGCGGTTTATGGGGTGAGGTTCGAGGTTCGATCCGCCGCTGCGCCACCGCGTCCTGTGCCGCTGCGGCTTCGATCAGCTCCAGGCTGTGGGTCGGTACCAGCGTCACCCGCGATATTCGCCCCGGCGCATGCCCCGAACGACCCGCACGCTGCATCAGCCGCGCCACGCCTTTGGCCGAGCCAATTTGCAGCACCCGTTCCACCGGCAGGAAGTCCACCCCCAGATCCAGGCTGGAGGTGCAGACCACCGCCTTGAGTTGGCCTTCCTTGAGGGCGCGCTCCACCCAGTCACGGGTTTCACGGGACAACGAACTGTGATGCAGCGCGATCAGCCCGGCCCAGTCAGGCCTTGCCTCAAGCAAGGCCTGATACCAGATTTCCGATTGCGCCCGAGTATTGGTGAAGACCAGGCTGCTGGTGCTGGCCTCCAGTTGCGCGGCGACCTGCGGCAACATTTTCAGGCCGATATGTCCGGCCCATGGGAAGCGTTCTATTCCGGGCGGCAGCAAGGTATCGACCAGCAGTTTTTTATCGGCCCGGCCTTGAACGCTGATGCCGCCGCCCTGTGGGATCAATACCTGCTCGGCGTGGTCCTGATTACCCAGCGTCGCCGAAACGCCCCACACGATCAAATGCGGGTTCCAGCGACGCAGGCGAGCGAGCGCAAGTTGCAGTTGCACGCCGCGCTTGTTGCCGAGCAATTCGTGCCATTCGTCGACCACGACCATGCGCAAGGTCGAGAGCGCTGTTTTCGCGTCGGCCCGGGCGAGCATCAACGTCAGGCTTTCCGGGGTGGTAATCAGTGCGGTGGGCAGGCGCCGGCTCTGGCGCGCCCTTTCGCTGCTGCTGGTATCGCCCGTGCGCAGGCCGACGCTCCACGAGAGCTGCAAGTCGACCAGCGGCCCTTGCAGCGCGCGGGCGGTGTCTGCAGCCAAGGCACGCATCGGGGTTATCCACAATACGGTCAGGGGCTCGGCCACGGGCTTTCGTTTACGTGGTGTTTCAACCGCAGGTGAACAGCGTGCGAAGCGATTGAGCGCGCCGAACCAGACCGCGTAGGTTTTACCGGCACCGGTGCTGGCATGGAGCAACCCGGACTGCCCGCGCTTGATGGCTACCCATACCTGTTTCTGAAACTCGAATGGCTTCCAGTCGCGAGCGGTAAACCAGCGTTTGGCGAAGTCGTAGTGGGTTCCCATTCGGGCCGCGTGCGCTCTGGAAGGCTTCTTTCAATGACCACGCCGGCCTGGCAAAGGTTTAATCAAATGAATGGGCCGGCACACTTCCCGCCGCGCGCTTTTCATATTCGGAAAAAACTGTGTCTGTCGTTGAAACCTTTGGGCCGCCAGGCCGTGGTTTTATCGCTGCTCCGTTCGCTCGGCAGCGTTTCGCAAAGGCCGACAGCCAGTCGAAGAATATGAAAAGGAGCATTCAGATGAAGTCAGTTCGTGCAGGACATTTGCACGCCGATTTGCTCACGGCGAGTGAGTGCCTGGCGTTTCGGGCAGCGCCAACGCTGGACTTTTTCGAGCTGCCAGGCCTGCATTGCCTTGGCGCGAGCAATGGCCAGGACAAAACGTTTTACGTCTATCTGCCACAGGGCATCGAGAGTGGCAGGTTTGCCCTGGGGCTGTGTGAGCGGTCCCCCATGATCGTTCATGTGACGGGCGGCTCGGAGGCGGAGCTTTATCGAGGATCGCTTGAATTGGCGGTAGGAGGCGACGCACAGTTTGCCGGAAGTTTCCGAGGCCTGGATGCCGAAGGTATCGAGGTGGAAAACGGCAGCTTCAGGCTGGAATTCGCAGTACCTTGAGTGACGGAAGCCAGTGAGCCTGGCTCCCGATTCATAGGCTGAACGGTTACTTCAGGTTGCCGCTGAGGAACTGTTTCAGGCGCTCGCTCTTCGGATTGCCCAGCACATCCTCCGGCGCACCTTCTTCCTCCACCAGCCCCTGGTGCAGGAACAACACCTGGCTCGACACTTTGCGCGCGAAGCTCATTTCATGGGTGACCATGATCATGGTCCGGCCTTCTTCGGCCAAGCCCTGGATCACCTTGAGCACTTCACCCACCAGTTCCGGGTCCAGCGCCGAGGTCGGTTCGTCGAACAGCATCACTTCCGGTTCCATGGCCAACGCGCGGGCAATTGCCACCCGTTGTTGCTGGCCACCGGAAAGGAATGCCGGATATTGATCTGCTACGCGCGCTGGCAGCCCGACCTTGTCGAGATAACGCCGGGCACGGTCTTCGGCTTCCTGCTTGCTGCAGCCCAACACCCGGCGCGGGGCCATGGTGATGTTTTCCAGCACCGTCATGTGGCTCCACAGGTTGAAATGCTGGAACACCATGGCCAGGCGGGTGCGGATTCGTTGCAACTCATCGGGATCGGCCACGTGCATGCCGTGATGATCCTTGATCATGCGGATAGCCTGGCCGTCGAGGCTCATGGCACCGTCGTTGGGCTGTTCGAGGAAGTTGATGCAGCGCAGGAAAGTACTTTTTCCGGAGCCGCTGGCGCCGATCAGGCTGATGACATCGCCCGTGTTGGCCTTGAGCGAAACGCCCTTGAGCACCTCATGATCGCCATAGCTTTTATGCAGGCCTTCAATGGTCAGTTTGTACATGGAGCATGCATCCTCAAGGCGAAAGTAGGTAGCCGCTGCGATAGGCTTCGACGCCCGCGACGTGGGCGATCACCATGCCGGCCGTGGCCATGCGGCGCAGTGAGCGGGCGTACATCAGGCCGGCAACCGTGCAATGGACGGGCGTGACACGGTCGCTGATCGGGTCGATGATTTCGGCGATCAGTTGCCCGGCTTCCAGGTATTGCCCCGGCAGCGCACTGAACACCAGCAAGCCGCCGACCGGCGTCGCCACAGGTTCCACGCCGGCCAGGGGGGTGGCCGGGTAGGGCAGGTCGGGCAAAGGCGCCGACTCTCCGGTAATCGCGCCGAAATCAATCAGGTAATCAATCAACGCCTGACTGTCGAGGCTGGCCAGTGGGTGGTTGACGTCGCCCTGGCCGCGCAGTTCGACGGTGACCGAGAAACTGCCCAGGGGAATGTCGAACTGCTCGCCGAAGCGCTCTTTCAACTGCCACCAAAGCAGGGTGAAACACTCATCGAACGACTGACCGCCGGAGTCGGTAGCCAGCAGGCTGGCTTGGGAACCGATGTAGCGGGCCAGCGGCTCGACCTGCGGCCAGGCCTCGGGCGTGGTGTACAGGTGCGCGACAGCCTCGAAATCGCAATGCAGGTCCAGCACCATGTCGGCATCGCAGGCCAGCCGTTGCAGGGTCAGGCGCTGGGATTGCAACTGGGTGCTGGCGGTCTGCCGCGCCAATGCCTGGCGCAGGCTGTCGCGGATCAGTTCGAGGTTGCGCTGCGGGTCGTCGCCGAGCTGGCCTTCGATCGCGTTGCCTACTTCTTCGCTCAAATCGACGAACCAGCGGTTGAAGTTCTGCCCGCTTTCGAGCTCATAGCGGCCCAGCGGTACATCCATCAGCACCTGTTCCAGGCCCGCCGGGTTGGCCACGGGCACCAGGACGATTTCGCTGCGCAGGCGGCCGGCGGCTTCCAGCTCCGCCAGGCGTTGCTTGAGGTGCCAGGCCACCAGCATGCCGGGCATTTCATCGGCGTGCAGGGACGACTGGATGTAGATCTTGCCGTTGGCCGATTGCGGCCCGAAGTGAAAACTGTGGATCTGTCGTGTGGTCCCCGGCATTGGGGCCAGCAGGTCATGTATCTGGTGGCGCATTTGTCTTGTTTCCCGAAGCGGGTCCTAGTGAGTCGGCCCGAGGAAGGCCAGCCATCGGCGTTCGGCGAGGCGGAACAGGCCGACCAGCGCAAAGGTGACGGTCAGGTAGATCAGGGCGGCGATGCCAAACGACTGGAAGGTCAGGAAGGTCGCCGAGTTGGCGTCCCGAGCGACTTTCAGGATGTCCGGGATGGTCGCGGTGAACGCCACAGTGGTCGAGTGCAGCATCAGGATCACTTCGTTGCTGTAGTAAGGCAACGAGCGACGCAGGGCCGAAGGCATGATCACGTAGGCATACAGCTTCCAGCCTGTCAGGCCGTAGGCCTTGGCGGCTTCGACTTCACCGTGGGCCATGCTGCGGATCGCCCCGGCGAAGATCTCCGTGGTGTAGGCGCAGGTGTTCAGGGCGAACGCCAGGATGGTGCAGTTCATCGCATCGCGAAAGAAACTGTCGAGCACCGGTTGCGCGCGCACGGCAGCCAGGCTGTAGATCCCGGTGTAGCAGATCAGCAGCTGGATATACAAAGGCGTGCCGCGGAACAGGTAGGTGTAGAACTGCACCGGCCAGCGAATGTAGAAGTGCGGTGAAACCCGGGCGATCGACAGCGGAATCGAGACGATGAAGCCGATGAAAATCGACGCGCTGAGCAGCCACAGGGTCATGGCCAGGCCAGTGATGTTGTTGCCGTCGCTGTAGAGGAAGGGTTTCCAGTATTCCTGCAGGAGTTCGATCATCGTACGGCCTCCCGGGTACCCGCGGCGTAGCGGCGTTCGAGCCAGCGCAGTATGAAGTTGGAAGCACTGGTGATCACCAGGTAGATCAGGGCGGCGAGCACCAGGAAGTAGAACAGTTGATAGCTGCTTTTACCCGCATCCTGGGCAGCCTTGACCAGGTCGGCGAGGCCGATGATCGAGACCAGAGCTGTTGCCTTGAGCATGACCATCCAGTTGTTGCCGATACCTGGCAGGGCATAGCGCATCATTTGCGGGAACACCACGATGCGGAATCGCTGGCCGCGCTTGAGCCCGTAGGCGGTGGCCGCTTCGACCTGGCCGCGAGGCACGGCGAGGATCGCGCCACGGAAGGTTTCGGTGAAGTACGCACCGTAAATGAAGCCCAGGGTCAGCACCCCGGCGCTGAACGGGTTGATCTCGATGTATTCCCATTCCATGTAATCGGTGAGCGACGTCAGCCAGGTTTGCAGGCTGTAGAAGATCAGCAGCATCAGCACCAGGTCCGGTACCCCGCGAATCAGCGTGGTGTAGCACTGGGCAAGCAGGCGCAGCAGTTTGACTTTCGACAATTTGGCACTGGCGCCGATCAGGCCGAGCAATACGGCCACCAGCAGCGACATCGCCGATAACTTGATGGTCATCCAGGTGCCTTCCATCAGCAGCGGGCCAAAGCCCTTGAGGCTGAAGGCGGAGAGCCCCAGATTTTGCAGGAGGTTTTCGAACATAAATCAGCAACCTGATCGGATGAAAAAAGCGCCCATCACGGGATGGGCGCCGGGCATTACTTGCCGCTGTACAGGTTCAGATCGCCAAAGTGTTTCTTTTGAATAGTGGCGTAGGTGCCATCATCGTGTAACGCTTTGATACCTTTATCCAAAAGTGCTTTCAGCTCGGTGTTACCTTTCTTAATACCGATCGCCGTCTTGGCAGGCAGCAGTTCGCTGTCGACCGGCTTGCTGATTTCGTAATCGGCGCCATTTGGCGACTTCAGGAAGCCCAGTTCGGCTTGCAGCATGTCCTGGATCCCGGCGTCGAGACGGCCGGAAGTCAGGTCGGAATACACCTGGTCCTGATTCTGGTAAGCCTGGGTTTTCACCCCGGCCTTGTCCAGGACGGCCTTGGCATAGGCTTCCTGGATGGTGCCTTGTTCGTAGCCGACGGTCTTGCCCTTCAGCGAAGCGACGTCTGCGGTCACGCCAGAACCTTTCTTGGACACGTAGGCGGTCGGGCCGGAGAACAGCTCGCTGGAGAAGTCGATGACTTTTTCGCGGGCCGGGGTGACGGTCATCGACGAGATCACGCCGTCGAATTTATTGGCCTTGAGGCCAGGAATCATGCCGTCGAAGTCACTTTCGACCCATTTGCACTTGACCTTCAGCTCGGCGCAGATCGCGTTCCCCAGGTCGATGTCGAAGCCTACCAGGTTGCCGTCGGCCGCTTTCGACTCGAACGGCGCGTAGGAAGGGTCAACACCAAAACGCAATTCCTTGTATTCCTTTGCCAGCGCGGAACCGGCTGCCACGCACAACGCCAGTGCAGAAAGGGTCAGCAATGCTTTTTTCATTATTCAATCCCTAAGAACCAATATGAGCGCTTGTGGCGCAGAATTATTGTTACTGGTAAGCGTAAGCCCTAAAGAAAGTAGCAATTTCCGAACCATAGTGCCGAACAAGCGTTTAAAAGGTTTTTTCAAGAAATTGCCGGAGGGGATTAGTGCACGAAAATGGGCGTCATGAAAAGCCCGCACTTTTTTGGATCCGCGCAGCGCTCGCAAGATGCATTCAGCCGAGCAAATCCTGCAATGTACCCAAGTGATCCGCCTCTTCGACCGATTTGTCCTGGCGCCAGCGCAGCATCCGCGGAAACCGCACCGCAATCCCGCTTTTGTGCCGCTTGGACAAGGCAATGCCCTCGAAACCCAGTTCAAACACCAGGCTCGGCCTGACGCTGATCACCGGGCCGAATTTTTCCACCGTGGTCCTGCGCACGATGTTGTCGACCTGGCGCATTTGCTCATCGGTCAACCCCGAATAGGCCTTGGCAAACGGCACCAGCGCGCGCTGGCTGGCGTCGGGTGGCGCGTCCCAGACGGCGAAGGTGTAATCGCTGTAGAGACTGGCCCGACGGCCATGGCCGCGTTGTGCGTAGATCAGCACCGCGTCGACACTGAACGGGTCGACTTTCCATTTCCACCAGACCCCCATGTCCTTGGTGCGACCGACGCCGTAGAGCGCGTCCCGGGCCTTGAGCATCATGCCTTCGACGCCGAGCCTGCGCGATGCTTCCCGCTGACGCGCGAGGTCGAACCAGTCTTCGCCGGTCAACAGGGGCGAGGCGAGCAGCAGTGGATTGTTGGCCTGGGCGATCACCTGCTCCAGTTGACTGCGCCGCCGGCTTTGCGGCTGGTTGCGCCAGTCCGCACCTTGCCATTCGAGCAAATCGTAAGCGAGGAGGACCACCGGTACGTCATTGAGAATCTTGCGGGTGAGGTTTTTGCGGCCGATACGCTGCTGCAACAGGGCGAAAGGTTGCACGGCGGGGCTTGCCTCAGGCGGATCGAAGGCATCTTCGGTGCCCGATTGAGTGGCTTTCCAGGCGACGATCTCGCCGTCGATCACGGTGCCGTCGGGCAGGCAGTGGATCAGGCTGTCAAATTCAGGAAAGCGATCAGTGACCAACTCTTCACCCCGGGACCAGATCCACAGGCGCCCCTCGCGCTTGACGATCTGGGCGCGGATGCCGTCCCACTTCCATTCCACCTGCCACTGGGTGGTGGCACCGAACAGCGCTTCGAATTGTTCGACCGGTTGTGCCAGGGCATGGGCGAGGAAAAACGGATACGGCTGGCCACCCCTTTGCGCATGCTCGTCGGGGGATTGCGCGGCGATCAACTTCAGGTAGCTGGCGGCAGTGGGGCGGTGGGACAGGTCGGTATAGCCGACCATGCGCTGGGCCACGCGCTTGCTGTCCAGGCCAGCCATGGAGGCCAGGGCCCGGGTCACCAGCAGCTTGGAGACACCGACGCGAAAGCTGCCGGTGATCAATTTGATGCACAGCATAAGGCTGGGGCGGTCCAGCTGCGACCAGAGAGCGGGCAGGCGTTCGGCGAGCAGCTGCGGGGTTTCGCCGCGCAATGGCAGCAGTTTTTCTTCGATCCACACCGCCAGGCCGTCGCTGGAACGGTAGGGCATCTCGGGCAGCACCAGGGAAATGGTTTCCGCCAGATCGCCCACCGCCTGGTAGCTTTCTTCGAATAGCCAGGCTGAAAGCCCGGAATAGGCGACTGCCAACTCACGCAGGACGCGCACTGGCACCAATTGCCTGGGGCGTCCTCCGGACAGAAAGTACACCGCCCACGCGGCATCTTCCGGTGCGGCCTGGGCAAAGTAATCTTGCATCGCCGCCAGCTTGGCGTTGCTCGACGTGGTGGCGTCGAGCTCGGCGTACAACTGTGCGAAGGCCTTCATGGCAGCGTCTCGACGCTCTCGGCCTCGGCCGTCGAGGCCTCCTCATCGTCACCGTACTCGGTGCGAAAGCCCTGGGCATCGAGGCCTTGTTCACGCAGGTGGCGCACCAATACCGCGACGGAACCGTGGGTGACCATCACCCGTTCAGCGCCAGTCTGCTCGATGGCCCAGAGCAAACCCGGCCAGTCAGCGTGATCGGACAACACGAAACCACGATCCACGCCGCGTCGCCGGCGGGCTCCGCGCAAGCGCATCCAGCCACTGGCGAAACCGTCGCTGTAGTCACCGAAGCGGCGCATCCAGGAACTGCCACCGGCCGAAGGTGGCGCGATCACCAGCGCCTTGCGCAGGATCGCATCGCTTTTCTTGAAATCACCGGCGTAGAGCGTCGGTGGCAGCTCTATCCCGGCCTCACGATAGACACGGTTCAGCGGTTCGACCGCGCCATGGGCCAGGATCGGGCCGAGGCTGGCATCGATGCCGTGGAGAATGCGCTGGGCTTTGCCGAACGAATAGCAGAACAGCACGCTGGCTTTCTCTTGCGCCGCATTGGCCTGCCACCACTGGTTGATCTCGGCAAAGACCTGCGCCTGCGGCTGCCAGCGGTAGATCGGCAGGCCGAATGTCGACTCGGTGATGAAGGTGTGACAGCGGACGGGCTCGAAAGGGGCGCAGGTGCCATCGGGTTCGATCTTGTAGTCCCCTGACGCCACCCAGACTTCCCCGCCATATTCCAGGCGCACCTGGGCCGAGCCGAGGACGTGGCCGGCGGGGTGGAAGCTCAGGGTGACGCCGTGATGCACCAGCCGCTCGCCATACGCCAGGGTTTGCAGGTTGATGTCCTGGCCCAGTCGCGCACGCAGAATCCCTTCGCCGGGCGCCGCCGCCAGGTAATGCTGGTTGCCGCTACGGGCGTGGTCGCCATGGGCGTGGGTGATGACCGAGCGCTCGACTGGCCGCCATGGATCAATGTAGAAATCGCCGGCAGGGCAGTACAAGCCTTCGGGGCGCGCGATGACAAGGTCCACGTTGTTATCCGGGTGGAGGGGCTTGTTAGCTAGGAGGCTGGCGCGGGGGGAGAAGTTCTATCGGAGTTCAATGGGGAAACGACTGTGGGAGCGAGCCTGCTCGCGAAAGCGGTGTGTCAGTCAGCATGGATGTTGACTGACAGGGCCTCTTCGCGAGCAGGCTCGCTCCCACATTGGTTCAGTGTCGCTGGTTATTTTCCAGGCGTCAGGGTCAAGCGCTTGGTTCCATACACCCTGTCAAAGTTCTCCGTCTGCATCGGCAAGCTCTGGTACTGCCCCTTCAGCCACGGTTCGATACCGTTGAGGTAGTTCGGGCTGGCCGGGTTGCCGGACTGGCCGGTGGCGATCTGGCCCATCAGCGGTTCGGGCTGGCCGAAGTCGACGATCAGGCGCATGGCCGGTACCCGCGTGGTGCTGAAGTCCTGGCCCACGGCGTACGCGGCCGTGTTGAGGGTGGTGTGGTCGCCGCCGGCCGGCTGCGGACCGCGCACGGTCTGGCCACTGGCGTTCTTCCACTCATAGCGATGAAGTTTGCCCCACTGCCAGGCTTTGTGATCGCCGCCCAACTGACTGTCGCCTGCGGTGATCGCTGCGGCCAGGCTGCGGGCGAGGATCGCCGGTTTGTCTTCCTTCTGCGCGGTGTGCACATCATCCCAGAACGGACTGTCTTCACGCCCCAGCAAGTGATCGGCCTGCGCCGCGTAAGACAAGGCGCCATTGGCGATGAACGCTTGCCATGCCGGGCTGCCTTGCGGTCCCAGTTCATCGAGGAAAATCTGCCGAGTGCTTTCCTGAAGGAACAACTGGTAAATCGCTGCGTCGGCGGAGGTCGGGGCGAGCTTGCCGTCAAACGCCATCAAGCGGGTCAGGGCCTCGCGGGCCTTGCCACGATCTGCCACAGGCAAGGCCTCGATGGCCTGCTTGAGCGGCTGAGACATGCCCGCTGCTTCGAACATTTTCTTCAGTTTGGCGGCGAATGTCGTGGTCTGGTCGTATTGCATGGCGATCAGGCTACGGGTGTCGTGCTTGCCCACGCCAGCCAGCTCGGCCAGGCGCTCGCCACGTTCCGGTGCCGACCAGGAGTTGGACAGCTGCATGCCATAGCCATGGGGAATGACCCGCTGGTTGGCGGTGCCGAGCCAGCCCTGGGCCGGGTCCTGATCGTAGGGGTGCAGCATCGGGTCGGCGTAACCGTCCCAATCGTAGCGTCCTTCCCAGCCAGGCGAGGGCAGCAGGCCTTCGCCTTCGCGACGGTTCGGATAGCGGCCGGTGACTTGCCAGCCAATGTTGCTGGCATCGGCAAACACCAGGTTCAGGGCGATGGCGCGAATCTCGCGGCTGGCGTCCGAGGCTTTCTCGACGTTCTGCGCCCGGGATAAATCAAAGAAGGCGTCCAGGCTCTTGTCGTCGGTAAAGCTTGGTGTTTGCAAAGCCAAACCGAAACCGCTGCCCTGGGCCAGGCTTTGGGCACTGTTGAGCAGGGGGCCGTGGCGGGTTTCGAACACGGCTTCGCGTATTGGCCGCTGGCCTTTGACGAAGTAGGTTTCGTTGCGCACGATCACCGGCTGCCACTTGCCAGCGGTTTCGTAGGAGAGTCCGTTACCCTGGCGTTTGATTTTTTCCAGGAACAGGTCCTGGTTGTCGCCCATGACGCTGGTCATGCTCCAGGCCACTTTGCCGTTGAACCCGCCCAGGATCATCGGCAAGCCGGCGACGGTCACGCCGGAAGCCTGATACTTCGGTGCGCGGATCTGCACGTAGCTAAACAGCGCGGGCACCCCCATCGGGCCATGGCTGTCGCTGGCCAGCAGGCTTTTACCGCTGCGGCTGCGTTGCGGGGCAATGGCCCAGTTGTTCGATGAGGTGGCGCCCAGCAGGTTCAGCTCGGACAACTGGCCGGTGGCCTTGCTGATGTCAGCCAGACCCGGAACCTGCCCGCGGAGGTTGATGCCTTGCAGCTTTTCACTTTCGCCCAGCGGCAGTTTTTCATCCGGGGCGGAAGGGGTCAGCCACGGCAGCTTGTCGGTGGTGACGGTCTGGGCCAGCACCAGCGAGGCAATTTCCTCGGGCAGGTTGGCTGACTGGCTGAAATTGAGCAGGCAGAAAATCAGCGCCGAATCTTCCGGCTTCCAGTATTCGGGCTTGTACCCGGTGGCAACGAGGTCGGCAGGCAGCTTGTCGCGGTAGCGGAACAGATAGGCGTTGACCCCGCGGGCATAGACTTCGAAGAAGCGCTTGAGCCGCGGTGAAGAGGCCTTGTACAACTCGCCGGCGCTTTTCTTCAGGTTGACCGCGCGCATGTAGCGGTCAGCGTCCAACAGGTCCGCCCCCTGCATCTCGGCCAATCGACCCTGGGCGAGCAATCGAAGGGTGACCATCTGCGTGATGCGGTCACTGGCGTGCACATAGCCCAGGGCAAACAGTGCGTCGTGGAAGGTGCTGCTTTCGATCAACGGCATGCCCATGGCATTGCGTCGCACCGAAACGTTCTGCGCCAGGCCTTTGAGCGGCTGTACGCCGGAGGTGGGCGGGAGAGTGTCCTGGGTATTGAAGCTCTGACAACCGGTCAGGCTCAAGGCACCCGCCACTGCTGCGGCAACGCCGAACCGGGGTAGAAAATGTGAAAGGGCTGGCGAGGCCATGGCAAAGCTCCTGCGGGGTAAAGGCGGCGGCGCGCGATAAAGGCGCTACGTTAGTGAGCAGGAGGGGGCCACGCAAGCGGGACGCGGGGTTATTTCAAGAATCGGCCGGATGGCGCCATCCGTCGAGCCTGTTATTTCTGACAGTAGACAATAAAAGGTGCCGAAGGGACTCTGGTTTCCTGCTCACGCTGAATGGGCTCAGCGTGCCTGGTGAACGGGGTCTCTACATGAACCGCAAATGGCTGGTTGGTGTCGTGGCAATCTGCCTCGGTATCGGCGCACTGTTCTTTTCGGCGAAACAGGCGACGGTCAAGCGCAGCCCCTATGCCTTGTTTGAGCCGCCCATGACGATTGAGCAAAAAGCCCTGGTGCAACGGCAAATCGACCGACAACTCATTTCAAAGTCCGGAGGGCATCAAGTCAGCGCTACCCAAGTGACTTACGACGAGGGTGCCGTCGTGCTGGCCTTCCCTGTGCCCGGCGACGCAGGACAGTCAGACCGCTCCTGTGACTATGGTTACATCTGTCTCTGGAGCGCTGCGGATTTTGCGGGCAGGAAGTTGTCATTGCTCAGTTCTGCGAAAAGCCAGCCCGTCAACCTGTCCGACTACGGTATGAGCGCCGAGGTCTCCTCCTGGCAGCACAACAACAAGACCGGCTCGGTAAAGATCTTTGGCGTGGATGGCCCAGGCGCCCGGGGCAACATGGTGATGAGCAATATCCGGGAGGTGATCCTGGGCAAGGGCTGTTGTCCGTTCAGTATTCCCGAGGATGCCCGTGTCATCGGCACCTGGACGGAGATCAATGCACAGAGCCAACTGACCGAGAACAACGACCGGATCATGAGCATCGCGTTTGCGCCCATGTTCATGTTGTTTGCCCAGTAGAAGAGCCCGCTGGCGCCAGGCCCCGCTGAACCGATTTTGTCCTCAATACTGGCCGACTAGTGGCCTTGCAAGCCGGAGGCCGGTGGCTATGCTGACGTCTAACCAGCCATGCCGACCGTTATCGCCGTGTATGGTCCATCGAGCCAAGCTGCCAGAGTGCGCAACCCAAGGCACCGACACACTTGCACAGGAAGTTGTCCGGAAATGGAGTTCGCTTATGAGCACGTTAGGGCTGGCCCGACCCCGGGCTATCAAGAGAAGGATGTCTTGATGAGAGTGTCGCGATAAGGACCCCCTCCGATCGAACATCACCTATCACCTGATTGGTTCCTCCTCCTTGGAGGAACGCGTGTGCCTGTTCTGTTGAACGTAGTGGTGGATTTGAAAGACCAGCAACTTTCATAAACGCGCATAGGTGATACGACCATGTTTAACTTGCATCACAAGGCTGACCTGCTGGAAATCGAACGTTTCAGCTGCGCGCTGACTGAAGCCAACGCCAAGCTGGCTGCTGTCAGCCGGTCCATGGCGATGATCGAATTCACCCCCGATGGCATCGTCCTCGAAGCCAACGAGAATTTTTGCAACGCCATGGGTTACAGCGCCGATGAAGTGCGCGGCAAACACCACCGGATATTCTGTGAAGAGGCGTTTTACCGCAGTGAAGAGTACGCCAAGTTGTGGCGTGATCTGGCCCGGGGCGAGCCGATCAGCGGAACCTTCCTGCGCCTGAACAAGAGCGGCAAGGAGATCTGGCTCGAAGCCAGCTACATGCCGGTGTTCGGCCCCGACAGGCAGGTGCGCAGCGTGATCAAGGTGGCCACTGACATTTCCGCGCGGGTTCATCAGGAACACGAAAACCAAAGCAGGCTCGCCGCCCTTGGCCGCTCCATGGCGGTGATCGAGTTCACCCCCGAAGGCCGGGTGATCACGGCCAACGAAAACTTCCTGAAAACCACGCAGTACTCGCTCCATGAAATTGTCGGTCAGCATCACAGCCTGTTCTGTCATCGCGCCGAAGCGGAATCCCAGGGCTACAGGAATTTCTGGGCCTCACTGAACCGCGGCGAATATCACTCCCATCGTTTCGAGCGCAAGAACAAGCAGGGTCAGACGATCTTCCTGGAAGCCTCCTACAATCCGCTGTTCGACGCCAAGGGCCGCCTGTACAAAGTGGTCAAGTTCGCCAGCGACATCACCCAACAGATGACCACCCTGCAAACCGCGGCGGATTCGGCCCACAGCACTTCGGTGCAAAACGACGCCTGCGCGCGCAAGGGCTCCGAGGTGGTGCAGCAGACGGTGCAGATCATCCAGGACATCTCCAGGGACTTGAACCAGGCGGCGCTGAGCATCGATGCGGTGAGTAAACAGTCCGACATCATCGGCACCATCGTCCAGACCATCCGCGGGATTGCCGATCAGACCAACTTGCTGGCGCTCAACGCCGCCATCGAAGCGGCCCGTGCCGGCGAGCATGGGCGAGGCTTTGCCGTGGTAGCCGATGAGGTGCGCAGCCTTGCCGCACGCACCAGCCAGGCCACCCTGGAAATTGTCGATGTGGTGCGCAAGAACCACGACCTGTCATTGAGTGCGGTGTCGAGCATGCAGTCGAGCCTGAGTCGAACCGGGCTGGGCGTGGAACTGGCGAACGAGGCGGGGGAGGTGATCCTGGAGATCCAGCAGGGGTCGCGCCATGTGGTGGATGCGATCAGCCAGTTCAACTCGACCTTGCAGTTGAACTGATCACCCACCTGATTTCGGATGTGTTCCTGTAGGAGCCAGGCTTGCCGGCGAAGGCGCCCTTGAACATTGCGCTGGTCTTTCGGACGCCTTCGCTTGTAGGAGCCAGGCTTGCCGGCGAAAGCGCCCTTGAACATTGCGCTCGTCTTTCGGACGCCTTCGCCGGCAAGCCGGGCTCCTACAAAAAAAGAACATCAGCGCGTCGTTACAGCGAGGCGATGAGTTTGTCCACACCCACGATGCTGGTGTTTTCACCATTGCGCTGGTCTTTCTCGGTCGCTGCCACCTGCGTCTTGTCCAGCAGGCGCTGGGCTATTTCTTCGCCGATGGCCTGCTGTTTCTCCGGTGGCATCTGATCGATCTCCTCCTGGGTCAAGCCCATCTCTTGCAGGATCGCATCGCGCATGCGCTGTTCCGGGGTCTTGCTCATGTAGTCCTTGAATTCGGCCGTCGCCGAGCCATCGCCGATCCTGTCCTTGACGTCCTCAGGCAGCGGCGCGGAGGTTGCTTGCAGGCCTACGCGGGTCTTGGCGAACGCTTCATCGACGTTATCGCTGATGCGCGAGGCTTCGCTCACCTGTTGCGTGGCCAGTTGTGTGGCGGATTCCTCGACCTGCGTGCTGGTTTGCGTGGTTTGCGCCTGCACGTTGTTTTGCAGGGCCTGCGTCATGACGCTTTGCAGGCCGGCGGCGGCTTCGGCGATCGGGTCTTCACCGGGGCGTTTGGGCAGCGGTGTTACCAAATTTAATTTTGCACTGACCAACATGATAAGCAGACCTTGTAGGTATTGGCGGTGCAGTGCAATCAGCAAATAGTATGCCTATTTCGTAAATATCAACTAAGTCAACTGGTTAGGTTGTCTTTACCCAGCAGGAAGGGTGGGGGTGCGGTCAGAGCTTGCCGCCCGGCGGCAGTGCTCGACCGCTATCGAAAGTCGATCAAGGCAGGCCATTGCAGCAGTGTTTGAGAAAACCCGGGTGTTGCGCCAGGCGTTTGAAATACTCGTCCACCGCCGAATAGTCTGGACGCTCCATGGGCGTCATAAGCCAGCGATTGACCGACAGGCCGATGACAATGTCGGCCACGGTGAATTTTGCCCCAGCGACATAGGCTTGGGTGGTCGCGAGCTGATGTTCGAGGATCGCCATTTTCTGGTTCCAGCTGCGCACGCTGATGTCGATGCGATGTGCATCCTGGAATTCCGGATCCTTGCGCACCAGCGCCATGAACGCATAGCTCCACGACGAATTGAGATCGGTGGCTTGCCAATCCATCCACTGTTCCACCCGCGCGCGGGCGGCCGGTTCGCTGGGCAACAGCTCAGTGTGGTGATGCTGGTGTTTTGCGCTCAGGTAGCGGCAGATGGTGTTGGACTCCCACAGCACACCGGCCTCATCGATGATCACCGGTACCTGCGCGTTGGGGTTGTACCGGAGAAACTCAGGGCTGTGGGTGGAGGCAAAACCGCTGCCCCAATCCTCGCGTTCGTAGGAAAGGCCCAGTTCGTCGCAGGTCCACAGGACCTTTCTGACGTTGATCGACGAGGCTTTTCCCAGAATCTTCAGTGTGTGTTCCATGGAACGACTCCAACGAGAGTGGCGTATAGGCAAGTGTAGGAGCTAGCGCAGGCTACGATCTTTTGATCTTGATTTTAGCCTCAGGTGCTCTCGCGAACCTTCAACTCAAACCCCATGTCCTGCACCGGCTTGGCCACGGTATTACCGGCCATCAGTGTGAGCATCTGCTCCGCCGCGCGACGGCCGATGGCTTCGCGCGGGGTATTGATGCTGCTGAGGCGCGGGACCATGTGTTCCGACATCGGCAAATCGTTGAAGCCAAGAATCGCCACCTGTTCGGGGATCTTGATCGCGCAACGCATGGCCTCAAGCAAGGCGCCCTGGGCCAGGTCGTCGTTGCCGAAGAAGATCGCATCGACATCCGGGTGACTGGCCAGCAGTTGCAGGAACAGTTCGCCGCCCAGGCCGACGGACGAGGCGCGCGGGGTCAGCACCTCCAGGGCGGGGTCATAGAGGCCGGCTTTTTTCAGTGCCTTGCGGAAACCTTCACCGCGCAGCAGGGTGCGTTGGTCCAGCTGCGCGCCGATGTAGGCCAGGCGCTTGCGCCCACGCGAGAGCAAATGCTCGGCCGCCGTTTCGCCGGCCGCCAGTTGCGAAAAGCCGACGCAATTGAGCCCGGCAGCGCTGTCGAGCTCCATCATGTACACGCACGGGATGTTGCTGGCTTCGATCATCCGCCGCGAACTTTCGGTGCGGTCGAAACCGGTCAGCAGCAAGCCCCGGGGCTGATAGGCCATGTAGTTGCGCAGCAGGTTTTCTTCTTCGTCGCGCGAGTAATGGAAGTTGCCGATCAGCACTTCGAAGCCCTTGGGGCGCAGCACCTGATGAATGGCTTCCAGGGTGTCGATGAACAACAGGTTGGACAAGGACGGCACCAGCACCACCACCGAATGGCTCTGCGCCGAAGCCAGGGCACGGGCTGCAGGGTTGACCACGTAGTTGAGTTCCTGCGCGGCTTTCTGGACTTTTTCCACCAGTTCGGTGGCCACCGTGCTGACCCCGCGCAGGGCGCGGGAAGCGGTAATCGGGCTGACACCGGCCAGGCGTGCCACTTCGTTCAGGGTGGGGCGGCCAGTGGTGCGAGTATTTTTATCGTTTTTAGTTGGAGTCATCGACGGCTTGCCAAACAAAATTCAAGGCACTAAGGTAGCGCTGTCTCGATGCAGCTGCAAATGCGTGAGCGGGGGTTCGCCTGATCCTCGCTTTTTGGCGTTGGGAACACACATGCTGCAACCCACAAAATGACAAGAAAGGCGTCGGCAACTTCTGCTTTTGATCGAGTGTCATAGCTTTCAAAGGTAGCGCTGTCTGCGCGCTGAGGTGTTACATGAATCATCCCATCACCGCCCTGGTCATCATGGGCGTTGCCGGTTGCGGCAAGACGTGCGTCAGCGAAGCCCTGTGCCAACTGAGCGGCGCCACTGCCATTGAAGGCGACTCTTTCCATCCTGCCGCCAATATCGAAAAGATGAGCGCGGGAATCCCCCTGAACGATGAAGACCGTGCCGGCTGGCTCGACAGCCTGTGCGATGAACTGCGCCGCATCGATGCCCTGGGCCAGCGCCCGGTGCTGACCTGTTCGGCGCTCAAGCACATTTACCGCGAGCGCCTGCGCAGTGCCTTGCCGGGCCTGGGCTTCGTGTTCCTGGAGTTGACCCCGGAAGTTGCTGCCGAACGTGTCTCCCATCGGCCAGGTCATTTCATGCCGGCAACCCTGATCGAAAGTCAGTTCGCCACCCTCGAGTCTCCCAAGGGTGAGCCGCTGACACTGGCGCTCAATGCCTCGATCCACAGCGTTGAAGAACTGGCCGCGCAGGCCCACACCTGGTGGCAGGCCAACGGCCTGAAGCAGGCGGTATGAACGTGCTTTCAAAGACAGCGCTGTCCTCACGACTTCTGATTAACCCGCTTTAATAACAACAACAACCAGGAGACACCCCTAATGTTTGGCATGTCCCACGAGACGTTCCTGCTGCTCGACGCAGTGGTCACGGTGATCGGGCTTATCGTCCTGATCACCAAGTTCAAGTTGCACCCCTTTCTTGCCCTGATCATCGCCGCCGCTTTCCTCGGGCTGACCTCCGGCATGCCGATCGGCACCATCATCAAGGCGTTCCAGGACGGCTTTGGTGGCGTGCTCGGTTTCGTCGGGATCATCCTGGCGCTGGGGACCATGCTCGGCAAAATGATGGCCGAGTCGGGCGGGGCGGATCAGATCGCCCAGACCCTGATCCGCGCTTTCGGCAAGGACAAGGTGCAGTGGGCAATGATGTTCGCGGCCTTCCTGGTCGGCATCCCGCTGTTCTTCGAAATCGGCTTCGTGCTGCTGATTCCACTGGTGTTCATCGTTGCCCGCCGCACTGGCGTGTCGATCATCAAGATCGGTATCCCGCTGCTGGCCGGCCTCTCCGCGGTGCATGGCCTGGTGCCACCGCACCCGGGTCCGTTGCTGGCCATCGGCGTGTTCGGTGCCGACATCGGTAAAACCATTCTGTACGGCCTGATCGTTGCGTTGCCGACGGCCATCATTGCCGGCCCGATCTTCGGTACCTTCATCGCCAAGCACATCCCCGGTCATCCTAACCAGGAGCTGGTGGATCAACTGGCCCGCGAATCGGACACGTCTGAACTGCCGAGCTTTGGTATCACCCTGGTCACCGTGCTGCTGCCGGTGTTCCTGATGCTGCTCAAGACTTTTGCCGACGTAGTGCTGCCCGATGGCAATATCTTCCGCGCCTTCATGGACCTGATCGGTCACCCGATTTCGGCGTTGCTGCTGGCGCTGCTGCTGTCGCTGTATACCTTCGGCTACAAGCAGGGCATCGGTTCCAGCCAGATGATGAAATGGCTGGATGCGAGCCTCGCGCCAACCGCCGCGATCATCCTGATCATCGGTGCCGGTGGTGGCTTCAAGCAGATGCTGGTGACCAGCGGTGTGGGTGACGTGATCGGCCACATGGCGGTCAATGCACAGATCTCGCCGATCCTGCTGGCCTGGCTGGTGGCGGCGGTGATCCGCATCGCGACCGGTTCGGCGACCGTGGCGACCATTACTGGCGCGGGCATCGTGGTGCCGGTGGTGGGGATGATCCCAGGGGTTAACCGTGAGCTGCTGGTGCTGGCCACCGGTGCCGGTTCGTTGATCCTATCCCACGTGAATGACGCCGGTTTCTGGCTGGTGAAGCAGTACTTCAACATGACCGTGGCAGAAACGTTCAAGACCTGGACCGCGATGGAAACCATTCTGTCGGTGGTGGGCCTGGGCTTTATCCTGTTGCTGTCGTTGTTCGTTTAAGGCATTCGCCAGACACAAAAAAACCGCAGCGATGCGGTTTTTTTGTGGGTGTTGAACTCATGGCTCTACACAAAACCAATGTAGGAGTGAGCCAGCTCGCGATAGCGGTGGGACAGTCGACATCTTTGTTGGATGTGATGGCCTCATCGCGAGCAGGCTCGCTCCCACAGTGTTTTGTGTCAGCTGTTGGTTTTCGGGGCTAACCCATCCGCCCGGAACATCCCGCGAATCCCGCGTACGGCCTGGCGAATCCGGTCCTGGTTTTCGATCAGCGCGAAGCGCACGTGATCGTCACCATACTCACCAAAGCCGACACCCGGCGAGACGCAGACCTTAGCTTCGGCCAACAGCTTCTTGGCGAACTCCAGCGAGCCCAGGTGCGCGTAGGCGTCGGGGATCTTGGCCCAGACGTACATCGACGCTTTCGGGTTTTCCACCATCCAGCCCAGTTCATGCAGGCCTTTGACCAGCACGTTACGGCGCTGGCGATACTGCTCGGCGATGTCGCGCACGCATTGCTGATCGCCTTCAAGCGCCGCAATGGCCGCCACTTGCAGCGGGGTGAAGGTGCCGTAGTCGTGGTAGCTCTTGATCCGCGCCAGGGCGTTGACCAGTTCCGGGTTGCCAACCATGAAGCCGATACGCCAGCCTGCCATGTTGTAGCTCTTGGACAGGGTGAAGAATTCGACGGCGATGTCCTTGGCGCCCGGTACCTGCATGATCGACGGGGCTTTCCAGCCGTCGTAGACGATGTCGGCGTAGGCCAGGTCATGCACCACCAGCACATCGTATTGCTTGGCGAGGGCGATCACCCGTTCGAAGAAATCCAGTTCCACGCACTGGGCGGTGGGGTTGGACGGGAAGCCGAGGATCATCATCTTCGGTTTCGGGATCGAACCGCGGATGGCCCGTTCCAGTTCAGCGAAGAAATCCACGCCCGGCACCAGCGGTACCGAACGCACCTGGGCGCCGGCAATCACGGCACCGTAGATGTGAATCGGGTAGCTCGGGTTGGGCACCAGCACGGTGTCGCCCTGATCGAGGGTAGCCAGCATCAGGTGCGCCAGGCCTTCCTTGGAACCGATGGTGACGATGGCTTCGCTTTCCGGGTCGATATCGACCTCGTAGCGCTCCTTGTACCAGTTGGAAATTGCCCGGCGCAGGCGCGGAATCCCCTTGGACGTGGAGTAGCCATGGGTGTCTTCGCGCTGGGCGACAGTGACCAGTTTTTCCACGATGTGCGGCGGCGTGGCGCCGTCGGGGTTGCCCATGCTCAAGTCGATGATGTCTTCGCCACGACGACGGGCGGCCATCTTCAGCTCGGCAGTGATGTTGAAAACGTAGGGGGGGAGTCGATCGATGCGCGCAAAGCGGCGCGGCGAACCTTGTTCGGCCATTGTTGCCTCGGATAACGTAAGCGCCCGGAACCGTCCGAGCGACGCTGGTCACTGCGGTGACCTGTGGCGGAATGTACGATCTGCTGTGGCAGACTGTCCAGCCTCAACGTAAACAAATTTTCCGAAGGAAAGGATTGGATGGAATTTACCAGCGGCTTCCTGTTGAGCCTTTCACTGTGCCTGGACATAGGCGTGGCCAACATCGCGATGATCACCCTGGCGATGCAGCGCGGTTATTTTCAAGGCTTCGCCCTGGGCCTGGGCACTTGCGTCGGTGACCTGATCTACGCCGTGCTGGCGCTGGCCGGCATGACCGTTTTGCTGCAGTACGAAACCGTGCGCTGGGTGCTGTGGATCGGCGGTTCGGCGTTGCTGGTGTACTTCGCGGCGAAGATGATTTACTCGGCGATCCACCATGAGGCGCTGTTGGCCGAAACCGCCGAGGTGGGTCACAACTCCCATCGCAAGGAGTTTTTCCGTGGGATTTTTCTCGCCATGTCGTCGCCCAGTGCCATTCTTTGGTTCGCCGCAGTAGGCGGCACGTTGATCGCTCGTTCCGGTGGAGGCGGCGCGCTCAGCTCGGCACTGTTCCTCGGTGGATTTCTCTGCGCCGGGTTGCTGTGGTCCGCCGGCCTGTGCTTCGCGGCAAGCCACGGCGGCAAGTTGCTAGGCGACAAGCTGCTGCGCTATTCCTATATGGCATCTGCGGCGATCTTCTGCTATTTCGCGGTGTACGTGATTCTATCGGGCTACAACGAGTTTGTCGGTGCAGGTGCCGTCGAGCAGTTGCACGCCCTGTAAGTGGGCGAATCGGGTTTGGCTTCTATACTCCCAGCCGAACCCACTTTTACCTTCCAGGAGTCGAGTCATGGATGAACAAACAAGCGTCGAAGTGACGGAACCCCGCTTCGAACATGGACACTTCCTGCTGATCGCAGGGCTTGGCGGACACTTCACCCAGCAAACCGTCAAAGGCATTCCCGAGCTTTGGGAAAAATTCATTCCTCATATCGGCAATGTTCCAGGGCAAAAGGGCGAAGTGACCTACGGCGTCTGCTGCAATTTCGACGGCAAGGGCGGCTTTGATTACATCGCGGGTGTCGAGATCAGCAAACTTGACGATTTGCCGGACACCTACCGCTGGGTCGAGGTCCAGCCTCAGCAGTATGTGGTGTTCGAACACAAAGGCCCCTTGGAGTCGCTGCCGCAAACCTTCCAGTACATCCATGGCACGTGGCTGCCGCAGTCCGGGCGCGAGCTGCTGAACGCCCCGGAATTCGAGCGCTACAGCGAAGACTTCAACCCCAGGCTCAAGACCGGCAAGCTGGAACTCTGGTTGCCGATCAAGGCATGACCCCAGCGTCGGGAGGCGGATCAAAAACGATTCGTCTCTCGATGTCCTATCGACGCTGCTTTATGATCCTCGTCCTTTCCAACTGATTTGCGACCCGCCATGAACACCGTCATCCGCCACGTCACGCCTGCTGATCTGGACCGTTGCTACGCCATCGAAACCCTGGCCTATGAAGGCGACGAAGCCGCTACCCGCGAGAAAATCGCCACCCGCATCGCCACCTGGCCCGAGGGATTCATCGTCGCTGAAGTGGATGGCGTGGTCGCCGGCTTCATCAATTCCGGTGCGGCGTTCCAGGTGGAAATGTCCGACGAAGCGTTCAAGGAGCTGATTGGCCACGACCCGGCTGGGCCGCACGTGGTGATCATGTCGGTGGTCGTGCATCCGGATTATCAGGGGCAGGGCCTGGCGAAGCGCTTGATGGGCGAGTTCATCGAACGTATGCGCGCCATGGGCAAGGTCAGCATCAACCTGATGTGCAAGGAACGGCATATTCCGTTGTATGCAGGCTTTGGTTTTGCCTACATCAAGCCATCGGCGTCTGACCATGGCGGGATGGCTTGGCATGAGATGGTACTGAACCTCTAAACCCGACGCCGAACCCCTGTGGGAGCGGGCTTGCTCGCGATGGCGTCGTTTCAGTCAGCTTCAATGCAAGCTGTTACACCGCAATCGCGAGCAGGCTCGCTCCTACATTTGGAATGTGCTGACTTCAGAATTTCAGGCCCATGCGCCGCTCATAGCCGATCCGCCCCTTGTACGCCTCGCCGCTGTCGACAAATCCATACCTGGCATACAGCGCGATCGCAGACTCATTGTCCGCATCCACCGACAATTCCAGCCCCCGGATTTCCGGCCACGCCAGGCGCGCCACTTCGGGTAGCGCCTGCAGGCAGGCCTTGCCGTAACCTTTGCCCTGAGCGCGCTGATCGACTTGCAACGCGTGCAGCGTGGCGCTGTGTTCGTCGGCCCAGGCCGGTAAAGCCGGTGGGCGCTTGAGCAGCAGAAAGGCTACGGGCACCGCATCGGCCAGCAACGCAAAGCCTTTGACGCCGGGGCCGGGCTTGGACAACAGGGTGTGCAACGCACCATGAATATCGCCGGAAAACCTGATCTGTTGCGGATGTACTTCGATGGCCTCGACCTGCTGGCGCTGCAGCGCGTTCAGGCTTTCGTAAGGCACGAGTCGGGTTGTCACTGGAGTGTCCTTTTTCCAATAGAAATAAGCCTCGGATTCTAGCGAGTTTGCGTGCATGGATTATTTTTATTTCGACTGTCGATTGGGTGGATCACCGAACGACTAAGGGTGTCTTCCAATAAAAACCACGGAGAACCATCATGAGCGATACCCACGAAATCCAGACCCTGATCGCCACCTATCGTGAGGCGGTCATCTCCAAAGACGTCGAGAAAATCATGGCCCTGTACGCCGACGACATCGTCTCCTACGACGCCGTCAAGGCCCTGCAATTTCGCGGCAAGGCCGCCTACCGCGCACATTGGCTGGAATGCATGGAAATGTGCCAGGGCCAGCACACGTTCGACTTCGACCACATGAACATCGTCGCCGATGAGCACATCGCCTTCGCCCATTGGCTGGCCCATTGCGGCGGCACCAACGAGCAGGGTGAAACCCAGGCCTGCTGGATGCGCGTGACCGCGTGCTATCGGCGCGAAGCCGGGCAATGGCGGATCGTCCATGAACACTGGTCGGCCCCGTTCGACATGATGAGCGGCACGACCTTGTTCAACCTGCAACCCTGATCGTCGGTTCGCGGCGCGAAACCGCCCATCTGCAGCCATAGTTGATCCGTTCAATCAGGAGAACGCGATGAAGTATTTATGCCTGGTCTACAGCGAAGAGCACTTGCTGCATTCGCTGCCCGAGAGCCCCAAGGACGAGGAATGCATGGCCTATGCCGAGGCGATCCAGGGCAGCGGCCGGATGGTTGCCGCCGAGGCGCTGGAATCGGTGCAGACCGCCACCACGGTGCGCATGCGCAACGGCAAGATGTCGATCACCGACGGCCCGTTCGCCGAAACCAAGGAGCAGTTGGCTGGCTTCTACCTGATCGATGCCAAGGACCTCAATGAAGCCCTCCAGGTCGCCGGGAACATCCCGGCGGCGCGGGTCGGCAGTGTCGAAGTGCGCCCCGTTCGGCAGTTGAATCCCTAAGATGCCGCAGCTGTCGGTACAGGCCAGGGTCGAGCAGGTTTATCGCCAGGAGTCGCGACGCATTCTGGCGACCCTGATACGCCTGCTCGGCGATTTCGACCTGGCCGAAGAGGCGCTGCACGAAGCGTTTTTCGTGGCGGTCGAACGCTGGCAGCAGGACGGTGTGCCGGACAATCCGCGCACCTGGCTGGTCTCCACCGGGCGTTTCAAGGCCATCGATGTGCTACGCCGGCGCGCACGTTTTGCCGCGTCCCGACCGCTGCTGGTCGCGCAGCTGGAGGCGCTGGAGCAGGCCGACTGGAGTGACGAAGACGTGGAAGACGATCGCCTGCGCCTGATCTTCACCTGTTGTCACCCGGCACTGGCGCCTGACGCTCAGGTGCCGTTGACGCTGCGCGAAGTCTGCGACCTGACCACGGAAGAAATCGCCCGGGCCTTTCTCTCGGCGCCGGCCACCATCGCCCAGCGCATCGTGCGCGCCAAGGCGAAAATCCGTGACGCGAAAATCCCCTATCAGGTGCCATCCCTTGCGGAACTGCCCGAGCGCCTCGACAGTGTGCTGCGGGTGATTTACCTGGTGTTCAACGAAGGTTATTCGGCGTCCCTCGGCGCACAGGTGACCCGCGAAGACTTGACCCGTGAAGCGATCCGCCTGGGGCGTTTGTTGCTGGAGTTGTTGCCGGAGCCGGAGGTCATGGGCCTGCTGGCCCTGATGTTGTTGCACGAGTCCCGGCGCCTGGCCAGGACCTGCGCGGACGGTGACCTGATTTTGCTGGATGACCAGGACCGCACGCTGTGGGACGCCCAACTGATCGCCGAAGGCTGTGCGCTGGTAGAGCGGGCACTGGGTACCCGGCGATTCGGGCCGTATTGCCTGCAAGCGGCGATTGCAGCGGTGCACGCGGAAGCACCGTCGATCGAGGAAACCGACTGGGCGCAGATCGTCGGGCTGTATGAGGTGTTGCTGCGGGCATGGCCGTCGCCGGTCATCGAATTGAACCGGGCGGCGGCGATCTCCAGGCGCGATGGGCCGTTGGCAGGGCTGATGCTGGTTGAGGCCATTCTGGCGCGTGGTGAGCTGCTCGATTACCACCTGGCGCATTCGGCGCGGGCGGAGTTCTGTCGGCAGTTGGGCAGGGCGGAGCAGGCGCGGACGGCCTATGCACGGGCGCTGGAGTTGACGCAGCAAGAACCGGAGCGGCGGTTTATTGAAGCTCGGCTCAAGGCGTTGCAGTGAGGCGTGCTCGCCGGCCTCTTCGTCGGAACGCCGCCCGGAGCAAGCCCGCTCCCACAGGGTAATGAGTGGCCACGAATTTTGTGTACACCAATGATCATTGTGGGAGCGTGGCTTGCCCGCGATAAGGGCCGCAGGACCTTCACTCCAGCATCTTGCCCAGCAACCAACTGCCCGCCGGCCCAGGTGGATGCAAGCGGGACCACAAGGCATCCACCGACACCGTTTTTGGCCAGCCACGCACCTGCAGCTCTTGTAAGGTTCCCGGGCCGAAGCGCGCCACCAGCCAGCGTGGCAATGGCGCCCAGCCAAAACCACCCTGCGCCATTTCCAGCAGCATCAGGTAACTCGGCGCCGACCAGACGCGTCCCTTTGCACGGCTCTCATACGGATTGACGATGGTCGCCAGGCGCAATTCGCGATGTTGTTGCAGTACGTCCTGGTCGATGTGTTCCTGCATCGCCAGCGGATGTTCGGGTGACACGAACAGGGCGATTTCCGTGCGTTCGTCCACCGTCGAATTGACCAGGTCCGGTGGATAACTGTCCTGCATTTCGGCAAAGGCAATCTGCGCACGACCGCTCTGCACCAAGGCCACCAGATCGTCGCATTCGGCGATCAGGCATTCGAGCTCCAGGTCCGGATAACGCTGTTCGAACGCACTGAGCGAGGCTTCGAAACGGTCGGATTGATAGGTGTCGGAAAGCGCCACCGTCAGCTTCGCCTCGACACCCTGGGACAATTGGCTGGCGGTCATTTCCAGGCGGCTGGTGGCGGCCAGGATCTCTTCGGCCCGTTGCAGCATGACGTGGCCGGCGGGGGTCAGGCTGGGCTTGCGGCTGCTGCGGTCGAACAGCGTCAGGTTCAGATCGATCTCCAGGCTGGCGATGGCAGCGCTGATGGTCGACTGACTGCGGCCCAGCTTGCGCGCTGCCGCGGAAAACGAGCCTTGGGTCGCGGCCTGGACGAACGCCTGCAACACTTCCTGGGACGCCATGAACTATCGCCTTGATCGATGGTTATTGGTTATGAAGTATCGGTGTGAAGCTGGATGATGGCAACCATCGTCACTCAAGGAGTCCGGCCATGAGCGCCAATAAATCCCTTACCGAACGTATTTTCCAGGCCATCGGTTTCGAACTGCTGGCCATCCTGATCTGTACGCCTTTGCTGGCGTGGATCATGGACAAACCGATGGTGGAAATGGGCGTCGTCACCGTCGTCATTGCGGCCCTGGCCCTGGCCTGGAACGTGGTGTTCAACGGCATGTTCGACCGAGTGCTCAAGCGCCTGGCCATTGCGCACAACGCCTGGGTCCGGGTGGTGCATGCGCTGTTGTTCGAAGGCGGGTTGGTGGCGCTTGGCGTACCGCTGATTGCCTGGTGGCTGAACATCAGTTTGTGGCAGGCGTTCCTGCTCGACATCGGGGTGCTGCTGTTTTTCCTGCCGTACACCTACGTTTATCACTGGGTGTATGACGTGGTGCGCGAGCGGTTGGTCATTCGCGCCACGTCCAACGCGTGACCCGTAACCCGTAGGAGCCAGGCTTGCCGGCGAACCTGACGCTGCGGTGTATCTGTCGCACCGAGTTACCGTTCTTCGCGGGCAAGCCTCGCTCCTACAAGATTGAGATTTCAAAACAATTGGGTGAACAGCCAGTACAAACTGCCCGACAACAGGATCGCCGCTGGCAAGGTCAGTACCCAGGCCATCAGCAGGTTGCGGATGGTCTTCATCTGCAAGCCGCCGCCATTGGCGACCATGGTCCCGGCCACCCCTGAAGACAGCACGTGGGTGGTCGAGACCGGCAAGCCGAACATGTCGGCGGCACCGATGGTCAGCATGGCCACGGTTTCCGCCGAGGCGCCTTGTGCGTAGGTCAGGTGGGTCTTGCCGATTTTCTCGCCCACGGTCACCACGATGCGCTTCCAGCCGACCATGGTGCCCAGGCCCAGCGCTATCGCCACGGCGATCTTCACCCACAGCGGGATGAAGCGCGTGGCGTTGTCGATCTGCTGCTTGAACAGCTGCAGTTTGCTGGCGGTGTCGGCGTCGAAATTACCGACCTTGTTCTTGTCCATCAGGCGAATGGTTTCGCTGGTCAGGTACATGTCATTGCGCACGTTGCCCATGGCCTCGGCCGGGACTTTGGACAGCGATCCATAACCCTTCACTTCGTTGCCGATGTTGCCGGCCAGTGCCGCGAGGGCGGGGATCAGTTGCGGCGTGACTTCCTTGCTGCGCACGTAATCGGACAGGATCGGACGCGGGTCGGCCGGTGCCGGCAACGGCGCGCTCTTGACCAGCGCTTGTTGGGTCACTTCGGCCACCGCGGCAAACTGCAACGCCTGATCCGCGGGCATGGTGCGGTTCAGCGCATAGGCCATCGGCAAGGTCCCGACCAGGATCAGCATGATCAGCCCCATGCCTTTCTGACCGTCATTGGAGCCGTGGGCGAAGGATACGCCGGTGCAGGTCAGGATCAACATGCCGCGAATCCACCACGGCGGCGGGGTGTTGCCCTTGGGCTCCTTGTACAGCGCGCGATTCTTGACGAAGGCCCGCAGGGCCAGCAGCAACAGCGCGGCGCAGGCGAAGCCGACCAGTGGCGAGAGCAGCAAGGCGTAGCCGACCTTGGTCGCCTGCGCCCAGTCCACCCCGCTGGTGCCGTCACGCCCGTGCATCAGGGCATTGGCCACGCCGACGCCGATGATCGAGCCGATCAGGGTGTGCGACGATGATGCCGGCAGGCCCAGCCACCAGGTGCCGAGGTTCCACAGGATCGCGGCGATCAGCAGGGCGAAGATCATGGCGAATCCGGCGGAAGAGCCGACTTGCAGGATCAACTCCACCGGCAACAACGCGATGATGCCGAACGCCACCGCGCCGCTGGACAGCAGCACCCCGAGGAAGTTGAAGAACCCGGACCAGACTACCGCGAAGTTCGGTGGCAGCGAATGCGTGTAGATCACCGTGGCAACGGCGTTGGCCGTGTCGTGGAATCCGTTGACGAACTCGAAGCCCAAGGCAATCAGCAACGCCACGCCCAGCAGCAGGAACGGCGTCCAGGTGGTCACCACGGTGCCGAGTTCGTTCATGTCGTGCATCAGGCTGTAGGCGGTGAACAGCAGCCCGATACTCAGCACTGCAAAGAACACCACGAGGGTGAGCACGCCGGGTTTCTTGTCGAACTGCGGTTTGGCGCTACTGGCGGGCGCCGGGGCGGCGGAAAAGGACGGGGTGGCCATGCCGGGCATTCCTGAGGAGGGAGGAGTGCCGTTGATATTCGTTGCTAATTGTTACAGCGAGACTGCCATGGATCAGTCTTTGATTGTTTGCGCCTACAAATCCTGGCGCTTGCGAAACGCCCAGCGCCCCGCAATCACGGTGAAGGTCGCCACCAGCGCCACCAGAATCCAGAACCCTTCCGGGTCCTGTGAGAGCGGCACCCCGCCCACGTTCATGCCGAAGAAACCGGCAATGATGTTGATCGGCAACGCCAGCACCGTGACCACCGTGAGGGTGAACAGGGTGCGGTTACTCTGCTCGTTGAGGTTGGCGGCGATTTCCTCCTGCAGCAGCTTGATCCGTTCGCCCAGGGCTGTGAGGTCGTTGATGATCAGGGCAAACTCCTCGGTGGATTTGCGCAGCTCCTTGACGTCTTCCTTCTGCAACCAGGGAGGCGGGCGATTGAGCAGGCGCAGCAACGACCCGGGCTCCAGCGCCAGCAGGCGTTGCAGGCGCACCAGCACCCGGCGATTGGCTCCCAGTTCAGCGCGATTGGTCGACAGGCGCGAGGACAGCAGTTCATCTTCGACCTGATCCACGCTCAGGCTGGTCTTGCGCACGATCTGGGTCAGCACTTCGCCCTGGTCGCGCAGCAGATGTACGAGCAGCTCCAGCGGCGAGCGGAAGCACTCGCCGGCTTTTACCGACGAGCGCAGCTTGTCCACCGAGTGCAGCGGTTGCAGGCGTGCGCTGATGATCAGTCGACTGCGCACGCACACCCACAGGGTGGAGACATCCGAGGACGTCATGCTGCTGAGGTTGAACACCACGTCGTTGACCACCGCCAGCAACGCCGAATCGACATGTTCGATACGCGTCGACCGTGAGCCTTCATGCAGGGCCTCGAAAAACTCGTCGGGCAGTTCCAGATGGCTCTTCATCCAGCGTTCGCACGCGGCATGGGCGAGGTTCAGGTGCAGCCAGAGAAATTGCTCGGCGTCCTGCGGTTGTTGCAGGTACTGCAAGGCCCTGGCCGAATCGATCTCCCGCCCGCGCTCGCCGGGGCGAAAACTGAAACCGTAAAGCAGGCCGAACAGATCCGGATCGCGATGGCTGTGATCGATGCTGTGGTTCATGAGGGCTCGCATGGGGAGGCGCCTGTCGCGTGTTTTACAGGTTCACGTGAGCCGCATCATTGCAAGTCTGGATGACGGATTTGTGACTGCGGCCGGATCGGTCGCCAAGACGCAAAAAAGCCGCACGACGGGGAATCGTGCGGCTTTTTGCGGTGTGCATCAGTCGTCTTTTTTGTTCTTCAGGACTTCGCCGGTGGCGGCATTCAAATCCACGTCCCATTCAACTTTGTTGGCATCGATCAACTCGACTTCGTACTCATAGCCGTTGAAGTGGTTGTCCAGCTCGCTATCGGTAATCGTCGCGCCCGGGTGCAGCTTCATTACGATCTGATTCAACTCTTCCAGCGACTTGACCTTGCCATCCTTGACCAGCTGAGGGATCTGGTCGACGGGCACGTCTTTCGCCTGGGCCACACCGGCGGTGAAGGTCAGGGTGGCAGCGGTGAACAGAGCAGTCAGAGTTTTCATGAGATTCTTTCCTTGGGGAGCCGTTTAAGTGGGATCAGATTAATTGTGGCAACTTAATTCACGCTTAAATTCCCTTGAACCGAGAAATCAGTACCCGTTATTGCGCAGCACCTGCGCCACACTCGTCGCCGGGCGCTTGTAGAACTTGAGCAGTTCGCTGGCGCGATTGGTGAAAATACCATCGACCCCGGCATTCATGGCCTTCTGGAAGTCCACCGCCTCATCGATGGTATAGACGTGCACCAGCAGGCCCTGATCGTGGGTGTACTGGTTCATCCACGGTTGCACCAGGTCGGCGTAGCTCTGATCGCCACCGTGGGTCAGCGCCGCAGACGGGCCGGTGCCGATCGCGCCCTGGGCCTTGGCGTAGTCGACCCAGCGCTGGAACTCGGCCTGGTCTTTCGGTTGCTGTCTGGCGTAGTAGGTGGCTTTGTCCTTGTCGCCGGATTCGGCAAAGGTCAGTGTGGATTTTGGTTCGATGTTGCCTTCGCCGACCCACAGCAGCAGGATCTTCGGCACCTGTGGCATTTCCTTTTGCAACAGTTCGAGGCTGCTCTTCTCGAAGGTTTGCAGGACCACCTTGCCTTTGCCCTGGCCAACGCCGAGCGCGCTTTTGGCCAGTTTCGAACCCGCAGGGCTCAGCCAGCCGCGATCCTGGAGTTTTTCCTTGAGGTCGTGTTCGATGCCGGGAAACTGCTTCGGCTCCTTGGTTTCGATGTACAGGCCAGGCTTGTGTTGCGGATTGCCCTGGGCGATGTCGATGATTTCATCGAGGGTGAGGATTTTCAGGCCGGCAAACCCAGGCTGCGCGCGATCCGGGTAGGCCGTGTTGAACCAGCTGCCGGCGTCCAGGGTTTTCAGCTCGGCCATGGTGAAGGCATTGGCCGGGCTGTCTTTGCGCTCGGGGAACTTGCTGGCGACGTCGGTGGTGCGTTGTAGATTATTGTCATGCAGGGCAAACAGCACGCCATCCTTGCTGCGCTGCAGGTCCAGCTCCAGGTAATCGGCGCCCAGGTCGCGGGCCAGTTTGTAGGCGGCGGCGGTGGATTCCGGTGCATCGAACGACGCGCCACGGTGGGCGATCACTGCCGGGTGTGGGATGCCCACGCGGGTGGCCAGTGCGGCGGGGCCGGGTTCGCTGGTGGCCTGGGCTTGGCCGAGGCCGAGCAGCAAACTCAGGAGCAGGGCGCTTTGGGTGAAGGTGGCCGGCATGGTCGAGATCCTTTCGCGATGGGTTTCAAAGAGGTCTCTTTTAACAAGTGAACTGGACAAGCGCTATCGTCAGACCGACATAAACCTGTTCAACGCGGATTTTTTAACGGGTTTTTTTGTACTGGCGCTGCTACCTCACGCGCTGAGCCAGTCCGTTGTTGTCTGAGTACATATCCATTGCTGCGGTAACGGCGGCTTATGGTTTCGCCCTTACGGCGACTCACTTTTTCAAACGCCAAAAAGTAAGCAAAAGGCTTTGCCCCACCACTTGGTGCCTCGCTTAGGCTCGGCATGCCCTCTCTCCGGCATTGCTCCGTGGGTCGCCGCGATGGGCCATCCCTGGCCCAGCGCGGCTAAACCGGCGTCCTGCCGGTTTACCCACTGCGCAATGCCTGCGTTCGGCCATCGTGGTTGACGGGGCACCCAGATCCAAAGCCAAAGCGAGGCGGCCTGACAGCCGACCTGACTTTTACGGGTGTACCTGATCCCTGTGAGAGCCAGCAGGCTGGCTCCCACAGGGGAATGCGGACAGACCTGCAATCAGGTCGGCTGTAAGGCCGCCATCGCTACTGCGTGAACCCATATGCCCGCTCAACCCGACACACCCGCGTATGACACTGCGCATACCAGGTCGAACGCCCGCGCTCACGAATCGCCCGGTGCTCGGGGTGCTGTTTCCACGCCAGGATTGCCGACTCACTGGCCCAGTACGACACGGTGATTCCCAACCCGTCCTCACCCCGGGCCGACTCCACGCCGAGGAACCCGGGTTGTTCCCGCGCCAGCTCGAGCATCCGCTCGGCGGCTTCGCTGTAGCCCTGATCCCCCTCGGTACGCAGTGAGGTGAAGATCACCGCGTAATACGGAGCCGGCGGCGTATTGGCGATCATGATTGCTGCTCCGCGCAGGCCTGGACCAGGGCGCGCACCAGCGGTGGCAGGGTGCCCTTGAGTGCAGCGCGCTCCGGTTGGAACAGCGTGGCGACAAAGAACGGATGATCGCTGAGCTCGACCGCGCGCAAGTCGTGCCCGGCATCATGGCCGACAGCGTGAAGTGCGTGCTTGAGCAGTTCCCGTTCGAATTGAGGATTCACACCGTAGCGGCAGCGATAGCCCTCACGAATTTCCGAGGTTTCATACGCCTTGGCGATCAACGAGCCTTCCAGCAAATGAATGGTGTCCACCGTTTCCACCAGTGAACATGCCAGCGGCGTGAGCAATGCCCGCGTTGCATCGGGTGCCGTCTCGCCATGTTCGGCATCCGACCAACCGAGCACGTTGCGCGCGTATTCCAGCACCGCGTGTTGAAAACCGCCGCAGGTGCCAAGGAAAGGCCGCCGCTGTTCACGGGCAAAACGAATCGCCCGCAACGCGCCGTCCATGCTGCGATAAGGGCTGGCGGGCACACACCAGAAACCGTCGAACCCGCTGAGCGGCGTGTCGGCCTGCAGGCTATCGGTGGCCAGCCACTGGCCTTGCACGTTTCGGCCACTGTGTTCGGCGGCCATGCCGAGCGCCACGGGGATGGCCTGGTGGGCGGTGACTTGCGGGTCGTGATCGCCGATCAGGGCAATGCGTATGACGCGGTTTTCCATGGGTGACCTCGGCGCTTGTTGAATCCTGGCACCCACTATAGATTGGCGTGAACGCACTCAATATGGGCACTTTCCCAAGTGATCAATGCAGCGACGCACTATCGACTGGACTACCCGGACCTGGCCCTGATTCTCGCCTTGGTCCGTGGCGGCTCTCTGGCTCGGGCCTCGCAGTTGATGAGGGTGGATGTCTCGACGGTGTTTCGCGCGGTGCGTCGACTGGAAGCCGCACTGGGCCAGACGTTGTTCGAAAAAAGTCGCGCCGGTTACCTGCCTACCACCCTGGCGCAGGCCCTGGCGGAACAGGCCGAGCGCGCCGAACAGGCATTGGAAGCCGCGAGGGTCGGCGTGGAGCAGGGTGGCGAAGTCGTCAGCGGTACCGTGCGCCTGACCTGCACCGATTCGGTCCTGCAAGGTTTGCTGTTGCCGGCGCTGGCGCGGTTCATGCCGAACTATCCGGCGTTGACCCTTGAGCTCAGCACGTCCAACGACTTTGCCAACCTCAGCCGCCGCGATGCCGACATCGCCCTGCGCCTGACCCGTGCGCCACCGGAGCATCTGGTGGGGCGACGCCTGGCGGGGATTTCCTACCGGGTGTGTGCCAGCGCCGCTTATCTGCAATCGGTCGATGCGACCGACCTGGCGTCACTGACCTGGATCGCCCCCGACGATTTTTTGCCTGATCATCCGACAGTGGCCTGGCGCCGCCAGGCATTGCCGGGGGTGATGCCGGGGTATCGCTGCAACAGCATGCTGTCGGTCACCGAACTGGTGCGGGCGGGGTTGGGCGTGGCGGCATTGCCGGACTTTCTGATCGGTGACCGATTGCAGCCGCTGGGTCAGCCGTTGCATGGCTACGACACCGCGCTGTGGTTGCTGACGCGGCCGGATTGCCGTGCCCTGCGCTCGGTGGTGACGCTGTTTGACGAGTTGGGGCGGGCGCTGAAGTTGCCGTGAGGCTGATCAGGAGTTTCATTCTGAAACACATTGCCCCGCAAAAAATCCCGGCGATCAACCGCTCGAGGCCGCCGTCGAAATTGTCATTTATTGCAACTCATAGCAGGCCAGGAACATATCCAGCGCCGACTCCACCACGGTGCCCTGCATCTCGGCCGACAAACCCGGCAGCCCCATGGAAATCTGCGGCCAGAATGCAAAGGATTTGAGCATGCCATGGACCTGTTGCGCGGCAAATTCCGGGGCGACCGCTTTCAGGCGTCCATCGGCCTGGGCGGCACGAATCCACAGGGTCAGGTTTTCCTCGCGTTCACCCATTCGGGTCACCATGCTTTGCGCGCGCTCGGGAGAATGGATGGTGGCGGCGATGGCCACCCGCGCCAGGTCGAGTAGATTTTCATCGCTCAACATCTGCAGCTTTGCCGTCAGCAGGTGACGCATCTGGTCACGCAGGGGCAGGTCGGGGTGGTAAGGCGCTTCATCTTCAGCGGTTACTCGGACCCACAATTGATTGAGGATTTCGGCGAATAATTCTTCCTTGCTGGGGAAGTGGTTGTACACCGTGCGCTTGGACACACCGGCGGTGGCGGCAATCTTGTCCATGCTGGTGATGTCGAAACCATTGGCACGGAATTCGACAATGGCCGCCTGAATGATGGCTTCGCGTTTACGGTCGGTGAGGCGCTTTGGAACTGTCATAAATACGCTTTGGGCAGGAGGAAATGAAAATTACACTCAGCAGTTTACTTGTGAGTCGCTTTGTTGCAACCTTGAAACTACACTGTGCAGTGTAATGTTTTGTTAATCCTGCCCGGTAAAAAATAGAGTGTTCGGCTGATGCGTGCGTGCCTTGGCCATTTATCGTCCCAAAACGGAAAATCGTGAAGCGTGCGGTTTTTCTGGAGTCATTTCCCCATGGCCAAATCAACTCCCTCGGCGAGCAGCGCCTCCAGGCATGAAGCTTCCCGACAGGTTCAAGGGCAGTTTCAAAACCATCGGCCGATACAGCGTTTGAGCCTTGGCAAAACCCTGCGCATCCTCTGGAACGCGATGTTTCACAAGCCACTCAATACCCGCCCGACGGCGCCTGTGCCGGTGCAACCGCTGACGCAAGCGGCGTTGATGGCAGCGCCCAACCACAGCGTCTATCGGCTGGGTCATTCCACACTACTGCTCAAGCTGCGGGACAGATTCTGGATTACCGACCCGGTGTTCGCCGAGCGCGCCTCACCCGTGCAGTGGGCCGGTCCCAAGCGTTTTCACCAGCCACCGATCAGCCTCGAGCAATTGCCGCCAATTGAAGCGGTGATCCTGTCTCACGATCACTACGACCACCTGGACTATCACGCGGTGCTCAAGCTTGCCGACAAGGCCAAGTACTTTCTCACTCCATTGGGCGTGGGCGACACCCTGATCAAGTGGGGTATCGACGCCAGCAAAATCCGCCAGCTGGACTGGTGGCAGGGCACCGAGGTCGAGGGCATCGAGTTCGTCGCCACCCCCTCGCAGCATTTCTCCGGCCGCGGCCTGTTCGATGGCAACAGCACCCTCTGGGCCTCGTGGGTGATGATCGATGGCGACACGCGGATCTTCTTCAGTGGTGACAGCGGCTACTTCGATGGCTTCAAACGCATCGGTGAACAATACGGCCCTTTCGACCTGACCCTCATGGAAACCGGCGCTTACAACGTCGACTGGCCCCATGTGCACATGCAGCCTGAGCAAACCCTGCAAGCCCACCTCGACCTCAAGGGGCGCTGGCTGCTACCAATTCACAATGGCACCTTCGATTTGTCGACGCATGCCTGGTACGAACCCTTCGACCGCATCCTGGCCCTGGCCTGGGAGCGCAATGTCTCGATCACCACGCCTCGGATGGGCGAGGCATTCAATGTGATGGCGGCGCAGCGTGGCACCGCGTGGTGGTATGAAGTCGAAGAGCAGGTCTACCAGGAGTGTCCAGGCCGTAGTTTTTAATCTGTGCAAGTCGGGTCGTAGCTCCAGTGCTGAAGTTGCGACCTCACTCCACCATCGCAAAATCAGCCCGCCCCACCGGATTCGGCGTTGCCCCTTGCACATTCATCCCTCTACCCGGCGCAAACCCCGGGAAGAACACCAGCCCCTCCGATTCAAGCCGATACGCCAGGGCCAGGCGCGTGACGTCCAGCACCTCCTGCCGCGCCTCGAAGCGCTCAATGGCCTGCACCGAAACCCCGGCTTCGCGGGACAACGTTTCCACGCTCCAGCCCAGCATCGCTCGGGCCTGGGCGCAGTGGGCCGGGGTGAACTGGAAGAGGGCGATACGTTCCAGGGTGATTTTCATCGCTTGAGAGGCCATGGGGTTCTCCGGGCTCGAGAGTGTTGAATTCAAATGTACTGTGTTTTTGTACAGTTGTTTTCGATCCGGATCAAACGCATTTTTCGATTTTTGCGATTTCCGGCCCCTTGGCCAGACGGAAGGTCACTGCCTGCGTGCCGGGTATTACTCGCCCTCCAACTGCGGCGCCTCCCGCACGATAAAATGATCCAGATTCTCAATGTTGGCGCTGAACACGCCGAACGTCTGCTCGGGGTTTTTCTTGCTGGGCACCTGCTGCAATGCAGGCTGGACGCCATAAAAGAAGCAATACAATGGTCGCCCGCCCTCGATGGCGTGCTTGATCTCCTCCAGGAACGCCTTGCGTTTGCGGTAGTTGTCGATCAGCTTCTTGCTCAGGTAAACGTTGACCGGGTACGGCTTCTTTTCGAACCAGGCCTTCTTCTCGAAATCGATGCGAAAGCTCTGGGTGTAATCCTTGATCTGCTTGATCTTGCCCCAGTAAATCAGCCCCTTGTTGTCCTGCAGGTACTCGATCTTCTTGAAAAACCCGGCATAGGTTGCCGTGTGCTCGCCAATCTTCAAGGGCATGCGCTTGAGCAGCGCCTTGTCCTCGAAGTTCGACACGAAGCATTCCACCGGGTGAGCGAAGACACGGGTCTTGTCCGGCGTCGATTCGCGCTCGGGTAACTCGACCTGGGTGGCCGCCGGAGCCGCTGGTGGTGCATCCCTTTGCAGATCGGCAGCCCCGGCCAGGGGCGACGGCTTGCGCACATACTCACGCCGATTCAGCAGCAATTCCGAGGGGAAATGTTCCTCGCGACTGTCGTCCGTTTCCTCGCCGTCCGCCTCCACGGCCGAAGCCGGGGTCTTCAGGCTCACATAAGGGCAACTCGCGACATGCCGTGTACCCGGCAGATTCTTGAAGTGCGGCGTGCGCACGTAGTTGACGTTCTTGGCGTTGAACGTGCCCAACGCATTCGTGGAATCGAACGCCAAACGACAGGCATCGTTGGGGCACTGGAAATGTTCTTTCGCGGAATCGAACGCCATCGTCTCGTCGAAATTAAGATCCCGCACGTCATAGATCGACAGTTTTTCGTCGAGACCGAGGCAATAGGCGAGGTCGAATTTCATGGTGTCACCATTGTGCGCGATGTGAACCCAATTCAGACGCTGCAAGCGTCCACTGCAGCGGCGTCCCGCTGATCTTCAACGGCACGTGCAGGCGATGCGCCGGGCCCCATGGGGTCTGCTCGACCAGCATCCCCTGATCGTGTTCATCTTCGGCCCGCAACGGCTGGTCGCCACCGGGGCCGTTGTCGATCAACAGCTTTGCCGTACGCGCCAACGACAACCGCGCCGAGCCGCCCTGTCCGTTGTTTAAGCGTGCTGCCAACAACCGGATCGCACTGGCCGCCATCAAATACCCGGTGGCGTGATCGAGCGCTTGCAGTGGCAAGGGCGTCGGTTTGTCCGCATGCGTGAGGTGCATACCCGCGTCCGCGATGCCACTGCTCATCTGCACCAGGCTGTCGAAGCCGCGGCGGTTCTGCCACGGGCCGCTCCAGCCGTAGGCATTAAGGCACACGTCGATCAGGCCAGGGATGCGTTGCTGGCGTTCGGCGGTACCATAGCCCAGACGCTCCAGGGCATCGGCGCGGTAACCGTGGAGCACGATGTCGGCGTCCTTGAGCAGGCTTTCGAATACATGGCGATCGGTTTTGTCGTGCAGATCCAGACGTGCGCAACGCTTGCCCAGCGTCATCTCCGGCACTACGCCCGGTTCGTTCCAGGTGGGTGGGTCGATGCGCAGTACATCAGCGCCCAGGCCCGCGAGAAAGCGGCTGGCGACGGGGCCGGCGAGCACGCGGGTCAAATCCAGCACCTTTATTCCGGCCAGTGGTCGGGCCACCGAACCTTGCCAGGGTGTGCTGTGCCGGTTGTGGCCAGTGGTGAATTGAATCAGCGGTTCGGCGTTGACCGCGAGCCCTTGCGGATGGACCTGCCACTGTTCCCGACTGCGCATTTCGGCGGCACAACCACCGGCCTCGACCACGGCCTGCTCCAGATCGCGCTTGGCCCATTGCGCCACTTTTCTGGCCATCGCCTGGCGGTCGACGCAGGCGCCCAGCACCGATTCGGCGGCGGCACGATGATGGGGCGCATTGGTGTGCAGGCGGATCCAGCCATCCTTGGCGGCATAGTCACCGGCGACCGGGTCCCACAGCGGCGGGACGCTCCAGCCTAGCGGGCGGATCGAACTGGAAAACCAGAAGGAGGCCAGGCGCCGGTCGACTTCCAGGCCGGGCAAGCGTCCGGTCTGCTGGTGCAGCAATTCGCTGACAGCTTGCCCTGCGGCGGCGATGCTGGCGCACGCCAGGTCGGTGACGGCGAACACCGAGGGCAGGGCGCCGCTGGAGGTGAACGCGATTGGGCTGTGCGGCATGCCGAGTTCGGCTTGAATGGACGTGAGCAAATCAGTCATCGAAGGGCCCTCCGGAGCGAGAGCCCGAGCATAAATCAAAAACCGGTCACACCCGGAACTGATCCATCAGTTTCATCTGCTGGGTGGTCAGGGCATTGAGCTGGCTGCTGATCTGCGCCGATTCGGTGGCTTGTCCGGTGAGGGTTTCGGTGACGGTACGGATGGCCGAAACGTTGCGGTTGACCTCTTCGGCCACGGCGCTTTGCTGTTCGGCGGCGCTGGCGATCTGCAGGTTCATGTCGCTGATCACCGTAACCGCGTCGCTGATTTTGCCCAGGGCCTGGACCGCTTGCTGGATCTGCCCGGCGTTGCTGTGGGCCTGGGTCTGGCTCGAGTGCATGGTGGCGACCACGCCGCGGGTGCCGCTCTGGATGCGTTCGATCACCAGGCGAATTTCTTCCACCGAGTCCTGGGTACGTTTGGCCAGGTTGCGCACTTCGTCGGCGACCACCGCAAAACCGCGACCGCTTTCGCCAGCGCGGGCGGCCTCGATCGCCGCGTTGAGCGCCAGCAGGTTGGTCTGTTCGGCGATGCTGCGGATGACTTCCAATACCGAACCGATCTGCTCGCTGTTGACCGCCAATGCCTCGACTTCAGTCACGGCCTTGCTGACTTCGTCGGCCAGTTGATTGATGTCGCGGGTGCTGCGCTCGATGATCTGCATGCCATCGCGGGCTGACTGATCGGCACCCTTGGCCGCGCTGGCGGCATTCGACGCGCTGTTGGCGACGTCGTGGGCGGTGGCGCTCATTTCATTGGACGCGGTGGCGACCTGGTCGATTTCGCGAAATTGCACCTGCATGCCTTCGCTGGTCTGGCGGGCGATTTCCGAAGACTGGTCGGCGGTGCCGCGCGCATCGGTAATGCTCTGCTTGATCTGCGCGATGGTCGGCTGCAGCTTGTCGAGGAAACGGTTGAACCAGCTGACCAGTTCGCCCAGTTCATCCTTCTTGCCGTAGTGCAGGCGCTGGGTCAGGTCGCCGTCGCCACTGGCAATCGCCTTGAGCATTTGCGCCACGCTGTTGATCGGTCGAGTCACGCCCGAGGCGGTCAGCCACATCAACAGCAGGCCGATCAGGCCGGCAATGATCGCAACGCCTACTGCCTTGATCGTGCCGGCTTGCTGGGCATCGTCGAGCACCTCTTGCAGTTTTACCGAGTCGGCCAGCAGCACTTGCTTGGGCAAGTCGATCACCACCGCCCACGCCTTGGCGTCGACAATCGGACTGACCGGGTACACTGCCCGAATCAGCTCGCCCTGTTGAAGAATCTTCGGCGCACCGCTGGCGAGCAGTTGCAGGATGTCCTTGCCGTCCGCCCCCAGGGTGTCACCGATGCTCTTGCCGACCTTCGTCGGGTCGACGCTGTACGCCGCCATCACACCGGTGCCGGAAACGATCAGCATGTGGCCGGCGTTGTTGAACAACTCTCGCTGGGAGTCGACCGCCGCCGCTTGCAGCGCGTCGAGGGCAATGTCGATACCGACCACGCCGATCGACTTGCCATCCACCAGCAGCGGCACGGAAATGGTGGTCATCAACACTTCCTTGCTGCCAACGGTATCGGCATAAGGGTCGAGCAGGCAGATGCGCTTGCTGTCCCGAGGGCAGGTGTACCAGACGTTGTAGGGCGTGCCGCTGAGGTTCAGGGTGGTTTTGGTCATGTCCTCTTCGACCATGATCGTGTTCAGCGCTTCTCCACCGGCACGGCTCCAATAGGTCGCAAAGCGGCCGATTTCGTTGGACTGGCGGGCGGCGTCACTGACGAACTCGCTGTCCTTGCCGTCCAGGCCGTTGGGTTCGAACGCCAGCCAGATGCCGAGCACTTTGCCGTTGCGTTCGAAGGCGGTTTTCAGGCTCTGGTTCAACTCTTCACGCAGGGCGCCTGGCTCAAGCGAACGCTTGGCGGCCATGTTGCGCAGGTCCTTGATCTGGTCCGCCAGGGCGGCCACCACCGTCAGGGTTTCACCGAATGTCTTCTGTACCCGCACCCCTTGCTCGGCGGCTTTGGCCTGGAGCAGGTTCTGCACACTGTCGGTAAGCATTCTGCTGCTGGAAGCGCTGACCAGTTCATCGTTCCGGTTGGTCTGATAGAGGTTCATGCCCACTATCGATGCAACCACACCAAGCAGGCACAGGCCGGACAGCAGGACGATTTTCAGGCGGATGGACAGTGAGTCGAACATAGGGCGAGCTCGCGAATGGATGAGGGGTCGGCTGTGAGCCATTGCGGCTCGACACGCCAAATCCATTTAGCGCCATTCAATGCACATCGGCCTGGGGCACAGGTTGCATGAGGGGGCTGCCGACGAACGGTCATGGTTAAACGTTTGCGCGGGAAAATGTGCCGAAAAGTGGGTTAAAAACGGGAAAAGTCGCGGCAAAACCTAAGGTTGTGGCGCCAGTGATTCCGGTCGCGACCAGATCCATAGATTGCCCAGGCCCATGCCGACAATCGCCAGGTAGATCGGCCAGCCGTGGTCGAGCATCACCAGCATCAACGTGGCGCATAGCAGCATGCTGACGGTGGCGCTGACCTTGGCCCGGCGCGCGATGATCTTGCCGTTGCGCCAGTTATGGAGAATGGGGCCGAACAGCCGATGATTTTCCAGCCAGGCACTCAAGCGCGGCGAGCTTCGAGTGGCTGCCCAGGCGGCCAGCAGGATGAATTCGGTGGTCGGCAGGCCGGGTATGACGATGGCGACCAGGCCGATGGCGAGGCTGACATAGGCCAGCAGGCCGAAGAGGAGGCGGGCGAGTTTTGAAGAGGCAGGCATAAGCTCAAAGGACGCATGTGAGGCTTGATGAAGATCTTGCAGGCTGACTCGATCCCTTGTGGGAGTGAGCCTGCTCGCGATAGCAGTCTTACAGTCGACATCACTTTTGAATGTCAGTCCGTCATCGCGAGCAGGCTCGCTCCCACAAGGGTTTGTGGAGTATCAATCAGGCCGGTTCGGCAACTGTCGAATAAGCCTGTTCCAGCAACACCGTGAAGCGGTTGAAGGCGTCGATGGCGCCTTTGTCCAGCTCCGCTTCTTCCTGGGCATTCAGCTCCAGTTCATCGAGGGTCTTGACGAAGGTTTTCCAGCCTTGCGCACGGCCACCGGCCGGTTCGCCAAGGTGGCGGGCACCGAAGGTTTCGCTCAGGCCAAGGCCCACGGCACGCTTGATCAGGAACGCGGCACCCAGCTTCGAGCCTTCGGAGACGAAGAGCCAGCCCAGGGCCTGGGCCTTGGTCGGGTTTTGCAGTGCGCCTGCAACCGGCGCCGGCACCTCGGTGTCGAGGTCCGCCAGGTCAGCCTTGGCCGCATCGGCACGGCAACGGGCTGGCAGGTCCGGGACGATGGCCGTCAGTTCGGCATCGTTGTACAGCGCCACCAGTTCCGACTGGAACAGGTATTGCGCCACCACGAAGCGCGCGAAATTGGCCTGGGTTTCAAAGGGGGCGTGGGCTTTGACCAGTGCATCGAGCTTGCTGTGCGGCTCGTTGGTGACCTGGTTCAAGCGTTGCGAACGCAGGGTGGAGCGTTGGGCGGTGTCCTGGGTGGTCATGGCAGATCCTTGGGAAAGAAGAGGCGCTTGGTAACGAGACGAATGAGCAGGCGTATGACAGTAAAAAATCCTCACCGGGCGGCTGTTACCAGCGTCGCGCGGTGAGGTGCACGGGTTCAGATGTCCCAGACCAGATTGATCGCGAAGTTGCGGCCAGGCTGGGTCAGGCGATCGAGGTTGGCGGGCTGGGTCACCGAGGCTTCGCCGACGCTGTCGTAGCCGCGTACGTCATCCCACTGCCAGTACTTCTTGTCGGTCAGGTTGTACAGGCCGGCGTTGACGGTCAGGTCGTCGGTCACCTTGTAGAAGCCCGCCAGGTCGAGCACGCCGTAACCCGGTGTCTTGAACTGGGTGCTGGTGCCGTCCGGGGTGTTGAAGCTGGTGCTGTCGACCCGGGTCTTGCGTTTGACCAGGGTCCAGCTCAGCAACGCGCCGTACTGGTCCTGGTCATAGCCCAGGCCGAAGACGCCGGTCAGCGGGTTGATGCTGTTGAGCGGCTCGCCGCTGTCATCGTTGCGACCATACAAATAGGCCACCGAGCCCTGGGCGTAGAGACCGCTTGGCGCGCCGAAGGTGTCCAGGTTCAAGCGCCCCTTGAGCTCCAGGCCCTTGATGGTGGCGTGCTGGATGTTGTTGCTCTGGAAGGTGGTCTCGGTGTAGCCGGGGGTAATGGCGTTCTCGTCGATGAAGTCGCGATATTTGTTGTAGAACACCGCGACATCGAAGGTGCCGGCGTCGAATTGCCCGCGCAGGCCGGTTTCATAGCTCTTGCTCTTTTCCGGTTCGAGATCGGGATTGGGTGCGACCTGATAGCCGCCCGCAACGTTTTCGAAGCGCCCATATAGGGCTTTGGCAGTCGGCGTGCGGAAGCCTTCGGCGTACTGGCCGTACCAGGTGTAGTGGTCGTTGAAGCGGTAAGTGGTGCCGAATTTCGGCGACAGGCGATGCCAGGTCTTGTTGTCCTCGTTGACCTCACCGTTGCCGCTCTGGTCGGCCGTGGCCAGAAATTCATCGGTCAGGTGCGGCTTGAGCTGGGTGTAGTCGTAGCGCAGGCCGGGCATGAAGGTCCAATTGTTCCAGGCGATCTGGTCCTGGGCGAACACACTGTAGGTGTTGATGGTCGGGTCCGGAAAGTCGCTGGCCGGGGTCAGGGTGTCGGCAGCGCTCGGCGCGCCGATGACGCGGCACGCGCCGGCCACGGTCAGGCAGGTGCCGCTACCGGTGCGCAGGCCGGTGACTTTGTCCTGCTTGATGGTGGTGCCGTAAGTGACGACATGGTCGGTGTCGGCAATGGCAAACGCCTTGTCAGCCTGGGCATCGAAGACCCATTGGCGATCCTTGTAGGTGGTATCGCGGTTACGCAGCACCGTGCGCGACGGCGCGTAGATTTCTTCGGTGCTCTGGTCGGTCTTGGCGATCTGGTAATTCAACGTCCACTTGATGTTGTCAGCCAGGAGGCTGTCCACGGCGAAGCGATGATCCAGGCCGAAGCGCTCGCGGGTGATGGTGTCGTTGCCAGTGCGCGATTTGTAGAAGCCGAAGCCGCGTCCAGCGTTGAACGGGCCACCTACGGCGCTCAGCTGATTGGTGTCGCGATCGTCCTTGTAGTGCTCGTAAGTCAAGCCAAAGCGCGCATCGTCGGCGTAGTTCCAGCCAAGCTTGGCCAGCACGTTGGTGGTGCGCACATCCTCGGGGTTGGCTTCGGTGCGGTCCAGGCCGGTTCCGCCGGTTTCGCCGTAGGACTCGGTTTCATGACCGTTGCGCTGGCTCAGGTGCAGCAAGCCGTCGAAGTCGCCGGCGCGCCCGGCCACGGTGCCGGAGGTGAGCCAGCTGTCATCGGCCGAGCTGTAGCCGGTCTTCAGGCGGGCACCGACGTCCTGGCCTGGCTTGATGATGTCGTCCGGGTCCAGCGTGTAGTAGCTGACCGCGCCACCGATGGCGTTGCTGCCGTACAGCACCGAAGCCGGGCCACGCAGGATTTCCACGCGCTTGACGATTTCCGGGTCGACATAGTTGCGGTTGGTCTGGGCGTACGGGCCGTTGAAGAAACCGTCGGGTACTTGCACGCCGTCGACCTGGGTCAATACGCGGTCACCATCGATACCGCGGATGTTGTAGCCGGAAAGACCCGCACGGGTACCGGTGCCGCCTACCGACACTCCCGGCTCGTAGCGCACCAGATCCTTGATGTTATTGACGTTGTTGCGGTCGAGATCTTCGCGAGTCTGGACAGTGACGGTGCTGGGCACACTGTTGATGTCTTGTTCCTGGCGAGTGGCGCTGATGGTCACCTGTTCCAGGTTGAGGGCACCGGCGACGGCGCGCCGCTCCAGCACGATGTTGTTGTTGCCGAGTTTGCGATAGCTCAGGTTGGTCCCCACCAACAGGCGCTCCAGGGCTTTTTCCGGCGGCAGCGATCCGCGCACGCCCGGTGAGTCGATGCCTTGCGCCAGTTCGGCTGAAAAGCCGACCTGCCAGCCGGTCACGGCGGTGAACGAATTGAGTGCCGACACCAGCGACTGTGGCGCAATGGTGAACGCGTAATCGCCCATTTTGCGCGCCGACTGCTCGGAAGCAGTGGCGGCCATGACCGGCGCAGTACCGGCCATCAGGATGGCGGCGGTCAGCAGCGACAGTACGCGGGAAGGTGAAGTGGCTGGGCGGGTAAGGCGAGAGGACATCGATAGCGCTCCGTGTCGCACGAATCTTTATAGGTGCTGATTGGCATTGAGAGATGCGAATCAATTGCATTGGCTATAACGAGACGTACGAGCTTTGGCTATCGAGTAAAAATAATTCTCATTTAGTTCAAGATGACCAGCGCAGGGTATTCCTTGAGCTGTGCCGAGGTGATGTGAGCCAGCGAGCGGACCACGTCCAGCGGCTGGTCGAGGCGATAATTTCCGGTCACGGCAACATTCGCCAACTGCTCGTTGTTGTTGATGATCCAGCCAGGGTAGTAGCGACGCAGCTCCGCCAGCACCTGGTTCAGCGGGCAGTTTTCAAACACCAGGCGACCCTGGACCCAGGCCAGGTCAGTGGCCGCATCGAGTTTGGCCGGGCGGTCGAAACCATTGGGGCCGATGCGGATGCTTTCTCCGGCCGTCAGCCGAACCCGGGCGTCGTCGCCGGTGGCGCGCAAGTCGACATCCCCGCGCTGCACCCGAACCTGGGTCACGCCGTCGAGGTAACGCACGGCAAATGCCGTATCACGGACACTCGCGGTGACCCGACCCGCGTCGATTTCCAGCGGCAGGCCGCGATGCGGCTGCACTTCGAAAAACGCCTCGCCCTGATACAGCCGGGCCACGCGCTTCTGGTCGTTGATGGTGCTGGAAAACGCCGAATTGGTGTTGAGCAGGACTTTCGAGCCGTCCTCCAGTTGCAGGCGCTGGCGTTCACCGACCACGGTCAGGTGGTCGGCCTGCAGGCGCATTGGCAGATTGCTGAAGCTGAACAAGCCGAGGATCAGCACGGCGGCAGTGGCCAACGGCTTCCAGTGCGGGCGCAGGCGCGACAGTACGCTGACTTTGGCTGGTTGTGCCGCCAGTTTTTGCGCGCATTGCGTGACGGGCGCACCGTTCCAGATCGCCTCGGCCTTGGCGAATGCCTCGGCGTGGGCCGGGTCGGCCGCGAGCCATTGGTGGAACTGGCGGGTCTGTTCTTCGCTCGGGCTGTCCAGCACGATCAGCCAGTCCAGGGCCTGGTCCATCGCCTCGGCTGTGGCCTGCGCCGGGGAAGGCGAAGGGGCGCGGTGGGTGTCCGTCACGGTGTTTCCTCGGCGTGTCTGTGCACGGGTGTTTTTTTAGTGAAGCGCAAAAGAGGGCCAAGGGTAGCCCTGATGAACAAGGTCGTCGAGCCATGGGTGGCTCAGTGGCCGTTCGACCGGTCGGCGACGCCGATGCAGATGGTCATGATCAGTTTCAGCTCCTTCTGCACGGTACTGAGTGAGACGCCGAGTTTCTCGGCGATCTCCAGATAGCTATGACCGTGCAGGCGGCTGAGGATGAAAATCTGCTGCTGGCGGGAACTGAGTTGACTGAGGCGCACGTTCAAACGCTCGAGCAATTGTTCGGCATGGGCGGCGTCCTCGGCACTGCTGGCGGGGGCGGCGACGCTTTCCACCACGTCCAGTGGCACGTCATCGACCATGGTGCGCGAGTGGATGCGCCGCGCGCGCAAATGGTCCAGCGCCAGGTTGCGGGCGGTCTGGAAAACGAAGGGTTCCAGGTGATCGATGGCCCGCTCGCTGAGTGCACGGCTCACGCGCAGGTAGGTCTCCTGCAAGAGGTCTTCGGCGGTGCTGTGATTGTTGACCATCCGCTCCAGCGTACGCAGCAGAGAGATTCGCTGGTTGATGAAGACGTCGTTGAAGCGCGATTGACTCACGGGAGGACCTGATCCATTTCGAGTGAATGATAATGCTTATCATCCGCTCGAATGGTCAAGTACTGATTTGTGAAGGTTTACGCCCGACCCTGCAAATAAGTGGCGTAATCAGGAATCCGATGCCCGTGGGCCTGATCCATCAGCGGGCTGCTGAGCAGGTAGTCGGCGCTGCATTCGTTGCAGGCCACCGGGATGTTCCAGACCGCCGCGACCCGCAGCAATGCCTTAATGTCGGGGTCGTGTGGCTGTGGTTCGAACGGGTCCCAGAAGAACACCAGCATATCGACCCGTTGCTCGGCGATTCGCGCACCGAGCTGTTGGTCTCCGCCCAATGGGCCGCTGATCATGCTCTCCACCGGCAGGTCGAGGCGTTGTTGCAACAACAACCCGGTGGTGCCGGTGGCGACCAGTTCATGTTGCGCGAGCCGGTCTTTCTGACGTTCGGCCCAGTCCAGCAAAAACACTTTGCAATGGTCATGGGCGACCAGGGCGATGCGCTTGCGCGCTGCCAGGGTCTTTTGGGTAAAGGTGATGCCGATCATGGGTTGTTCCAGACGTGCGAAGGTGATGCTGAGGGCGCCATCTCCTGTAGGAGCCAGGCTTGCCGGCGAAGAACGATGACGCGGAATAACAGGTAAACCGCGTCGTCTGGTTCGCCGGCAAGCCTGGCTCCTACGGAATCGGGTGTGACGTGCCGAATTATTCGGCGTTGCACAGCGCCAGGCAGTTATCGAGCATGCGGTTGGAGAAGCCCCATTCGTTGTCGTACCAGGCCAGCACCTTGAGCAGCTTGCCGCTGGACTTGGTGTGGTTGGCGTCGAAGATCGACGACAGCGGGTTGTGATTGAAGTCGCTCGAGACCAGCGGCAAGGTGTTGTAGCCGAGGATTTTCGAGTGCTGGGCGGCTTGCCTGAGCAGTTCGTTCACCTCTTGTGCGCTGGCTTCTTTTTTCAGCTGAACGGTCAGGTCGACCAGGGATACGTTGATCACCGGCACGCGCACCGCCATGCCGGTCAGTTTGCCCGCCAGTTCCGGCAGCACCAGGCCGACCGCTTCAGCTGCACCGGTCTTGCTCGGGATCATATTCTGGGTGGCCGAGCGGGCGCGGTACGGGTCGGTGTGGTAGACGTCGGTCAGGTTCTGGTCGTTGGTGTAGGCGTGGATGGTGGTCATCAGGCCGCTTTCGATGCCCAGTTCGCGATGCAGCACCTGTGCCACCGGGGCCAGGCAGTTGGTGGTGCACGAGGCGTTTGAAATAATCTGGTGCGATTGGCGCAGAATGTCGTGGTTGACCCCATAAACCACAGTGGCGTCGGCGCCTGTGGCCGGGGCCGAGATAATCACTTTGCGGGCACCGGCCGTAATATGCGCGGCGGCTTTGGCACGGTCGGTGAACAGGCCGGTGCATTCGAACACCACATCGATCTTTTCCGCGGCCCAGGGCAGGTCGGCCGGATTGCGAATGGCGCTGACCGCGATACGGTCGCCGTTGACGGTCAGGCTTTCCTTATCATGCTGGACATCGGCGTCGAACGTGCCGTGAACCGTGTCGTACTTGAGCAAGTGCGCATTGATCGCGCTGTCACCCAGGTCGTTGATGGCGACGATCTGCAAATCCTGGCGATAGCCTTGGGTATAGAGTGCCCGGAGGACGTTACGACCGATTCGGCCAAAACCATTGATTGCGATTCGTAGAGTCATTTGTCAGCGCCGCCGTCGTTTTGTTGTTGGAATTACAAGATTATTCGCAAAAAAATAGAAAACAAGCCTTTTTAATGGCAATATTTTGTTCAATCTACAACGAGTGACCTGAATCAACTGGTCCGAATGGTCAAGAAAGCCGTCTGTCATCCCATCGACACCGGTGTTTGATCAGCATAGACAATCAGGTCGCCACATCCGTTAGCCTGGAGTTCTACACATGCATCCCCGCGTCCTTGAGGTCACCGAACGGCTTATCGCCCGCAGCCGCGCCACGCGTGAGGCTTACCTTGCATTGATCCGCGATGCCGCCAGCGACGGTCCGATGCGCGGCAAGCTGCAATGCGCCAACTTCGCCCACGGTGTGGCCGGTTGCGGCAGCGACGACAAGAACAGCCTGCGGATGATGAACTCCGCCAACATCGCAATTGTTTCGTCATATAACGACATGCTCTCGGCGCACCAGCCGTATGAAGTCTTTCCTGAGCTGATCAAGAAGGCCCTGCGTGAAATCGGCTCGGTCGGCCAGTTCGCCGGCGGCACCCCGGCCATGTGCGATGGCGTGACCCAGGGCGAGCCGGGCATGGAGCTGAGCCTGCCGAGCCGTGAAGTGATCGCGCTGTCCACCGCCGTGGCGCTTTCCCATAACATGTTCGATGGCGCGCTGATGCTCGGCATCTGTGACAAGATCGTCCCGGGCCTGATGATGGGCGCGTTGCGCTTCGGCCATCTGCCGATGATCTTCGTGCCGGGCGGGCCGATGGTGTCGGGTATTTCCAACAAGCAGAAAGCCGACGTGCGCCAGCGCTACGCCGAAGGCAAGGCCAGCCGTGAAGAGCTGCTGGAGTCGGAAATGAATTCCTACCACAGCCCCGGCACCTGCACCTTTTACGGCACCGCCAACACCAACCAGTTGCTGATGGAAGTCATGGGCCTGCATTTGCCGGGCGCGTCCTTCGTCAACCCGAACACGCCATTGCGCGACGCCCTGACCCGCGAAGCGGCGCATCAGGTGACGCGCATTACCAAACAGAACGGCGACTACCTGCCGATCGGCGAAATCGTCGACGAGCGTTCGCTGGTCAACTCCATCGTCGCCCTGCACGCCACCGGCGGCTCGACCAACCACACCCTGCACATGCCGGCGATCGCCATGGCGGCGGGTATCCAGTTGACTTGGCAGGACATGGCCGACCTCTCCGAGGTGGTGCCGACCCTGAGCCACGTCTACCCGAACGGCAAGGCCGACATCAACCACTTCCAGGCGGCGGGCGGCATGTCGTTCCTGATCCGCGAACTGCTGGATGCCGGATTGCTCCACGAAAACGTCAACACCGTGCTCGGCCACGGGCTGCGCCGCTACACCATGGAGCCGTTCCTCGATAATGGCGAGCTGGTCTGGCGCGAAGGCATCACCGAAAGCCTCGATGAAAGCATCCTGCGCCCAGTCGCCCGGGCGTTCTCGCCGGAGGGTGGCCTGCGTGTGATGGAAGGCAACCTCGGTCGCGGCGTGATGAAGGTTTCGGCCGTGGCACTGGAAAACCAGATCGTCGAAGCACCGGCCATGGTGTTCCAGGATCAGCAAGACCTGGCCGATGCGTTCAAGGCTGGTTTGCTGGAGAAGGATTTCGTCGCGGTGATGCGCTTCCAGGGCCCGCGTTCCAACGGCATGCCGGAACTGCACAAGATGACGCCGTTCCTCGGTGTGTTGCAGGATCGCGGCTTCAAGGTGGCACTGGTCACCGACGGGCGCATGTCCGGCGCGTCGGGGAAAATCCCGGCGGCCATCCACGTCAGCCCCGAAGCTTACGTGGGCGGCGCTTTGGCGCGGGTGCAAGAGGGCGATATCATCCGCGTCGATGGCGTCAAAGGCACCCTGGAGCTTAAGGTGGACGCCGAAGAATTCGCAGCGCGCACGCCGGCCAAGGGCCTGTTGGGCAACAACATCGGCACCGGTCGCGAACTGTTTGGTTTCATGCGCATGGCCTTCAGCTCGGCAGAGCAGGGGGCCAGCGCCTTCACTTCTGCCCTGGAGACGCTTAATTGAAACTGGCTTTGGTCGGTGACATCGGTGGCACCAACGCACGGTTCGCGTTGTGGAAAAACCAGCAGCTGGAATCGGTCCAGGTGCTGGCGACGGCCGACCATGCCAGCCCGGAAGAGGCCATCAGCCTCTACCTGAGCGGGCTTGGCCTGGCGCCGGGTTCGATCGGTTCGGTGTGCCTGTCGGTGGCAGGCCCCGTGAGCGGCGACGAATTCAAGTTTACCAACAATCACTGGCGCCTGAGCCGCCGTGATTTCTGTCAGGCCTTGCAGGTGGATCAGCTGTTGCTGGTCAACGACTTTTCCGCCATGGCCCTGGGCATGACGCGTTTGCAGCCGGGCGAATTCCGCGTGGTCTGCGAAGGCACGCCGGAACCGTTGCGCCCGGCGGTGGTGATTGGCCCGGGCACGGGGTTGGGGGTCGGCACGTTGCTTGATCTCGGTGAAGGGCGATTTGCCGCGTTGCCGGGGGAGGGCGGTCACGTCGATCTGCCGCTGAGCAGCCCGCGCGAGACTCAACTGTGGCAGCACATCTTCAACGAGATCGGGCATGTCAGCGCCGAAACGGCGTTGAGCGGAGGCGGCTTGCCACGGGTCTATCGGGCGATCTGTGCGGTAGACGGCCACGAGCCGGTACTCGACACGCCGGAAGCGATCACCGCTGCGGGCCTGGCGGGTGATCCGATTGCCCTGGAAGTGCTCGAACAATTCTGCTGCTGGCTCGGTCGCGTGGCGGGCAACAACGTGCTGACCACCGGTGCCCGCGCTGGTGTGTACATCGTTGGCGGGGTGATTCCGCGCTTTGCCGATTTCTTCCTCGAAAGTGGTTTCGCCAGGTGCTTTGCCGACAAGGGGTGCATGAGCGATTACTTCAAGGGGATTCCGGTGTGGCTGGTGACGGCTCCTTATTCGGGGTTGATGGGTGCGGGGGTTGCGCTGGAACAATCCATCCCGACCTGAAATGCGATTCCCTGTAGGAGCGAGCCTGCTCGCGATGGACGTTAACGATAACGCGTGCTTTCTGAATGCACGCGGTGCGTTTGAGTCCATCGCGAGCAGGCTCGCTCCTACAGTTGCTTTGTGGTGTTTGTAAAATCGGTGCTTAAGGCATAATCCGCCCAATTCAAACAACAAGGACGCCGCCCCGTGAGCTCAGTCAACAAGTCGATTTTGTTGGTCGATGACGATCAAGAGATACGCGAGTTGCTGGACACCTACCTGACTCGCGCCGGGTTCCAGGTGCGTACCACGCCCGATGGCGCAGGCTTTCGCCAGGCCCTCAACGAGGCCCCCAGCGACCTGGTGATCCTTGACGTGATGCTGCCGGACGAAGACGGTTTTAGCCTGTGTCGCTGGATTCGCCAGCACCCGCGCCAGTCGCAGGTACCCATCATCATGCTCACCGCCAGCTCCGACGAGGCCGACCGGGTCATCGGCCTGGAACTGGGCGCCGACGACTACCTGGGCAAACCCTTCAGCCCCCGCGAATTGCAGGCGCGCATCAAAGCCTTGCTGCGCCGGGCGCAGTTCGGTCAGGAGCGCTCCGGCAGCGAAGTGCTGGCCTTCGATGACTGGCGCCTGGACATGGTCAGTCATCGCCTGTTTCACATCGACGGCGAAGAGGTGATTCTTTCCGGTGCCGATTTCGCCCTGTTGAAGCTGTTTCTCGATCACCCGCAGGAAATCCTCGACCGTGACACGATCGGCAACGCCACCCGTGGCCGGGACTTGATGCCCTTGGATCGTATCGTCGACATGGCGGTCAGTCGCTTGCGCCAGCGCCTGCGTGATACGGAAAAACCACCGCGACTGATTCGCACCGTACGGGGCAGCGGCTATCAGTTGGCAGCCAGTGTGGTTGCCGCCAATGGTCACTGATTTCCTGCGCAAGCTGGCCGGCCGCGTGCCGGTGCCGCGCTCGCTGCTCGGGCGCATGTTGTTGCTGACGTTACTCGCGGTGTTGTTCGCCCAGGCATTGTCGAGCGTGATCTGGGTCTCCCAACTGCGGGCGACCCAGCTCGAAGGCCTGGTCACCAGCGCGCGCAGCCTCGCCCACTCGATGAACGCCAGTGTCAGTTACCTGCGCTCGTTGCCGGTGGCGTACCGCCCGTTGGTGCTCGACCAGCTGCGCAGCATGGGCGGCACACGGTTTGTGGTGACGCTCAATGACAAACCCCTGGGCATGGAAGTGCTGCCGATCACGCCGCGCAAGGAGGCGGTGATCAAGGCGGTGGACGAAGTGCTGCGCCAGTCCCTGGGGCAGGACACCGACATCTCGGTGACTTTTGTCAGCCCCGAAGACCTGCGGATCTTCAATGGCGGGCTCAAGCTCGACGAACTGCCGCGCTCCTGGGCGCACTACGCATTGACCCTGGAACCGGTGAACCCGCCGGTGCTGGTCACGCAGATCCAGATGGCGCCCGGCGAGTGGCTGTACATCGCCTCGCTGTTGCCCGAACCCTACACCAGCCTTGAAGAGCAAGGCCTGCCGGCGCAGCAAGTGTGGTTCATCTTGCTCACCAGCGGCTTTCTGCTGTTGTTCATCGGCCTGCTGGTGCACTGGCAAAGCCGGCCGCTCAAGCGCCTGGCGCGGGCGGCGCGGGACCTGTCACTGGGCGCCGACGTCGAGCCGGTGGCCGAAGGCGGCGGCAGTGAAGTGGTCGAAGTCGGCCGCGCCTTCAACACCATGCGCGAGCGCATCAGCCGTTACCTGACCGAGCGCAGCCAGCTATTCAGCGCGATTTCCCATGACCTGCGCACGCCCATCACCCGCTTGCGCCTGCGCGTCGAGTTGCTGGAAGACGAAAAGCTGCAAGCCAAGTTCGGTCGCGATCTGGATGAGCTGGAGCTGCTGGTCAAGGGCGCGCTGCAATGTGTGAAAGACACCGACATCCACGAAAACATCGAGCCGGTGGATCTCAATCATGTACTCGAATGTCTGGTGGAGCCGTACCTGTCGCCCACCGGTAACGGTCGCGTGACCCAGCAAGGCCGTGCCCTGGCCGCCTATCCGGGTAAACCACTGGCGCTCAAGCGTTGCATCGGCAACCTGATCGACAACGCCCTGAAGTACGGCCAGAACGCCCACCTGCACATCGATGATGACGACAGCGCGTTTGTCCTGCATGTCGATGATGAAGGGCCGGGGGTTCCCGAGCAGCGGCTGGAACAGGTGTTCGAGCCGCACTTTCGTTTGGCCGGGCAACAGCAGGGGTATGGGTTGGGGTTGGGGATTGCGCGCAACATTGCCCATAGTCATGGGGGGGAAGTGAGTTTGCAAAATTTGCGTGAAGGCGGGTTGAGGGTGACCTTGCAATTGCCTCGCAGTGCTGACTAGGAATACCGAGTTATCGTTCATCGCGAGCAGGCTCGCTCCCACATTGGATTTGCGTACGACACAGAACCCCTGTGGGAGCGAGCCTGCTCGCGATGGCGTCAGACCCTTCAACAAAAACATCAAGGCAAATGTCACAAGTCGGTGACATAACTCGCCCCCTTCGTTACAAGCCCGCCACGGCCCGTTGTTTAGACTGCCCCTCAGTCATAACAACAAAAAAGGCCCCCCCATGCACACCTCCCAACCCGCGTTCAGCAGTTGGCTGAATGCCCCCGCCCACCAGCAATGGCTCGCCGCCGAAGGCTTGCGCCTGCTGGCGTTTGCCAAGGCTTCGAAGCTGCCTGAAGGCTTTGGCAATCTCGACGAAAAAGGTCGCCTGCCGCCCGACGCGCAAGCACACACCATGAACACCGCACGCATGACCCACAGCTTCGCCATGGCGCACATCCAGGGCCTGCCGGGCTTTGCCGAGCTGGTGGATCATGGCATCCAGGCCCTGCGCGGGCCGTTGCGCGATGCCGTGCACGGTGGCTGGTTCGCGGTTGCCGAACACCGCGACGGCAACACCGGAAAAAATGCTTACCTGCATGCCTTCGTGGCCCTGGCCGCCAGTTCCGCGGTGGTCGCGCAACGGCCCGGTGCGCAAGCCTTGCTCGATGACGCGATCGACATCATCGACAGCTGTTTCTGGAGCGAAGAAGAAGGCGCCCTGCGCGAATCCTTCAGCCGCGACTGGAGTAGCGAGGAAGCCTATCGCGGTGCCAACAGCAACATGCACGCCACCGAAGCCTTCCTCGCCCTGGCCGATGTCACCGACGACAAGCGCTGGTTGTGCCGCGCCCAGCGCATCGTCGAGCGGGTGATCCATGGTCACGCCGCCGCCAATGACTATCTGGTGATCGAGCATTTCGATCGCGACTGGCAGCCACTGCGCGAGTACAACCACGACAACCCGGCCGACGGTTTCCGTCCCTACGGCACCACGCCGGGTCACGGTTTCGAATGGGCCCGATTGCTCTTGCATCTGGAAGCCGCGCGGGTGCGCGCCGGCATGCTCACCCCGGGATGGCTGGTCACCGACGCGCAAAAACTCTTCGCACAGAACTGCCGCCACGGCTGGGACATCGATGGCGCGCCGGGCATGGTCTACACCCTCGACTGGGACAACAAGGCGGTGGTTCGCCATCGCCTGCACTGGACCCATTGTGAAGCCAGCGCCGCGGCCAGTGCCTTGCTCAAGCGCACGGGCGATGAGCAATACGAACACTGGTACCGCCTGTTCTGGGATTTTTGTGAGGGTCATTTCATCGATCGCGAAGGCGGCAGCTGGCACCACGAACTCGACCCATTGAACCGCCCCAGCGGCGATATCTGGACCGGCAAACCCGATCTCTATCACGCCTGGCAAGCCGTCCTGATCCCGCGCCTGCCCCTGGCGCCGAGCATGGCCATTGCGCTGGCGGCATTGTCCCAGAGCGTTTCCATGTAACCATGCGGTGACATTCGCGCGTCCCTTCGTTACCTGCGAAGGGGCGTCCCCTGTTTAGAATCCTCTGCAGCGCAAGCACCAGACTTGCATGCATAACAACAAGAAAGGTACTTCCAAGATGAATGCGATTTCTCGCCTCGCTACTGTCATTTCTCTCGTCTCCCTGTCTGCGCTCCCTCTCAGTGTGCTTGCCGCCGAATCCAAAGGTTCCGTGGAAGTCGTTCACTGGTGGACCTCGGGTGGCGAAAAAGCGGCGGTCGATGTCCTCAAGGCCCAAGTCGAAAAAGACGGCTTCACCTGGAAGGACGGCGCAGTCGCCGGTGGTGGCGGTTCCACGGCCATGACCGTGCTCAAGAGCCGCGCCGTAGCGGGTAACCCGCCGGGCGTTGCCCAGATCAAGGGCCCGGACATCCAGGAGTGGGGCAGCACCGGCCTGCTCAGTACCGACACCCTGAAAGACGTCGCCAAGTCGGAAAACTGGGACAGCCTGCTGCCGGTGAAAGTCTCCGACACCGTGAAGTACGAAGGCGATTACGTCGCCGTGCCGGTGAACATCCACCGCGTCAACTGGCTGTGGATCAACCCGGAAGTGTTCAAGAAAGCCGGGATCGACAAGGCGCCGACCACCCTCGAAGAATTCTATGCCGCTGGCGACAAGCTCAAAGCCGCCGGTTTTATCGCGCTCGCCCACGGTGGCCAGCCTTGGCAGGACAGCACCGTGTTCGAAGATGTGGTGCTCTCGGTCATGGGCGCCGACGGTTACAAGAAAGCCCTGGTAGACCTGGATCAGAAAACCCTCTCGGGCGCCGAGATGACCAAGGCCTTCACCGAGCTGAAAAAAATCACCACCTACATGGACCCGAACCGCGCCGGTCGTGACTGGAACATCGCCGCCGCCGACGTGATCAACGGCAAGGCCGGCATGCAGATGATGGGCGACTGGGCCAAGAGCGAGTGGACCGCGGCGAAGAAAGTCGCCGGCAAGGACTACCAGTGCGTGGCGTTCCCGGGCACCGAAAAAGCCTTCACCTACAACATCGACTCGATGGCTGTGTTCAAGTTGAAAGCCGATCGCAAAGGCGATATCGCCGCCCAGCAAGACCTGGCCAAGGTCGCCCTGGGCAAGGACTTCCAGAAAGTCTTCAGCATCAACAAGGGCTCGATCCCGGTGCGTACCGACATGTTGAACGACATGGCCGGCCTGGGCTTCGATTCCTGCGCCCAAGCGGCGGCCAAGGACTTCCTGGCGGACGAGAAGAACGGCGGCCTGCAACCGAGCATGGCGCACAACATGGCCACCTCCCTGGCCGTGCAGGGCGCGATCTTCGACGTGGTCACCAACTTCATGAACGACAAGGACGCCGACCCGGCCAAGGCCAGCGCCCAACTGGCGTCGGCCGTAAAAGCCGCCCAGTAATCCCTGACACCGAGTGAGCCCCCTGTAGGAGCGAGCCTGCTCGCGATGGTGTGTCAGCTACACAGATGTCGACTGACACTCCATCGCGAGCAGGCTCGCTCCTACAAGGGATCGCACTCCGATCCCCTACATCTAAACCTGGATTATCCCGATGAGCTCTGTGGCGGTTTTCAGCAAAGCCTCACCGTTCGATGCGCTGCAACGCTGGTTACCCAAGTTGGTACTGGCGCCGAGCATGCTGATCGTGTTGGTTGGCTTCTACGGTTACATCATCTGGACATTCATACTGTCCTTCACCAACTCCAGCTTCATGCCGAGCTACAAGTGGGTCGGCCTGCAGCAATACATGCGCCTGATGGACAACGACCGCTGGTGGGTTGCGAGCAAGAACCTGGCGCTGTTCGGCGGCATGTTCATCGGCATCAGCCTGGTGCTGGGCGTGCTCCTCGCCGTGCTGCTGGACCAGCGCATCCGCAAGGAAGGCTTCATCCGCACCATCTACCTGTACCCGATGGCGCTGTCGATGATCGTCACCGGTACCGCGTGGAAGTGGCTGCTCAACCCGGGCCTGGGCCTGGACAAGATGCTGCGTGACTGGGGCTGGGAAGGCTTTCGCCTGGACTGGCTGGTGGATCAGGATCGCGTGGTCTACTGCCTGGTGATCGCCGCCGTGTGGCAAGCCTCCGGGTTCGTGATGGCGATGTTCCTCGCCGGCCTGCGCGGTGTCGATCAGTCGATCATCCGTGCTGCGCAAGTCGACGGCGCGAGCCTGCCGACCATTTACTTGAAGATCGTATTGCCGAGCCTGCGCCCGGTGTTCTTCAGCGCCTTCATGATCCTTGCACACATCGCGATCAAGAGCTTCGACCTGGTGGCGGCGATGACCGCCGGTGGTCCTGGCTACTCGTCCGACCTGCCGGCGATGTTCATGTATTCCTTCACCTTCAGCCGTGGCCAGATGGGCATCGGTTCGGCCAGCGCCATGCTGATGCTCGGCGCCGTGCTGACCATCCTCGTGCCGTACCTGTATTCCGAGCTGCGAGGCAAACGCCATGACTAATCAACTCGGCAAACCGTCGCTCAGCTTCAGCCGCATCGCCATCTACGCCACCTTGTTGCTGGCTGCCGCGGTGTACCTGATCCCGCTGATCGTGATGCTGCTGACCAGCTTCAAGACCCCGGAAGACATCCGCACCGGCAACCTGTTGAGCTGGCCGACGGTGATCGACGGCATCGGCTGGATCAAGGCCTGGGACGTGGTCGGCGGCTACTTCTGGAACTCGGTGAAAATAACCGTGCCGGCGGTGCTGATCTCGACCTTCATCGGTGCCATGAACGGCTATGTGCTGTCGATGTGGCGCTTCCGCGGTTCGCAGCTGTTCTTCGGCCTGTTGCTGTTCGGCTGCTTCCTGCCGTTCCAGACCGTGCTGCTGCCGGCCTCGTTCACCCTCGGCAAGTTCGGCCTGGCCAACACCACCACGGGCCTGGTGCTGGTGCACGTGGTCTACGGGCTGGCGTTCACCACGCTGTTCTTCCGCAACTACTACGTGAGCATTCCGGATGCGCTGGTGAAGGCCGCGCGGCTCGATGGCGCGGGCTTCTTCATGATCTTCTGGAAGATCCTGCTGCCGATGTCGATCCCGATCGTGATGGTCTGCCTGATCTGGCAGTTCACCCAGATCTGGAATGACTTCCTGTTCGGCGTGGTCTTCGCCAGTGGCGATGCCCAGCCAATTACCGTGGCCCTGAACAACCTGGTCAACACCAGCACCGGGGCCAAGGAATACAACGTTGATATGGCCGCCGCGATGATCGCCGGGCTGCCGACACTGCTGGTCTACATATTCGCTGGCAAGTATTTCCTGCGTGGGCTGACGTCCGGCGCGGTCAAGGGGTAGAACATGGCAACTCTCGAATTACGCAACGTCAACAAGACCTACGGCGCTGGTTTGCCGGACACCCTGAAGAACATCGAACTGAAGATCGATGACGGGGAATTCCTGATCCTGGTCGGCCCGTCCGGCTGCGGCAAATCCACCTTGATGAACTGCATCGCCGGCCTGGAAACCATCAGCGGCGGCGCGATCCTGGTGGACGACGCCGACATCAGCGGCATGAGCCCGAAAGATCGCGACATCGCCATGGTGTTCCAGTCCTACGCGCTGTACCCGACCATGAGCGTGCGCGACAACATCGCCTTCGGCCTGAAGATCCGCAAGATGCCGACTGCGGAAATCGACGAAGAAGTCGCTCGGGTGTCCAAGCTGCTGCAGATCGAACACCTGCTCAGCCGCAAGCCGGGCCAGCTCTCCGGCGGCCAGCAACAGCGCGTGGCGATGGGCCGTGCCCTGGCGCGGCGGCCGAAGATCTACCTGTTCGACGAACCGCTGTCCAACCTCGACGCCAAGCTGCGGGTCGAGATGCGCACCGAAATGAAACTGATGCACCAACGCCTGAAAACCACCACGGTGTACGTGACCCACGACCAGATCGAGGCCATGACCCTGGGCGACAAGGTGGCGGTGATGAAGGACGGGATCATCCAGCAGTTCGGCACGCCGAAAGACATCTACAACAACCCGGCCAACCTGTTCGTGGCGAGCTTCATCGGTTCGCCGCCGATGAACTTCATCCCCCTGCGTTTGCAGCGCAAGGACGGTCGCCTGCTGGCGCTGCTCGATAGCGGCCAGGCCCGTTGCGAATTGCCGCTGGGCATGCAGGACGCAGGTCTCGAAGACCGCGAAGTGATCCTCGGCATGCGCCCGGAGCAGATCGTGCTGGGCAACGGTGAAGCCAATGGTTTGCCGACCATTCGCGCCGAAGTCCAGGTCACCGAACCGACCGGGCCCGACACCCTGGTGTTCGTCAATCTCAACGACACCAAGGTCTGCTGCCGCCTGGCGCCCGATGTTGCGCCAGCGGTAGGCGAGACCCTGACCCTGCAGTTCGATCCATCGAAAGTGCTGCTGTTCGATGCCAAGACCGGCGAACGGTTGGGGGTTGCCGGCCTGCCGAAAATCGAATCACACACGGCCAACGTCGCCCAATTCAAAGGCCGCTGAAGATCAAAAAATGTGGGAGCGGGCTTGCTCCCACAGGGGATGTAACCGCGTTAAACAAAAAAGTTAATAACAATAAGACGAGGAAGTAGGGATGAAGAAGAACAACAGCGCTCAGCTTATCTGCCAGTTATCGGCCGTTGCGGCCATGATGCTGGCCGGCAGCGTGCACGCGGCTGAAGCGTTTAGCGCCGATTCCGAATGGATGACCGGCGATTGGGGCGGCGAACGGACCCGGCTGATCGAGCAAGGCATCGACATCAAGATGGACTATGTCGGTGAAGTGGGCGGCAACCTCCACGGCGGCTTCAACGATGATAAGACCGCGCGCTACAGTGACCAGTTCGGCCTGGGCGCGGCGCTGGACCTGGAGAAACTGTTCGGCTGGGACAACACCCAGGCCAAGGTCCAGCTCACCAACCGTAACGGTGAAAACATCTCCAATGACCGCATCGGCGACCCGCGTGCCGGCACCTTGAGTTCCTCCCAGGAAGTCTACGGTCGTGGGCACATGGTCCGGCTGACCCAGCTGTGGATCAAGCATCAGTTCCTCGACAACAAACTCGACATCAAGGCCGGTTACTTCGGTGAGGGTGAAGACTTCAACACCTTCCCGTGCGAATTCCAGAACCTGGCGTTCTGCGGTTCCCAGGTGGGCAACTGGGCCACCAATATCTGGTACAACTGGCCGGTCAGCCAGGCCGCTATCCGCCTGAAGTGGAACATCTCGCCTGAGTTCTATGCGCAGATCGGCGCGTACAACCAGAACACGTCGCAACTGGAGCACGGCAACGGCTTCAAGCTCAGCGGCAGTGGCACCAACGGCACCGTACTGCCGGTCGAACTGGTGTGGTTGCCTAACCCTGGCAACCTGCCGGGCGAGTACCGTGTCGGTTACTACAAAAGCACGGCCAAAGCCGATGACGTCCTTAAAGACGACAACGGCAATGATGCAGCCACCAGCGGCAACGCCTATCGCAGCCACAGCAGCAAGCACGGCTACTGGTTCGTTGCACAACAGCAACTCACCAGCCATAACGGTGACGCAACCCGCGGTCTGAACATTGCCGCCAACGCCACGTTCCACGACAAGGACACCAACATCGTCGACAACTACCAGTCGTTGATGTTTGTGTACAAAGGGCCGTTCGATGCACGCCCCAAAGATGACATGGGGATCGGTTTCGCGCGTATCCATGTCAACGATGACGTGAAGAAAAACGCCGAGCTGGTCAACGCCTCCAATGGCGTCAGCGACTACAACGACCCGCTGTTCTCGCCCCTGCGTGACACCGAATACAACTACGAGCTCAACTACGGTTTCCACGTGACCAACTGGCTGACCGTGCGTCCCAACCTGCAATACATCACTCACCCGGGTGGTGTGGATGAAGTCGATAACGCTTTGGTCGCCGGCCTGAAAATTCAGTCGGTGTTCTAACGCGACTGCGATAAGCTCCTCTCCATGTGCGCATTTTGCGGACGGCCAAGGCTGTCCGCTTTTTTTTGCGGGCCGCGCACCCCGGTAACAGATGATTTTCAGGACCGTGGCACATGCTTGAGCATCCGCTACAACGCTTCTTCAAATCCTTGCGTGAACGGCCGGTGTTCGCATGGGAGCGCTATCAGAAGCGCGACGTGTTGGTGATCGATCATCCGCTGTGTCAGGCGGTGTTCAGTCGTCAGGGCGCGCAGTTGCTGCACTTTCAGCCCAAGGGGCAGAAACCCTGGCTGTGGTGCGCGGCGAAGTGGCCGCAGGTTGGAGCCATTCGCGGTGGCGTGCCGGTGTGCTGGCCATGGTATGGCCGTCATCCCAGCGAGAACGCCTGGCCGTCTCATGGCTGGGCGCGCTTGCTCGACTGGAAACTGATCGACAGCGGCAGCGATGACGATGGCGTGCGCCTGCACTGGCGGCTTGAGCTGTGCGACTGGCAAGTGGACCTGCACGCGCATCTGGGCGAGCGCATGGAGCTGCACCTGAGCACCGAGCATCAGGACGACATGCCGTGCCAGTTGAGCCAGGCTTTGCACGCTTACTGGCGTATTGGTGATGTCAGTGAGATAGCGCTGTCTGGGCTTGAGGGCGCGCAGGGTTATGACCAGTTGAGCCGGCAGAGTTGCCAGCAGGAGGGCGAGTTGCGCGTCGATGGCGGTTGTCAGCGGGTGTTCCAGCATGACGGCGAACTGCAGCTCAACGATCACGCCTGGGAGAGGGCGTTGTGCATCGATACCGGCGACACGGCGGACACGGTGGTGTGGCACCCGGGCTCGCGGCCGCTGTTGGGGGTGAGCTGGAATGAGATATCGGAATTCGTTTGTGTGGAAGCGGCGAGCGGCGGCACCGACAGCTTGTGCCTGAAACCAGGGGAGCGGGCGCATTTGAGTTTGCAGGCGCGGGTGGGAGTTTAGTTCTGGGTTTGCGGCGCTCCGTCTACCGCCATCGCGAGCAGGCTCACTCCCACATTGGATCTTCAGTGGACACAGCATCTGTGTTCAAACCAATCCCCTGTAGGAGTGAGCCTGCTCGCGAAGAGGCCCGATCAGGCAATGCAGATGTCGGACTAGTTGAACTCGTCCCCCACCGGATACCGGCTGGCATTCAAGCTCTCCTTGATCTTGCGCAAATGCGGCTGGAAATCCACCCCGCGGCGCAAGGTCATGCCGGTAGCGAGCACATCCAGCACGGTCAGCTGGATGATCCGCGAAGTCATCGGCATGTAGATGTCGGTGTCTTCCGGCAGCGGAATGTTCAGGCTCAAGGTACTGGCCTTGGCCAGGGGCGAGTTCTCGGCGGTCAGGCCAAGCACCGAAGCACCGTTCTCCCGGGCGATGCGCGCTACTTCCACCAGTTCGCGGGTGCGGCCGGTGTAGGAGATGATCACGAACAGCTCGCCCGTGTGCGCCACCGAGGCAATCATGCGCTGCATCAGCACGTCGGCATGGGCGGTCACGGCCAGGTTGAAACGGAAGAACTTGTGCTGCGCATCCAATGCCACCGGGGCCGAGGCGCCGAGGCCGAAGAAGTGGATCTGCCGGGCCTGGATCAACAGGTCGACGGCGCGGCTGATCAGGTTCGGGTCCAGCGCCTGGCAAGCGCTGTCCAGGGACGCGATGGCGCTGCCGAAGATTTTCTGCGTGTAGGCTTCCGGATTGTCATCGGCTTCCACCGCACGGCTGACGTAGGCGGCGCCACTGGCCAGGCTCTGGGCCAGTTGCAACTTGAGCTCCGGATAACCGCTGACGCCAAACGAACGGCAGAAACGGTTGACCGTCGGCTCACTGACCGAGGCGGCCTGGGCGAGGGCGGCGATGCTGAATCGGGTGGCCTGCTGTGGATTGAGCAGGATCACCTCGGCCACTTTGCGTTCGGCCTTGTTCAGCTCTTCAAGGCGATTCTGGATCTGCTCCAGTAAATTTCGCACGCGGTCCATATAAGTATCCTTTACACCTGCGCCAACAAGCGCGCGGCTAATGCAAAAAGGGCCTTTGATGAGGCCCGTAACGGTGGCCTATCCTACTGATGGCTCCGACCGACCACCACTCGGAATCTGTATTTTGCGAAAATGTTGTGGTTATTACTACATTTTCCCTTGAGTGATGCCTTGAAAAAAGGTATTTGTAGCTTAACTTGATAAAAGAACAAACATCATGCCTTCGATTACGGTTGAACCGTGCACCTTTGCCTTGTTCGGCGCTTTGGGCGATCTGGCCTTGCGCAAGCTGTTTCCTGCTCTCTATCAACTCGATGGCGCAGGCCTCCTGCACGAGGACACGCGGATCATCGCGCTGGCCCGTGAGCCTGGCAGCGAGCATGAGCACCTGGCGTTCATAACGTCCGAGCTGCACCGCTACGTCGGTGCCAAAGAGCTGGACGAAGCCGTGGCCGAGCGTTTCCTCGCACGCCTGAGCTACCTGCACGTCGACTTCCTCAAGGCCGAAGACTACGTGGCCCTGGCTGAAGCTGCCGGCAGTGCGCAGCGGGTCATCGCCTATTTCGCCACGCCGGCAGCGGTCTACGGCGCGATCTGCGAAAACCTGGCCAAGGTCGGCCTGGCGGAAAACACCCGCGTGGTGCTGGAAAAACCCATCGGTTCGGACCTGGAATCCTCGCGCAAGGTCAATGACGCCGTGGCGCAGTTCTTCCCGGAGAACCGCACCTATCGCATCGACCACTACCTGGGCAAGGAAACCGTGCAGAACCTGATCGCCCTGCGTTTTGCCAACAGCCTGTTCGAAACCCAGTGGAACCAGAACTACATCTCCCACGTGGAAATCACCGTGGCCGAGAAGGTTGGCATCGAAGGCCGCTGGGGTTACTTCGACAAGGCCGGCCAGCTGCGCGACATGATCCAGAACCACCTGTTGCAACTGCTCTGCCTGATCGCCATGGACCCGCCGGCCGACCTGTCCGCCGACAGCATCCGTGACGAGAAAGTCAAAGTGCTCAAGGCACTGGCGCCGATCAGTCCGGAAGGCTTGACCACCCAAGTGGTACGTGGCCAGTACATCGCCGGCTACAGCGAAGGGAAATCGGTGCCCGGTTACCTGGAAGAACCCAATTCCAACACCCAGAGCGACACCGAGACCTTCGTCGCCCTGCGTGCCGATATTCGCAACTGGCGCTGGGCCGGCGTGCCGTTTTACCTGCGCACCGGCAAGCGCATGCCGCAGAAGCTGTCGCAGATCGTCATCCACTTCAAGGAACCGTCGCACTACATTTTCGCTCCCGAGCAGCGCCTGCAGATCAGCAACAAGCTGATTATCCGCCTGCAACCGGACGAAGGCATTTCCTTGCGTGTGATGACCAAGGAACAAGGCCTGGACAAGGGCATGCAGCTGCGCAGCGGTCCGTTGCAGCTGAATTTTTCCGACACCTGGCGCAGCGCACGGATTCCCGATGCCTACGAGCGGTTGTTGCTGGAAGTGATGCGTGGCAATCAGAACCTGTTTGTCCGTAAAGATGAAATCGAAGCCGCGTGGAAGTGGTGTGACCAGTTGATCGCCGGGTGGAAAAAATCCGGTGATGCGCCCAAGCCGTACGCGGCCGGGTCCTGGGGCCCCATGAGTTCCATTGCTCTGATCACGCGGGACGGGAGGTCGTGGTATGGCGATATCTGATTTGAAACTGCCTAAGGGCGTTCACGCACATGCGTTCAAGAGCCCGGTCTTGCTGGCTGAAAGCCTGGCCCTGAACGTGGCCAAGCAACTGAGCGATGCCATTGAGGCCCAAGGCACGGCGACCCTGGTGGTTTCCGGTGGCCGCAGCCCGGTGGCGTTCTTCCAGCACCTGGCCAAGCAAACGCTGGACTGGTCGAACGTGGTGGTGAGCCTCGCCGACGAGCGTTGGGTGCCGGTCGAGCATGCCGACAGCAATGCCGGCCTGCTGAAAAAATACCTGTTGCAGGGGCCTGCGGCCAAGGCTCAGTTCCTCAGCTTGTACAGCGCCAGCGCCAACCTTGAGCAAGCCGCCGAGCACGCCGATCGTTTGCTTTCCGAACTGCCGGTGATCGACGTGTTGGTGTTGGGCATGGGCGATGACGGTCACACCGCATCACTGTTCCCCGGCAGCCCGAATCTCGCCGAGGCGCTGCAGGCCGACGGCACCCGTCGCTGCTACCCGATGCTGGCGCCGACCGTGCCGCGTCAACGCCTGACCATGAGCCGTGCGCTGCTGGCCTCGGCCAAACACAAGATCCTGTCGATTTCCGGTCAGTCCAAGCTGACCACCCTGAGTTTCGCGCTGGCCGGTGACGATGTCGCCGAAATGCCGGTGCGCGCCTTTCTGCAACCCACGTTAGAGATTTACTGGTGCCCATGAGCCAAGGAACAGCCGCTATGACAAACCCATCCCCGACCGTTTCCATGGCGGATAAAGTTGCCCTGATCGACAGCCTCTGCGCCAAGGCGCGGATCCTGCCGGTGATTACCATTGCCCGCGAACAGGACATCCTGCCGCTGGCCGACGCCCTCGCGGCCGGTGGCCTGACTGCCCTGGAAGTGACCTTGCGTTCGCAGTTCGGCCTCAAGGCCATCCAGGTCCTGCGTGAACAGCGCCCGGAGCTGGTGACCGGTGCCGGCACCGTGCTCGATCGCCACATGCTGGCTGCTGCTGAAGCTGCAGGTTCGCAGTTCATCGTCACGCCAGGCATCACCCGTGACCTGCTGGAAGCCAGCGTTGCCAGCCCGATTCCACTCCTGCCTGGTATCAGCAATGCCTCGGGCATCATGGAAGGCTACGGCCTGGGCTATCGCCGCTTCAAACTGTTCCCGGCAGAAGTCAGCGGCGGCGTCGCGGCCATCAAGGCCCTGGGCGGCCCGTTCGGCGAAGTGAAGTTCTGCCCGACTGGTGGCGTAGGACCAGCCAATATCAAGAGCTACATGGCGCTGAAAAACGTCATGTGCGTGGGCGGTAGCTGGATGCTTGATCCGGAGTGGATCAAGAACGGCGACTGGGCCCGTATTCAGGAATGCACCGCCGAGGCCCTGGCGCTGCTGGACTGATCCGTTTTACCTGACACTTCGTTGTGTGCTTTACGGCTTTACGGTGCGCTTGGTCGGTGCACCGTTTTTTTTGCCTGATGAAAAACCCCTGTAGGAGCGAGCCTGCTCGCGATGAACCCGAGAGCGCCGCGTTCATCCAGAAAACCCGCGTTATCGTTAACGTCCATCGCGAGCAGGCTCGCACCTACAGTTGTCAGCGCAGTTCCGTGAGAGCCGTGGTCAACAGCATCATGTCAGCCGCAGTCGTGGTCAGCCCCGGCGTGATCCGAATGCACGGACCACAGGCCGCACCGCTACGCACCACGGTGAACAGGTTGTAGTCGCGCAGCAAACGCTCAACCATCGGCTGCTGCTCGGCATGAGCGACAAAACGCATCGACGTGATGCCGCAATACAGCCTGGGGTCATCCGGCGTCATGACTTCGATCCCCGACAGCTCGCGCGCCGGCCTTACCCACAAGTTACGCAAGTAGTTGAGCCGCGCACCCTTGGCCGCCGAACCGCCCATCGCGTGATGTTCCTCGATGACCAGCGGCAGGGTCAGCAAGGCCGGGATGTTCGGTGTGCTGTAGGGCGTGCGGGCGCGGATGTCGGTTTCCGGGAAATGCATCTCACCCATGTCCGGGTCGATGTCGGCCAGGCGCTCGGGGGCAATGAAGATGAAACCCAGGGTCAGCGGCGCACCGATCCACTTGTGCAGGTTGTAGGCGGCGAAGTCGATACCCAGCTCATTGAGGTCGAATTCGAACTGGCCCAGCGCGTGGGCGCCGTCGAGGATCACGTCGATGCCATGCTCCCGGGCGGCGGCTGCAATCGCCTGGACCGGCATCACCAGGCCGGTGCGATGGGTGACGTGAGTCAGGGCCATCAGCTTGAGTCGCGGGTATCGCGTGAAGGCGTCGCGGTAGGCGCCCAGCAGGCTGTCGAAACTGGCGGGATGCGGGTGCTCGATCTCGATCACTTCGACGCCGCGGTTGCGCGCCAGCCAGCGCATGGCGCCCTTGACCGTGTCGTACTCCAGGTCGCTGAACAGCACCTGGTCGCCTGGCTGCAAGCGGTTGTAGTTGCGGATCAACGATTGCAGCCCGTCCGTCGCGTTGCGGGTGAGGGCGACGCTCTCTGCGGCAACGCCAATCAAACCGGCCACCTGCGCGCTGATCCTGTGGCTCTCGCCCTGTTCGAAACGCTGGCGCACGTACACCGAGTTGCTGCGGTTGATCAGCTCGATGTTGCGTTGGTATTCCTCGACCACCGTGCGCGACATACGCCCGAAGTAACCGTTTTCCAGGTTGATCGGGCCGGGTTGGACATCGTAGCGGTCGGCAAAGGTTCGCCAGAAAGCTTCATCACGGGCACGGCGGGTGTTGTCGGGCATGGGTTACTCGATTCAATGACGGGGTGCGGGTTTGCCATGTTTGGCGCGCAAGGGTTCGAGCAACTCGGACAAGCCGTTGTGATCGATTTCCTGCATCAGGGCCAGCAAGCCACCCAGTTCGCCATGGGGAAAACCTTCCCGGGCGAACCAGTTGAGGTAGGGGCCGGGCAGGTCGGCGATGATTCGGCCCTTGTATTTGCCAAAGGGCATTTGCCGGGTAATCAGCAGTTCGAGCTTTTCGGGGTTCATCAATCTATCGCCTTGAATCAATCAGTCTGGAAAATACAGGCATTCTGCATGCAGGCCAAATGACAGATCATGCAAATAAAACGGATACAGATTTTCTGATTGATTCTAAATTATTGAAAAATAACAAATTACTGATCGGTTCCAGGCTGGCATGACGAGTGCAATACCTATTGCATCTTTCATCAACCCGCAAGGAATTGAAAAATGACCGACATGAATAAAGAAGCGATTTCTGTACTCAACGACCTGATTGAAACCAGCAAGGACGGTCAGGAAGGGTTCAAGACTTGCGCTGAAGACATCAAGCACCCTGAACTCAAAACCCTGTTCGTGCAACGCTCGGCCGATTGCGCCGCAGCGGCGGCAGAACTGCAGGGCGCCGTGCGTTCCATGGGTGGCGATCCGGAAACTTCCACCAGTGTCAGCGGTGATTTGCACCGTCGCTGGGTCGACGTGAAGTCGATGTTCACCGGCAAGGACGAAGAGGCCGTGCTCAATGAGGCCGAGCGCGGTGAAGACCATGCGCTGAAGGCCTACCGCGACGCCATGGAAAAAATCAACAAGCACAACCTGGTGGGCATTCGTGACATCGTTGAGCGCCAGTACCACGGCGTACAACGCAATCACGATCAGGTAAAAGCCCTGCGTAACCAGGCTCGCGCACGCTCGTAAGCGTTCGTTAGCTGTCAAAAACGCCAGCCAGCCTGGCGTTTTTTTGTGTTATGGATTTACTGCTGGACGGGATATAGATAGCTAGCTAATAATTTGTTTTTCAAGTTACACGGCCCAGGCCGACTATCGTTAAATCGTCCTTTCAAGAGTCCATTCCGTGCCTATCACTCTGCAGGCCCTGTTCCTGCCTGACCGCCGCGCCGTGCAATTCGCGATCAAGACCTTGATCGGCGGGGGCGTTGCGCTGTGGCTCGCGTTGCGCTGGGGCCTGGAGCAACCGGCCTGGGCGTTGATGACGGCCTTCATCGTAGCCCAGCCGTTGTCCGGGATGGTCCTGCAAAAGGGCTTGGCGCGGCTGCTGGGGACATTGGTCGGGACAATCATGTCGGTGGTGTTCATGGGCGTCTTCGCCCAGACGCCCTGGCTGTTCCTGTTGGCGCTGGCGTTGTGGCTGGGGCTGTGTACCGCCAGTTCAACACTGTTGCGCAGCGCCTGGTCCTATTCATTTGTGCTGGCCGGTTACACGGTGGCGATCATTGCCTTGCCCGCCATCAATCATCCGCTGACGGTGTTCGATCAGGCGGTCGCGCGTTGCACGGAAATCTGCCTGGGGATTATCTGCGCCACAGCCAGCAGTGCCTTGATCTGGCCGCTGCGGGTCGAACGGCAATTGGCGGATCAGGCCCGGGCTGCCTGGCAAAGCGGCATCAAGGCGGCGCAGGCGACCCTGGCCGGTGATGCCCAGGCGCGCAAGGGGCTGCTGGAAATCCTCGGACGAATCGTCGCGGTCGACGCCCAGCGCGAACACGCCTGGTTCGAAGGCGGCCGTGGCCGCCAACGCGCGCGGGCCATCAGCGGCTTGAGCCAGAAGCTGTTGATGCTGCTGCGTATTGCCCGTTCGGTGCGCCGGCAGTGGAAGCAGTTGGCGCCGCAGGAGTCCGAGCAGTTGTTGCCCTGGATGAACCAGGTTCAGGAGGCGCTGAACAGTGCCGATGGCGCGACCCTGCAAGCCTTGCGCCCGCGCTTGCTCGATGCTTCCCATGATCCGGGCATCAGTTCTGCGCAGAGTTACTGCCTGGTCCGCTTCACCTTGTTGATCGATACCGCCTTGGCGGCAAACGCGGCGTTGAAAGCGGTGGAGCAGGGCGGTGAAACACTCGACCCGCCGAGAACCCTGACACCGCACCGCGATCTGTCCCTGGCCCTGGTGTTCGGCGCCCGCAGCGCACTGGCCTTCCTGGTGGTGTCGTGCTTCTGGCTGGCGACCGCCTGGCCCGCTGCCGCCGGTGCACTGGTATTGACCTGCGTGGTATGCAGCCTGTTTGCCAGTCGTGAGAACGGCGCGCAGATCGGCATGAGTTTTATGCGGGGTATCTTTCTGGCCATTCCAGCGGCGTTTATCGTCGGGCAAATTCTACTGCCGCAGTGGAGCAGTTTCGCGATGCTCTGCCTGGCCATGGGTGTGCCGCTGTTTTTCGGCGCGCTGGGCATGGCCAAGGCGCAGATCGGTGCTACTGCCACCTCGTTTTGCCTGCATTTCATTGTGTTGGTCGCACCGTTGAACCAGATGCAGTTCGACGTCGCAACGTTCTTCAACAGCGCGCAGGCCATGGTGATCGGTGTCGGAGCGGCGGTGCTGGCGTTCCATCTGCTGATCCTGCGCAATCCGGCCTGGCATGGCCGACGCCTGCTGGCGGCCACCCTGGACGATCTGGTGCGCCTGACCCGGCGCAACCTGGCCGGCGCCGAAAGCTGGTTCGGCGGGCGCATGGCCGACCGCTTGCTGCAACTGGCGCGGCACTATCCGGAACTGCCGGAACCGGCGCGCAGTCGTTGGGACGACGGCTTGCTCGGCCTGGACATCGGCGATGAATTGTTGCACCTGCGCTTGAGCCTGGCGGTGGCGCAGGTGTCGGTCACCGAGCCGCAACGGCGTTATCTCGATGACCTGGAAAAAATCCTGCGCCAAGGCCCGGCCGGCAGTCGCGCCGAGGCATTGGCCGAACCGAGCGCAGCGTTGCTGAAAACCTTGTACGCCTTGCCCCCCGGCGATGCGGTGAAGCTGGCCCAGGGGGCGGTGCTGCAATTGCAAAACAGCTGGCGCGCCTGGTGCCGCCAGCAGGAGGAAGTCGATGGGCTTGCGTGAGTGGTCGGTGGGCGGCGTGCTGCTCAGCCCGTTCCTGATTTATGTGGTGCTGGCACTGCTGGTGACCGGTGCCTTGCGCCTTTTGTTGCGCCTGACGCCAGCGAGCCGCTGGATCTGGCATGAAGCGTTATTCGATTGCGCCTTGTACGTCTGCGTATTGACCGCGATCACCGTCGTCCTCGGACCTTTGTAAGGAGTTGAATATGCGTACCTCCGTACGTGTCGCGGTCACCCTGTGCCTGGTGGCGGCGGCGATTTTTGCAGGTTTGCATTTGTGGCAGTACTACATGCTGACCCCCTGGACCCGCGACGCGCGCATCCGTGCCGACGTGGTGGTGATTTCCCCGGATGTGTCAGGCTGGGTGCGCGAGCTCAAGGCGTACGACAACCAGCAGGTGAAGGCCGGCGATCTGTTGCTGAGCATTGACCGCGACCGTTTCGAAGCTGCGCTGGAAAAGGCCCAGGCCGTGGTGCAAACCCGCCAGCAGCAACTCAGTCTACGCGAGCGCGAAGCCAGCCGACGCGCCAGCCTCGGGCCGCAGGCGATCAGTGCGGAGCTGCGGGAAAACGCGCAGATCAACGCCGGCATCGCACGTGGCGAGCTGCGCGAAGCCCAGGCCGAAGCCAAGGCCGCGCAAATCAATCTGGACCGCAGCCAGGTCCACGCCCCGCGCAACGGGCACATCACCAACCTGCGCCTGGCCCAGGGCAACTATGTGAATGCCGGGCAATCGGTGATGGCCCTTATCGATGACTCGACCTTTTATGTTCAGGCGTATTTCGAAGAAACCAAACTGCCGCGCATTCGTGTCGGCGACCCGGTGAAGGTCTGGTTGATGAGTGCCGGGGATGCCTTGCAGGGGCGGGTGGAAAGCATCAGCCGGGGGATTACCGACCGCAATACCACGCCGGATGGCCAGTTGTTGGCAGAGGTGGAGCCGACGTTCAACTGGGTTCGGCTGGCGCAACGGATTCCGGTGCGGATCAAACTCGACCACGTGCCTGAAGGGCTCAACTTGAGTGCGGGGATGACGGCGAGCGTGCAGGTGCAGGAGGGGGAGCGCTGATCGTTCCCACGCAGAGCGTGGGAACGATCGTAGCGGGCGGGTCAGCCAATGCTGATCGGCGGCAACTCGGTCAAGGTCACCGACTGTTGCTTGCGCGGCGCCAGGATCTGCGCCTCGCCATCCACCACCAGCTCATCGCGCTGGTTGAACACGCGAGTGGCGATGCGCACACGAAACTTCGGCAGTTTCTCGAGGATTTCCAGGCGCACCGTCAGGGTGTCGCCAATCTTCACCGGCTTCTGAAAGCTCATCTGCTGGCCGATGTAGATAGTGCCCGGCCCAGGCAGCTCGCAGGCTACCGCGGCACTGATCAGCGCGCCGCTGAACATGCCGTGGGCGATACGCTCCTTGAACATGGTGCTGGCGGCGTATTCGGCGTCCAGGTGCACCGGGTTGTGGTCGCCCGACATCGCGGCGAACAGCTGGATATCGCGCTCTTCGACGGTTTTGCTGAAGCTGGCGGTCTGGCCGACTTCGAGGTCTTCGTAAGGGGTGTTGGTAACCTGGGTCATGTGTCTGGATTCCTGTGACGAATTAAAAAATTCACAAAAAACTATTCGGTTCGGTGTGGTCGTGGACTGCTCAACGCCTGGTTGATCCAGGCCAACACGTCGCTCGTCACTTCATCACGGTTGATGTCGTTGAACAGTTCGTGCCGTGCCTGCGGGTAAACGGTCAGTCGCAGGCTCTGGCTGCCAGCCTCGCGCAACGCGTTGGCCAGATCCTTCAGACGCTTGCCCTCACTCACCGGATCACATTCGCCGCCAATCACCAGCAGCGGCAGGCCCGGGTCGATCTGGGCGAGATTGGACGCTTTGCTGATTTGCTGCAACCCGCCGAGCAAATCGATCCACAGTTGGTTGGTACAGCGAAAGCCGCACAGCGGATCGTTGGCGTACAGGTCGACTTCCACCGGGTCTCGGCTGAGCCAGTCGAAGCGGGTGCGCGCCGGTTTGAATTTTTTGTTGAACGAACCGAACGACAGCCATTCGATCAGGGCGCTACGCCCCTTGGGGCCCTGGCGCAGGCGTTCGACACGGGCGATTTGGCGGGCCGCTCGATAAAGCGCCACGGGCTGGAAATTCGAACCGCTGAGAATGGCTCCGTGCAGGCTGGCGCTGTGATGCAACAGATAGGCCTGGGCGATGTAGCTGCCCATGCTGTGCCCCAGCAGCACGATGGGTACCCCGGGGTGCTGCTGGCCGATGTGCTGGTTGAGGCACGCCAGGTCGCCCACCACTTTGGCCCAGCCGCCTTCGTCAGCGAAATGGCCGAGCGTCCCATTTTCGGCAGTTTTGCCATGTCCACGCTGGTCGGGTGCGTAGACGCCGTAGCCCTGTTCGCAGAGTTTTCCCGCCAGGCGCGCGTAGCGGCCGCTGTGTTCCGCCATGCCGTGAGCCAGCAAAATCACGGCCTTGAGCCCGCCAGCAGGCAGCCACTGGTTGACGAAGAGACGGCTGCGGTCACTGGTGGTCAGCCAGAACGTGTCGTGGATCATGGCGATTCCTTTCCATGCAGGGGGCGCGAGGTGGTTGCATTGTATAGCGCATAACGGCGCTGGCATCAGCCCACGCCACGGCGGGAAGATTCACACGATCAATGACGCCTTGGCCCATATTTGCCTGATTCACCATAGCTGCTAGTGTCCGTGAAGCTCCGCGTTCTGTTGTCGAGAAATGACAGATCAGCGGCCCCGGATAGGTTCAGGTAAAGAGGACAAGAACAATGCAACCTGATTTCTGGAATGACAAACGCCCGGCCGGCGTACCCCTGGACATTGATGTCACTGAATACAAGTCGGTCATCGAGGTGTTCGAACGTTCCTGCAAGAAGTTCGCGGATCGCCCGGCATTCAGCAACATGGGCGTCACCCTGACCTACGCCGAACTGGAACGCTACAGCGCAGCGTTCGCCGGTTACCTGCAAGCCCACACCGACCTGGTGCCGGGGGATCGCATCGCGGTGCAGATGCCCAACGTCCTGCAATACCCGATCGCTGTGTTCGGCGCCTTGCGCGCCGGGCTGATCGTGGTCAACACCAATCCGCTGTACACCGCGCGGGAGATGCGTCATCAGTTCAAGGACTCCGGTGCCCGGGCACTGGTGTACCTGAACATGTTCGGGGCCAAGGTCCAGGAAGTGCTGGCGGACACCGACATCCAGTACCTGATCGAAGCGAGGATGGGCGACCTGATGCCCTCCGCCAAGGGCTGGCTGGTCAATACGCTGGTGAGCAAGGTGAAGAAAATGGTCCCGGCCTATTCCTTGCCCCAGGCCATTTCCTTCAAAAGCGCTTTGCACCAGGGCAAAGGAAAGAGCATCAAGCCACTGAACGCCGGCCTCAAGGATATCGCCGTGTTGCAGTACACCGGCGGTACCACCGGCCTGGCCAAGGGGGCGATGCTGACCCACGGCAACCTGGTGGCGAACATGCAGCAGGCGCGGGCCTGCCTCAGCCAGTTCGCGGCCGACGGCCAGGCGCTGCTGCGCGAAGGCCAGGAGGTGATGATCGCACCGCTGCCGCTGTACCATATCTATGCATTCACGGCCAATTGCATGTGCATGATGGTGACCGGCAACCACAACGTGCTGATCACCAACCCGCGGGACATCGGCGGGTTCATCAAGGAGCTGAAAAACTGGCGGTTCTCGGCATTGCTGGGGCTCAACACGCTGTTTGTCGCGCTGATGGACCACCCGGATTTCAAGACCCTCGACTTCTCCAGCCTCAAGCTCACCAACTCCGGCGGCACCGCACTGGTCAAGGCCACGGCCGAACGCTGGGAACAGTTGACCGGTTGCCGCATCACCGAAGGTTACGGCCTTACCGAAACCTCGCCGGTGGCCTGTACCAACCCGTATGGCGACCAGTCGCGCATCGGCACGGTCGGCCTGCCGGTGCCGGGCACCACCTTGAAGGTCATCAACGACGAAGGTGTCGAGCAGCCGTTGGGCGAGCGGGGCGAGTTGTGCATCAAGGGCCCGCAGATCATGAAGGGCTACTGGCAGAAACCCGAGGCGACCAACGAAGTGCTGGATGCCGAGGGTTGGTTCAAGTCTGGCGACATTGCGGTGATCGACCCGGACGGCTTTGTGCGCATCGTCGATCGCAAGAAGGACATGATCATCGTCTCGGGTTTCAACGTGTACCCGAACGAAATCGAAGACGTGGTCATGGCTCACCCGAAAGTCGCCAACTGCGCGGTGATCGGTGTGCCGGACGAGCGTTCAGGCGAGGCGGTGAAGTTGTTCGTGGTGGCCCGTGAGGCGGGGGTCAGCCTGGAAGAGCTGAAGGCCTACTGCAAGGAAAACTTCACGGCGTACAAAGTGCCCAAGCACATCGTCTTGCGTGAATCGTTGCCGATGACGCCGGTGGGCAAGATTTTGCGGCGGGAGTTGCGGGATATCGCATAATCGTTAGAGATCGCGCTTCGCGCATCGCGGGCAAGCCCGCTCCCACAGGTTCAGCATTGTTCACAAGGTAAGAGAACGACGCGAAACGTGTGGGAGCGGGCTTGCCCGCGATGCGTTTAAAGGGAAAGCCCCGAATTTCGGGGCTTTCAGCGACATATAGGTTTTTTGCTCTAAAATGACCGACTACTGTTCTTGAGTCACAAAAGTGACCATAGAGGCCGCTTTTGGCTCTAGTCGACCCAATTTAAAGCTGCTACTCTCGGCGCGCTTTGTGACTTCTCGGCCTAGTAAAAAGCCAGACTCACCTATAGACAAACACCAATAATAATCGCATCAAATGCGGTGTTGAATTCGCGTTGCTGAGGAGTGGGCTTCCATGATCGAAGACTTTTGGAAGGATAAGTACCCAGCTGGAATTGCTGCCGACATCAATCCAGACGAGTACCCGAATATTCAGGCAGTGTTGAAGCAGTCCTGCCAACGCTTCGCCAACAAACCGGCTTTCAGCAACCTGGGCAGGACAATCACCTACGGTGAGCTGTATGAGTTGTCCGGTGCCTTTGCCGCTTACCTGCAACAGCATACCGATTTGCAGCCGGGCGATCGAATCGCCGTGCAACTGCCGAACGTGTTGCAGTACCCGGTTGCCGTCTTCGGTGCCATCCGCGCCGGCTTGATCGTGGTCAACACCAACCCGCTGTACACCGCGCGGGAGATGGAACACCAGTTCAACGACTCCGGTGCCAAAGCCCTGGTTTGCCTGGCCAACATGGCTCACCTGGCTGAAACCGTGGTGCCGAAAACCGGGGTCAAGCACGTGATCGTCACGGAAGTGGCGGACCTGCTGCCACCGCTCAAGCGTCTGCTGATCAACAGCGTGATCAAGTACGTGAAGAAGATGGTGCCGGCCTATCACTTGCCCAAAGCCGTCAAGTTCAACGACGTGCTGAGCAAGGGCCACGGCCAGCCCGTGACCGAAGCCAGCCCGGCCAGCAGCGATGTGGCTGTGCTGCAATACACCGGCGGCACCACCGGCGTGGCCAAGGGCGCGATGCTGACCCACCGCAACCTGGTGGCGAACATGCTGCAGTGCAAGGCGCTGATGGGCTCCAACCTCAATGAGGGTTGCGAGATCCTGATCACGCCGCTGCCGCTGTACCACATCTATGCCTTCACCTTTCATTGCATGGCGATGATGTTGATCGGCAACCACAACATCCTGATCAGCAACCCGCGCGACCTGCCGGCGATGGTCAAGGAACTGTCGAAGTGGAAGTTCAGCGGTTTCGTCGGCCTCAACACCTTGTTCGTGGCCCTGTGCAACAACGAAGGCTTCCGCAAGCTGGATTTCTCTGCGCTGAAAGTCACCCTGTCCGGCGGCATGGCCCTGCAATTGGCGGCGGCGGAGCGCTGGAAAGCGGTCACCGGTTGCGCCATTTGCGAAGGTTACGGCATGACCGAAACCAGTCCGGTGGCCACGGTCAACCCGATCCAGAACATCCAGATCGGCACCATCGGTATTCCGGTTCCGTCGACCCTGTGCAAAATCGTCAATGATGCCGGTGTCGAGCAGCCAATGGGCGAAATCGGTGAGTTGTGTGTGAAGGGGCCGCAAGTCATGAAGGGCTACTGGCAGCGCCAGGAAGCCACCGATGAAATCCTCGACAGCGAAGGCTGGTTGAAGACCGGCGACATCGCGCTGATCCAGCCCGATGGCTACATGCGCATTGTCGATCGCAAGAAAGACATGATCCTGGTGTCCGGTTTCAACGTGTACCCGAATGAGCTCGAAGACGTGCTGGCGACCCTGCCGGGCGTGCTGCAATGCGCGGCCATCGGCGTGCCGGACGAGAAGTCGGGCGAGGCGATCAAGATTTTCATCGTCGCCAAGCCGGGCGTGACCCTGACCAAGGAACAGGTGATGGAGCACATGCGCGCCAACGTCACCGGCTACAAGGTTCCGAAAGCCGTGGAATTCCGCGATGCGCTGCCGACCACCAACGTTGGCAAGATCCTGCGTCGTGAACTGCGTGATGAAGAGCTGAAGAAGATCAACGCGAAGAAAACCGCCGCGTAACAAAAAAAGCCCCGCAGATGCGGGGCTTTTTGTTTGTGCTCAATTGATCGTTCCCACGCAGAGCGTGGGAACGATCAGTGCAGAGAGCGGGTGTTACTGGCGAAACGGCGCGAAATTGACGTTGGTGCCCGCCGGGCGCATGTCCTGCAGGAACGAGTCCTTGTCGGCGCTCAATTCCAGGCTCAGGGCTGCCTTGCGCTTGCCTTCATTGCGCACCACCAGGCCTTCGAGCTTCTCGCGCAGGAACACCGTCGGCACTTTCAGGTGCAGCAGTTCGTCGGTGTCCGGGGTGTGCATCAGCAGGTGAATCCACTCGTACTGACCCACCGCCAGGCGCGACACCGGGATGTCGAACCACCAGATGTTGCGGTTGCGGTTCAGTTCGGTGAAGTGGCAATTGTTGACGCCAAGCACAGCACCGCCGAGTTCCTGATTTCTGCGGGCAATGGCCTGCTTTTTATCGAGTTTCATAACATTCCTACAAAATTGGATCTTCAGCGCCAGGGCCTGAATACGTTGCGCATTCTCGGGGGTTGCCGGGCAAACATAAAGCCCAACCTGCATTGAACGATGAAATGTCAGCGGAAAATAAATGAAACTCCCTGCAAACGCCCCCGGTCAACCTTGTGTAACCACTTTTTCTCATTGAGATGTTCACAGGAGAAACACCATGGGCAGCACAAGCGATAAAGTCAAAGGCATGGCCAACGAAGCCGCGGGTAACGTCAAGCAAGGCGTGGGCAAGGCCACCAATAACCCCAACCTGCAAGCGGAAGGCAAGGCTCAGGAACGGAAAGGCGAGGCCCAGCAGGCCGTCGGCAAAGCCAAGGACGCGATCAAGAAAGGTGTCGACAAAGCGTAATGCGGCCTTTTGTGAGCGTAAGAAACGGCCATCCACGGATGGCCGTTTTTGTGTCAGCCTGAACTTGAGCGACGAAATCGTTTCAAAGTCGCCAGGTAGGCTAGTTTGATCAATACAAGCGGCCCCTGAGTCGCCACGATCTCAACCCAACCCTGTATGCGGCGAATGGAGACGCGAATGATTTTCCCGGACATGAGAGGCCTGCCCCTGCACCGTGTGATGATGCGCACGGTCACCGAGTTCGTCGATGACGAGATGTCGACCTATGCCTCGGCGCTGGCCTATCAAATGCTGTTTTCGCTGTTTCCGTTCATCCTGTTCCTGATTGCCCTGATCGGCTTCCTGCACCTGCCGGATTTCTTTTCCTGGTTGCGCCTGCAATCGGAACTGGTTTTGCCACCCCAGGCGCTGGAACAGGTGAACCCGGTGATCGACCAGCTCCAGCAATCCAAGGGTGGCCTGCTGTCGGTGGGTATCGTGATTGCCCTGTGGACCGCCTCGGCCGGTGTGCGCCTGATGATGAGTGCGATGAACGCCGCCTACGATGTGGTTGAAGGCCGGCCGGCGTGGAAGCGCTTTCCGCTGTCGATCATCTACACCGTCGGCATCGCCGGGATGCTGCTTATCGCTGCCGCCCTGATGGTGCTCGGGCCGCAGGTAATGAGCTGGATCGCGGCGCAAGTCGGTCTCGAGTACTTCATCGTCACGTTGTGGAATATCGCGCGCTGGCCGGTGATCGTGATTCTGTTGATGGTCGCCGTGGCGCTGATTTACTACGTCATGCCCGACGTCAAACAGGAATTTCGCTTCATCACCCCAGGTTCGGTGCTGTCGGTGGTGGTGTGGATCATCGCGTCCCTGGGCTTCGGTTTGTACGTCAAGGAATTCGCCAACTACAACGCCATGTATGGCAGTATCGGTGCGATCATCGTGCTGTTGCTGTACTTCTACATATCCGCCGCCGTGTTGCTGCTGGGCGCGGAAATGAATGCGGTGATCGAGCACATGTCGCGAGAGGGCAAGGACCCTGGCGAGAAGGTTCCCGGCGAACATGGCCCCGTCCATGAAGAAAAACACCACGTGTCGGGACTGGGCCGCGATCATTCAAAACCCAAACCGACCATTGACGAAACCTGACCATGATCCGTGAAATCCTGAAAATGGGCGATGAACGCCTGCTGCGCATTGCCCCGCCAGTGCCGGCCGAAATGTTCGACAGCCCCGAGTTGTGGCAACTGATCGACGACATGTTCCAGACCATGGAAAGCGTCGGCGGGGTCGGCCTGGCCGCGCCGCAGATTGGTGTCGACCTGCAACTGGTGATCTTCGGGTTCGAGCACAGCGAACGTTACCCGGACGCCGAAGCGGTACCGCAGACCATTCTTATCAATCCGTTGATCACGCCGCTGAGTCCGACCCTGGAAGAGGGTTTCGAAGGCTGCCTGTCGGTGCCTGGCCTGCGCGGCGCGGTGGATCGATATCAACACATCCGCTACGAAGGGTTCGACCCCAAGGGCGAGCCGATCGTGCGCATCGCTTCGGGGTTTCACGCGCGGGTGGTGCAGCACGAGTGCGACCACCTGATCGGTCGGTTGTACCCGTCGCGCATCAGCGACTTCAGCAAGTTCGGGTTTACCGAAGTGATGTTCCCGGACCTTGATCCCAACGCAGACGACTGACCTGTCTTACGGCGTCAGGCCCATGGCGATCATCGGCTTGCTGCGGGCGTAGCGACTCAGGCGCTCGACCATGGCGTACGGCATCGGTGGATCGAAGGCAAAACCGCGACGTTGATAAAAATCGCGCAAGTCCGGATGGCAGAACAGCCATACCGGGCTTTCTATGTGGCGGGTGGCCGCGCCGATCAGTGCGGCGGCGACACCCTGTTCGCGACAGGCCGGGTCGACAAACAGTCCGGTCAACCAATGCCCGCCGGACACCGGCCGCAAACACAGCGCTGCGATGATCTCGTCGCGCCGCGCCACCCACAGTTGTGCGTCGCGGACCGCCTTCATCGACGATTGGTGGGCGCGATAAAACTTGTTCATCAGCGGCCATAACGGCTCGTCGAGCCGGGTGTACTGGGTATCGGGCATGATCTTGGATTGTCGGTGTGCAAAGCAGGTGATTATAAAAGAACACGCCGGCTGCGATAGGTGTATACCTGATCTCACATCCCCAGTCAGAGGAGTACGCATCATGTCCAAAGGTATGGATTCGAAGAAAGCAGCGAAGAAAAAACCGCTGAAAACCGCCATCGAAAAGCGTACGGAAAAGAAAGCCAAGAAGGTGGGCGTGTTCGGTCATTGAGCCCGCGCGGGTGATCGCTCCCATGCAACATGGGAGCGATCCTCATGAAAGAATCTGTTAAGTTTGCCCACGCCCTTCAACCCTGTCCGAGAAAAGTCTGCATGGAGCTAAAGACCAACGCGGCGCTGATCATCATCGACCAACAGAAAGGCATCCTGCACCCCAAGCTCGGTCGGCGGAACAATCCCCAGGCCGAGGAGCGCATGCTGGAACTGCTGGGCCATTGGCGCCATAGCGCTCGGCCGGTGATCCACGTGCAGCATCTGTCCCGTTCTGAGGATTCAGTGTTCTGGCCCGGGCAGTCCGGGGTGGAATTTCAGGAACGATTTCTGCCTGCGCCTGGCGAAAGACACATTCAAAAACAGGTACCGGATGCGTTTTGTTCGACGGGGCTGGAAGCCGTTTTGCGCGAGGCGGGGATCGAGCAATTGGTCATCGTTGGCGTGGCGACCCACAACTCGGTGGAGTCCACGGCGCGCACGGCAGGTAACCTGGGGTTTGATACCTGGGTCGTGGAGGATGGCTGCTTTACCTTCGACAAGGCCGATTTTTTCGGCAATGCCCACTCAGCCGAAGAGGTGCATGGGATGTCGCTGGGGAACCTGCATGGCGAGTACGCCACGGTCACCAGCACCGCGCATATTCTCAATAACGACTGAATCTGCGTAGGAGCCAGGCTTGCCGGCGAACCAGACAGCGCGGTATGTCAGCCTGCCGCTTTCTACAAAGCGTCGACCCGACAAGCCAGCCCTACAGTTCAGCCGATCAAGCGCCGTGGCACTTCTTGAACTTCTTGCCGTTGCCGCATGGGCAAGGGTCGTTGCGGCCGACGTCTTTCAAGGCGTTGCGCACCGGTTCCTGGTGGGCGTGGCCGCAGTTCGGGCCGTGTACATGGCCATGGTCGTGATCATGCTGGTGATGGTCATGATCGTGGTTGCAGTCTGGGCCATGAACATGGGGTTGCTGGGTCATCGAGGTTGCTCCGGAATTAGATCGGCGGGGATTATCACGCCATTACGCGCCAGGTGCACGTAGTGAGCGATGAATAAACCGGTTTCCATCTCACCTTCCAGACGATAGGGAACGGCCTGCTCGGGGTTTTTCAGCTGTTTGACCAGGTCCTTGACCTTGGGCCAAAGGTTGGTGCGGATCGGCACCTTGTAAAAACGGCTGCTCCTGGGGTTAACGGAGATCCAGTGCTCATGCTCACCTTCGGCCAACAGGATGTCGCCCAGATGGATGCGATACTCCAGCCCGCGCACGGTCAACTCGCTGTCGCGGCGGTTGTCGATGCGAAAGTGCAGGACAAACCGTTGCTCCAGCAGCTTGGCCCGCACGACTTCGACCCTGACCAGATGCACCTCGGGGTCTGGTTCATCTGTACTGAACCAGGATGCGCAGCCGCCGAGCCCCAGGCAAAGAGCCAGCGTGAGTAGAATGCGTGAGAGTTGCTGGGTGATCATGGTCGTTTGTCTCCCTTGAACCCCAGTCTAGCCGTTGACCTTGTGTCAGCTACCGAAATACCCCGAACAGCACTTCTTGAACTTGTGCCCGCTCGCGCAAGGGCAGGCGTCGTTGCGTCCGATGTCCAGTTGCACGGTAGGGTCGATGAAGTACCAGCGTCCGGCATTCTGCACAAACGAGGAGCGTTCGCGATGGCTGTGTTCGCCGCTGCCGTCGTGCCAGCGTGCGGTGAACGTGACGAAGGCATGCTCCGGCTGGCCGCCGAGTACTTCGGAACTCTCGACTTCAAGGCCCAGCCAGGTGCTCTGGGCACTCCAGTCGGTGATCGATTGACGATCGAGCCCGCTCTGCTGGGCGGGCAGGGTGGTTGCCACCAGGTAATCGATCAGGCCCAGCACGTAGGCGCTATAGCGCGAGCGCATCAGGGCTTCGGCGCAGGGTGCCGGATGCCCGGCATGGTAATGGCCGCAGCAGGCATCGAGCAGGGTGCCGCTGCCGCAAGGGCAAATGGATGTACTCATTGCGTTACCACCAGTATTTCCCGAAATTTTCCGGATTGGCCCAGAACCGCGAATTGAGCCAGTCGGGTACTTGTTTGTATTCAAGCAGATCATAGGTGAACAGGGTCAGCACCTGTTCGTCACGCTGGAAGCGTTCGCTGGCTTGCAGCGCCAGGGAGAAAAAATCCGTTTCCTGCCAGCCGCTCGCCGGCAGGTCGGCCAGCACCGCGATGCGGCTGGCGTTGAGGTTGCGAATGCCACCGAGCAGGTTCAGGCCATCACGCTTGGGCAAGTGTTCGAGGCAGTCGACCACCAGCGCCAGATCAAAGCGGCGCGCCGCCAGCTCGGCGGGCAACGGCCCGGGTGCCGTATGCGCGACGCTGGTGTCCGGGTGCGCAAGCTTGAAGGCCTCAAGCGCGGGGAACTCGCTGGCGCCAATCAACAACAGGCGCGCAGGGGCATAACGGTCCAGCAAAGCGGCCAACGCCTGCTGCGGCGTACGTGAAGAAATACCTGCAATCATCGAAGATCCTCAATCAGATTTGCCAAGACTAGCCTGCCCGCTTGTTCGATCCTAGAGCGGCTTTGCCTGAAAAGTCACGATCGCCTGTGAACACGGGACAAAACTGCTATGGCCTATTGCTGGCGGAGATTAAAACTCCGGTCTTTACTCCCTGAATCGGTTCTAAGCCGATCCTTCAGGAGAAAACTAGATGAGCATAGTTCGGACAGCATTACCCCTGGTTCTGCTAACCAGTGTGTTGACTGGTTGCGCAGGTTTGCAGAAAACCGACTGGCCGACCTGTGCCGCGGTCGGTGGTGTCGTAGGTGCGGGTCTCGGTGCAACCGAGAGTTCATCATGGGCCGGTTATGGCGCGTTGGTAGTCGGTGCTACGGCGGCAGCCTATTGCTGGGTTCACGGTGATGGTGACGAAGATGGCGATGGTGTGCTCGATAGCCGCGACAAGTGCCCAGGCACGCCAAGAGGCGTGAAGGTCGATGCCGATGGCTGCCCACCACCAGCGCCTGCTCCAGTGGTTGAAGAGGTCGTGGTGGTCAAGGAAGAAACCATCGTGATTCGCGATGTCAACTTCCAGTTCGACTCGGCCAAGCTGACAGCCGCCGATAAAGACAAGCTCAACACCATTGCCACTCGCCTGAAACAGGAAGCAGCCAGCGCCCGACTGACCGTGACCGGTCACACCGACAGCGTGGGCAGCGATGCCTACAACCAGAAACTGTCGGACCGTCGCGCGCATTCGGTGGTGGAATATCTGATCGAAAGCGGTGTGCCTCGTAGCAGCTTCGTGTCGGTCAGCGGCGCTGGGGAAAGCCAGCCGGTTGCCGACAACAAAACCGCTGACGGCCGCGCGATGAACCGTCGCACGGAAATCAAAATCAACCGCTAGACCCCTCGCATCCACGGCTTGTGCAGTCGTGGATGCGGGTCTTTACTCCTGTGTAACCGGCATCGGCCGGTGACACAGGAGCTTTCAGAAATGAGCAATTTCACACGGACCGTCTTACCGGTTCTGCTGCTTGGCAGCCTGTTGACCGGTTGCGCTACTCACAGTGATGGCACCGCCCCCCTCAATCAACGTACCTGGCCGATCTGCAGCCTCCTTGGCGGACTCGTCGGCGGAGGTCTGGGCGCTATCGAAAGTGGCGGTTGGGCGGCCGGTGGAGCGGCGCTCGGGATCTTGGGCGGTGGCTTGATCTGTTATGCCCAGGATGGCGACGAAGACGACGATGGCGTATTCGACCGTCGCGATCGCTGCCCTGACACGCCCGCCAATACCCCTGTGGAACATCATGGCTGCCCGTTGCCGCAATACCCGGCCAGCGTGAAAGCCGAACCTGTGCAAGCCGAAGTCATTACCCTGAGCGATGCCGATGACGTGCTGTTTGCGTTCAATAGCGCTGACTTGACCCCCAGCATGCAAAGCAAGCTGGATTCGGTGATGGGCAAACTGCAGGACCCCAGCGTCGCGAGCATCAAGGTGGTCGGCCATACCGACAGCGTCGGATCGGATGAGTACAACCAGGAACTGTCGCAAAAACGAGCCAGCAGCGTCGCCGAATACCTGCTCAGCCAGCACGTTGCGCCCGATAAAGTCACCAGCGAAGGCAAGGGTAAAAGCGAGCCTGTGGCCGATAATGAAACCGAAGAAGGCCGCGCGAAAAATCGCCGAGTGGAATTGCATATCAATCGCTGAACCGCGCAATAGAGCCGTCGGGCGATGATTCATGTCGTTCCGTCGGCCATTTGCCATCTTCCTCAAGAATTTTCGCTTGCCCTCTGGCATATCCCGCGTGGAAGCCGTTACTGTGCGGGCAAATAATAATTCTCATCGGGGGCGGGTATGAAGGTGATATGGGGGCTGGGGAAGCTGTTGACCCTGGTGTTCTGGTTGGTGGTGCTGGTCAATCAGCTCACACCGTTCATCTATCCGCTGCACCCGCTGGTCAACCTGGCCGGCTGCCTGCTGGCGGGGCTTCATCTGCTGGAGGCGGTGTTTTGCTACCGCAGCCTCAGGGGGCGTGCCCACCCTTGGCTCGATCGCTTGAAAGTGCTCATTTTCGGCGTTTTCCACCTGCAAACCCTCCCGGCTCCCACCGCACGTAAGGCTTCCCATGCGTAAACTCTGTCTGCTCGCCGCCCTCATCAGCCCATTGGCTTGCGCCCAGGTGGTGAGTGTCGAAACCAACTCGCTGATGCGCCTGCCCAACACCGCCAGCACCTTGCAACTGGAACGCCTGGAAGTGGCCGACTACGGCACCTTGCTGATTCCCTCGAACGTGACCGAGGTCAGTGTCGGTGAACTGCACTTGGGCCGCGATGCGCGGATTACCATTGTGCCCGGCGAGCAGCCGCTGGAGCTGAAGGTCAACCGTGCCGACTTGTCCGAGGGCAGCCAAATCACCGCGCGTGGCGCACCGGGGACCTACCAGAAGGCTGCCCGCTCCGGGCGCAACCTGAACATGCAGATCAAGGCACTCAAGGCGCCGCAACTGCTGGTGGATGCTCGCGGTGGTGCGGGTGCCCCGGGCTTTGTCGGCCTCGACGGGGCCAACGGCCAGGCACCGGGTTGTGCCTGGGGCCAGGCGGGTCGCGGTGCCGACGGCAGCGATGGCAGCAAGGGCCAGGCCGGTGCGCCTGGCGCGGCGGTCAGGCTGGCCGTGCCGCGTGATTACCCGGCCGACAAAATCAAGGTGCAAGTGGCCGGCGGTGCCGGTGGCGTGGCCGGACCTGGCGGCAAGCCGGGGGCGGGCGGTAAAGCCAAGGGCTGCTTCGTCTACAAGGCCGATGGCGGCAAGAGTGGCAAGCCTGGCGTAGACGGGCAGCCGGGAGTGGAGGGGGCTGCGGGTTCGGTGACGGTGCAGCGGTTGTAATCCCCCTGACCGATCATTCCCACGCTCCGCGTGGGAATGCAGCCCGGGACGCTCCGCGTCCCTTGAGGCATTAAAGCGTCGGCCTGGCCGCCGCAATCGCCACCAGCACCAGGCCAACGATCAGATTGATCCCCACCAACCGGCGAATCCTCCCCAGCACCGCAGCCCCCGCCGGCCAATCCTGGGCCGTCACCGCCGTGCGCAACTCCGGCAACATCAACGCCTGGATCCGGATAAACAGCGCGGTCATCACCACATACAACCCCATCATCACCTGCACGTAACGCGGCGCGGTTTCAAAACCGCTGTACTGCAGATGAATCATGCCGACGCCACTGATCGGCAACAGCACCACCGCGACCCACACCCAACGAAAAAACCCCTGAAACACTTCTACCCACAGCTTCAGCCGGGCAGGGCCCTCCAGTGCCTTCAAGGCCGCGGGGCGCAAGACCATCCAGGCGAAAAACATGCCGCCAACCCACACCAGTGCGGCGAGGACATGCAGGCTGTAAATGAGGCTAAAGGGTGTCATTGGGTTACTCCGTTCTGCGCGGGATTCATTAGCGGGGTATGATAGCGGCCGAACCGAACTACTGAAAATTTATCCAGCGTTTTTTGCGCCCGACAATCCATGATCAGCACTGAACTTAAAACCACGATCCAGGGCGCCTATTCGCGTTTTCTCGAAGCCAAGAGCCTCAAGCCGCGCTACGGCCAACGCCTGATGATCGCCGAAATCGCCAAGGTCCTCGGTGACATCGACACCGACGACGAAGGCCGGCGCAGTGGCGACCCCGCGATTGTCGCGGTGGAAGCCGGCACCGGTACCGGCAAGACCGTGGCCTACAGCCTGGCGGCCATCCCCACGGCCAAGGCGGCCGGCAAACGCTTGGTGATCGCCACCGCCACCGTCGCCTTGCAAGAGCAGATCGTCTACAAGGACTTGCCCGACCTGATGCGCAACAGCGGGCTGAATTTCAGTTTTGCGCTGGCCAAGGGGCGTGGGCGCTACATGTGCCTGTCCAAGCTCGACATGTTGCTCCAGGAAGGTCACGCGCAAACCGCCACCGCCCAGCTGTTCGAAGAAGAAGGCTTCAAGATCGAGGTCGATGAGGCCAGCCAGAAGCTGTTTACCAGCATGATCGAGAAGCTCGCCGGCAATAAATGGGACGGTGACCGCGACAGCTGGTCCACTGCCCTGGAGGACGCCGACTGGGCACGCCTGACCACCGATCACAGCCAGTGCACCAACCGCCATTGCCCGAACTTCGGCCAGTGCGCCTTCTACAAGGCCCGCGAAGGCATGGGCAAGGTCGATGTGATCGTCACCAACCACGACATGGTCCTGGCCGACCTGGCACTGGGTGGCGGTGCCGTGCTGCCCGATCCGCGCGACACCATCTACGTGTTCGACGAAGGCCATCACTTGCCGGACAAGGCCATCGGCCACTTCGCCCATTACACGCGCCTGCGCTCCACTGCCGACTGGCTGGAAACCACCGCCAAGAACCTCACCAAGCTGCTGGCCCAGCATCCCTTGCCGGGTGACCTGGGCAAGCTGATCGAGCAAGTGCCGGAGCTGGCGCGGGAGATCAAGACCCAGCAGCAGTTCATGTTCACCGCCTGCGAACAGGCCGCCGATTTCAAACCCGGCGAAGATGTCGAGGGCCGCGAACGCCCGCGTCACCGTTTCGTCGGCGGGGTGATTCCCGAGCACATGCGCGAAATGGGCATCGAGCTGAAGAAAGGCTTCGCGCGCCTGACTGACCTGTTTACCCGCCTCACGGAATTGCTCAAGGAAGGCATGGACGGCGAGGTCAATATCGGGATCGCCAGTAACCAGGCCGAAGAGTGGTATCCGCTGTTTGGCAGCCTGTTGTCCCGCTCTTCGGGCAACTGGGAATTGTGGGTCGCCTTCACCGCCGAAGACCCGGAAGACAACCCGCCCATGGCCCGCTGGCTGACCCTGTCGGAAAGCGGCTCGCTGTTCGATATCGAAGTCAACGCCAGTCCCATCCTGGCGGCGGAAATGCTCCGGCGAAACCTGTGGAACGTGGCCTATGGCGCGCTGGTGACTTCGGCGACCTTGACTGCCCTGGGCACCTTCGACCGCTTCCGCATGCGCGCCGGCCTGCCGAAAAAAGCCGTGACCGCCGTGGTGCCGAGCCCGTTCCATCACGCCGACGCCGGTGTGTTGCGGGTGCCGAACCTGAACGCCGATCCGCGGGATGCGGCGGCCCATACCGCGGCGATCATCCGCGATCTGCCAGAGCTGGTCGAAGGCTCAAGGGGCACGCTGGTGCTGTTTTCCTCGCGCAAACAGATGCAGGACGTGTTCGACGGCCTGGACCGCGACTGGCGCAAGCAAGTGTTCATTCAAGGCAACTTGTCGAAACAGGAAACCCTGAACAAACACAAGGCGCGGGTCGATGGCGGTGATTCCAGCGTGCTGTTCGGCCTGGCGAGTTTTGCCGAAGGGGTCGACTTGCCTGGCGCGTACTGCGAGCACGTGGTGATCGCCAAGATCCCGTTCTCGGTACCGGATGATCCGGTCGAAGCGGCGCTGGCCGAATGGATCGAGGCCCGTGGCGGCAATCCGTTCATGGAAATTTCGGTTCCGGATGCCTCGCTGAAACTGGTCCAGGCCTGCGGTCGCCTGCTGCGCACCGAAGAGGACCGCGGCACCATCACCTTGCTTGATCGGCGCCTGGTCACCCAGCGCTATGGCAAGGCGATCCTCAATGCGTTGCCTCCCTTCCGTCGTGAAATTTCCTGATAAACCGGTGGGCAGTTTTGCCCGCCGCGTTGTCTATCTCTCTACCATCGCTTTTCCATTGGCCCGACCGGGTCGCTAGGGAGAATTCCGTTCTCATGATTCGCCGTTCGCTGCGTCGCTCGCTACCTGCCGTTCTTGCCCTGTTCGCAACGCCCTTGCTGGCCGCACCCGCAGGCCAACAGACGCTGTTCAACTTTGTGCGCCCCGCCGACGTGGTCCAGGTGGCGACCCAGGACGCCAGCCTGCCGCAATCCAATGCTGAACAGACGCCTGAAGGCGAAGTGTTGCGCCGGGTGACGTTCAACCCTGTAGCCCGGCCAACCCTGCGCCTGTCGCCGCAGAGCGGGGCGTGGGACTGGTCGCAGTCGGGCGTGATGAGCCTGCGGATCCAGAGCGCGATGAACTGGGCCGTGACCCTGTACGTGACTATCCAGAGCAACGATGGCAAGACATTGGTCAGTCGCGTCGATCTTCCAGCCGGCCCGGCCCAGACCCTGTTGGTGCCCTTGCAGCCGACTTCGCCGCTTAGCCAGGGCATGAAGGCGGGGCCTCCGATGCCGATGACGGTCGACGGTCAAAGGGTTTTGCTCGCCAGCAGTGCCGGTGAACTGGACCGCAGCCAGGTGGTGTCGGTCAGCTTGTCCATGGATCAGCCGAAAGTCGCCCAGAGCATCCTGCTGGAGCGCTTTGGCGTGCAGGATGGCGAAGGGGTGACCCAAGCGGTCTATGGCGCTCTGGTGGACGCTTATGGCCAATCGACCCGGGCCAAATGGCCAGAAAAAGTCAGCAACGACGAACAACTGAAAAGCGCCGCCGCCAAGGAACAACAGCAGCTGAAAACCTGGCTGGTCGAGCGCGAAAAGTCCTCCCTGGACAAGTTCGGTGGCTGGACCACAGGGCCGACGTTCAAGGCCAGCGGCTTTTTCCGCACCGAGAAACGCGACGGCCGCTGGTACCTGGTGACGCCGCAAGGGCATCCGTTCTACTCGCTGGGGGTCAACGCGGTTACGGCGGACGTCAACCAGACCTATGTCGCCGGTCGTGAATGGATGTTCGAAACCCTGCCCAAGCCTGACGAACCGCTGGCCAATCACTACGGTGAAGGCGACAACCGCGGTGGTAACGGTGTCGATCAGGGCCGGGGCTTCAATGCTGGCAAGTGGTACGACTTCTATGGGGCCAACTTGCAGCGCCTGCATGGCGACCCTTGTGCATTGGGCAGCAATACCAAGGCCGGCGTCGCTGAAGCGGCCAAGGCAGACGCGGTAGAGGCAACGGCCGAGAAGTCTGCCGAGCCGCCCGTCGCGCCATCAACCGCCGAATCCGGTGTCGCCGAAGCCGCCCGGACTGGCGCCGTCGATGCGACGGTGGCGAAAGCGGCCGAGCCAACACCTGCCGAACCCTGCAAAACCACGTTTGATGAGCAGCGCTGGACCGGCCACACCCTCGATCGCCTGCAGGCCTGGGGTTTCAACACCCTCGGTAATTGGAGCGCTGAGACCCTGGGTGACGCTGAACGCGTTCCCTACACCTTGCCCCTGTCGATCGTCGGCGATTACGCCAGCATCAGCACCGGCAGCGACTGGTGGGGCGGGATGCCCGACCCGTTCGACCCGCGGTTCGCCATGGCGACCGAACGCGCGGTGGCCATTGCCGCCCGGGACCACCGCGACGACCCTTGGCTGATCGGTTACTTTGCCGACAACGAACTGGCCTGGGCCGGTCCAGGCGATGACCCGAAAGCCCGTTACGCGCTCGCGTACGGCACCTTGAAAATGACCACCGACGTGCCGGCCAAGCGCGCGTTCCTCAAGCAGTTGCGCGACAAATATCGCAACCAGGCAGGCTTGTCGAAAGCCTGGGGTATCGATCTGCCAGCCTGGGAGCTGATGGAAGACCCGGGCTTTGTGCCGCCTCTGCCAAGCGCCGAACACCCGGAAATCGAGGCCGACTTCAAATATTTCCAGAAGGTTTTCGCCGACACCTACTTCAAGACCATTTCCGACTCGCTCGAGTGGCACGCGCCGAACCAGCTGTTGCTCGGTGGCCGGTTCGCCATCAGCACCCCGGAAGCGGTTGAGTCCTGTGCGCAGTACTGCGATGTCCTGAGCTTCAACATGTACACCTTGCAACCCCAGGACGGTTACGACTTCGCCCGACTGCGCAGCCTCGACAAACCGGTGCTGATCACCGAATTCAACTTCGGCTCGACCGATCGCGGCCCGTTCTGGGGCGGCGTCACGCAACTGGCGAAGGAAGAAGACCGTGGCCCGGCCTACGCGAACTTCCTGAAACAGGCGCTGACCGAACCGTCGATTGTCGGGGTGCACTGGTTCCAGTACCTCGACCAACCTGTGACGGGGCGCCTTCTGGATGGCGAAAATGGTCACTTTGGCCTGGTAGGCATTACCGATCTGCCGTTCCAGGGCTTTGTCGACAGCGTGCGCAAGAGCAATCTGGCGGCGCTTGAGCAGTTGCGCAAAGAGGCGCAGAAGGCTGCAGCCGAAGTCGACAAGGCGAACCATGACGCCGAGGGCGGGCGCAAGGCCGAGGCCGGCACAGGCCCGGGCAAGGGCGCAGGTGGGCATTCCGGCAAAGGTCATTGAGTTCTGATCAGTTCTGCCAGTGATTGACCGCCCAGCCCGCACCTGTTCCCAAAACCCTCAAGGGCTGGAACAATGCGGGCCACTTTTACAGAACGTTTGCGGGGAGTTGCGGGTGCAGATTCAGGGTCATTACGAGCTTAAGTTCGAGGCAGTGCGTGAAGCGTTCGCGGCGCTGTTCGACGATCCTCAGGAACGTGGCGCCGCGTTGTGCATCCAGATCGGCGGCGAAACCGTCGTCGACCTGTGGTCCGGCACCGCCGACAAGGACGGGGCCGAAGCCTGGCACAGCGACACCATCGCCAACCTGTTCTCCTGCACCAAGACCTTCACCGCCGTCACCGCCCTGCAACTGGTGGCCGAAGGCAAGTTGCAACTGGATGCCCCGGTGGCTCGCTACTGGCCTGAATTCGCCGCCGCTGGCAAAGAATCGGTCACCTTGCGCCAGCTGCTTTGCCATCAGGCCGGCCTGCCGGCGTTGCGCGAGCTGTTGGCCCCTGAAGCGCTCTACGACTGGCAAACCATGGTCGAGGCGCTGGCCGCCGAAACACCCTGGTGGACGCCCGGTGAAGGCCACGGTTATGCGGCAATCACTTATGGCTGGCTGATCGGCGAGCTGCTGCGCCGTGCTGACGGCCGCGGCCCGGGTGAGTCCATCGTGGCGCGGGTTGCCAAACCGTTGGGCCTGGATTTTCATGTCGGCCTGGCCGATGAAGAGTTTCATCGCGTGGCGCACATTGCCCGCGGCAAGGGCAATGTCGGCGATGCGGCGGCCCAGCGTCTGCTGCAAGTGACCATGCGCGAGCCAACGGCCATGACCACCCGCGCGTTCACCAATCCGCCCTCGGTGCTGACCAGCACCAACAAGCCGGAGTGGCGGCGCATGCAGCAGCCGGCAGCCAATGGCCATGGCAATGCCCGCAGCCTGGCCGGGTTCTACACCGGGTTGCTCGATGGCAGCCTGCTCGAAGGCGAGTTACTCGACGAACTGACCCGTGAGCACAGCCTTGGCGAGGACAAGACGTTGTTGACCCGGACCCGCTTC